>JAKADA010000030.1 GCA_021820975.1 Bacillota bacterium
CAGCTTCCTTCAGATTCCACCTCGCGATGGACACCCTTGCTCTTGGCTAACGGTAGGTGTGTCGCCAACCCCCGTTCGGGACTTTCACCCTATAGAGATCGCCCGTGCCGGGCGTACATAAAAAAGATCAAAGCCAATATTTCACTTTGATCTTTTTAATGTACATGTTTACCTACAGCGTATTTATTTGACTACAGGATCTAAGGATGGAATAAATCCACCTTCACGAAGAGAACCCATAAATGCATCAAATTCATTAAAATTCATCTGTTGTTTAGCATCCGATAACGCAACCGCGGGTTCTGGATGCACTTCTAACATGACACCATCGGCACCAACAGCTAAAGCAGCTTTGGCAACGGGTGTCATAATATCTTTGCGACCTGTCGAATGTGTTACGTCCACCAAAACAGGCAAATGGGTTTCCTGTTTTAAGATCGGCACAGCAGAAATATCTAACGTATTACGTGTTGCCTTTTCATACGTGCGAATGCCTCGTTCACACAAAATAATTTGCGTATTGCCGCGCGATGCGATGTACTCCGCTGCGTAGATCAATTCTTCAATGGTTGCAGACAACCCGCGCTTTAGTAAAACCGGAATGCGAACTGAGCCTACCGCTTTTAGTAGCTCGAAATTCTGCATGTTTCTCGCACCGACTTGAATCACATCAATATATTGCGTCGCCATTTCCACATCTTTAGGATCAACGATCTCTGAAATAGTAGCAAAACCATAACGCTGTCCTGTTTCTTTCAACATTTTTAAACCAGGTTCGCCAAGCCCTTGAAAATCATAAGGGGATGTCCGCGGCTTATACGCTCCGCCACGCATTAATCGAATCCCTTGCGATTGTAATTTGAGTCCGACTTTTTCCATTTGCTCTTCCGTCTCTACAGAGCATGGACCTGCGACGATAATCGGCTTACCATTGCCGATCTCAAGATCTTTAATTTTAACCACGGTATCATGTTTCGTGTGTGAACGGCTAACCAGTAACTTTTTTTGCTCCTCTTCGAGTCCTAAAGATACTTGAAAAATTTGCTTAAAGAGGTGACGAATGGTCGCATCTGAAAAAGGTCCGGTATTTTCTTGAACTAATTGTTCCATCTGTTCCTTTTCCCGTTCGGGATCATACAACCGCATACCAAACTTTTGCTTTAATTCCCCGATTTCTTGCACAATAGCGGCTCGACGGTTCAGCGTACGCAACAACTCACTGTTAATTCCGTCTAATTGAAACCGCAGTTCTGAAATACGATCCTCTGCCATCATTCATCTCTCCCTATACATTCTAATCTCTAAACATCCTATCTCTCTACCACGGCTTCCAATACCTGCAAACAGCGTGCATTCTCGTTCGTTGTGCCGATGGAAATTCGAACATACTGTGAAAGTCCAGCGAAACCTGCCCGCACGATGACACCAAGTCGTTGCATAGCATCAAAAATAGCTAATCCATTTCCAACATTAACCAAAATAAAATTGGCTTGCGTTTTACAATACGATAAACCAAGTTGATCTAAGGATTCATAGTACTGCTTGCGACCCTGTTCGTTTTTATCCCGCATCAAAGCAACGTACTCTTGATCAGATAAAGCTACCAATGCTGCCGTTTGTGCAAGCACATTAACATTAAACGGTTCACGCACCTGATTAACAAAAGCAAGGAGTTGCGGATCGCCCAAAGCGTAACCTAAACGCAGACCAGCCAATCCATAAATTTTCGAAAACGTACGCAATGACAACACCGGTCTACCTTCACGAATCAATTCGAGTGATCGAACAGGATCCGTTGATGTCACATATTCAAGGTACGCTTCATCAAGAGCTACTATTACATTTTGTGGAATACGATCAAGAAAATAACGAACCTGCTCATGCGTTAACCACGAGCCTGTAGGATTGTTCGGAGTGCAAAGGTATACAAGTTTTGTCCGCGACGAAACACTTTTAACCATGGCTTCTATATCGTACTCAAGATTCTCTCGTAATGGTACTTGGACAATCGTCGCTCCCATGACCATAGCACCAAAACTGTACTGTGCGAAACTAGGATACGGTACAACGACTTCATCACCATGATCGAGAAATGTTTCTGACAACATTTTAATCATTTCATCAGAACCGTTGCTAACCAATACAGATTCTGGTTGCAAACCATGTTGTGTAGCAATCGCCGCTCGCAAGTCTTTGGCAGCTCCATCCGGATAACGATGAATAGCGTCAAGATCATGTTGTAGTGCCGCAACCACTTTGGGGGACGGACCAAAAGGATTTTCATTTGATGCAAGTTTAACTACATCTTTTAAGCCATACTCGCTCATCACATCAGCAATCGGTCGCCCCGGGACATACGGTGCAATGGCATGTAGGTTCTCCCGAACAAGCGGACGCACCCGATCGACTACAGGTATCCCTGAATCCACTCCCACAGCGTCATCTCCCTTCTGTCTGTATATTTTGATTTAATGTACCATAGAAAAAATCCCAAGTCACCCCTATGTGTGATCTTCTCCATATTGGTTCAAGCAAAACGATGCTATGATGCAAACGAAGAAGAAAAGGAGTGAGCAATGCTTTGTTTAATGATACGATCTTAGAAATTATCACACATGAAGGTCCTGCAAGTATTGTCACAATGGGAACGGACGGTCCCCATATTGCAGCTACATGGAATAGCTATATTCACATCGAAGCACAAGATGAGGTTTGGATACCTGCGGGTTCCTTATTTTCTACCGAAGAAAATGTTGCACAAGGTAGTGTTGTCCAACTCCTCATTGCAACGAAAGGTGTTCAAGGACAACATGGAGATGGTACGGGTTATTTGCTATCGGGGAAAGCTGTTTTTGAATCGTCTGGCCCATGCTATGATGCAGTAAAAACTCGCTTTTCATGGGCAAGAGCGGTTATGATTGTCAAAGTCAATCAAATTAAGCAACTTATATAGCGTACAAAGCAAGGGGACTTAGCCCCTTAGCTAAGTCCCCTTATTTCGTACTCACAATGCTCATCGCCATTGACATTACATTTGATCTCTCGAACCGTCACTGTTTTATGTAAGATTTTCGTAAGAGCTCCCTCGAAAATGGCACCCTCAAGATCACAAACGAATTTCCCTTCAGAAACTGGCAACCCCTCACAGAAACAATCATGAATCGCTATATGCATGCGTTCTGCATCTTGACGAACAATAGCGGGAATTCCAATTTTAAGTTCTTTAAAGAGGTTAAGCAACTCATCCACAGAATTTACCGGCAGACTTTGTCCAATTTGTTTACCAATAACTCCTGTCGTTCCTTTACCATGTAACGGAAGTCCTTGATACATACCAATTAATCGAATCGAACGAAATAACTCCAAAGGCACAACATCCCCCAAAGTCTTTCGCTTAATCTTGCGCATATCCGCAAACGTAAAATCACTTGATGTTGTCATTATCTGCATTCCCTTCCCACGCTAGTAGCACGAGTGCATTCTAGTTCATTTTTAATACAGTCTTAGTGATCCGAATCACAAATCAAGCGCAATCACCAAAAATATGATTTCAATCAAAGTTTTTTCATGGCATAAAAAGTATTGTGGTTATCGTAAACACACACAGAAAGGGTTGAACAACATGAAAAATGTTACATTTCGTACAGAGGGCATGTCTTGTCCGAGTTGCGTAAAAAAAATCGAAGTTGCTGTAAGTCGTCTACCGGGAGTAAGTACTGTTCAAGTCCTCTTTACTACGGCGAAAGTTAAAACTTCGTTTGATGAAACCTTGACAAACGAGTCGATTATAGCCGCAACAATTGATCGACTAGGATATCATGTGCTATGATGCGCCATCAAAAGCAACGATTATTGATTGTCTCCGCCCTTTTGATAGCCATTGGATTACTACTCAACGTCACACACGTACAACAGGATATCGCAAAGGATCTGATGATCCTATCAGCATGTATTGCTGGCTACCCAATCGTATGGCATGCACTGCAGGCACTACGTTACCGTATGATGAGCATCGAACTTTTAGTCTCCATTGCGATGGGCGGTGCCATCCTGATTGGAGACGATTGGGAAGCTGCTGCCGTAGGATTCCTCTTTGGATTTGGTGCTTACCTTGAGTCTCGTACACTGGAAAAGACACGCGCATCTTTACAAAGTTTATCCTTGCTTGCACCTACACAAGCTACCGTTTTACGCAATGGCATCGAATTGCACCTATCACCCAAGGAAGTCCTAAAAGGTGATGTCGTGCTAGTTCGCCCAGGCGAACGCATCCCTGTAGACGGTACTGTGACTTCAGGAGAAGCCTCTGTGAATCAGTCGTCAATCACAGGTGAATCCTTACCTGTGCATAGACGGCTTGATGATACGGTATTTAGCGGAACTATACTGGAATCTGGCTATTTGCGAATTATTGCTGAAAAGGTGGGTAGTGATACAACGTT
The DNA here is from genome assembly GCA_021820975.1 of Bacillota bacterium. Taxonomy (GTDB): domain Bacteria; phylum Bacillota; class Bacilli; order Alicyclobacillales; family SLC66; genus JAKACU01. The sequence continues at coordinate 4,443 of JAKADA010000030.1, forward strand.
TAGCCGTATTATCGAATTAGTGGAGGAGGCTCAAGAGAACAAAGCGCCAACAGAGCGATTTCTTGAACACTTTTCACGATACTACACACCAGCCATTATCCTACTTTCTGTCATCGCTTACGCTATGACAAGAGATATCACGCTATCGTTAACGTTGCTCGTGATTGCCTGCCCAGGCGCCCTGATTATATCCGCTCCTGTATCAATTGTGGCAGGCATAGGTAATGGTGCACGACATGGCATCTTAATCAAAGGCGGAGAATATTTAGAGAAGATGTACAAAGTACACACCATCTTACTTGATAAAACCGGTACATTAACCCTTGGAGAGCCAGAAGTCACGAGAATTCACTCCTTTGTAGGTCAGGCTGATGCATTACTTAAGCTTGCCGCACAGGCGGAGTTTCAATCAGAACATCATCTAGCCAAAGCCATTGTTAAGGAAGCACAAAAACAAAATTCTTACAAGAACATTTTGCCTGAAACATTTGTCGCAATACCTGGGCAAGGGATCATGGCAAGCATCGCCGGACAAATGTTGCTACTTGGCAACGAAAGATTGCTCACGGGCCATCAAATTTCATTAGACGACACACAAAGAGAAATGTTGCTAGCCGAACAGCAGCAAGGTCATACCGTTGTCATGATGGCCGATGAGCATTGTTTACTCGCCATGTTTTCAATCGCAGACGTTGTTCGCAACGAGGCATGGAGTTTAGTCAAAAACTTACGGCAGGTTGGCGTACAAAAAGTAATCATGGTAACAGGTGACAATGAGCCGACAGCAAAAGCAGTGGCAGCGCAGCTAGGCATCGATGAAGTCTACGCCGAATTAATGCCAAGTGATAAGGTGGCTATTATTAAGCAATTGCAAACGAAAGGTTCACTCGTGGCGATGGTCGGCGATGGGGTTAATGACGCCCCTGCTCTTGCCACGGCGAATGTCGGAATTGCTATTTCGCACGCTGGTACACTAAAGTGTGATCTAGAACATAGTAAAGGTATACCACGTGGCGTAGAGTTAATCTTAGAACGAAGCAAGAAAACAGGAGGACATTATGGCCACGATTGCACAAGTAGGAGAAAAAGGTATTCGCATTGGTGTAACGCTTCAAGACGCAGCAGATATGATTGAAGAGGCATCTCATCATGTTGATGTATACGCAAAAGACATCATTACGATTTTCGAAAAAATGCCTGCGTTTGATTACACCAGTTTTTGTTTTTATGCTTATGATAGTGCAAAACTTTTCGAATGGCGCCTAGGTATGGATCCACGCATTTACACCTCTTTTTCACTCGATGCACCAGACAGTTTTTTCTTTGCTTTATATGGCGGTATGGCAGCATTGTATAACGATGCAAAAGCACAAATTGCCTAATCAACTCATTTTCAGGTAGGAGGGACACAAATGAAAAATTGGTCAGCTAACCTTGAAACAGAAGAATACATTCAGGATCGAGATCTCATCGCAAAAGATGCCATTGCTGCGATCGAAGAAACCTCACCAGGTTTTTATGTCAACATTGCTGTTGCCGAACAACACGGTAATCCGGATTTGTATTTAATTCCAGTATTGCAAGATAAATTTGGTGCTCAAGTTGATATCACTTTTATTGATCAATGTGGATGCGGTGGGTATGTATACAAAATTGCCCGTTTACAATAACCATGCAAATCAAACGAGTCTATTGCCCATATGAAGCGGCAGATGGCAAACGAATACTGATCGACCGATTGTGGCCGCGCGGATTGGCTCGTGATGAAGCCTTCATCGACCTTTGGTTAAAGGAAGTAGCGCCAAGCACGAGCCTACGCCGTTTTTTTTCTCATGATCCAACACATTTTCAGGAATTTCAACGATTATATATAGAAGAACTCACAAAAGACTCAAGGCACCAGGCTGAGGTTCAGGTGCTTCTTTCGTTACTCGACAAACAACCTATCACGTTATTGTATGCCGCAAAAGATGAAGTCCACAACCACGCTGTTGTCCTTTCCTCTTTCATAACCGAATGTCTTCAACATCGATGATATGTACGCCTATATGGTACAATGAACTTATACCGTGTGCATAAAAGAGAGGGACATTACTTGGCAATTCCTATACATGAAATCTATGAAGCACAAAAGACACTCGCTTGCGTCTTAGAAAACACACCACTTATCTATTCGCATACGATAAGCCGTATGACACAACATAACATATATTTCAAACTAGAAAACTTACAGCGCACAGGTTCCTTCAAATTGCGTGGTGCTTATAACAAAATTGCCCATTTATCGGATGAAAAAAAACAGGCTGGAGTCATCGCCGCTTCAGCAGGCAACCATGCTCAAGGGGTTGCCTATGCTGCAAGAGAGCTAGGTATCCCCTGCATGATCGTCATGCCAGAAGGTGCTGCCTTATCAAAAATAGAGGCGACCAAGGGGTATGGAGCTGAGGTCGTACTCACTGGCGAAACGTTTGATCAAACGTATCAAAATGCACTATTATTACAACAACAAAACCAGATGACTTTTATTCATCCCTTTGATGATCCTTTAGTTATGGCAGGACAAGGAACGCTTGGTCTAGAACTTTATAAGCAATTACCCATTCTTGATGCCATTGTGTTGCCTGTTGGTGGTGGAGGCCTTCTAGCCGGCGTGGCAAGCGCCATAAAAGCCTTAAAACCTGACGTTTTCGTATATGGTGTAGAAGCAGCGGGTGCCGCCTGCTTTCGACGTTCTTTTGATGTCGGACAGCGAACTGATATTACATCAACACCGACGATTGCTGATGGTATTGCTGTTGGTAGTCCGGGACATTTAACATGGGAAATTGCATCAGAACTTGTCAATGATATTTTTGTTGTAAGCGACGAAGATATTGCGCGCGCGATGGTGATCCTTCTAGAACGTTCCAAGATTGTTAGTGAAGGTGCAAGTGCAGCTGCTGTTGCTGCGTTACTCACAGGTCAACTCCCAGCACACGCGAAAAATGTCGCAGTCATACTATCGGGTGGTAACGTCGATGTTAGTCTATTATCGCGCACGATTGAACATGGTCTCGTTGCTGCAGGTAGGCGTGTACGCTTTGTTACGACATTGCCTGATCGTCCGGGTGCCCTCGTACATCTTCTTGAAGTGATGGCTTTTGCTCATGCGAATGTGGTATCCATCGAACACCATCGCTTAGCGCAGTCCCTTGGTCTAGGGTTTGTTGAAATACAACTCGAAGTTGAAACGCGTGATCATTCTCATATTGCTCTATTATGCGATCGCTTTACAGCTTTGGGCTATGACTATACCATTCACTAAACGCCACTCACTTATAATGGGGAGATAGCCTTGCCTGATATTCATTACGCACTAGATATTGGCACTCGAAGTGTAACTGGCCTTGTGTATTCCTTTCTTGAAGATTCTTGTCAGTTGATTGCTGTACATACGATGGAACATCAAAAACGCGCCATGCAAGATGGTCAAATTCATGATATTGAAGCTGTTGCTGACGTGATCACAAAAGTTACCCAACACCTTCGATCGGTGACTGATCAACCGTTATCACACGTGTCTGTGGCCGCTGCCGGCAGAGCATTACGAACTGTACTTGCTGAGGCTACCGCACCCATGCTTGGCTCTGCGTTCACCGCAGAAGACGTTTATAACCTACAACTTGTCGCTTTACAACAAGCACAAGAAGCGTTGCAAACGGAGACACACAAGGAAGGTTCAAATGTGCGATCAATGCACTGTGTGGGTTACAGTGTGCGCGACTATTTCTTGGATGATGAAAAAATCGGTAACTTAGTTGATCAAACAGGTGATCTTGCTAAAGTCAATATTATTGCCACTTTTTTACCACGCGTTGTCATTGATTCACTGGATCGAGCATTGACGAAAGCCGGTTTAACGATGCATGGTTTGACGCTTGAACCGATCGCTGCGTTAAATGCGCTCATCCCATCTTCCATGCGCAAATTAAATATCGCTTTAGTCGATATCGGCGCAGGAACGTCAGATATTGCAATCACAGCGCAAGGTACTATCCTTGCTTACGGTATGGTTCCTACAGCAGGCGATGAAATCACCGATGCCCTTTCTCAGGCTTTTCTTCTTGACTTTTTGACAGCAGAATTTGTCAAACGTGAACTATCCCTAAAAGGTAAGCAAACGTTTATTGATATCTTAGGCAACAAACACACCTTAACAGCAAAAAAAATCGTAGCCGCTATTCAACCTGCCATTACAACCTTAGCTGCAACGATTGCACAAGAGATTTTTACTCAAAATAACCAAAAAGCCCCTGCCGCTGTTATGGTCATTGGCGGTGGAGCAAAAACACCACTCATCGAACAAGCCATAGCTCAAGCTCTCGGTTTAACGACAGATCGTGTACGTCTACGCGGACGGGATTCTATTCAACAGGTTTCCGGATGCGAAGACATGCTCACGGGTCCTGAAGCAATAACACCTATCGGCATTGCCCTCGCTTCCTCTTTTAGTGAAATTACTCCTGTCACTGTTCGCGTGCGCGGTACTTCCACGCGATTATTTACCTTCCATCCTTTAACAATCGGCGATGCCTTGCTCGAAGCAGGTGTCAACGTGAAAGATTTAATGGCGCACGCAGGATCAGCAATCGTTGTTGAGGTTAACCAAAAGATTGTTTCCTTGAAAGGTACATTAGGAACGCCAGGATACGTGCTCAAAAATGGCCAACCATCTGACTTAGCAGGGCGTATCGAGCCGGCCGACGTACTTGAGGTGTTCCCTGCTATACATGGTCAGGATGCACAAGGTACCTTACGTGATGTTGTTTCGAACATGCAACAAATTACCGTAACAATCAATGAACAGAATTATCTTATTGAACCAAAATGGCTAATTCGTGGTCAAAGAGCCTATCCTACAACCGTGATTCAAGATCGCGATAGAGTTGTACAAGAAGACATTTCTCTGCTGGATGTCTTACAAAAATACAGCCCTTCTCCACTTGATGAGCATATCAACGTTACGGTTAACCAAAAAGAGATTCAGCTTGTACACGCTCGTGCAGTAATCACACCACAGATCGATCTCACCACGCCGATCTATAATGGACTTTCCATAAAGATTGAAAGCCTAGAAAAAAAACCTTTTCTTGTAGGCGATGCTCTGCTCGCTGCAGGGATCACCCTTCATCCAGGCATGCAGATTAGGCTTAATGAGCAAACCCTTATCCTCGCCGAAAAAAGTAGGATAACCAAAAACGGACAATCATGTCTAACAACAGACCCTATCGAAGACGGCGATCAGTTGGATTGTGCAGGAAATACTTCAGCGAAAGAAAATGTTACGATGAGCACAGTATTGCTGTACCTTGATCAATCCATGCTACAACAAGCAAGCGGTAAGGATATGCTTATTATGCGTAAAAATGGTGCTGATGCCGACTTTTCTACGCTTATCGAAGACGGTGATCGTGTTGAAGTGTTTTGGCAGGAAAGTGCCGCGAGGTGAATAATGATGCGTCGGTATAATAAAGAGAACACGCGCAAAAAACTACTTGATGCAGCCATGGAAGTATTCTCTGATAAAGGTTATAATAACGCTTTAATCGATGATATTGCAAAAGAGTCAGATACTTCTAAAGGCGCTTTTTATTTTCATTTCCCAAGTAAACGAGCTATTTTCCAAGCGCTGTTAGCTACTCTTGTCAAACATCTCATCGATGATGTTGAAGCAGCGATCGAACATGAGACGGGGGCACTTGCCAAAATTCAAGCCGCCATCGATACAGTACTTGCGATCTTCGCAAAACATGAGAAGGCAACGCGATTGCTGCTTGTCGAAGCTACCGGTCTTGGAAAAGCTTTTGATCAAGAGATTCATGCTGCTCACGAACAGTTTGCGCAATTGATCGCAAAACACTTACAGGCTGCTGTCGATGACGGTTCCATAGCAAACATCTCTGTCGAATTAACGGCGTATGCTTGGTTTGGTGCAATCTATGAAGTGCTGTTTATGACGCTATTATCACCTGAAAAAAAATCGCTCGATTCACTCACAACACCGCTACGAGATCTCTTATTGCAAAGTATTGGACAAACAAAAAGGAGCAACCTTGATGCAGCCGATTAACCAAGTCGTAACACAGGCTCGTACAACACCACAACACGCATCGACGAGTGCCAACCAACAAAGCAGCACGGCATTTGCCGATCTTTTAGTTAGCGCTGAGCAAGCCAACAACTCGAACGCTTTACTGCAAAGCCTCTTAACAACTAATTCATCCGCGAGTACTAGTGATCTCATGGGATCGACAGACCCTTTGGCCTCTTTCATAAGCGCCCTTAGTTCACCTTCGTCAGGCACAGGAACATCAGATACCTTAGCTATGTTGCTTTCAGCAGATATGTCGGGAAACGTTGATACGTTATCAAATGTCCCGCTAAATACCGTTTCACCAACATTCCCTTCCGCCACAACACTAACGTCTACAACACAGGCACAACCAACAAACATTATCGGATTAATTGATAAAATGGCTCCACAGTATAATCTTAATCCATCTCTCGTTAATGCGGTTGTTAATCAAGAATCGGGTTATAATCCATCAGCTACATCATCTGCTGGGGCTATGGGTTTGATGCAACTTATGCCAGCAACGGCAAACGGGCTGGGTGTCACCAATGCCTATGATCCTGTGCAAAATTTACAAGGTGGCATGGCCTATTTACGACAGCTACTGACACGCTATCATAACAACACTGCATTGGCACTTGCTGCATATAACGCAGGGCCTAGTGCGGTTGATGCCTATCATGGCATCCCCCCATATGAACAAACACAAAACTACGTATCATCTATCTTGGCCAAAGTGTCTGGCGCAACACTATGATGCATTGCTTGATATGTAGTCACTAAAACTTCTTTTTGCCATCTTGAAAGTTGCTTAATGGCATACTCTCGACGCAATGCTGACGAACGATCAGGGACTTTTTCCACGTAACATAAAACAACGGGCAGGCGAGCACGCGTATAACGTGCTCCCTTTCCCGTTTGATGTTGATTGAGTCGCTTTGAGATGTCGTTTGTGCATCCTGTATAGAGAGAACCATCGTTGCAACGAACCATGTACACGTACATTTCACTCACCGTAATGGTTCAGATACAATAATTTCCGATATTTCATCCTCTTTTAGCGATTCATAAGCACCCACCTCTGGTGAATGTTCCCCCTGTTTCATCTGTTCGTCAAGCTGCCTAGCATCTTTTTCAGCCTGACTACGCTGTGCTTCCAACAATTCTCGTACGACACGGCGTAGAGGATCTTCTTGCACCATTACCGTTGCGGGTCCGGTTATTTTGCATTGACATGCTAATCTAAAGCCTTGTAGAAGACGCTCCTCTGTAAGATGCCGACGTTCCAAAACATTAGGTGCACAAAGTTCTGTTTTACTGTCAATTTGAATCTTGCATGTGCCACAAGAACCATGCCCACCACATTTATGAGCAATAGCAACTTTTCCAATCATGGCCGCATCGAGTACACTTACACCGCGATCAATAGCAATCTCTGCACGTTGCGGTTGAAAACGAATAGCAACTTTTTCTGTATCACTCATCGTAGCTAACCCCACCAATAGAATAAGTCAAGTTTCATTGTAACACACAATTCTTATATCTCCGTATCGCTTACTCTGCCATTTCCTGATCATCTTTTGGTTCCGGAGGATACACGTGGATTCTGGTAATACGCAAATTATCCGTCTCCGAAACAACAAAGCGAGTTCCTTCAAACTCAACTTCGATGCCCGGTTTTAATTCCTGTGTAACCTGGGAATATACCCAACCGCCTACGGTATCTACTTCTTCATCAGATAAATCAAAGCCAAATAATTCATTGACCTCTTCAATTAAAAGTCTAGCATCAATCGACACATAGCCTTCCCGTTCTTCTACAGGCGGACGTTCTTCGTCAAACTCATCTTGAATCTCACCAACTAATTCTTCAAGAACATCTTCAACACTTACCATTCCAGCTGTACCACCATACTCATCAATCACGATCGCAAGTCCAGCTCGTTCACGTTGTAATACCTTGAGAACATCATCGATACCAAGTGCTTCTGGAACAGAAACCACCTTGCGGGCCAATTTTGAAATGGCCCCTTTAGCGCTTCTGCCTTCTTTGATCACATAACTATACAAATCCTTACTATGAATCATACCGACAACGTGATCCTTGTCACCTTCACATAGCGGAAAACGAGTATGACGATCATTTTGTACTACGGACAAGCATTCATCAAATGTCTGCTCTGTAAATAAACACACCATATCGGTGCGTGGCACCATGATCTCCCGAGCAACGCGATCCGCAAATGCGAATACATTATCGAACAATTCACGTTCCATGGCGTCAATAACACCACTTTCATGACTTTGCGTGACAAGCATCCGTAATTCTTCTTCCGAATGAGCTAACTCCCGGCCAGCAAAGCGACGAACACGAAAAACCTGCAATACACCAGATGCCGTAATATTTAACAGCCAAATAGCAGGATACATAACGGCTCTGAATGTTTTTAAGATTACAGCAGACCCCATCAACCACTCTTCTGCACGTGCAATAGCAACCGACTTCGGGGCTAACTCACCAAACACAATTTGCAAAAATGTGATGATAGCAAAAGCAACGACTGACGATACCACAGTAACGTAGACAGGTGCTATTGGTTGGAACGAAGAAAAGATCACAAGAACAAAAGGTTCAATCGATCGTTGAGCCATCCAACCTAGACCAAGAGAGGCAAGCGTAATGCCCGTCTGCGTTGTGGACAGATAGGAGTCAATCGAATCAAGAATGAGCAGTGCTTGTTTGGCTAGTCGACTTCCTTGCTGCACAAACTGTTCAATGCGCGTCCTCCTTGAACGAACGATCGCAAACTCAGCGGCGACAAAAAAACCGTTAATTAAAATGAGTACAATGACCCAGAAAAAATTAATAAAATCACTCGTGGTTATGCCCACATGCCCCCTATACGTTCAAGAACGATAGATCGTTCTTACGAAGCACAGGAGTTTCACCTCCAAAAGAGTTGACACCTTGGATAGAAACGGAATTTAAAGTAAGTATATCATAGCCAACGCCAAGGCGTCATGGATCATCCATATTGACTACACACCTTTGTTTTGACCCCTACAAGGTGTTCCTATATAATATATATGCAATTCTAGAAAAGCATGTACCATACATAGGAGGTAGAACCCTTGTCCAATTTGGTCGTCGATGCTCTCATTGAGATTCCCACAGGAAGTCAGAATAAATACGAATTTGATAAAGAAGCTGGTGTATTTCGTTTAGATCGCGTGCTTTACTCACCATTTCATTATCCAACCGAGTATGGCTACATAGAAAATACTTTAGCAGAAGACGGCGATCCCTTAGATGTTTTGGTCTTATCGACCGTGCCGACATTCCCAGGTTGCGTTATTGAGACGCGGGTTGTCGGTGTGTTGGTGATGTCAGATGACAAAGGCCAAGATGAAAAACTTCTTGGTGTGCCGACGAAAGATCCTCGATTTGCGCAAGTGCAATCGCTCGACGATGTTGCACCACATATTCTCAAAGAAATTGCTCATTTTTTTCAAGTGTATAAAGACCTAGAGAACAAGGTGACCAAAATTGAAGGCTGGAAAGGTGTCGAAGATGCAAAACGCATCTTAGATGAAAGCTACGCTCGTTACAAAAAGTAAAAATAAAGCGAGGGAGGGGATCTTTTCCCTCCCTTTTTACTGACGAAACATACGATATCCTCGGTTACGTAGCGCTTTAACGGAAAATGATGCCAAAATTACCGCAGCAAAACTCATGACCAAAGGAATGATAAATCCTACATCGACACCCTTATGAAGGATAATGATCAACCCCATAATCACCACATACAAAGCAAGGTTTGCCCACCATCGATGAAAAATCATATCAACGATAAAACTCACGCCATAAAAAACAGCGAGTACTAATAAACTCAAAATCACCGTTTGCACGATCATAATTCCCACAAGCAACACATCCCATCGCTCGATCCCTCGATGGCATCATATCAGACTTCGATCTGTTCACGCAAAATTCTGCGCATCACTTTTCCCGTTGCATTCTTTGGCAACTCTTCCATAAGCAATACCTTGCTTGGACATTTGTATTTCGCAAGGTTCGTATGACAAAAGGCAATGATATCATCTTGCGTCACTGACTCATCTTTCGTTACGACGCAAGCGATGACGATCTCCCCATAATTGCCATCATCAACACCAACCACAGCCGCTTCTGATATACCCGGGTATAAAAAGAGTACTTCTTCAACTTCACGAGGATAGACATTAAATCCTCCTACGATGATCATATCTTTCTTACGATCGACAATGTAAAAATAGCCTTCCTCATCCATTTTTGCTAAATCCCCAGTATGTAGCCAACCACCGCGCAGGGCCACCGACGTATCCTCATCACGATGCCAATATCCTTTCATAACGTTTGGGCCACGTACCACAAGTTCACCAACGGTTAATGGTGGTACTTCCTGATCTTCGAGATCAACAATTTTCTGATCCACGCCTGGCAAACTTACCCCGATCGATCCCAACTTGCGTACTCTCCCATCCACAGGTGCAAAACTTGTAACAGGAGATGCTTCTGAAAGACCATATCCCTCCAAAACAGTGACACCAAAATGCTTCTCAAATGCTGTCAGCAAAGCTACTGGCATAGCTGCACCGCCGGAAATACAGTAACGAAGGGAATGGAGATTAAATGTCTGTCCCTGACCCACTTGTAACATGAAGTTATACATCGTTGGTACACCAGCAAAAATAGTGATTTTTTGTTGTTCGATTGTTTTCAGTGCGTCTAAGGGGCTAAAACGAGGTTGAATGACCATGTGTGCACCGCGATAAATGGCGGCATTCAGACAAACAGTTAATGAAAATACGTGAAACATAGGTAAAACGACCAAGATGTTATCTTCATTCGTATACATCATATGATCACCGATAACATCGGCATTCGATGCCAAGTTGCGATGTGATAGCATGGCCCCCTTAGGGTGTCCTGTTGTGCCTGATGTATAGAGCACAACCGCGATATCTTCTTCGTTAAGTTGTTCATCGACCGCAACAGGAGGAATATCCTGCCGTTTCATCATGACCTCATACGAAAACATCTGGGCATGTGTAAAGGGTCGGTCAGACTCACCAACAACAATGAGCATCTTATCGGGCCATTTCGCAAATAAGGGATCTGCTAGTTTTGCCATTTGATACGGTGCCACAATGACTTTGACTTCGCTATCTTCAATCAGATAAAACAGTTCTTGAGCTGTATACGTGGGATTGATAGGGACGCAATACATGCCAAGTCTAAGTGCACCATGATACATCGTAAGAAATGCATCGCAATTAGGTAAAATAAGTGCCATGCCATCACCATGACGAAGCTTTAACGATGATAAGAAAGCGCTAACATGCGAGACAAGACGATCAAACTCTTGATAAGTTACCTCATTACCTAGAAAGGAGTACGCGTACGCGTCTTTGTACGCACACGCACTTTGACGTAAATGTGCATCTAAATGGGCATAAGGCATGTCGATTCACTCCCCGGATTGGAGTTATCACCGCCTCAAAGAGGAAGTTAGGCGGTGCTTACCGATGCAAAAACCGAGCCTTGCGTTTCTCTAAAAATGCCGTGATACCTTCCTGACTGTCTACCGTTTGAAAAACATGTGTAAAAAGTTCCTGTTCGAGTTTTAACCCTTCTGGCAACGGGCGCTCGATACCGTAGATGACAGCTTGCTTCATTATCGCCAAAGCTGGTGCACTGTGTTTGCTGATCTTGTGCGCTAATTCGATGGCCGCATCAAGAACACTGCCTTGTTGCACAACACGATTGATAAGGCCAATATGTTCTGCATACTGCGCCTCGATCGGTTCTCCTTGATACATCATTTCGAGAGCACGTGCTGTTCCAATTAGTCTTGGTAGTCGCTGTGTCCCCCCAGCTCCCGGAAAAATGCCAAGCTTAATTTCAGGAAGTCCGATGGAAACACTTGCATCCGCCAATCGCAGATCACAAGCAAGAGCTAATTCGAGACCACCACCAAGCACGTATCCATGCAAAGCTGCAATCGTGGGTTTCGTCAAGGCAGCGATAGCATCCATAGTCTTATGCATATGCCGCGCTAAGTCTTGAGCGACACGGTCATTTTCAAATGCCGTAGGAAATTCACGAATATCAGCACCTGCAACAAAGGCTCGCTCGCCATCACCTGCCACAACAACAGCACGGATAGAATCATCCTCGCTCACTTTAGCGAATGCCTCATACAGTGCATCAAGAACGACAGCATTCAAGACATTCATCGGAGGATTTGAAACTTTAATCACGACGATTTCTTCCAAGCGTTCTAGCAATACCTCTGACATTCAAAGTACCTCCTTTCGACTGAACAGTCAATCATTTTTTCAACTTTTCTAGCAGCCAACGAATAATGGCAATGATAACAAGGACTGCCGCCATGCTATAGAGAACGATCTCCACAGTGTGCCATTGCCAGCGCACACCAACGAAACTACTAACTTCGATCAAAACAATGGCAATCGATATTAGCATCCAATTCTTAATCCTACGATCCATCACCTGCACCTCAACCTAGCTATCGTTATTCGTCAAAATTTCATGCTTCCTATTGTGATAGTACCCCTGCCTCATCCGTATCAACATGGATTGCGCAGAGGAATACATTGAAATTCAGTATAGCACGTCAGTTCGACCTACGTTCCATGCTATACTAGACAAAGTTAGACAAAAGGAGGAATACACGATGGCGGGTCCTAGTCATTCCATTGCTTGTCCACATTGCAACGGGCATCTATTTCGCGAGGAAAAAATTGTCGAACTTGACGGCAGCGTTGTTGTAAAAAAGGGTATGCCTGTACCTGCACAAACACAGGCAGTTTCTTATGAATATGTATGCGTTAACTGCAATCAAGTCCTTGATGAAATGTTTGCCCATGGACACCTCGAGGCGCGATAATTTCGCGCCTTTTCACTTGAAGCCTTGACTTTTTGCTACTCAAACTGCCAAGGTTCGCTCTTGATATTCTTTACAAAGCGAACGAAAAGGACAATATTGACTACAAAAATTCCGGGAATATCGCGGATAAAATTGTTCATCTAGTATCTGTTGCCACTTTTGAATAACCCACGCTTTTGCTTGTTGACGATCTTCATCTGTGATGGTCACCCATTCTCGTCCACCATGAACGACAAAATCAAAGTATCCGTCATTCGCTGACATCCCATAAAGGTCTTCGCAAGCTGATGAGTACAAAACCAATTGACGCATCTTTTTCTTATCTGTCGCCGAAAAAACTTTTCCCGTTTTCAGATCCGCAACGACATACCCATTAGATGGCACCTCTAAGACACGATCGATAAACCCCTTTACAGGAGGAATGCCAGGCGCAATATCAAGCAAAAATTCTTTTTCCGACGCAATTACATCGTCAATCTTGTAGCGACTAAAACGCCAAATTGCCTGAACGCCTCTCTTATAAAACTGAACAGCATCATCGCGCGATGCAAATTCAGAAACGATGGTTGGAAATCGTTCGTCAAAACGCGCCTTCAATTGATCGAAATTACATTCCCCATGCGATACAGCATGTTCCTCGTATAAAGCATGAAGAATTTTTCCAAAGGAAGCATGATACGTAGGCACTTCGTCTACGGGTTCACGTTTTTCCACGTATTCATAAAAAAATCGCAAGCCACAAGTATCATGCAACGTTAGTCTACTATACGATAGATATTCCATAGCGCGAAATCCCGCCTTTCTTGCTGTCACCGCGCAATTTTCTTCATCATACCATGAGTTGTAGCCACCTGTGCTTACATAATTCCTGTCAACTTTTACGATACTACAGGCGACAGAAGAATTTACCATACAAAGGAGTACGGTATGGCTGATCAAAACACATGCGACATTAAGCTATCACCTAACCTCGAAAATACAATTACCTATGTACAAACGATTTTAATAAATTGCTCAGATATCATTGTTCGACGACTCACGTTATTTCAAACCACAGATGCTGCGTTACTCTATGTTTCGGTGCTTATCTACGAGCAGCCGTTTTTTCTTACGCATCGATTCGTACCATAACATGCATGGTTAAAGAAAATAACGTAAGGGCTTTCTCCACAGCTGGTTGCCTTCCTAATGGTAACGACAACAGCCATCGAGCAATCGCGCGCCCATTTGTTACAATTTATGATGGTCACCTACCCTGTCATCGCCATTTTTATGGGGGTCTTATTCCCTCTTCTTCTTGCTATTGTTTATACCCTTTCACAAGGAAAAAAAGCTCATCATGGTAGCCAATGATGAAATCAAAGCAACAAAGCCTTGCGACGTTGTTGTTTTACTAAGCCAATGTTTGAACAATCCTCCGTGTTCGTCGATACCATAGAAACAAACCAGAACGAAATGCATTATCTACTACAATGCTCACCCAGACCGCTTTCAATCCAAATCCAAAGTGCCACGCAAACAGATACACACCGAGTATTCGAATACCCCAGATCCCTAGCATTGTGGTTATCATCGGAAATCGAGTATTTCCACCTGCTTGAATTGCAGAGGTATCAACAGTAACAGCAGCCAAAAATGGTTGTGAAAATACATCAATAGCAAGAATGGTAAAAAGCAAATGAATAACTTGTGGGTTATGGGTAAACAACAATCCAAGCCACGGACTGAAAAGACAAATCAGGATGGTTACTGTCGTCATTAAAATTGCAGATTCAATATAGCTCCAAAGGCGATATATCTTGATATTCACTTCATTTCCACTGCCAATTGCCTGTCCAATTTTCGCACTAGCTGCGGTAGCAAAGCCCGTGCCAATGGCAGACGCAAACACGGTGAGTGTTCCTGCGATGTTATGCGTTGCGTATGCGTCGACACCCATACGAACAATGAAACTAAAATAGATTATTTGCCCAAGCCGCATAGATAATCGTTCCAAAGTAGCAGGAAATGCAAATTTGGTCATACTCCAAGTAATTTGTGACGATAGTTTCAAATCTGCAACATGTAGAGCAAGTTCATCAACGCGGCGAGATTTCACAAAAAGACGAATCAATGCATATAAACGAGCCAATACCATTGCCATGGCTGCGCCCTTTATCCCAAATCCATGAAATGAACCCAGTCCAAAGATCAAAAAATAATCCATTACTACGTGCAACACGTTCATTTCAAACGCAACACGAAGCGGTGTTCTCGTTTGACCAATGGCTCGAAACGCCGCAGATTGTGCTGAAAACAACGCAATTAGCGGTGAACTTCCTAACACAATTGTAAAATACGGAAAAGCTATGTTTTGAAGCGCTCCGTAGGCTCCCATAATGTGCAATAATGGAATACTAAAAGATACAGAAATTAAGGACAAAATGATACCAAGAAGAAAAACAATCACGAATCCATGATAAACAACAGAACGACCGCGTTGAAGGTTTTTCGCACCGACTGCACGCGCTAAAAATACCGACAGTGCCGCTGATACGGCCGTAAATACACCAATGTAAGTCATGCTGTATATATTCGTAACACCCACAGCGTCAATCGCAATGAGTCCTAACTTGGCAATAAAAAAGGCATCCACAACGCCCAATAAATTCTGTAAATAGGCTTCACCGATTGCCGGGACAGCGATGCTGAATACCTGTTTGGCTTGTACTGGAATTTTAGTATCTAGCGCATTTACCAATGAATAATTCAACAGATCATCACCAGCTTTTCTGGATAAGATAAGAAAATTCTAGCCGTCCACTGAAACAGAAGTATAGAATAAAACGACAGCACACCCTCAATAGCTAGGGTGTGCTGTCGCTTGTTAGTCTTTATCTAACATTTACTGTAGCCACATGCTTCACATTCATTACATCCACCATGACGGACGAGGGTAAGTTGATGACATTGCGGACATATATCCCGCCCAATCTCTGCATCATGCAAAGCTTGCGTGCGTTCATTTTGCTTCGCATGGGAAGAATCCAAACTTACGCTCACTTGATCTGCTGCTACTGACCACACTTTATCATGGATTTGACGCAGAGGAAACGTCTCCGCATGCTCAATCAAAGATTTGGCGATAGCATCAGGAACACTTGTGATTCGCCGTTCACCAAAACCCACCGAACTTTGACCGCCGATCCCACTAAAATGTTTGACAAGGACTGCTTCCTTATCGGGATTTCGTGAATCCATCAGATAGAGCGTAATAGCGCGTCCCAAAGCTTCATTCGCGGCATAGACATCAGAACCTGCTTTACCGATATTGACAAACACTTCGCGGGCTAACGGTTCGTTGCGATCATCATTAATCGTAATAAACGCAGTCCCCAGAGGTGTCTCTTTTTCATAGGTAGCACCATACAATACAGACGGGCGTTTACGTTTTTGATAGACTGTTTCTTGTGCCGTGTGTGGCGTCGCTCCATCTATCATGTGTTCCTGTGAAGAAACGGTTGCCTCTTGTTGCGATAATGCATCTTCATCGGGGTTGGACAAAGTTAACACTTGCTCTGACCGGGATCCATCCCGATAAATCGTCACGCCTTTACAGCCAAGATCGTACGCAAGATCATACAATTCGAGCGTATCTTGCACAGTGTAAGAATTTGGTGCATTGCACGTTTTGGAGATACTGCTGTCAATCCAGTTTTGCAATGCAGCTTGTACCCGTACATGCTCTTCTGGCTCTAAGTCCATGCTTGTCACAAAATAAGCTGGTAAATCTTTATCGCCATGCATTTCACGATAACGAGTCAAAATCTCTGCGCTTTCTTCAAACATGCCAAGGCGTGAATTTCGATAGTATGACCATGCATAATAAGGTTCACAACCTGTGGAACAACCCACCATCGTTCCTGTAGTCCCTGTTGGCGCGATCGTCATTGTCGTCACATTGCGCACTCCGTGCTTGCGGATCAAGTCGACCACATGTGGTCTATGTTTCGCCATATGCTGCATGTAGCCAGATTGTAAAAAAGCGTCCGCATCGAACTTAGGAAATGGCCCCTTCTCCTTCGCTAGTTCAACTGATTCAAGATAACACCACTCCGCCATCATGCCCATCAAGACGTTGATAAAATCCACTGATTCTTGCGAACCATAGCGAATTCCACAGTAAATCAGCAAATCATGCAATCCCATAACACCAAGGCCAACACGTCGCTCTCCCAATTGATTTTGGCGATTTTCATCAAAGGGATAATACGTCGCATCAATAACGGCATCTTGAAAACGCAACCCAGTTCGTGTTACTAACTCAAGTTCTTCCCATGCAACATGGTGCAACAAAAATTCCGCTTGATCTGGTGCAAAACTTTGCAAAAGCCACTGACGGATAGTATGCTCCTTTTGCGTATCTGAAAAGGCAATCTCT
>JAKADA010000077.1 GCA_021820975.1 Bacillota bacterium
TATTTGAGACTATCGGGGAAACCATTAATCAATTTAATCTTTTTTCAACACAAGCTGCAAATACCGGGAATTACAACAATCAAGCACTCAAATATTTGTTAAATGGTAGCTCAGCTTATCAAAACTATACGTCTAATCCTGGTAGAAATTCTTCGCTAGAAACCTATGTTTCCGCATATCTCGATCCCAATAGTGCCAAAATCTATCAAACCGGGGACGGAGCCATCGGTATACAGGTAAATGATACCGAATCCTATCAATTTGCAAATGGGCGACAATCTAATCCATCGTGGACGTATGGTATGGAATATGACCGAGCAGATCATACGTGGAAAATTGAAAGCTACACTTCGAGTAGTGAAACAGTAACATCATCAATGCCAAATGCAATTAATTTAATGATAAATTCGATTAAAAACAGCAAAGCTTGACCTTATTTGACGCTTAAATTACAGGTGCTTTACACGCCAACTAACCTTGGCGTTTTTGTTTTGTCTGTGAAAATCACACTGAAAACAGATAGTGTATAATCGCTAATTTTGTGTATGGTGAATCTAGTAAATTTAGCATGGAGGTGTTGATGTTTGAGAGGATTTGTTCGTTCAGTTAGAACCAGAGTAGCCTTAACGAGTATAGCGATGGCAACTACGTTGAGTACGATCGGCCTGCCGGTTTTTGCTGAAACAAGCGTAAGCCCCATACCTAACTATGTTGTAGCGGCCAAGCAAGTTGCTGTTGGACAAACTAAACAGTTTCTTGGACAGCAGTTGGTTAAACAGCTAAATACGATGCCTGATCTTTCACGACTGATGCAAAGCGATCAAGCGCAAATTTCGCATACGCGAGCATCACTTAATCGTGCCATGGCCACACTTCGAAGTAAGGCTAAAAAATTGCCACGGTCTTCTCAAAATGCGGCTTTGGCAGCGCTCAATAACTTTGACCAGAATACGAATATTGCACTAAATAGCGCTAGCACATTCTTGCAAGACGTGCATAAGCAGTCTGGAAAATTAGCAAAGCTAATCGTTATCGGCTGGAAATACGACAAGTATCATTTCGTCGAGGGTGGTACAACGGCTATACTGAATGATTTTGGACTTCCGTCATACGGTAGTGATCCTATTGGAAATGCACGTGCCGAAAACGCCTATTATGCAGGGAAAGTAATTGGCGATATGTTGGCGTCGATAGGTGGTCTGGCGCTAACCGTCGAGGGACTAACCGGAATGACCGTTGGCACAATTGGAGGCTTAGCGACGTCTGAAACGATTGTAGGGGCATTAGTGGGCGTTGGCGTGGACGTTATATCTATTGGGGAGGTTGCTGCTGGATCTACCGTAATGGCAGCATCGGTCAAGAATTTTCGTTCGGACGATGAAAATCTGAACAGTGAGCAGGGTGTATACTCGAAGGAACAAGTGGATGAGGGGACAGCTAATCCAATCAGCGTAGAAGTACTTAATAGCAAGCCTCTGTATCGTGTGATGAGCGCTAAGGAGTTACAAGCAGTAAAGGACACAGGGATCTTGCGAGGCGGGCGTGCAGGAACAACTTTCTTTACCGACAGTTCGTTCTCATCAGCCGCCAAAGCACAATCGAGACTCGCTTTGGGAGATACACCTGAGTATATTGTTGAATTTAAGATTACCAATAATCCGGCAATTAACGGAGGCACTAAAGTCACCCCTCTAAATGATCAACTGGGCGGTGGTAGAGAATACTGGACTAATGACCCAATTCAGATTCAAATCATAAACTACCAGAAACTGGGGTGAAGTGGAAAAATGAAAGATGGAGACAAGGTAAAAGTGTCTGTTGGAGAGCCTTGGGATTTCTCGTCTCCAGAAGGGGATAATCAATTCTCGGGGCAAATAATGAAGATGCTCAATTCCAAAAAGGGCGAAGCCTTACTAATCAAAGTTAATAAGCCTTTTTCAATGAGCGATGGACTAGTATCATACGTGTTGGCCTTCCGACGTCATCGTACAAGTGAATGGAAGAGTGTTACTGTTTGTGACGTGCCGAAGGACGTTCTTTCACGTTTTCTTTCAACGAATAACGCTGACGTAGAAGGGTTAAGGAACATTATTGCAGGATCAATAAGCGTCATCCATTAGGTTTTTGCTAAACCTCCTAAAACCAACCTTGAGAAATCAGGGTCTGGCTTTTTTTCTTATCCATCGAAAAGTTAGCTGAAAAATGACATTTGACAAGCTCGAATTTTGTGTATCGTAGATCTAGCAGACAGGCACGAAATCGCCTATAAAACTGCCAAAGTAAACCATTCCTGCATGGTACACTTACTATGCAAGCACATTTAGAGAGGGGATGAAAGCAAAGTCACTTTCATGACCACTTGACAAAATTCCAATTAAACGAAAAAATAATTACGTATGAACGTTGTCAAGTGGAGGTGGTTATGTGAATAGCATCAAGGTTAGTTCTATTAGTCCAGAAGAATTGCTGAATGCTGAATTTCCTTGGGCGATCCGTTCTCGTTTTGTTCAGCCTATTTTCCGAGCATATCGTTTGGCAGATGCGCTTTTAAAAGATGTTCCATGGTTAAATTGGCAACTTGGTAAGGATGTAAAGGGACAATTGCGTAGGGTGGCTGTTGATTTTGAAATCAAAAAGCTTGTCGAGATTGAGGGACTATCATCGAAGTTTTCTTATAAAATCTCTCCCAATGTTGCAGAAAATTGTCATCATATTGTTCTTCATGGAGAGCGCAGTATATTGACGTCGAATTTTGTACAATCTAAAAATAGGTCACCTCGTCATGCACTGTTTAGAAATAATTATGGTATTTCTAACCAATACTATTGGGATTTTGATAATGGGAATTTGGTGGCTTGTATTGATCAGACGCCTTATTTTCTTCTGACACATGGTCCTGCGGGAAATGAACCTCAATTCATAATGTTGGGTATGCCAACTCCGGATTTAAGGGCATGGATTAGTGGTTCACGAATAAATTTGCTTAAAGAGCCATATGTCGTTGACACAAATTCTGTAGAACATATTGAAGAAGAGGAATTGACCGCGCTGAAAGATTTTTTAGAGGATGTGCGATTAAATGAAGAAAGTAGTTAAAAATCGAGAGTTTCAAGGAACGACTATTAACCCGCAACGTCTATTAGAGGCGCGTAAAGCACGCGGATTCTCTATGACAGAATTAGCTACTAAAATCAGTGTTACAAGACAAGCAATCTCTCAATTTGAACGTGGTGAAAATCAACCAACCGGTACTACAATGGCTAGACTGATCGAAGAATTGAAGTTTCCGTTGGCATACTTCATGGATCATACGCCAGATAGTGATGTCCCCTCGGGAACAATATTCTTTCGTAGTTTACAATCCAAAACTCGTCGTCATCAAGATGAGCTTGAAATACATTCTTTGTGGGTATGGCGTATATATGAATATCTAAGTCGATTTGTGAATTTTCCAAAAGCATCTGTTCCTGAATATCCGGATTATTCAACGAGCACACCGCTGTCTGACGAACAAATCGAAGAAATTGCAAATCAGGTTAGAATGCAATGGGGGTTAGGAATGTGGCCGATTAGTGATGTTACATTATTATTTGAAAAAAACGGCATCATCATTTCACAATTTCCTTTTGCGTGTGAGGGAATGGATGCTTTTTCGTTTTGGAAAGGTAACCGCCCGCTTGTTTTTGTGAGATCCGATCAGACATCCTCTGTCAGGAATAGATTGAATTTAGCTCATGAACTTGGACACCTAATTTTACATTCTCATATTGATAATGCCGATCTAGCGAATCGTCAATTGTTTAAGCGGATTGAAGATGAAGCATTTCGTTTTGCTGGTGCTTTTTTGCTTCCATCAGAAACATTCGGACAGGAAGTGATTTCATCTTCTCTGGATCATTTTATCGAATTGAAGAAACGGTGGAAGGTATCAATCGGTGCCATGATAATGCGTTGTGAAACCATCGGTATATTATCAGAAAATCAAGTTTTATATTTGCGGCAACAGATGGCAAAACGGAGAATGAGGACTTGGGAACCATTAGATGATGAATTAAAACTTGAATCTCCTCGTGTAATTCGCCAAGCGACGGAACTGATTCTAAAAAAAGGTGTGCAGACTGCAGATCGGATCATAGAAGCGATAAAGACTTATCCTGGTGAGTTGGAGGAACTTTGCTCACTGGACTCAGGAACACTGATAAAAGAGAGTACAATTATTCCTTTATCCATTCAGGAACGTAGGAAGGAAGGTTGAATAATCGGCCAGCACATCCCCCGCCTAGGCGCAAAACGACAAGTGGTAGCCCAATCAACAATGCGGGGCCGGGTACGTTGTCGGGTAATAATCAGTAGACGATGAGCGAAGTTTCGGCTATGCTCATAAGAGTAATATATATCGTCGCATTCTTGCTGGTTTGTGATTAAAATTATGTGTACAGAATGTCTACTACCAGAAAGGTGGCGGACTTCATGTTTAAAGGAAAGGAAGATAACGACATGTCAAAAACTCCAGTTACGGATTCCGAAACAAAACTCAATATAAATAAATTGCGT
>JAKADA010000031.1 GCA_021820975.1 Bacillota bacterium
AGGCACGCCGCCAGCGTTCGTCCTGAGCCAGGATCAAACTCTCAAGCATTGTACTTCGTCTTACACGTTGTCCTTCTCTATACGATGTTTAGTTTTCAAGGATCCACCGGGCTTTCTTGCTCGCCCGCGTCGCCCGTCTCTCGCGGCGACAGGTATCAATATACCATCCTAGAAATCGAAAGTCAATACGGAAGTTTATTCCATTTTGAAATGATGGTATTTATGACGTAAGGCATATCCGATTGTCTTTCCCTAAATAGTTTCCTGTGCATTACCAAAACAAGCCAAGGATATCCTCTACAGTAATATCACCAAAGTACGTCTTAAGATCAATCTTGGATAAAATCTGAAGAACACTGTCAGGAGCATAACGACAACCAAGTAGAGCTTGTTCCACATCGGAGATCTCATTCATACCAAAAAAATCGCCATAAATCTTACATCCAACAATTTTACCGCTTTGTACGTCAAGTCGAATGTCAATTGACCCAATAGAAAATCGCTTCGATCCAACAACGTTGCTTTCTGGAGATTTGCCATAGTTCCAATCCCAATTGCGGTATCGTTCAGTCGACAGCTTATGGATGCCGACCCAGTCTTGATCTGTAAGCTTGTATTCCTGTAAGGAAGAATGCGCACCGATCGATTGCAACAACTTAGCGCGAAAATCCAGAATATTCATATCATCAAGCAAATACTCGCGAATATTAGCCACACGACTGCGAATTGATTTAATCCCTTTAGAAGCAATCTTGTCTGTCTTAACTTGTAAGGCGTTCGTCACCACATCGAGATCAACATCAAACATCAAGGTACCATGACTGAACATCCGACCGCGCGTTGAAAACTGCGCATTGCCAGAGATCTTCTTCTCACCAATTTGCAGATCATTGCGTCCAGTAAGTTGTGCTTGTACACCCATCGTTTGTAAAGCATTCACCACAGGTTCCGTAAATCGCAAGAAATTGCGAAAACTATCACCGTTATTCTTTGTAATGAAGCTAAAATTTAAATTACCTAAATCATGATATACAGCACCACCTCCTGACAAGCGTCGGACAACGTGAATACCATGATCCTGTACGTACTCCTGATTAATTTCTTCGAAAGTATTTTGATTTCTTCCTATAATAATAGAAGGTTCATTAATATAAAACAGTAGAAACGTTTCGTCCTGATCAAGGCCCAGTGCATACTCTTCGATCGCCAAATTGATCGATGGATCATTAATTTGCTGATTATTGATGAATAGCATACCAACTCAACCTTTCCATAAAACAGAATTCACTTGACCTAGTGCTTGTCCTAATAGTAATATGGGCGAAACAAAATGTCGACTAATTTAGTCGTATTTATGTTGTGGGTAACTGTTTTTTACTAGGGGGCTATTTCTTGCTTGCATCCTTTCTCATCTTTTTTCGGGAATCTATCGAAGCAAGCATGATCTGTTCGATC
This sequence comes from Bacillota bacterium, assembly GCA_021820975.1. Lineage (GTDB taxonomy): Bacteria > Bacillota > Bacilli > Alicyclobacillales > SLC66 > JAKACU01. The sequence goes on from JAKADA010000031.1 coordinate 1,456, forward strand.
ATGTTAGCTTACGCGAAGCAAATGGGACGTAAGCAACAAAGGCGTGGAATCTGGCTCGGTGTCTTCGCAGCTCTTGTCGTAGCTGTCGTTGGAGGTATTGTCGTATTTTTTACGATCCGTATCTATGATGGGTCTGATTTACAAACAAAGATTGAAGGTTCGACGTACTTCGTCGCGTGCGGTGTTTTAACGTATATGACCTTTTGGATGAAAAAACAAGGTAAGAATATCAAAAAGGAACTTCATGCAAAAATGGATGCTGCCGTCACCACAGGATCTGTCCTGGCTATGGCATCCATTTCGTTTATCACCGTTGGGCGAGAAGGTCTTGAAACTGTCGTTTTTATGATTGCCATCGCCTTTAAAAATAGCCCACTCCTGCTAACGCTTGGTGCAATGATGGGTACTCTTCTAGGCCTAACACTAAGCTACATGATCTATATCATGGGCAAACGCATCAATTTACGACACTTTTTTGATATCATGGGTGCCCTGCTTATCTTTTTTGCTGCTGGGTTGCTGGCTAACGGCATCGAAGCATTTCAGCAATTGCATTGGCTTCCTTATGAGCAGGCTTTATGGAGTACCGGATCGTTTATTCCTGAAGACAGCACCTTCGGGGATATTATGCATTCGTTTTTTGGCTATGCAGACAGTCCCACCATGCTCCAAGTAACTTTTTACCTTGGGTTTTTAGCCATCATTGTGTGGCTCTTTCTTCGCCAAGGATCGACAAATGCGCATGATTGATCCTATGAATAGAATGAACACCTAGATCAATTACTATCATAAAGAATGAAAGGTTTAACGAAATCATGAAACGTGGCATCCTTTTCCTTATTTTGGCCACTGTTCTTTGGAGTGGCAATTACGTTTGCGGACGGTTCTTAGCACCTGCTATGCCGTCTACGTTACTCAATACGCTACGTTGGGCCATTTCCTTCGTACTGCTTCTTTGTATCATGCTACTCAACAAAAAGAAATTGCCACTTTTATCCCAATGGAGAGAGTTTCTCATCCTCGGTTTTTTTGGAATCTTCGCCTTTTCAACGCTGAATTATTTAGGCTTACGATCCATCAGTGCTTCACAAGCCGGTATGATTTCAGCTGGTATTCCCGTTGCCATTCTTCTCTTTACCCCACTTATTTTACATGAGCATAGTAGAGCACGCGCTTGGGCGGGATCTATTGTTTCCATCCTTGGTGTGATCATATTACTTCTTGGTAAACATGATCTGTCTTCACAGAACTCATTTTTAGGAGATCTAGAAATTGTCTTGTCAAGTTTAGCTTGGGGAATGTACACCGTACTAGGCAAACGCTTCAGCAAGCATCTTGATCCGCTTACGATGACCGCTGGCGCTGCATTTTACGGGACGATACTAAGCCTGATCAGTTTTGCACTAACTACGCAACAAAACGCAGTCCACATGTCCACAAACGCCTGGTTAGCTGTACTCTATGTAAGTACATTTGCCTCTGTGGGTGCTTACCTTCTTTGGAATGCTGGTGTCAAAATCCTTGGTGCTAGCCGTTCCGCTCCATACATTAATTTACTTCCGGTATGGACTGTTCTATTAGGGATTCTCTCTCTTCATGAACATATTTCCTTATACTCTTTATTCGGTGGAATTGTAACGATCCTCGGGGCTGTTTTAGCCAGTGTGTAAAAACGTATCGAAGCACACTTAGACGTAGCATAAGCGGTGTGCATCCCTTAACTGGTGAATACATCGAGACAAAAAGAGGCGCTATCAGCTTGCCAGAATTAAACACAGCGAGGTCCTACGGCTGTATGCTGAGATAAGCCCATACAGGAAGTACGTCGTATCCTAAGCGAAAGTAAGAGTAGGGCAATTATGAGAAGAGAGAAGGAAAAAATTGTAATACGCGGTTTCTACAAATCGGGTTTCTTTGCGTTTTGTCATTATTAGTTCGGGCATATCACTTATGATCATTCTATTTTTGGTGGTGGGCAGCGTCGGCTATTTCACGGAGCAGCACAACTCACGAAGGCCAGTGAGCAAATGGATTCCATTCTTAGATCGACAGATCAGACAAAACTCTTAGCACTCAATGCTGCCATTGAATCAGCTAGAGCTGGTGAAGCTGGCAAGGGATTTTCTGTGGTGGCACAAGAAGTTCGACGCTTGGCCGATCAAGCATCCGAAGCGTCGAAAAAGATCGAAGAAATTGTGGAGAGTATTTCTGAGGACATGGAGCAGTCGTCCTATGCTATGGCCCAATCAGAAAAAGACGTTCACGAAGGTCGAGAACAGATGGTGGTCGCGCAAAAAGCATTCTCGCTGATCGAGGAACAGACTTCGCACATGATTCAGAGCGTAGCGCAATCCATTGCCATTGTTCAAGCGTTATCGCAAGGCGGCGAAAAACTACGCCGTGCTTCAGAAGTCCTCACCGACACGGCAACACAAACGAATGGTGTAGTACAAGAGGTTGCGGCGGCATCCGAAGAACAATTAGCCAGTATGCAGGAAGTAGCAAGCTCGGCTCACTCTCTAGCTACTGTGGCTGAAAAGGCGTGTCACCCATTGCCTTAGGTAATACGTTGTAGCAGGACGGTAAAACGATCAAGTGGAAATAGCAAAATGAAAAAGAGAGAAAGAAATGACAAACAACCGACAGACTTTATCTGGGGACATCAACAGCGACACAAATTAATGTTCGGAACTTGATAGATGGTTGCTGTAAGCACGCGAGGACGACGCTTTTTGTACATCTTTGCGTGTGATGCTTAGATAGGTTACAAAAATCACGATGAAAATTATCAGCACACCACTGACAATGCCATCTCCATAACCAAGCCCACTAATTTTGGGGGATTTACTAAACCAATCTGCAAAGGAAGCTCCAAGCGGACGCGTCATCACGTAGGCAAACCAAAATGAAAAAATTTCATTGAAACCAAAAAAGAAATACCCGATCGCTGGTAGCAAGAACAAAACAGCAAATAAAATGGCTGATGGGAAATAACCCAATTGTAACGTCATCGCAGTCATGTCACCCGTTGCGGTGCCCATGGCGAAAGTGGCAAGCACCGTTGCCCAATAAAAAAATTCCCGACGGGGCGTTTTGATGCTGTGAATTGATAAGGTTTTTTCTGTTTTGTACCAAGTAATAAACACGGCAGTTAACACAACAGCAAACGTGATCGTAGATACCATGTAAGGCACCCCAAGTACGATATGGGTGACATCAGCAACCATCGTCCCAAAGATAGCAACCATAACAACCAATAGCCAATATATCCATGCAATGTACCGACGAACTAAAAATTGTAGAATCAACGCGACAACAAACCCAATTGCACCTAATATAACAGCCACATACGGGTTGATGTGATAAACAAGATAATCCGAAGTGGCTTCCCCCATCGCGGTCGTCAGCAACTTCACGATCCAGAAATACAGTGTAATTTCTGGCACTTTTGCCAAGAGCCTTTTTCCTTGCAACTTGGTCATAGGTGACGTCTTGCTCATTGTAACAATCTTTCCTTTCACATATGGAACAACTTGGCGCTTACACCGCGCCAAGTTCCCTTTTAACGACCTGTACAATATCATCCACATACGTTTCAACTAGCGACTGATCTGCGGCTTCAACCATAACCCGTACGATCGGTTCCGTTCCTGACTCGCGAACCAATACTCGTCCATCTTCACCAAGTTTATCTTCTACGCCACGAATCACATCCAAGATTGGTCCGTTGTTACGCCATGCTGATTTGTCTTTGACACGAATGTTGACAAGCAATTGTGGATAAGAGCGCATAACCGCCGCTAATTCGCTTAATGGCTGACCACTTGCTGCCAATACACCAAGTAATTGTAAAGCTGTTAAAATTCCATCACCCGTCGTATTGTGTTGCAAGAAAATAACATGTCCTGATTGCTCGCCACCTAGCACATAACCACCTTCGCGCATCGCTTCCATGACATAACGATCACCAACCGAGGTGCGCACCAGTTCGATGCCAAGATCTCTCGCTGCTTTAATAAAACCATAGTTGCTCATCACGGTAGTGACGACCGTGTGACCGCGCAGATCACCCCGTGCCAACATGTCCTTGGCGCAGATCAACATGGTGCGATCGCCATCGATAATCTGACCCAATTCATCAACTGCGATCAAACGATCTGCATCCCCGTCAAAAGCTAGTCCTATATCTGCCTTCAATTCCTTTACTTTGGCCGCAACCGCATCAGGATGGGTAGAACCACAGCGCACATTGATGTTCGTTCCATCGGGTTCATGGTAAAACTCCACAACATCTGCGCCCAAATGGCGAAAAACCTCTCCGGCCAACCGATAGGCTGCACCGTTTGCCGCATCAATCACGATACGCAACGATGATAAAGATTGACGGACTGTGCCTTGCAAAAATTGTGCATAATCATCGACTAAATCTCTGCGTTCCACCATACGTCCAATATTCGATCCTACCGGTCGGGATCCTTGCTCAAGGTGTTCCATCTCTTCTTCAATGGCATCTTCCGTGGCATCGAGCAATTTAAAGCCATCGCCGCCAAAAAATTTAATGCCGTTATCCTCCATGGGATTATGTGATGCTGAGATCATAACCCCTGCCGCAGCACCACATGTGCGTGTGACGTAGGCAACGCCTGGCGTAGGGATCACACCTAACGACCACACATCAACACCAGCCGTCATTACACCTGCGGCAAGCGCCGCTTCCAACAGATCACCTGAATATCGCGTATCTTTGCCCACAGTAAAATAAGGACGTTGCGTCTGTTGTGTCGATAGAACACGCGCAGCTGCAAAACCCAGACGAAATGCTAATTCTGGCGTCAGTTCGCGATTCGCGACACCACGCACGCCATCCGTTCCAAACAAACGACCCACGAAGCACGTCTCCTTCAAGTCATCGATATCTATAATCTACGTCATTCTCTCACAGTGGTGCCACTCAAGCAATAGAATGAGTCTAGTGCTGTAAACGGGCAACAACTTCCATGGAACTAGGTGCTAATTGCACAGTAGTAAAGGTAGGCGGAAGAGCCACGCCAATAGCAAGTCGCGCCTTATGACCTGGCTGCAACGCTGAAACATCCACATAAGCTTGCACATCTTGCGCAGATAAAGCATACACCGTTTGTGCCGGCCCAGATACTACTAAATCAATAGTAGAAGGGCCCGTACTAGTGTATGAAGTCCCTTTTTGTTGGCCGACAAAAGTTACTGGAATACCTTGCAACGTGGTTTGCAAACTTGGCACAACTGTAATCGATACACGTGCAACAGGGATACTTAACCGCCCACCTTCAAAAGGAATGGGAATCGGGACTTGCATGGATTGGCTACTTGACCATTTTCCAATATGAATCGCAGGTAAAGTGATCGTCGATAGTTTTTGTAACATCGCACTAGGCCCGGTGACAGCTACGCGGTTCGGTGTGATCACAACCTGGGAAACGATATAGCTTTTGGCAGGCTGACCAACTGTTGTAGCAACGAGCGGTACAAACCGTGTCTTTTGTAAGATTGGCACTGTAACCGTAGCCGTACTTGGTGAACATGTTACCCCATGTACACGATTGCCATGGATATCGACGGGCATAAAGGTAACACCTTGCGTTACATCTTGCACACTACCTTTCACAGAAACACTAGCCTCCACGTTAGACACAAGATGTACTAAAGCAGCTGCCCCAGTCACCGTAACCGCAGGAAGTTTCAGATCCCCTTTTGCCACTTTATAGCCAAGCGCAGGGTGTCCCAAGATGCGCAATCGCGGATGTATCGATACGGTTGCCCGTGGTTCTAAGTCAACGGCAACTGAGGTCACTTGCGGTGTATAATTAACACCTGTTGTTGGCGAACCGACAATCTTCACAGGAACCATATGCACGCCTGCAGAAAGATGAGTCGCTAACGCGTTAAGACGAATCGATGAAGATTCAACTTGCACCGTAGCGACACCAAGCACACTCCCGGATACGTTCACATTAACCGTTGATGGCCTTACATGGACAGCCACGATTTTCTCATCTGTACTTACGGTAACTGGCACATTTTTTAACGTCATTGCCGTATTCGTTAAACCTGTGGTTGTTATGTCCCCACTAGCGCTTGAGTTGACCATAATCCACACAACAAAACCCATCAATACGGAAATTAGCCGTACAATCAAATTGCTGTTTAATAAACTGTCCCGGCGTTTCATTGGGCTTTCCCCCTGCGTGCGAACCACTGAAAGGCATTCTTCTTATCCTGCCTTAAACCATTCGTAAGCCTCTGTGTAAGGGTACGTTCATCGAGGTCACGCCACAAAACGCCACCTTCTGCAATCGAAATTTTCCCTGTCTCCTCAGAGACGACAATCACCAGCGCATCAGACTGTTCAGACACGCCAACCGCAGCCCGATGCCGTGTGCCAAGCTCTTTACCTAGGCTCGTGCTATCGCTTAAAGGCAAATAGCAGGAGGCGGCTACAATTCTATCTCCGCGAATGATCATCGCACCATCATGTAGCGGCGTATTAGGAATGAAACTATTGATCATCAGGGCTGCCGTAATCGTGGCACCCATGGGTATCCCTGTTTCCACATACTCATTGAGCCCTGTATCACGTTCGAAGACGATGAGTGCACCGATACGATTTTTTGAGAACACCTGCGAAGCAGTTACCATTTCATGGATAATTGGACCGAGATCTGTAACCTCTTGAAAATGAAATGAGAAAGTAAATCGTGAACGTCCTAACTGTTCGAGCGCTCTGCGCAACTCCGGTTGAAAAACAACAGGAATAGCCAACAAGCCAATCATAAGAACCTGCGTCAAGAGCCAATTTAACGCTTGTAAATGCAACACATGACTTAATCCGGTTACAATGAGCAATACGATAATGCCTTTAAGCAATTGAACAGCTCGTGTACCGCGAATCAGTAAAATGATTCGGTAAAATACATACGAGACAATGGCAATATCGAGCGCGTCAAAGATGGTGAACTTATGTATCAATGCAAGTAATTGGTCCATGTTCGCTGTAACATCCTCTATTCACGCTTCTCACTTCCACCAATTTGCTAACTAAGGCTTTTGCTCTTTGACTATTTTACACCCGAGCTCTGCGTTTGTCGCGGCGTCTTTTACCACTTGTCACACGTTGTTTTTGCTGTTCTTTAAGATACTTTTTATAATGAAACAAAAGCACAGAGGCAATTTTTTTATGACCATCATCATTAGGATGAATTGGATTTTTAACGAACCGAAAATCCCGTAATTCACCAGTCTTGTAACCCTGAACCAAGCGTTCCTCTTGCCCATCATAAGCTTGATGCACAGGTACCAAGAGGCAATGTTCTGCCTTGGCAATATCTTGAAGTAAACTGTTCATCCATGACACCGCCTCTTTGGCGATTTCGGCTTTAGGAAATGGATTATATACCGTACAAAGAATGAGTACCGCATCCGAATTTTTTTTCACTTGATGCACGATGCTAAGAACCCGTGAGCGAAATGTCCCAGACAAACGCTGCATTGCCTTGCTAGCATCATCTAAAAACCATGGCATAGCTCGCAACAAATCATTACCACCAATCATGAGCGTAATGAGTCCCGCTTCTTCAAGAATGGCTTGTGGAATTTGCGGCAGCGATTGTAACAGTTTTTCCGACGTCCACCCAGGCTTTGCATGAACATAGAGACTTGTCTTTTGCATTTGTCGCAACATGCTGGTTAAGACAGTTGGATAACGATTCAACTCATCTGTAGCATCATACCCATACGTAATAGAATCTCCTAATGCAAGATAAATCATCGTGACTCACCTGCCATCCCCAAGCGTCACCACCAATGGATGCAGGCAAAGATCAAGATGTCACCGCATAAGCCCGTAGGCAATTTTTTGAATCTGATCTGCTGCTTTTGCAATGGTCACAGCTTCTACAGTAACAAAATCTTGCTCATAGTTGTCCATCGCATGTCGATACAAGGGATCATAATAATGAGTCATCATAATTTCAATGAGGGGATCGTATTGTCTTTGTACTAGATATTCACGAGCCTGCTTTCGCATGTCGGGTGAAAAACGCTTTTCAATGCGCGATACGGCTACTTCACACTCCTGGTACCACAGGTCTTCATCCACTACCTTGTACTGCGCAAGTGTTCTTTTCACGCGTAGTTCTATCGATGCTGTTATCGCAATATTTGTTCCTTTGCGTTTTGCCTCAAATAGAAACTCTGGCATATATACTTTTCCGATACGTCGACTCTCCGCCTCGATAAAAAGATAAGGTGCTTTTGTTACTTCTTGCAACTGCTGAAACAATTGAGCATCAAACTGTCGTTGATTAGCAGGATTCAGGCCAATACCTCCGAAAGCTGATCCACGGTGCTGCGCTAAATGCTCAAGATCAAGTACAGGCTCTCCACGCTTTAAAAGCTCATGCAAGATCATTGTCTTACCCACACCGGTCATACCGTGAAGAACAACAAGCGGTGATAAGTCGCTAGGCAACATGCGGTCGAAACACCCAATGACATGCTGGCGAAATGCACGATATCCGCCTGTCAAACGGATAATCGGAATGTTCATTAAGTCAGCGAGCGTTGCAACGGTTTTACTGCGCATCCCGCCACGCCAGCAAAACACAACAACCTGTCCATGTTGCGCAATTTGCTTGACCTGACTCACAATAGCAGGTATTTTTGCACTAGCCATGGTAACTCCAACATCACGAGCCTTTTCTGGACTTTCCTGTTTATAGATAGTCCCAATGATTGCACGCTCTTCATTAGAAAAAAGAGGTATATTAACCGCTCCTGGAATGGTTGACTCGTTGAATTCCTGCTGTGATCGCACATCGATATAAAGTAAATCCTTACGATCAACCAATTGATCGTAGGTATAGTCCATAAACACGTCATGCACCCTTTCTAGACAGCTTTGTGGTACCATAGCATCAGAAAATTAAGATAGGGAGGTGAAATGATGACACAAGATGTTGAAGTTTTTCTTGTCAGTTGGGCTCAAGTAAAAAATGCGCTCTTTTTCGCTCCACATGATACCCGATATATCCAGGCTCTAGCGGATCTCGAAAAGCGCCTTAAAGAGGAGTTTTCCGTCACTGAGTTGCAACTTGTTGCTCGCTCTTATGATACCTATACTGTCGCCTATCTCGCAAATGATAAGCCAGGGTTGTTAACGATCGACGCTGATGAGGTAGAAGACTTTGCCTGATCACGGCACATTTTTGTGAAGCACAAGGCGCAAGACAAGCGGTGTTACATGGCTCTCCATGTAAGCTGCCACAAGTAAAAGTACAAGTATCCACGCTAAAAGAGAAACAGCATCAAGAACGAGTTGCTTCCACATGGCTTTATACCCACGTCCTGCTAGCGCTTGAAAGAGAACTTTCGTCACACGAAAGCCAAAAGCGGTAGCAAGTAAGTACGCTGGAATTTCAAAAATTCCATGCGGTACGATTCCCGCTAAAAACACCAACACCGGATTCGCATGTGTTGTTGCCGTAACGACTAACAGGACAAAACCAACTAATGCCCCGTTAGCAAATACGTACAACGCTGGAACAATTCCAAGCAGTAAACCACCAACCATCATTAAGATACTCGCCCGAAAGTTATTGGCAAATAACGCCCACATAAGTTGCCATGGAGTGTCGCTACTTAGCGTCATCGCTTTTTGGTGTAAAGATTGATACATAGGTTTCACAATAGATGCAAGTTCTGGAGCAAACAATGCCCCACCTATCGCCCCCGCAAGAAAAATAACAATGGCTACTATATTCTCTATCTTCATACGCCGCACAAGCGTTGCCAGATTAAAAACCACGATGATCCCTCCATCACACTCGTGTAACACGCATGTTTCTTACAGTATTGACGCAAACTTCGTAAGTAACAATCTTATATCGTACATAAACGCTACCATGGAGGTGTCTTTATCGGTGAAATTGTTTCGCGCCATACAACAGATGGGATTATGCATGGTCATGTTGATGAGCCTAGGCATAGCGTCACCCATAGCAGCTGCAAAACCGCTACAAGGTGAGCCTTCAGCGATCTACAAAGTAAAGACTGAGCAAAAAGTTATTGCCTTGACTTTTGACATTTCATGGGGGGAAAAGTCTCCAGGCCCAATCCTTGACATCTTAAAAAACAAAGGTGTTACCAGAGCTACCTTTTTTCTCTCGGGACCGTGGGTAATTCACCATCAAGACATCGCCAAACGTATCAAAGCCATGGGATTCGAGATTGGCAGTCACGGAAATATGCACAAAGACTTCAGCGAATACCCTGACTCATGGATTCACGATCAAGTCAGTAAGGCAGAGCGTAGCATCCATGACGTCCTTGGCGTAAAAACCACCCTGATTCGTACACCCAATGGAGATTTTGATAAACGCGTCTTAAAAACGTTGCACAGCATGCATTATCAAGTTATCCAATGGAACACAGACTCCCTTGACTGGATGAACCCTGGCGTCGAACGTATCGTCTCTCGCGTTCTAACGCGAGTTGTTCCTGGTGACATTATCCTCATGCATGCTAGCGACTCTTGCAAACAGACGCACATCGCTCTACCGCAAGTCATTGATGGACTACGGCAAAAAGGGTATCAGTTCATGACCGTTTCGGAACTCATCGCAAGTGCAAAAGTCCATTCCACCGTACAATAGGATCAAGCCGTTTGCACACGTGGGCTGGTCTTGCCCATGACAAACAGCAAGTAGGTGTTACAGATCGATAAAATAATCCAAATGAGGCCCGCCACGCTCCATTGGCGGGCATTTGCTACGGCAGGCAACCATTCAATGGCTGTAAAAACAGACATATAAAAAATCGATGGTAAAAGCGCTTCCCATGTTGTACGTACGGATTTTATGATAGCGACAAAGACAGCATATACAAACGGTAATAAAAGATAGACGAGGTAGTTACCAGGGGCTAATGCCAAGCCACTTGGCAGATTCGCTGCAACCTGCGGGAAAAAGTACAACACATCGATAAGACCTACAAGAACAACGATACCCTGAAACCATATCCATACACGCCAAGGAAGAAAACTGCGAAAAATGTAATTTAGCACAAGAAATGCCCATAACCCCATGAGCCCGCCTGCAGCTGCTACAAAAGCACCAACCATCATACCCATATACCATGGAATCGCTGCCGGCCACCCGATAAGAGCTAGCACGAAACCAGCGATTATGCCAACTAAAATGACCCATCCTGCTATCTTCCAAAACATTGCCTGATTCATACATCCACCTCTCTTACTCTGTAATCTCATCTGAATAACACCCACTTGCGTGGACATAGTAGGCATAAGGAGAAATGCAGAAAGGAGATCCTGCACATGCGCAAACGATCGGCAAAACCGCTCGCGATTGCCTTACTGTCAGGCTCGCTCATCCTGACCGGTTGCGGCATGGGCGGCCAAAGCGCCGCCGACGTACAAGGAAGCTCTTCGCAAGACGGCAGTCAGCAACAAAGTTCCGGACAACAAAAAGCAAGCACCCAACCAGGTTACTCAGAAATCAAATCCATTGTTCTCGACGTTTTGCATAGTAAAGAAGGAATGGCTACATTAAAAGATACCATTTCAAGTCCTGATTTTAAACGGTCTGCTGCAGTAACAGAGAATGATATTTCTGCCGCTGTCGAAAAGACGTTACAACAAGGACAAAACAAATCGTTCTTGACGCAACAAATGAAAGACACGAAATTTGCGGCAGCCGTTGTTGAGGCATCCAAAACACAAATGACGCAAGTACAGCGACAATTAATGAAGGATCCTGAATACCAAAAAGAATTGCTGACCATCATGAAGTCGCCCGAATTTCTACAAACCCAATTTGAGCTTCTTAAAAGTCCTGAATATCGCAAAGAAATTATGGCTATCATGACCGAGGCATTACAGCAACCGACATTTCGCTTGCTTTTCCAAGATTCCATGAAACAAGCAGTTAAAGACGCAGGTGGTGGCCAAAAAGACAAAGCTTCACAATCCCAAAAACAAGGTAAAGATCAACAAAGCGGTGGTGGTAGCGATCAAGGCGGCAGTGAAGGTAATGAACAGAGCGGAGACTCCGGCGGCTCATAAAACCGGACGCAAGGAAGATGAATTCCCTGCGCCCTATCTTTTTGTCTACAATGAAACTTCTTATTCTGCTGTAGCCGCTATGGGTGATTTGGGTCTTGCATGACCACCTTGCTGCAGTTCGGCAGGTAATCGTTTTTTGCCGATAAAAAACACCGATACAAACGCCAGTGTTGCGACAATCACAGACACAATCAACGCGGCTTGCATGCCCGTTTGAAATGCCACTCCATCCAAATAGCTAACCAAATTCGACAAGAGACCTGAACTCGTCACACCAAAAACGCTTGGCATGACACTGCTATGAAGAAGTTGCAAGTTTTGCAGACTTAGCCGACCGGTAAAACGAACGAAATCTGACGATGCACCTGTCTGCATCACGGTACTTAGATAAGCGGTGCCGATCGATCCCGCAACATTTCGTGTCGTATTTTGCAGTGCCGTACCTCGACTCACCAAATGTTTTGGCACATCATTTAGCCCGGCTGTCGATACAGGCATCATAGTAAGTCCCATGCCAAGCGAACGTAACGTGTAAAGTACCATGATCATGCTAAAGGTCCAGTTCACATTCAAGTACGTGTAAAATACACTTGTGATGACTGTAATGGCTAAACCTAAAATTCCTAATGCCCGTGCTCCAAAGCGATCGAACAGATAACCACTTATAGGCATCGTAATGGCTGTCACAATCGCACCTGGCAGTGTAAGCAAGCCCGTTTGAAGCGGTGACAAACCTAAACTGTCTTGTAAGAACACTGGCAAGATAAACAAAACGCCGAGCATTGCGACTGATATAAGGCTGCTTGTAATCGTGGCCGTTAAGAACACGCGCCGACCAAGCAATCGTAGATCAAGCATCGGACTTTCTGTCGTCAGTTCAACCGCAACAAACAGGGACAAAAAGACAACGGCGAGAAATAAAAATGCCATAATGGTCGGCGATCCCCAACCATCTGAGGGAGCTTCTGATAGAGCATACAGTAACGAGAAAAAACCAATCAAAGAGGTAGCAAAGCCCCAGACATCTAGTTTTTCTGTTTTACTCCCTTTCATAGCAGGCAAACTTGCGCTGACCAAGAAGAAACTCAAGATACCAATCGGCACGTTTATGTAGAAGATAAGTCGCCAATCTACATACTCGACTAAATAACCGCTCAATGTCGGACCTAGCGCTGGAGCAAACATGAGTGCGATACCCCAAATCCCCATGATTGTTCCGCGACGTTCTGGAGGTGACATGCTAAACATAATCGCCATACTTGTAGGCATTAACATCGCACCGCCTACCGCTTGAAAGACCCGAAAAGCAATCATCGTGTCCGTACTCCAAGCAAAACCAGCCATCGCTGAACCTAGCGTAAACACAGCTAAAGCAAAGAGATAGACTCGCTTTTGACCAAAGCGATCACCTAGATAACCACTGACCGGTGTTAGCATGCCTGTGACTAGCATGTAGGCCGTAACGACCCACTGGATCTCATTTTGCGAGGCGGCAAAGACAGACATCATCTTGGGGATGGCCACGTTAACAACTGTATTGTCAAGGATTGCCATAAATACACCAAGAACAACACTGATCATCGCAACAGGACTCATTCCAAATCGCTCTTTAAAAGACACGATACGTGCTCCTCCTTTCCGTGCTCTATCTAACGATTAATTGTTAATTCACATGTATCGTCACGACAGCGTTCATACCTGGAAGCAGCGGCTTACCGGAATAACTACCGAGACTGATCTCAACAGGGATACGTTGCATGACTTTCGTATAGGAGCCTGATGCCATTGTTACATTGGGCATAACAGAAAACATCGATTGAGTTGTATCACCAATGCGTTCAACCGTTCCTTTAAACGTGTTGTTTGGTACACCATCAATTGTAATATCAACATTTTGACCCACAACTACATGCCGAATTTCTGTCTCAGGAACATTCGCTGTAACATAGAGGTTGTTTAAATTGACGACTTGAGCCAAGATCTGACCCGGTTGAACGATCTGCCCAACATTAGCATTGTCTTGAATGACCGTGCCTGTAATTGGCGAAGTGATCGTTTCTGCAGCCGTCACTTTATTGGCTAAAGACTTTTTGGAATGAACTAAGGTACTCAACCCCGCATTCATCGCGAGTACGGAAGAGTTAGTTTGCGCTCCAAGCACGTCGCCTGCATTTACCGTGCTATTTACAGCGGCATTCCATGATGATAGCCGTCCTGCATAGGGTACTGTCACAGGAATAATCGTTCCGGTGACTTGTGCATCTTGTGATGTGACATAATTAATGGAATTCGTGTAGTAAATGTATCCGCCAAAGAGCAGGGCGGCGAGAACGACGATGGTCACGATCTGAATGATAATGACCCGAACAATGTTGTTACCGGACACTCTCCCTCACTCCATTCCTCAAGATCTATCGATCAGTTTCTATGAATTGAAACTTCTACTGACATACCAGGCATCAGTTGCTTACCTTCTGTTCCGTCTAGCGCGATATAAACAGGAATGCGCTGCGTTGTTTTTTGAAAGTTACTACTTAAAGACGTGTTTGGAAGGCCTTCCGTAATCATCGTTGAAGCACTCCCAATTTGTGAGACCGTTCCTGTAAACTGCGTACCAGGGTAAGCATCCACCGTAATATCTACCGTTTTACCAACGACTACGTTGCTAATATCGCCTTCATTAATATTGGCAACGATTTGTAAATTGTTCAAATTTACGATGTACCCAATCGGCTCACCAGGAACAACGACTTCATTATCAACAGCGTTATTTTGCACAATGGTTCCTGTTGCCGGCGCGGGAATCGTGGTGTTATTTAAGAGCCCATTCACTTGCCCAAGTACGCTTCCTTTTTGGACTTTGGATCCTGTCGAAGCCAGCCAATTCGTTAATGTGCCATCTGCGGTCGCCGTTATCGGAATCAATGTGGATTGAATAGCAGCGTTGTCCGTAGTGACATAATTCTGTTGCTCGTAGATGTACCATCCACCTCCGGCAATCGCAGCTATGACAGCCACGACGATAATGGTGGTGATACTGACGGTACGTGCGTTTGCCATGACTTGCCCTCCCTTATAATTCATCAAGACTGTACGCCAAGCTGACTGTGTCCACAAGCGTCTTTACCACCCGTTCATCCGATAAATGAATTTTCACATCTTCCGGTGCACGTTTATGAACGCTTGGCGTGGAATGAATTGTAATTAACAACATGTGCGCAAGAACGGGAAAATCAGCCTCTTTCATTTTCTTTTGCGCATATTGGCCCTCAAAATATTGAATAAGTGCCGTCCGGAATTGCCAGATAAATCGTCTTAGCACATCAGCCACTTCCGGATGGGAAAACGACTCGGAAAATCCAAGCATGAGAATGTCACTTTGACTGCTTAGCTGGAGAAGATAATCGGTAATCAGCTTAGTGAGTCCATCTCTAAGCGAAAGATTAAAGTACGATTCAATATCTGCCGGTGCGCGCATTTGTCCGACAGAATATTCTACAGCAGCTCGTAAAAGCTCCAGCTTATTCCCAAAGTGTCGAAACAACGTCACCTCATTAACACCCGCTCGCTCAGCGACGGCGCGTGTGCTGCATCCCTTATAGCCACTTTGCGTAAACTCATGTAAAGCCGCCAGAATGATGCGTCGGTGCGTTTGTGTCTCAGTACCTGGATGCGTTCCATCGCTCATCGCACCCGCCCCCTAAGACATGCATGTAAGTTGTAACTTGCGTAAGCATGCACTTGCATTATACAAAATGACATTTCGCTAGGCAAGCAGATTTCATTTAAAATAAATAAAAGAACTGCCTAACGTGTTCTCACGTCAGACAGTTCTTTCAGACGTCTTTTAAACGTATCTTAGTGTGTTACGCTTACTTCTTTTAAGCTAAGGGTTTGCGCGAGTTCCTGCGCAAGAATTGCAAAGGCTTCTCCTTGCACGGAGTTTGTGGCAAACAAGCCTTGCGTACCCTCCATTGATGTTCCGACAGGAATTTGTCCCATCAGCATTGTGGACAGTTCTTCCGCGACACGTTCTCCACCGCCAGAACCAAAGAGATACGTGCGTTCACCGCAATGACCACATTGGAAAAATGCCATATTTTCAATAACGCCTAAAATTTCATGATTTGTTTGCAGTGCCATTAAGCCGGCACGAACAGCGACATCTGCTGCATTTTCCTGTGGCGTTGTCACGATCAATTCTTTACTCTTAGGAAGCATTTGATGTACATCGAGGGCTACGTCACCAGTGCCTGGCGGCAGATCAAGAAGCATGACATCGATGTCAGCCCAATGCACTTCTTGGAAAAAGTTGCGTAACATTTTGCCTAACATAGGTCCCCGCCAAATTACAGGTCGGTTATCCGGTACGAAAAAATGCATACTGACTAAATGAATTCCGTGCGTTTGCACAGGCATAATAAGGTTCTCGACGATGGCCGGTTTCACATCGGACACACCAAAGATATTCGGCAAAGAAAATCCATAGATATCTGCATCAATCACGCCGACACGGTAGCCAAGATTAGCTAGCGCTACGGCAAGGTTCGCCGTCACCGTGGATTTACCTACACCGCCTTTACCGCTCGCCACCGCGACAAATTGTGTCGTCGTATCAGGATTCAGTAAAGGTGACGTTTGACTCGGTTCCTCTTTGCCACGTAATTTGCCGGCAAATCGTTGACGTTCTTCATCCGTCATCGTTCCGATAGCCACTTTTACATCGCGAACGCCCGGAACTTCTTTTAAAGCTTCTTGCACTTCTCTTTCGATGCGTGTGCGAAGTGGACAACCTGGAATGGTAAGATTGACCTCAACAAAAACATTGCCATCGGAAATTTCAATGGTTTTCACCATTTCCATCTCGACGATACTGCGATGCACATCAGGATCTTCTACCACACGTAAAGCTTCTAAAATCGCTTCTTTGGTCACAATTTGTGATGACACCAACTATTCCTCCTTACTCATCAACACAGAAAATCAGCACAACATGATTGTACCATGGAAACAGGCACTCCTGTTATTCAGGAGTGCCTGTCGATGTATTACATTCGTGGTATAATAATGAGTTTTAACGTTTAGAGAATTGCGGTGCACGACGTGCAGCTTTCAATCCATACTTCTTCCGTTCTTTCATACGAGCATCACGAGTCAAAAAGCCCTCTTTTTTCAGCGATGGACGCAGATCAGGATCGAGTTTGATTAAAGCACGGGCGATGCCATGACGGATCGCACCTGCTTGCCCCGAAATACCGCCACCTTGAACGTTAGCCACAATGTCATAGCGACCCAATAGATCAACGACGAGCAAAGGTTGTTTAACGATTAATTTCAAGGTTTCTAAACCGAAGTAATCATCCATAGCACGGCGATTGATCGTGATTTGACCATCACCTGGCAAAAGACGAACTCGGGCAATAGACGTTTTGCGACGACCTGTTGCCATAACTTGCATTTGAGCCAACGTATTCACCTTCCCTTCCTAGAAATTACTCTGCAATCTTCCATTCGATCGGTTGCTGAGCCTCATGCGGATGAGTAGGTCCAGCATACACTTTTAACTTACGGTATTGATCGGCACCAAGGCTATTATGCGGAAGCATGCCTTTAACAGCCATCTCCATCACACGTTCAGGATGTTTCTCAAGCATTTGCGCTGCAGAGGTCGTTTTTAAACCACCTGGGTAGCCTGAATGGCGGTAATACATTTTGTCATGCAATTTCTTTCCGGTGAAGACAACTTTGTCCGCATTGATCACAACGACAAAGTCCCCTACATCCACATGCGGGGTAAATTCAGGTTTGTGTTTTCCACGCAACAAGACAGCGATCTCTGTAGCCAAACGGCCAACTCGCATACCTGTTGCATCGATGACATACCATTTACGTTCTACCGCACCCGGCTTCGCCATGTATGTTGTACGCATCGGTTTTCCTCCTTACTGTATCGTAGCTATTCGTTTTGCGTCAAGGTAGCGTAATCTGTAGGATACTCGATATGCCATAAGCACAACCCATGCGCCGGTGCCGTAGGACCTGCCAAGCACCGATTACGAGCTTCAAGAATTTCCTTTACGCGATCTTCCTGCAGACGGCCTCTACCTACTTGCGCGAGTGTACCAACTAGGATACGAACCATATGTTGTAAAAAGGCGTTTCCCTTCACTTCGATCCACAAGATCGAGTGCTCTTTATACACCTCTATAGCATGAATGGTACGCACTTTCGATATTTGCTGCGCACGTTTGGCGCAAAAGCTAGTAAAGTCATGCTCGCCAAGAAGCGGCGCAGCCGCACGCCGCATGGCATCAAGATCAAAATGAAACGGTTGGTGCGTCGCATACCTGGCCAAAAATACATCCGGCACAGGAGATGTGTCAATCGCATATCGATACATCTTCCAATTCACCGTATGTCTAGCATGAAATGCATCGGACGTCAGCGACACGCGGTTTGCTACCAAGTCCTTGGGCAATCTCCTACGAAGAACATACAGCCACTTTTCAAGTGGTAGATGACGCTTATCTGCAAGCGGTACATCAACCACTTGCATGCGCGCATGTACTCCCGCATCCGTTCTGCTTGCACCTGATATATCGATCGGAGAACCAAGAATGTCATGTATTGCAGCCTCAAGCTCACCTTGAACCGTGCGCAATCCATGCTGCTTTTGAAAACCATGAAAGTCTGTACCATCATAAGCTAAATCAATGCGTAGCTTAGACATTCAGGGTAATCTTACTCGACTAATTCGATGATTACCATTTCAGCTGCATCACCGCGCCTAGGACCCATTTTTAAGATGCGCGTGTAACCGCCTTGACGATCCTTGTATTTAGGACCAATTTCCGAGAATAGTTTTTGCAAAACCATTTGCTCGGTATTTGCCATTTCGGGACGCATTTGAGCGGCCGCTAAACGACGGGCATGCAAGTCGCCGCGTTTGGCGAGCGTAATGAGCTTGTCAGCTACTTTACGCAATTCTTTCGCCTTGGCTTCCGTTGTACGGATTCGCTCGTAGGTGAACAGGTCCGTGACGAGTGAACGAAACAACGCCTCACGGTTTCCCGTACGTCGATTCAATTTACGGTAACCCACTTCAAGATCCTCCTTCTAACCGTCTTGTAAGCCCCTGCCTCAGTCTTCTTGACGCAGGCCCAATCCAAGACGTTCCAATTTTTCCACTACTTCTTCGAGAGACTTACGCCCTAAATTACGGACCTTCATCATTTCTTCTTCGGTCCTTGAGCACAACTCCTGCACCGAATTGATACCCGCACGTTTGAGACAGTTATACGAACGCACAGAGAGATCAAGTTCTTCAATCGTCATTTCAAGGACTTTGTCTTTCTTTTCGTCACCCTTGTCAGCGGCGATTTCAAAGCTATCGACTTGGTCTGTCAATTCCATGAAGAGATGCAAATGTTCCACCAAAATCTGTGAAGCCATACTCACAGCTTCTTCCGGACGAAGACTTCCGTCCGTCCAAACCTCAAGAATCAATCGATCATAATCTGTGATCTGCCCAACACGGGTATTTTCCACTTGATAATTGACACGATAGATTGGTGAGAAGATAGAGTCGATCGGCAAAACGCCAATTTCCTGTTCTTCTCCTTTATTGAGATGGGCCGGCACATAACCTTTGCCGTTTTTCGCTGTAATTTCAACATACATCCGTGCTCCTGCTGCCAGTGTTGCCAAGTGTAATTCGGGATTCATGATGTCCACATCTGAATCTCCACGAATATCACCAGCGGTGATAACACCTTCTGTGTCCACGTCAATGATAAGACGCTTCACTTCATCGGAATGAATTTTAAGCGCCAAACGTTTGACGTTCAAAATAAATTCCGTTGTGTCTTCCACTACACCAGGGATCGTCGAGAATTCATGCAAAACTCCCTCGATCTTCACAGACGTTGCCGCAGCTCCCGGCAAAGAAGAAAGTAGGATCCTGCGCAAAGAGTTTCCGAGTGTCGTGCCGTAGCCCCGCTCTAAGGGTTCAACAACAAACTTCCCGTACTTGCCGTCTTCGCTGATTGTCTCTGTCTCGATCCGTGGCCTTTCCAGCTCGATCATCCACATACCCCTCCTTCAGGGCAATGCCACCGCACATTCTTGTACGA
>JAKADA010000078.1 GCA_021820975.1 Bacillota bacterium
AGTTTTGTTTTAAGTTTTAACGTATTCGAACTGTTCAGCCCCTGCCTCCGAGGTGAAAAATTTCTGGTGCAAGTACGTTAGATAGGTTCCGTAAAACAGAAAGTGAGTTGATAAATATGGCTATGGACGATCACATTACCAAAATGAGCTACATCATTTTCACCATATCTGTATTAGCGGCTGGCCTTATTCCCGTAGCATGGAATATCCTTGGTGGACAAGCAAGTTTGGTGGAGGCAACGAGCAATAGCACGTCTCAAACGTTGACTCGAGATTTGTTTGGAACAAGCGAGGGAACGTTTTCGAATCCGTCTTATACGGCTCCGACGATGGCAGTTGTACCTAGTCACTTATCAAATATTACGAGCGTAGACGTGAGTACATCGTCTGGTAATTATCCTATCCTTACGATTAACGGTGTCGGGTTTGGTTCAACAGCCCCTGCTTCGGGCGTGGTAGATATTACACTTCAAGATGAAACAACTGGAAACCTATTGGCCGACAATACCAATGGACTGACTATTCAAAGCTGGAGTGACACTCAAATTGTAATATCTTGTTCGGCTATATATCCGTCCGATGCGTTAACGTTATCGATTACCGGTACAACAAATGGCGACACGGCTACGTATACCTTCCATGATGGATTTGCCACATCTACATCTCCATCATGGACATTAGCTAATTTTAGTAGTTCTGGATGGATCAATGCGTATAATTTTGGAACTATGGGCATGGCACCATGGAGTATGATTTCGGGATGGAACGATCCTAACGCACAGTGGTTTTGGCCTACGAGTGGGGCCGATTCAAGTGCAGCTGTTGGTACCGTTGAGTTTAGAACAACTTTTAATGCTCCAAGCGCCGGTACTTATATCTTTGAAGCGACTAGTGACAATGAATTCAAGTTTTATGTTGATGGTATTGAAGTTTCGAGCGGAGATGATTACGAACAGACTTATACTGTTTCCGTTAATCTCAGCGGTGGTAATCATGAATTTGCCATTGAAGCTGCAAATGTTGGTACGAGCAGTAATCCGGCAGGTATGATTGTTAGCGTGGCCAACGCCAACGACAGCGTAATGCTTGATCAGGCATCTGCTTGGACTACACCAGGATATGTGTCGAATCAGGCATTTTAACCACGATGCCAAGGGCGGTAAAGGGACCGTCTACTAAAGAAGACACTCCAACAAAAGACCAACACGTTCGCCATAAAAGCGAATCGGTTGGTCTTTTTAGTTTGCTACGGTTGTCACTCAAAAATTTCGCTTAACTTGACGCCCAAATCCTCAAAGATGCTCACCATAATGATATCGTCCTTGTTGTAGACCGTAGGAAACACGCCATCCTCATTGTCCATTAGATAAACCTCAACTGTTTGATTGTAGGGGTCAACGATCCAATATTCACGAACACCGGCTCTTCGATAAGCTCTTAATTTACTTGACTTGTCTTTCTTCGCTGTACGAGGTGACAAAACCTCGACAATCATGTCAGGGACTCCCACACAGCCTTTATGTTGTATCTTGTTGATATCGCAAATGACGGTTATGTCTGGTTGGACATAGTCTCCTGATTCGTCACCATCCAAATATACATCGAATGGAGAAGTAAAACTTTCACACGTTTTTCCTTTTAAGTATCCACTAATATCTCGATAAATTCTTCCGACGATTCTTTGGTGTTCAGATGTTGGTGACGGTGTCATGTCGTAGATCACACCATCAATTCTTTCCCATCGTTCGAGCTTTTCTGGATCGAGCTGGTTGGCTTGCATAGGAAAGTTCCACCTTTCGTTCCATTATGGATCAGAAGCAAGGTCAATCATTAGCGTATTGGCCTCGAAGTCCGTCTTAGTCTTGATACACATCACGCATGAGTCTGGCTATCTGTGGGTCAATCGTAACTTTCGGTGTATTATCATCGGTTTTTCCGTCCGGTACACTCATAACGTTACGTTGCATCGGCTGTGTCACGGGAGGAAGCCTTTCTGATCCTCCTGTGAGCCATAGTAAGGTGGCATAGGCTGAATATCCAAGCATCTGACTCACATCAGGTCGAGCAAGTTGTGCGTTTTGTTCAGTAGTAAGAGTCTTTGGGATAGGCAATGAAATTTGTGTAGTTTCGTCATGCAAGTGTGTGCGAATGACTTGCATGACGATAGAACTGATATAAGAAGCGTTGGATCGATCTCTTTGATTACGTAGCGTCTCCAGCACGGTAATTTCCTCTGGCGTTGCATCAGACGGAATTCGAAAGGAAATCACATCCCCTGGCTTCAAAGAACGTGTAGTAGAACGTTGGCGCTTCATGATCTTTACTTCGCTCCGTGTTGTTGCTCAGCCATGCCTAGCTTGTAATAGGCATTGGCAATTGCCCATATGGATTCGTTGGATTCTAGGAATCGCAAGGGATAGTTATCTTCGTTGTGGTTAATCTGATCTAAGTACTCGCGTAACAAGATGGAACCTCCACCAATAAGGAAGGCATACTGAATTTCAGGTACAGCACTCCAAAGTTTGCGGATCTGTTTATATTCTTCTTGGGCAAGTGGATACAAGATTTCATCGACAATCGGTTTGATGTTGGTTCGATTACCACGTACATGGATATGGAAACGGTTGGACTCAGATGTAATAACTCGTAGCAATCCCAAGCGAGAATGAAAACGATAGCGATATTCATTGTCTACGCGGTCGATGATGGTGTCTAAATACGGTGACACACCCAAGCGAATGCCATCGGAATGGACATTGTCGATAATGCAGTTCGGCTTGATGATGGCGCTGTCTGTAGATAGTCCACCAATGTCGTGAATGAGAACAAAGGCAGAGGATAACTCTTCGTTTCGCGTATTGCCTTCATCATCGGTTACCAATTCAATCATGGCAGCATAGCCTTCGGAACCCACAAGAGCACGTTCGAAATTAATGCGAACCTTTTTACCGGAGTATACCGGTGTATCGAGAAAAGTTATCTCGTGCTGATTTTTCTCCAGTCGTTCTTGAAACGTGCTACGTAATTTGTTTCTGACCTCTTTGAGTGGCAGCCCTGTAGATAAACGATATCGTGCTTCCACAATGCCATTATCATCAGCAAAGTGTTCTACGGCATCTAAGGCTAAAGTGGTTAACAGTAATATCAAACTTTGATCGCTAAGCGCTTTGTCGTCCGATGGTGTAAGCTCGTTGTTTTCTGCATAATCTGCCGCGAGTTTACCAACGGCATAAGTACCTTTTCCTTTTTTCAACGCGCCTGAGACAATCGAAACATGCAAGCCGTCGAGTGGTTCGTTTTCGAGTGACACGATGTTCCTTTCGTCTACTTCATCAGCAATTACGTTTGGAATTTGCACCGTATAGTCATCAAAACGCGCTTTCACCGAATCGTTACCAATGTCTACCGCTGCAAGTCGAGTTATCACAAAACAGGCCTCCTCAAAGTAATGTACAAGTGCAGTATAGCATATCAAAACTCGTAACGATTACATCTGTAAACAAGAATTTGTATACACGAGATTACAACATCATGTAAACGTAAGTAAACAAATTGATGTATACATAGGATTACAAAGAAAAAATGGCATATTTTAATGGATATTTTCAGGCATTTTAGTTTAACGATTACATACGTATACGTTTTATTTATACATATGTAATCGTCATTGCGTATACGTTGTAATCGTGACTTGTTTACATGCGATTACATAGCATGTTTACAAACGTAGACGTAGACATGCGTATACATAGATTCAATAAACTAAAATCGCAAAAAATGCACTGAAAACTCGGAGTTTCAAGGGCTTGCTTTGTGGGATGATTTGTGTAAAGGAGATGGGAAAATGACAAAACAGGATGAACGTAGAAATCGATATAATGCTCAAGCTGCCGCTCAAGCCAATAAGGAAGAAGCGTCGTCTTCAAGTAACAAGGATAAAATTCCGGATCGTGGATTTTTCAAGATCTTTAGAAAGGAAAATGACACCGAAATTAAACACGTCCGCTCTTTTTCTGCAACAGGCGGTATGCGAGAAGTTTCGGTATCCAAGCGTAAGTTTACCGGCAGTACAATGAGGACTATCCAGACCATTGAAGAGTATATGGCATTTCGACAAGCCGTTAAAGAACTTCAGTCTTGCTATTTACGGTTTTATAACCAGCTCATAAGATCGGGACACACTGTAGATTCTGCGTATTTAGAAATCATTGAAGACGCAATGGATGGGGTAAATACGATAGTAAAACATGAACTAAACACAATTTTATTCGAAAAAGCCGACACAAAACGTTTGTCGGATGCTGTTTTTGATGTGAGAAAGGAACTTTCTGAATTCACTTCCTTACGTGCCTCTCTTACTGTAGATCCTTTCACGGTGTCATTTCATGTTCCGGAATTTTTCTTTCGATCTAAGGTTGCTAAGAAACTTTGGATTCCTTACGGAACAAGTAAAAACCACAAGCAACTATTTGAAGCACAATTCTGGAA
>JAKADA010000079.1 GCA_021820975.1 Bacillota bacterium
GATAGGCAAAAGGATTATACCAGTGTTCTCAAAATTACTGGCTCTTATCACATGCCTCATGGATGTCGCGGTCTTAATCTACTTGCTTTTGTCTCATCAATTGCTTGCGCACGGAGTCATGTTTTTGGTCGCCGTGATATTCTTGCCGATTCCAGTGCTAAAGCTTCATTATGATATGCATTTTGGATACTATAAGTATTCACTGATCAAGGAGAGGACTACCGAAACAATTGAAAGAGTCTATACCGCATTCGTGGTCGCCATTTGCCTCCTCAATATCCTTAGTGTTATAGGGACATTATTTTGATGGCTGAAAAGTCCGGACTTATTAGCTCAACTTTCGCAGGCCAAAACAGGGAGATATGCCTGATATAACTAGGCAATCCGTCGATCCACTGCTGTAGTTGACTGCGAATTATTTTTGAGAATCGTTTGCTCGTCTTCTTGGAAATATCATTGACAAGTTCAACCAATTGACTCAATGCGACGGCCCAGTCCAATTCGCCCACTTCGTCGCACAGCATTAGAAATAGATTCCCCAATGTGCGGTTATCTGTACTTTGGCGGTGCTGCCAAGCCAGTAGAATATACCGTGAAAAGACAATCGTCGTATGGCTAATGAGCATGTCATAGGAGCGTCCTTGAAACTCTTTCTGTAGGCGCAGCAACGACTTGGTGCATTTGAAGAAGACTTCCATGTCCCACCGGATGCCGTAAATCTGTATGATTTCTTCGACTGTCAGGGTCGTGTCCGTGGATAGGATGGTCAACCATTCCTTCTTGTTGCATCTGTGACGAACGAACACGATCTGGATCGGAATGCCTAGGCTCAGTTGAGTATGTTTGGACCGTAGAATGCCTTTCTTCTTTGGATACATAACGGGCGTGGCAGCGTAGTACAGTTCTTGCAAGGATAAGCGTCGTCCGTCCAGCAGATATCGCTTGTTATCCGCCTTGACCATGCCAATGACGTCCAACCCTCGGTCTAATACGGCCCGTATCAGCTGAGCGTATGTAAACCAGCTATCCATGAGGACATAGGATGCGCTCATTTCAGCAGCCAAGGCCTGATCCAGCAAGGCGGGGATGATTTCAGGGGCAGGACGGAGGGCTTCCATCCTCCTCTTGTACCCATGTGTGCGTTTATCAATGGAATGGCTCAGGCCCTGAATCCACGACTTAACGGAACTGAGGAGGGAGAAATCGACAGGGATGAATGTATGCCCGTCCGACCAGCCGAACGTTAACATGCGAAACCCTTTGTAGTAGCAGTTTCGAGCGTGATCTTTGAAGCGTGCCAAGAGTTCTACGGATTTACTCCGGTTTCGTTCGTACATGGAGTCATCAACGACGAATGCACTCACACGTTTGCTGGACGTCAGGGAACTGGTTTTGTTCACGGCTTGCGCACTGAGATTCGAGAGAAATCGGCGCCAAGCAAATCCAGAGTGATTGAGAAAACTATACACAGCATCCTTGCCAGGAAACGATTCTGACCGCTCACTTTCAAGGACCTGAAACCAGTTTCGGTGGTGGAACATGAGCACGAACACGAGTTTGAAAATGTAGGAGCATGTAAAACCAAACCTCTTGGTAATGCCCGCATTGCGCAAATGCTTAAGGACCTTGAGTTCGTCAAAGGCAGGGTGAATTTCGAGTGGCAATGGATTGTTGTTTTCTGCTTTATGACCTATCATGTATGAGGGCACCTCTTCCGGTATGGTAGTGTTTGGACGCATTTACTATACCAAAGGAAGCGGTGCTTTTCATTTGTCAACGCCAATATTTTAAGCAGTGTAAGTCGTTGTGCTATAAGGCGTGGCTACAGATTTCTCTCTGCGAAAGTTGAGTATAGTATAAATTGCGAAGTCAGTAAAAGTCGGTCAGTACTTATTACAAATCCCTGAATCCGTGATACGTGAATTGATATAAGGTTCGTGCTTTCATGACGAGGAGGTACTATGGCTCAACGTTCCATTCCTTTTTATTTTCAATCTGCTTCTCATGATTGTGTACCTGCTTGTGTCATGGCGATTGCGGATTTCTATCAGGTATCAATTGCCTTACATGAAATCCGTTCGCTTCTTGTTACTGATCCCGTAAAGGGGACTGTCATTAAACACATGCAAAACTTAGGGGAGTATTTCCAAGTTAAACTTGGACGTATTACGGATCTAAGTCAACTACCACAATACTTGCCCTTTATTGCGTATTTAAATGAGCAGCATGCTGTGGTTGTATGGCGTACTGTGGATGGAAAAACCGAAAACTTTCAAATTGGCGACCCAGGAGAAGCAATCTGTGCACAGGAATTGGCGATATAAGTTTTCTTTTGACAAACTGAGCGTCTTGCAATTGTCATGGTGGGTGATGGGGTGGGAAAGTGTTATTGTTGCGCTGGTTGGAGCGCTCAATATCGCCTATTCTTTATACTATGTACAATTCCTTCCTGATTTTAACAAATTCCTTCTTTTTATGGCTGCGTATGGAATACTTTCTCTTCTTTTGACCATCGCGAGTAGTGTAATCAGCCTCCGAATCAGCCTACACTACCAGCGATTGATGGGACTGCGTTTAGATGATGCTTCAGACCATATCAATCTTCGCTTTTATACGATCGGGGATATTTCTACGCGTGTTTCGGATGCGGGTACCGTGATTTCTGCCATGTGAGGTAAGTCTTTCTACACTAAAATTCTAAGGTTGCATTCTGCAAAGTACTCAAATATAACGGTTCCGTATTTACGTTTTGTTATAATTTTTTATGGAATAAATTGCATTTCCCATAGCAAAAGCATTTGCTAAGATTAGATAGAACACTGTAGAGTATGAATGAGTAATCTGAGCAGTGATAAATATGATTACAAAACTAAATAAAGGCAGTATCAAATAGACCCAAACTGTAAATACTGAATAGAAGTCTTTATCGGTTGCTC
Organism: Bacillota bacterium; assembly: GCA_021820975.1. Taxonomy (GTDB): domain Bacteria; phylum Bacillota; class Bacilli; order Alicyclobacillales; family SLC66; genus JAKACU01. The sequence goes on from JAKADA010000079.1 coordinate 2,937, forward strand.
TATTAACTTTTTTAAGTGCAATTTTTTTACGTTTTACCCTAGTTTCGAGATCAAGAATGAGCGTTACCATAATAACTTCTAACGTTGGCATTAAAACTATACGGAGCACCCACTCATCGAATGGTAATATAAAAAAGGCTTGAATCATTATAATAAGTAAGGTTATAGAATGAGCAAAAATTATCAAACCGTCGAATTGTTTCTTTGTCATATTCACACCCATTCCAGTTTATGGTGTATATACTAGTAACATGTGCTATAACATGGCAGCATGTTACTAGTATATAGACTTCTATAGATGGTCTCCAATTGGGCATTGCGTGATTAAAAATGGTGAACGCATCACTTTATCTCTTAGCGAATTCAAGGTGTTATACGCATTGATTCGAAATAAAGGAAAAGCAATTAAAAATGAAGAACTTATGGCATTTTCTGATTTAGCTGAAATCTCCTCTTTGTACATGTGTGTTAAGGGATTGCGTGAAAAGATTGAACAAGATTCTAAGAATCTAACCATTTTAATAAACCAAAAAGGTTATGGATATTTTATGGAATTTCAGGAATTATCAATCGATTATACTGAGTAAAATGTGATTTTTCATCTCTCACTATTAATTTGAAATAGGATAGAAATCTATTGAAAATTTTAGATTCAATCTATCCGCTAGACTGAGGATTGATTTTCGCAATGATGATAAAATTTTAAATGGAGCATGTTCCTTTTTTAGTAATTGCAAAATTAACTTTTGAGAGAGGAAGCAATGAATTTGTTGGAATTATCCATAAGTGAATTTGAGCAGAAAGCAGGCAATTGGGCTGGTGTTGCACTCAACACATTGGGCGATGTAGGTGGAGGCGTAGTAACTGGTGCTACGATTGGGTTTGAATTTGGTGGTCCTTATGGTGCTGTAGGTGGAGCCGATTTTGCGAGGTATCGTTCTGAACATGGAACAGGTGCAGCGTCAACTCCAAGACTGGATCGCCAATCTGCCCAGTTACATCAAAGGCTATCTGTCACTTTTGAAGTGCGAAAGTTGAGATGATAGTTTTTGGGAGAGCTATGGAATGCAGTGAAGTCTATTTCAAGGTGAGGGGGAGTCAATGATGGAGGTTTTGACAAATGCTGAGCTTGATCAAAACGCCGGGTGGAATTGGGGTACCATAGCTGTAGGGGCCGGACTCTTGGTAGGTGTTGCCGCACTGACTGTTGCCACTGGAGGTCTAGGAGACGTGGCCGTTGGAGTAATATTTTCTGCGGCGTCTACCCAGACCGAAATATTTGCCGCTTCAACTGCAATAGTTGGTGCTGCGGCTGCCGGAGCAACGATTGGAACGGGAATGGTCCAACACTAATTTTGTCCGATTGTGCCCTCGTAAGGAGGAGTCGTTGTGATAGGCAAAAGGATTATACCAGTGTTCTCAAAATTACTGGCTCTTATCACATGCCTCATGGATGTCGCGGTCTTAATCTACTTGCTTTTGTCTCATCAATTGCTTGCGCAC
>JAKADA010000080.1 GCA_021820975.1 Bacillota bacterium
AAAACTGACTGCGAACGAAAGTCCCTGCCATGTCACCATTCCACATCACCTCCCTATGTGGGAAGTGAGCCGCCCCTGATCAAACTACTGTACATTTGCTATTCTACCAGATCCCTACATGCTTCGTCGTGATTGCCACGACAGACCAACCTACCACAAAAACCACCGTCACCAGTGGAGCCATTGGTACACCACGCTTATCGCTAAAACGTTTTGTGATGGACCTCGCTAACGGAGCCAGCGCTTGGGCGACAGCAAACACGATGAGCGCAGGCAGAAATCCCAATGCTGCCCCCATAACCATGCCCATCTTCCAATCGCCTGCCCCAATCACGTTCATATAGGCAGCGACAAACAGAACCACGCCCATGCCGAGCCATCCGATCAGTGATGCCATAGACATACCCGATGCACCAAAGAGTACGGGTAAGGCAACATAGTTTAGCCAATTCGGTATGCGATGCGTGTACAAATCATAGACGGATGCGATGAGCAAATAAACAGCAAAGAGAAAGAGTGCAAACAAGTAATACACCTCAAGTTAATGTAAGTGATGCCGCGACACAGGACGTTTAACCATGCCTGCCTCAATATACCGTGTTTTGAGTTCCGCGAGCATCTTATTAATCGGCTTCATTTCCGCGTTGGTTGTCGCTAGAATCACGTAGTGACGTAGGCCGGAATAGTGTGGCGTGCTGAATATATCCCAAATGTACGGAATTTCATAGGGAGATATTTTCCTCGGATTGTCCTTGTCGCGTTTTGCATCCAACACGCAATACGCCTCATCCCAACGAGCTTCGATGATCTTAATTCCGTAGCTCACGTCGATATCCCAACCATCTTCATGTTTGGATCGAAACAAGCGCGTGATCTCATCCACGACTTGCATGCGAAACAACTCGTATTCCTCTTTTGCTTGGGCAAGGGTACGCACAGGTTGTTTGGCTGTCTTAGTCCTCATCGTAGACCATCCTTTCATCGTGTGGATCTTTGGGCTGTTCTTGGGTTTCCCAAAACGGATTGTCAGCACCGAGCCAAGGTACTATCCGATTATTAATATCCATTTCGTTTACGAGATGAGGAAATTGTCGGTTGTACTCAAGAACCTTTTTATACATAAGTGCATTATTTTTTGTCGATTCATCACACAATTCTTTGCATTGCTCGATATATTTCGGTTTTAGCAGACGATACGCACGTTGGAACGCATGAAAATCGAATACCTTTGTTTCCGCTTTGACAGGATACTCTCGATCACTGCTGAAACAAACCGCCATCTTATCTGTAGGAAGAAATTGTGTGGTAAATGTGGAGTAACTTCCGCCTTGAAATGCACTAGACCATGTGAATGTTTTAGCAACACGATACAAATGTTTACGTATTAATACCGCATCTTCTTGAGATACCCAAGTAAACTCTTCATCCAAAAAACGTTGAGTAAAAATTTGATCCAGCGAATAGTAGGTATTTTTCTCATGCCACGTTGAAATGTGCTCAATTTGTTTTAGAATCCGATCTGCAGTAAGGCGGTACGCGCCTAGATGCCAACCGTATTTGCGAACAAGGTAATCTAAGGTTCGCCATGCTTGAGTTCGTTCTTTTTCATACACTTCAAAACGAGCTACCCAAACATAATCATACATCCATTTGCTCTTGCTTCGATCCTGTCGTTTACTTTCTAAACCGTGTTCTTTATACCATTTTCGAAAATGGATGCCTGAAAAAATGAGAATACCTAGCGCAACACTAGCCACAAAAACATCTGCCCAATTGGTGTGAATAAAAATCTGCCATACCGCGATACCCACTAAAAAAAGAATAAATCCAACGCCAATGATTGACTCGTCACCCATAAAAGCCGTGAAAGCAAAAGGGAGGAAAAAAATAACGGCGAAAATCATGAGAATCCATTCGGCAATCGGCATATACCGTCATCCTTTCTGTGGGATTTTTATTATCTGGAGCGGATTGATGACGCTCAACCCGCGAAAAACGTTAGCAACACAACACGCACAACCTTTTAGTAAGCTTTACTAACAGCTAAGCGCACCGTTTTCTTTTCCGGTACGATTATCTCTTCACCTGTTTGCGGGTTACGCGCTTTACGTTCCAGACGCACCGTTGGTTTGAGTTTACCGACGCCCGGCAAAGCAACCTCTTTATCGGCCTTGAGAGCGGCTACTATCGTATCGTGATACGCATCAACAATAGCTAAAACGTCCTTTTTACTTTTGCCTGTTATCTCAACAATTTCTTGCACCCAATTTTCTTTTTTAAGTTGTTCCATCGCAAGCCTCTCCTTTTTTGGAAATCTATGTTCCTAAACCTACTGTAGCACAAAGAAAAAAGGCCCGAAGGCCCAAAAACAATCAACTTATCTCAGAACGCACCAACGCTTCATGATCGATTTCTCGTGGTGTAGCATCCTTGATTTGTGCGGTACTTGGTGTGTGATAGGGATTCGTTCGCAACGTATTAGCACGATAATCCCGAACAAAATCTTCTAATCGTAACTGCATTTTGGTCTGTTCAGATACCGGCCGAGTGGGTTTGCGAAGTTCACCATCGATAGAAGTTGCACCTAAATGATTGATCTTACCGTGATCGATCATGGAACGTGCTTGCATATCACGTACAGCCGGCGCAAAAGTAGCCTTTGCGTTTTGGTAAGATCTAAGTGCCGTTATCGCACTTCCAGCAATGTCTTTATTTCGTGATGATTGCGCCTGCAACATCTCATGATACATTGGTGCATCCTCGCCTTTGGACCAGTATTTTTCAAAAGTGTCTTGCATCAATACCGGTGTCGGTACTTTACTAGTTTCTAAATCTACTGTAGGTATTCCTAGGGCTTGTGCTGTTTTCACTCGATCATATAAGCTATAGCCATTTGCCAACTCTGTACTTGCTGTTTCGTACTTTGCCATTGCTTCGGTAGGACCGCTCCAAGATGCCGTAGGATTGTTTTCCGTAGCCGGATAGAATGTTTGATCAGACGCACGAACAGCATACTTAGACGCCGCGTTCACGTCCGCTTGATCACGCAATAAGTTGCGTGTTTGGCGCATGGCTTGCTCCTTACGATAGCGTCGTTGTAACGGTGTTGCCAGTCTTGTGTGATTCGCCAACACACCATTTTCTACTTTGCTTTGTAACTTATCGTCGCTGGTGAACGCCAACATGCCGGAATTTTGCCATCCCGCCTTAGCTTGGTTCCAAATCATGCCCATGTTCGAGTTGGCCATCGCTTGTTTCGTGTCGTCACGCAAATCCCGTAACGCATCCGCCGTCCGTGAGTGTAGCAATGGGTGACTACCGTATCGTTTTCGTGGCGTTGGACGATTGCCACCACCACTCATACGATCACCGAGCGATCCACCGCCTTGTACGCTGTTGCCGCCTACGATACCGAGCAAATCCCCGTTCGCTAGGGTATCGTTCGAACCCTGACCACCCGTTCTGTGCATCGCGGTGATATCATCAAAGTCAGCACCTTGCGCGATGGCACTTGCATGCGCTTCCGGATGGGCTTTAAGCGATTTTTGCGCCATGTTACGTACAATCTTCGAGTTATCCATCGCCTTAAACGCATGGCCTGCCACCGTTTTTGCAGGGATAGCACCTACTTTGAGACCCAAAGCGGCGGCCTTATCACCCACAAAAGCCCCAACAGCAGCTCCAGCCATACCACCCATCGTATTGACACCCAAAGAGCCTGTTTTAAATTCACCCGCGATTGTATCCACAAATTTGCGGATATAGTTTCCGGCAAAAAAGAAGCCAAACACACCGGCAAGCGATGTGAGGATATCACCGACATTAGCAGAAGTTTGGGAAGTCCCCACAATACTCATACCAATGGAAAAAATCAACGATTGACCCACCGGCAGCAACATTTGATAGGCCCACTCTGCCCACCACATCTTGAAAATACCGCGTGTTTTTTCGTGTGCATAGCTGACCATGGCAAAAGGAAATATCGCCACCCATACATCGATAAAAATGGCCCGAAACCCGTACAAAATATCGAGTACCAACGCCATGATCGCCGAGAAAAACATGATGATGGCGTACCATAAATCATTCCACGCATTGGTATGCTGAGAAACCGTAGGGCTATAGATATTACCAATGAGTTGTTGTGTGCTTTCACTTGATTGCGCAAACATCCAACTGGTGATATCGTACGATCCTTGTGTGACGAGTGTTGCCACGTGTGCGCCGCCTTCAAGAAACAACGCCGCGATGATCAAACCAACAAACTCATGTTTGATCCGATCACGCTGAATACTGCTATTGCTCGCTTGGGTGATACGGATACCCGACGTGTAAATAAAGAACAAAACCATCGAATACGCGAGCCAGTAGAAAAACTGCTGAAACGTCACAAGGATATTTTGCTGATTTGAATCGGGTACAACGGCTGCAAAGTTAT
>JAKADA010000032.1 GCA_021820975.1 Bacillota bacterium
GAGGCAGTCGCCGGCACAGTGCCGAAAGGCCGTGCGGGAGGAAAGTCCGAGCTCCTCAGGGCAGGGTGCTGGGTAACCCCCAGTGAGAGTGATCTTAAGGAAAGTGCCACAGACATGAAGACCGCCGATGGATTGCGAAAGCTTTCACAGGCAAGGATGCAACGGTGCGGTAAGAGCGCACCAGCGGTGCGATGACGCATCGGCTAGGTAAACCCCACCTGGAGCAAGACCGTATAGGAGTGCAACGTGGTGGCCCGCCATGCACTCGGGTAGGTTGCTTGAGCGGCTCGGTAACGTGTCGCCTAGATAGATGATTGCCACCTTCAAATAGGCGCGAGGCACCATGCTAGGCTTTGCTTATCATGTGCCGATTGCAGCGCCGGAAGGTACAGAACTCGGCTTATCGCTCACTTTTGCTAGCTTTATTTTTTTATTAAATTGAATGCGTTTTCATATGGAGCGACTAAGATGGACGAACGACTCGTAGCCTATATGTATTATTTTAATGTGAAACGGGACTATTTTGAATGTCATGAAGTAGGTGAGTCGTTGTGGTTAGATACTGGGCGACCCATTGTACTAAAAGGGTTGATACAGGCCGCTGTATGTTTGTACCACTTTGAAAATGGTAACGTCAAAGGTGCTGTGTCGATGTGGCTTCGCGCACGTGAGTACCTAGGATCATATGTTCCGGTTTATGAGGGAATTGATCTTATGCAACTTATTCACGATATGGATAGCTACTTTGGCCGCGTTCCAAGTGCGTGGTACGATGGGCAAGTTACATTGAAAGAGATTGCTTCCTTGCAACTCAGCCCTGTTTCTCTCGTGGTGATTGATCCACTTGTGAAGCAGGCTATCTTATCGTTTAAGGAAGTTAGGTGAGAGAAGTACTTTGTTGTTTCGGCGTTCTTTAATTTTTTATCTTACAAGTGAAGTTTTTCTTAGCGTAGGCTTAGGCATTGTTTCGTATGCACAGCCTTTTTATTATCACCAGGTAGGACAAAGCGATGCGCATATCGGCTTTTTATTTGCTAGTAATGCTGCTGTCGCAGGGCTTTCTGCTCTGATCCTCGGACCCCTAGCTGATCGGCACGGTGTTTTAAAATCGTTTAAGATGAGCACTTTTATTTTGCCATTTGGCTATGTTTGGATGGCCTTTACGCATTCTATGTCAACGCTCTACCTAACAGCAGCTATGACTGGGTTGGGTGGTGCCTTACTCATGAGTACGGAAAATGTCGTGATGAGCAACTTATTGAAGGACTATGCGAGAACATCCGTACTGAGTAAGTTTGTTGCCTTTTATACAGTTGCCATGGGGGCTGGAGTGGTTTTATCGGGGTTTCTTTGTTCGCTGATAGGTTATGAGCAAACGATGCGAATAGGTGCATTGCTTGCTGCTATCGCACCTTTTATTCGATTATTTGTGCGCGTCGCGGATACGCGAGCACATACTGTTTTTTGGTTACCTTCCAAGCGCTTGATGGCGATGGGCGGGTATGCTGGTCTTTTTGGTATTGCGACAGGGGTTCTTTCCCCCTTTGTTACGATGATTCTTAAAAGTCAATTTGCTTTTTCAAACCACAGTGCCTCGGTCGTTTCTGCCGTGAGTTTATTTATTACAGCGTTCGGCTCGTATCTTGTCGTCTTTTTTTTACGGCGTTTTAATCGTTCTGGTACACTGTTATTAGGTCTTGTTGGTGGTGCTTTGATCACACTTTTGCTTTCTGTACTTTTTTTACCGGCTTATTTTTTGATCGCGTATTTTGCACGGACATTGCTTTTGAGCGTACCAGGTTCTGTTGTTGATGCGACTTTTTTAGACTTATCGCCACCAAGCGAGTACGCACAGATGTTCGGTATCCGCGTATTTGGCAATAGTGTAGGCAGTGCTGTGGGATCGTTTGTTGGAGGTATACTTCTGTCATCCTCACAAACAACAGTGACGTTTCTTATATCTGGTCTTGTTTTTGTCGCCAGTTATATCTACCTCGTGATTTTGTTACGGAGATTATCTTGACAAATACCATACGGGGTATAAAATATACAGTAGATTATGCACAGTAAAGCTTGTGCACCAAGAAAGGGGCTTTTTCATTATGGCTGTTATGCAATGGATGACTGTGGACGTTGTGGACAAAATGAAATCAGGACAATTACAAATTATCGATGTTCGTGAACCTGCAGAATTTTCATCTGGGCACATTCCGGGGGCGCTTTTGATTCCTTTGGGTCAAATTGAATCACGTTATAAAGAAATTGACCCCAACAAAGAAACTGTTGTTGTTTGCCGTAGCGGCGGTCGAAGCAGTGTTGCATGTGATTTTTTAAGCCGAGCTGGCTATAAAAATATTCGCAATCTTATGGGTGGCATGAACGGTTGGAGTGGCGAAGTAGTTTATTGATCCCAAAAGGGGGCCATGTAGGATGTTGATTGGGAAAAAGGATCAGGACGTTATCAAAGAACGTTTTGCAGGTTTGGATAAAAAAGTTCAGTTGATCTTTTTTGAATCGAGTCTTGATTGTGAGTATTGTCCGCAAACGAAGCAATTGGTTACTGAATTAGCTGAGTTATCTGATAAACTTGAAGTTCAGGTACACAATTTACACACGGAACCTGATGTGGCGGCAAGCTATCATGTATCTCGTGTTCCGGCTCTTATTTTGCTTGACGACACCGGAAAAGATTATGGCATCAAGTTTTATGGAATTCCTGCAGGGTATGAATTTTCTACGTTGCTTGAAGACATTTTGATGGTGTCGACTGGAGAAACCTCACTGTCAAAAAATGCTGTGGAAACGTTACAAAATTTAACACAAGATGTTCATTTGCAGGTTTTTGTTACACCTACCTGACCGTATTGTCCAGCCGCGGTGCGGCTTGCGCATATGGCAGCATTTGTTAGCGATCATGTTACGGGTGATATGGTGGAAGCATCTGAGTATCCGGAACTCTCTGAGAAGTACACCGTTTACGGTGTGCCTAAGACGATTGTCAATGAAATTGGAAGCATGGAAGGTGCCGTGCCTGAACAACATTTCTTGCAGGAGATCTTAGCGGTTACAAAGTGATGGACTACGTGTGGTATGATGAATGACATAGGGTACAAAAACGGGGTGTACAGTATGGAATATTCGGATGCCATGAGAAATCGGCTGAAACGAATAGAAGGTCAAATTCGTGGGATTTTAGGAATGATGGAACGCGGAGAAACGTGTGAAAGTATGGTCACGCAATTAAACGCAGTTCGATCTGCGGTTGATCGGCTTTCGCTTTATATCGTCGGTTCCAACTTAGAAATGTGTATTCGTGATGAAATTTCATCCGGTGAATCTAAGGAGCATATCATCGCTGATGCGGTGGAGTTGCTCATGAAAGTGCGCTAAGCAAGGTAATTTCGCTTTTATAAGAAGCCAGAAAATCCAACAGGTGGATTTTCTGGCTTCTTATGTTTAAGTCAACATTAAACTATTTGATCTATTCTATTCTTTGTAGATTAGTTACTAGCTAACGGAGGTGCACAAAGATGACAGAGGTACGTAGCTATTTGGCAAACGGGGTATGGGCAATGAAAGAACGATTTGAGTCGGAGGTTGTGCCGATTATCAACCCCTTTAATGGTGAAGTTGTTTTTGAATACGCAGAGCCTGAAAGTCATGAAATAGCATTAGCTGTATCTGCGGCAAAGGCTGCACTCGACGAACCTTTTAGCCCGCGACAAAGAGCTGCAGTTTTGCTTAAGACGTCACTCTTGATGGAGGAACGTCACGAACAGCTAGCGCGCACTTTATGCCTTGAAACAGGTAAACCGATGAAAGATGCGCGCCTTGAGGTGCGTCGAGCCACGCTTAATTTTCGCATGGCATCGGAAGAAGCAGCCCGAATTCAAGGGTATACAGAGGAGCAAGAACCGATTGGATCACAGCGTATCGTGAGTATGACAATTCGTGAACCGATTGGTGTGGTATGCGCTATAACCCCGTTTAATTTCCCTTTTAACATATCCGCTTTAAAGATTGCACCCGCCTTGGCTGCAGGCAACGCTGTGGTTGTTAAACCTGCAGATCAAACACCGCTTTGTGTTAGTTTGCTAGCTGATCTCTTACTTGAAGCTGGTTTGCCTAAGGGCTATATAAGTGTCGTGCTTGGGGGAGCGAGAGTAGGTCAAGAACTGTTTACAAATTCCGACATCGATTTGTACACATTTACTGGAAGTGTGAAAGTCGGGCAAATCTTGAAACAGCAAACGGGACTTCGACCAGTCATTCTCGAGTTAGGATCAAATGCCCCGAACATCGTACATGATGATGCAAATCTCACGTTGGCTGTGGATGCCTTGGTCAAAGCGTCATTTTCCTTTGCTGGTCAGGTTTGTGTCTCGGCTCAGCGTATTTATATTCACGAAAATATCTATGAAACTTTTTTGCATCACTTTATAGAAAAAGTAAATTTATTAAAAATCGGTGATCCGTTAGATGAAGATACTGATCTTGGTCCACTCATTTCTGAACAAGCGGCGATACGTGTGCAAGACTGGGTGCAAGAGGCAGTACAGCAAGGTGCCCTTCTTCATACGAAACTACAGCGGACAAAAAATGTGCTTCGACCCATCGTTCTTTCACAAGTAACCAATGCCATGAAAGTGATGTGTGAGGAGGTATTTGGTCCCGTTGTTAACGTTATTCCTTATCATTCCGTGGCACAAGTGATAAGACTGTGCAATGATAGTCAATTTGGACTTCAAGCGGGTGTTTTTACGAATAATCTGGATGTCGCTTTATCGCTTGCCCGCGGGTTAGCTTATGGCAGTGTGAATATCAACCAATCTTCAACGGCACGTCCAGATTCTATGCCCTATGGCGGACTGAAACAAAGTGGTATTGGCAAAGAAGGAGCTAGGGCATCGATAGAAACAATGACGACGCAAAAGGTCATTACGATAGTCCATCAGGAGGCGGATTCTTATGCAAAATGAGGTGTTATCTGGCAAGGATGTGCCTGATGTGGATCAGACTTCGATATGGCACGCATTTGGACCAACAAGATCAAGTAACTTTATGGTTAAAGAAGCCCATGGCGTATATGTGACAGACATGGATGGCCGTACCTATCTTGATGCGATGGCTGGCTTGTGGTGCGTCAATGTGGGCTATTCGCAAGAACGTATTGCCAAAAAAGCCTATGAACAAATGGTTCAGTTGCCGTATTATCCTTTGTCATCAGCACACATACCCGCCGCATTATTGTCCGAAAAACTCAATTCGTGGCTTAAAGGCTCCTATCAGATTTTTTTTAGCAATAGTGGATCGGAAGCTAATGAAGTAGCTTTTAAAATTGCTCGCCAATATCATGCGTTAAAAGGAGAAGGATCACGGTTTAAAATCATCTCAAGGTATAGGGGATACCATGGTGCCACGCTAGGCGCTTTGAGTGCGACGGGACAGCACCAAAGAAAATATCGCTATGAACCTTTAGCACCTGGTTTTATTCACATTCATCCACCAGATATGTATCGTGAATCAGCGGGACGCTCTGTTCATGAGTACGCAGTACATTGTGCCCACGAACTTGAAAAGGCAATCGTATGGGAAGGTCCTGAAACGGTAGCAGCTTTTATCTTAGAACCGATTATTACTGGTGGTGGCCTTTTAATGCCGCCAGACAATTATTTGAAATTCGTTGAAGACATTTGTAAGCGATATGGGGTATTGATGATTGTTGATGAAGTGATTTGTGGATTTGGCCGCACAGGACGCAATTTTGGATTTCAGCATGAAAACGTACAACCGGATATCGTCACCATGGCTAAAGGGCTAACGAGTGGATATTTGCCTTTGTCTGCTACAGCCGTGAAACGTGAGATCTACGATACGTTTCTTCAAGACGAGGGACCAACCGACCGTTTACGGCACGTCAATACATTTGGTGGACATCCGGTTAGTTGTGCGGCCGCGCTTGAAAATCTAACGATCTATGAGGAACTCGATCTTGTTTCTCGATCTCGCGAAAGGGGCGAGTATCTCTTACATCGGTTAGAAGATCTCTTTGTGTACCCCATCGTAGGTGACATTCGAGGTAGGGGATTGATGGCAGGGATTGAACTTGTCGTAAATAGAAGTACAAAGGAACCTCTTGCTATTCAGGATGTTCAAGAGATCCTTACGATCTGCAAAGAATGGGGCGTTATTATTGGTAAAAATGGTGACACTGTTGCAGGGTTGAATAATGTCCTCACTATTGCACCGCCTCTTGTTATTGAATATGAAGAAATTGATCAGATCGTCTCGTGTTTGGCTAAGGCCATTGAGCGAATAGCTAGCAAGTACATGTCTAAATCCGTCGTGTTAGATTATCTAACACAAAAGCATTGACACTCTTTCCCCTACTATCATATACTATACATGTCATTAAACATGACATGTATAGTTATATAGACTGACAGGGGGAGTGGAGTATGAATTCAGGGGATATGGCATGGATCCTCGCATCATCGGCATTAGTTTTGATCATGACGCCAGGCGTAGCTTTTTTCTATGGCGGTATGGTACGCAATAAGAACGTGATTACCACGATGTTTCAGGTTTTTGCTGTCATTCTCATTGTGTCAGTACAGTGGGTGGTTTTAGGTTATAGTTTAGCATTTGGTCCTGATGTTTCTCATATTATCGGTAATTTACAATGGGCCTTTTTTCAAAATGTTGGGGCAGCACCTGATGCATCTTATGCTGCTACCATACCTAATCAGCTTTATGCTATTTTTCAAATGATGTTTGCTATTATCACGCCAGCATTGATAGTCGGAGGTCTAGCAGAACGTGTCAAGTTTTCTTCCTTCCTCGTTTTTATTGTTCTTTGGGCGACGTTAATTTATGATCCGCTCGCACATTGGGTGTGGGGCACTGGTGGCTGGTTGCACAATTTAGGAATTCTTGATTTTGCTGGTGGCACAGTTGTTCACATTAGTTCCGGTGTAGCAGGGCTTGCTGCCGCTATCTACCTCGGGCGCCGCACTGATCATGGCAAAGTAGAAATGAAGGCGCACAATGTACCGTTTGTTTTGCTTGGCGTTGCGCTTTTGTGGTTCGGTTGGTTTGGATTTAATGCTGGTAGTGCCGTAGGTGCTAATGCTTTATCGGTTAGTGCCTTTTTGACCACAAACACCGCAACGGCCGCATCAGCTTTAGCTTGGATGGCGGTAGAACGCTGGCGTACGGGTCATGCCACTTTACTAGGTGCATGTGCTGGTGCTGTGGCAGGTCTTGTGGCTATCACGCCTGCTGCAGGATTTGTCACGGTTGGTGGATCATTGATCTTAGGAGCGCTAGGTGGGATTATCTGCTACTTTGCATCGACGGTTCTAAAAGGGCGGTTTGGTTATGATGATGCACTCGATGCGTTTGGTGGCCATGGTATAGGTGGAACTTGGGGGGCTATTGCGACTGGACTTTTTGCTACCGTGTCGGTGAATTCCTTAGGCGCTAACGGCTTGTTTTACGGAAATGCGCATACACTTTTAATTCAATTGTTAGGTGTCGCTGTATCGTGGGTCTTTAGCTTTGCAGGTACGATGATCATTCTCAAAGTAGTGGATTTGATCATGGGACTTCGGGTATCGCCTGAAGAAGAACGTATTGGATTGGATTTGGTTCTTCATAACGAAAATGCGTACCCTGAGAATCTGACGTGGGATACGGCAGCTAGTGTATTGGAAAGTCTGAAAAAAAGTGGTGGACCTTTGTCTGAGGCAAATTCCGCGCCGCGATTGCCGGATTCTTTGTAAGGAACACAGAATTCGTTTCAAGTTTTAAACAGACAGGTAACCGTTTTTAAAATGGTTACCTGTCGTTTTTTAGGATTTATTTTTGTGCATAAGACACTAGAAATTCTGCCGTTTCTTTCATACTCATCGCGTGCGATCCTTTGACTAGCACCGTGCTACCTTTTTGCAAGCGTTGCACAAGGTGTCGATGTAGAGGCTGACGCAAAATAAAATGGTGCACTTTATCTTTTGATAAACCCGCCGTAATCGCGCTTTGCCCAATTTGCTTTGCTTCTTTACCGTACGTATACAACAAATCAATGTTGGTTTTTGCAACATATTTGCCTACATCACGGTGAGCCTGCAAGGAATAACTGCCCATACCTAGCATCGTACCCAAAACGGCAATTTTTTGCCCTTTTCCAACATGTTGTAAAACATCAAGAGAAGCTTTTACGGCGTTAGGATTAGCGCTATACGTATCGTCAATCACGGTAATTCCCTTTTTTGTTCGATGCACCCACAAGCGCCGTTCCATTTTGTGATAGTGAGCGAGTCCACGCTGTATCTCTTGAACGGTAAATCCTAAGGAATCGGCAACGGCAATCGCCATTAAGGCATTGTAGACATGATGAACCCCATGAATTGGAATTGTTACAGGAAAAGATGTTTTTTCTGTATGCGCGATAAAGGCCATACCTCTTTCACGGTAACGTACACTTGACGCTGTGTACTGTGCTTGCTTTGTAATACCGACTTTAACAATGCGACCATGAAATTTTTGCGTTAAAAGAAAGCTTGAATTTTTATCATCTGCATTGATGACTAAAAGCCCATTTTGCTTCATAAACAAAATAAGTTCGGATTTTGCTGCTGCAAGTTTTCTTACATCACCGCTAAACTGTCCAATGTGAGCTGTTCCAATGTTGGTGATTACACCGATATTGGGCATAATTGCCTTACAGTGAAGACGAATTTGGCCTGGTCCTGACATACCATACTCAAGTACGAGTGCCTGATGACTCGGGTTTACTTGGTGCGCGTATTTTCTTGTATGCGTGTAAAAATTGAGATTCCATGGTGATTTAAAAATATGCCAGCGTGTTAAAAGGATAGCTGCTGTCATTTCCTTGGTCGTAGACTTACCAGCGCTACCCGTGATCGCAATGATCGGACGCGTTTTGCGTTGTGTTGGTCGCACATTCATAGCTTCAGTCTCACTCTCGTTTTTAGTAAAAATGTATGGTTTTTCGTGATGCTTCGTATAGATGACTAGCCCGTGTGCCCACTAAAATAACCAAATAAAGATTGTCGTAATACACTGAGAGGGGCGACACACATTGGAAGGATGGGCTGCAGATGGCAACGAAGATTGAAATAGCAGCAGTCGGTGACATTCTGATGTGGCAAGATCAGATACAAAGTGCAAAAGTTATCGGCGAAATGAGGTATGATTTTACTTCGATGTTTGAACAAGTTTCCCCTTATTTTCACCATGCAGACCTCGTCATAGGTAACCTTGAGACGACGTTATCAGGGCGCGAAAAACACTATCAACAACGCAATAAGCGAACGGGTTATCCGATGTTCAATTGTCCCGATGAATTAGCCCATGGTCTTCATAAGGCCGGGTTTGATGTCGTAACGACGGCCAATAATCATTGTATGGATCGTGGTATTGCAGGGTTAAAACATACTATCACGATACTTAATCAGGAGGGATTATCACATACAGGAACGTTTGCCACGAAAAACGATGCGTGGCAGCCTTTGATTAGAAACGTCAAGGGCGTTCGTGTGGGAATACTAGCTTACACATATGGAACAAATTTCCTACCCATTCCACAGGATCATGATTATGCCGTATCATTGATTCGTGAAGCTGTAATGGTACGGGATGTGAAGCGCTTGAAACCCTTGGTGGATATCATCCTTATCGCGATGCATTTTGGGTATGAGTTTCACCGCAAACCTTCAAAACGGCAAGAACGCCTAGCACGCATGTTGTTTCAAGCGGGCGCCGACGTGGTGTTAGGTGCGCATCCACACGTGTTACAGCCGTTAGAAAAGATGCTGATAAAAGATGATTTTGGTGAAAAAAAGATGCGCTATGTTATCTATTCACTTGGCAATTTTATCTCGACGCGTATGATGAATAACCCTTTGACCGAGCAAAGCATCATCTTGAGAATTTACGCGACCAAAAATGAAAAATCAGCGTATGTTTATCATGTATCCGCCTTGCCAACCTTTGTAAAAAGGGTGTCGCAAGATTCGCGAATACGCTTTTTGGTACAACCATTGCCTAGAAGTACACAAGATATTCATTTGTTAGGGATGCGCAAGCAAATATTACAACACGTATTGCAACATGGCATACAAGCAAGTTAAAGCTGAAAAGTGGTATAGTAAACAACAAATTGCCTTTGTGGCAGAGTTGGGGGAGTTGCGTTGAATGACGAGCGTAAAAGCTCCGAAGGATTAAGAAGGGCCTTGACCAATCGACAAATTCAGATGATGGCAGTTGGCGGAGTTTTGGGCGTGGGTTTGTTTTATGGGTCTGCACTTGCCGTGAAATTATCGGGGCCAGGTGTTCTTCTGGACTTTGTTTTGTGTGGGATTATTGCTGCGATTGTCATGCGTGCTTTAGGGGAGATGACGGTAGAAAATCCTGTATCAGGTTCCTTTCGCCAATATGCTCATGAGCAATTAGGCCCTGGCATAGGGTTTGTGACTGGGGCTATGTGGTGGTTTTATTGGACTGCCACCGTCATGTCGGAACTTGCCGCCATCGGCAAATTGATCGAGTATTGGTTTCCTGCCTTTCCGGCTTTTGCACCGGGACTGATAGCACTCATTCTCTTTACCCTATCCAATTTGCTCGCCGTGCAAATTTTTGGCGAACTCGAATATTGGTTTGCTATCTTGAAAGTATTTACCGTCGCTATTTTTATGATTTTTGGTGTACTTCTTGTGACCACCGGTCTCTTTGAAGGTGGCCATGCGGTATGGTTTAGTAATTTGTTTATTCATGGTGGATTTTTACCACATGGATGGGTTGGCGTATTGGCTGCTATGTCGCTCGTTGTACAGGCTTATAGCGGTATTGAGACGCTTGCTGTGGAATCAGCAGAGTCGAAAAATCCCGGTAAGCTTATGACAAGGGCATTTCGTACGGTTACCTTTCGTATAGTCTTCATTTATATCGGCTCTATTTTCGTGATGTTACTCGCCTTTCCTTGGACTTATATCGTCTCTCATACGGGGAGCCCCTACGCGATGCTTTTTTCACGCATCGGCATTCCTCTTGCGGCAGGTGTCGTCAATCTGCTCATCATTATGTCTGGCCTTTCTTCATGCAACACGGGGTTGTATGGAGGCAGTCGTATGCTATTTAGTATGGCGCGTGATCGGGATCTACCAGCTTTAGCTTCGTCACTCAATAAAAATAAAGTGCCGCACATTGCCGTTTGGATAACTGCTTTAATGATCTCTGTCGGGATCCTTGTTACCTACCTTGCACCAAATTCGGTCTACGTATGGATTACTAGCGCATCCGCTTTTGCATCCTTGTGGACATGGGGTGTTATTCTTGTGTCGGAATTGCGGTTTCGTAAGCGAGCCAATCAAGGTGGACGGTTATTGCAGTATGCTATGCCGTGGTGGCCAACACTTCCGATCTTAGGTTTGGTGCTTTTAGCGGTAGCATTGTACGCGATCGTCACCTCACCACTTACGCAAATTTCCGTTTTTTCTGGTCTCATCTTTCTTGTGCTAGCGTGGCTATATTATTGGTTTCGTTTGCGAAAGCGAGATTTCGCGAAGTAACGCTACGCACAGTGCTCAGTAGATAGATAAGATTGTGTAAAAAGGGCTTCGCCCACGTGTTTGAACTCAATGTTTAGACACATGGGAACGAAGCTTTTTTTATCGAATAGGGTAGCTGATCAGAAGATCTTTTTTTGCTGGTGTTCTTCTTGAAGCATAGTCAGTACCTCGCGAAACCGTATCCCGTGGATAATTTCACGTTCGCGCAGAAAAATCAGTCCGTCTTGCAGATCTCGATCGTCTGTAAGATCGATTAGCTTCTGATAAACAGCACGCGCTTTTTCTTCCGCCGCGATGTCTTCATACAAATTAGCAATTGGATCACCTTTGGCCTGAATATAGGCTGCTGTAAAAGGGACGCCATTGCCGTCTGTATAAAACAGATCGTGCCCGTGATCTGTGTAGTGAGCACCAAGACCTGCTGCACGCATTTGCTCCGGCGTGGCATCATCCACGAGTTTTTGTACCATGGTTGCTATGATTTCTAAGTGGGCCAATTCTTCAGTTGCAATATCGGTCAAAATGGCGATCGCCGTTTTATTCTTCATGCCATAACGCTGGTTTAAGTAGCGTAACGAAGCGGCCAATTCGCCATCGGGTCCACCGTATTGCGTGATTAAGAATCGTGCCATGGGTAGATCTTTTTTGCTTATTTTAACTGGGTATTGCAAACGTTTTTCATAGATCCACATCGCACATACTCCCTCGCCTCTTTATACACTATCGCCTATAGCGTATGCATACAGTGAGTGGGAGGTGAGCCATAGGCAAGTCAAACAAATACGCCGTTTTGATATTCAGCGTCTGTAAAAGTTTCTTGGTCAATGATTGTTTTCGTGTTACAATTCTTTTCGTATATTTCGTTATACGAAATAAATTCTGCCTACTCGGAGGGTACTATGAGGAAAATGTTTCCGCCTGCGGTATGGGCAACAGCTTTCGCTGCATTGATTGCATTTATGGGTATCGGCATTGTAGATCCACTCTTAGCGTTGATCGGAAAAGCCATGGGCGCCAGTGAGTTCCAAGTGGAATGGCTATTTACCAGTTATATTGCTGTCATGGCCATTACCATGCTCGTTTCAGGCGTTCTTGCGACCCGCTTAGGAGGCCGACGTGTCATGCTTATCGGGCTTGCTCTTGTGATCGTTTTTGCTACGTTAAGTGGGTTGTCCCCAAACATTGGGTTTTTAGCAACCGTTCGTGCGGGATGGGGACTAGGTAATGCATTTTTCACTTCGACGGCGTTGTCGATTATCGTCGGCGCTTCGTCAGGAGGCATGGGCGCTGCCATCACGTTGTATGAAGCTGCTCTTGGGCTAGGTATCGCTTCGGGGCCATTGATTGGCGGGCTTCTCGGTACCGTGACATGGCGCTTGCCTTTTTTTGGAACAGCAGTACTTATGGTTATCGCGTTTCTCTTTACTTTCTTTTTAGTGAAGGATCCGGGCAAAAAAGAACCGCCACGACGTGCTAAAGATCTCTTTATCGCCATGAAACATCCGGCAGTGCTGTCCAATGCGTTGGTGGGTTTGACGTATAGTTTTTCATTTTTTACGATTTTGGCCTATTCACCTTATACTTTGCATAATTTAAGCAGCATTTCACTTGGACTCACCTATTTTGCATGGGGTATTTTAGTGGGTCTCTCCTCAGTCTTTGTGGTGAATTGGCTGCGACCCGTAATGGGCCCCATTCAAATGCTCATCTATAACTTGATCGGATTAATTATCGTGTTTGTCGCTGCAGCCTTAGTGCAAGGTACAGCACTTTTAGGTGTTATCGTGATTTCTGGATTTTTTTGTGGTATCGCCAATGCTCTTTTTACCACACTCGCGATGGAAGTCTCTCCATTTTCGCGATCGATTTCCTCGGGAACATATAATTTTGTGCGTTGGGCAGGTGCTGCGCTTGCTCCCATTTTAAGCGGGTGGCTCGCACCGCAATTTGGCGCACATGTACCATTTTGGGTAGCAGGTGGTATTCTGACTGTTGGTACGATCGGGCTTATCTTAGCTCAACCTTTGTTGCAACAGGCACTCGTAGCTAGCGGTCAGACAGAAGGCTTGCATACCCATGCCTAAGACAACAGTGACCTGATGAGATGCCTCATCAGGTCACTGTTGTACTAAAATTGCCAAGGCCAAGGTTCCTCCACCCAGGCGTCGATGCGATTCGAACGTGCACAGCCATAGTCATTCAGAGGCCCGAAACGTTCTTCGTAGGCACGATGTAACATCCGCTGACGTTGCGCATAAGCGGCATAATCTTGTAGGAGGTTTGCATCTTGCGGATGCGTGTCTAGGTACAATTGCAGATCGACAAGCACAAAGCTGACGGCTTGTAGGTTGTAAAGCAGAGTTTGTTGCGTTTCGTCCACGAAAAGATCCCCCTTTGGCGACTTTATGCCTTAGCAATCAGTTAGGCTAGCATCAACTTGTTGCCGGTAATGATCATCAAGCCACGAGAATATTGTCCCTTGACACAAGGCTGTAAATGGGTCGTAAATTGGCATCGAACGATTATCATCAACCATTCAAATTCCTCCTCGTATACGTTCGCTACAACCTATGCGAATGGGGATCTTCCTGTGCGATAGTCTACATTGCGAGGTGCATGGGCATACTACCCCACTCATAGGAAGTTAAGAGCCCACCTAAGATGCAGATAACAATAAGCGTGACTAAGGCAATCGCAGAAGCTTTCTCTTTTTTCCAAATAGCTATGGCCACTGGCCCAGACAAAATGACAAGTAAGAATACAGGAATTAAATACATAGTAATCACGTTTATTTCACTCCTGAGAGAGTACGAAATGGTGTTCTTTGTTTTCCAAATGTGGTGATGCGCACATGATAATGAACATGTAGGCGAGCAGACATATAGCGCTTTGGCCAGTTAAATTGTCGCCACGCATCTTCCGTTAAAAAGCGCCATTTGATATTATGCGAAAGTTGGAAGAGATCGCCGTGAAATTCTTTTTTGGTGCGCTTGAATAAAGCCATCGTCTGCTGCGATAAAACTTTGTCAACTTCACGTTCCAATTGTTTCGTTTCTGTTGCGTTTAGGACAATGTCAGTCGTTGTATTCGTAGCAAGTAAAGTGGCGATAAATGGTATATCAACGTCAAAGACGAGATGACCGCGTTGCATTTTGGCATGTACCATGGGTTGCACATCTTGGCGTAGCAACATGACAGTATCTGTTGCAGCGTGAGCAGGCAAGGAATAGATAAAAGTCTGAACATGGCCTAGCATGGTCAGATAAATTTGTACTTCAGGTCCAGACAAACGCCCTGTCGCAAGCCCTTTGTAGTTAAAAACCTCGGCACCTAACATTTGAATTTTGTTAACCCCACCACGAATCGGAATGCGCCCTGGTAGCATCTCTTCACGAGAAACGGTATCATTTAGCGTACTTTGCTTCGGTTGTAAACCGATTAATGGCATCACAGGAAGCCAGTCGCCAACTTCGTGTGCGACGAGAAAATCATTTAATGACGAGTTTGGGATGGTAGCTGTAAATTGGTGTTGGCGGCGCATATTTTCAAGATAACGATCAGGGAGTGTCGCAAGTTTGCTATCGTTACTTCGTAAGACCGAATCAACCTGATCGAGCGATGTTATAACGAATAAATCACGCCGAAACTCTCTTTCTCGTACCAACATTTCAATTAAGTTGAGACTGTGCGGTTTTCGTAACAACTTTTCTCCTAAGATCAGAATCTTCTCTTGGGAATTCGTCATCAAACGATCAGAGCTGACATTTGTGTAGACTCGACCTTCAATCCCATTTTTGGCTATGACAGTCGCATATACAGGCCGACCCGCTGAAGTGCGTTTACCTTGTATTGCTGCTTCTGTCGATGCGTTCATAATCTCATAAGTGATTTCAAAGTTTTCGTGAGGTCCTTCATCAACACCAATGGCATCAATAAAAGCGAGGTCTTCAAGCTCGTGATTGTCCCAACAGCCTGTGGTGGTTAATGTCGTGACGCTAATGGCAAACCAAAGTATGCTTTGTCGTAGTCTGATCGACCATCTACTCGCCGACATGAGCCGGACCTCCCTGTGGTTCTGTTGATGGACTTTTTTTGTTGTTTTTCCTCTTTCGTAGGTAGGCTACTACCGCAATTGCGATAGGCAATAGACCATATACAAAGATGCCATATTGCATCAATTGCACGTCTTTAAAATCAACGTCAGCAACAAGACTTGGTGGAATTAGTGTGCCATAAAAGATAAATATTGCAATCGATGGTATGAATCGTCTCACGTTTTGCGTATTGCATATGTCGGCCATCATAAAGGATAAAACATAGACCATGATTGTAATACGTAAGAGGCCGACGATAAGCCAGGTAATAGCAAAAGCTGCTTCGATATGTTGGATAAACCGTCCAAAGTAAATAAGTTTCGCAAGTTCGATAAACGGAAAGAATAGATGACCAGATGAAGGGTATGGGAATACGAGTTGAAAAAGGGAAAATGCTATGATAGAGACTGAGACAGAAATAATTTGACTGCTAAAAACACTCGTTTTAAATGACTTATAATCTCGAACAAATATGCGCAGGTTAAAGAGAATCAACAGTTCTCCATAAAACCCAGCATGCAGAATGCCTTGTGTAAGTAAAGTGGGAATTCCGGGTCCTAAGATAGGCGCCAAGTTCATCCAATTAGCATAAAAAAGTTGCGTTATGATGAATAAAGTTATGATGAGCACGATGAGTAAAAAGAAAGCGATCAAATTGCTTCTTGCGATTGCTTCCAATCCGAGGTAGGAAGCGTATACCGCGACCAGTAAGATTAAGCTTTCAATGATGGGCAAGGGCGTTTGTGGAGCAAAAATCAATTGAACCTGCACCACATCAGCGCGTAGAACAACGGCTGTATCAAGGCTTAATGTGATGAGAAGAAAAATCGAAAAGACGGTGCCTAGTACTTTGCCGAAATGTTCACGCATCAAACCAAATAAGGTTTTTGGCGTATCCTTTACCAACGGGAGTATTGGTAAGACTAAAACAAGCATGATCAGACCCGATAAAAAAGCTAAAGTATCTGCCGCAGATTGGCCCCAGCGAATGATAATGGTGGCGATTGGATTCATTAATTTGGTTACCAGTATGATGGTCATGATAGCAGTCGCTTGCCGTCCAGAAATATGGCCTGCTTTGATCACGAGTTTGCACTTCCCGATGTGGAGTCACCCGCTTGACTTTTTTGCGTTCGAAAGGAAAGTGGAAAACTCTCGTAAGTGAGGACACTTCGTCGTAGAAAGCCTTCTTCGTTTTTTCGATATGGTGAAAGTGGGGTTAAATATGGAACGCCAACGGTGTATATTGATGCTAAGTGTAGTACGGTCATGCTAAAAACGACGGCGATTCCGAGAAAACCAAAAAGTGAACTTGATAGAAGAAACACAAATCGTAAAATGCGTACAGCAAAAGCAATTTCTTGATTCGGTATGGCAAAAGACCCCAAACCAGTGACGGAAACGATAATCACGACAATCGGGCTGACAAGGTTTGCCTCGACGGCCGCTTGACCTATGATTAAGGCGCCGACAATACCGATCGTTGATCCGATAACCTGTGGTACGCGAATACTTGCTTCGCGAATCAGTTCAAAAGAAACTTCAAGCAGTAAGACTTCGACAAGTGTAGGAAAGGGAATATTCAAACGAGCGGCTTTCATAGCAAGCAATAGGTCAGAAGGGATCATTTCTTGCTGAAAATTGATGAGACCAACATAAATGCTCGGCGCAAGCAAGGCAATTGAAAAGGCAATAAAGCGTATAGCACGTAAAAAATTGGCGGACGTCGATCGTAGATAGAGATCTTCAGCGGTTGACAGTTGAAAAATAAATGGTGCTGGCATAATCAGTACTTGATTTTGATTGCTCACTAAAATGGCAACTTGGCCGCTACTGATGCAACGAGCTACTACGTCGGGACGTTCTGTATAGGAAATTGTCGGGAAGAGTGATTTTGGATGGTCTTCAATAAATTGACTAATAATTCCTGAAATAATAATCGGAACATGGTCACAATGATCTAATCGGCGATGAATTTCTTTAATGAGACGAGGATTGGCGAGGTGTGCCATAAAAGCGATACTTACTTTGGTCTCAGCTACATCTTGTAGTGTGCGGGAATCAAACACAAGGTCTCGGCACCCGATCGTGCGGCGTAAGATGCTCATGTTATAGCTGATATTTTCAGTAAACCCTTCTTGGGGGCCACGAACTACTGTTTCGTTGATCGCTTGACCTACGTTACGGGACTGATAGTTCGCAAATGGGCATAAAAGGGCAGTCGATGCACCCAATAAGACGACAACTTTACCTTCGACAACACCGTCGGCAAGTACATCGGGTTCTTCAGATATCATGATACCTGAACAAGAAATCATGGTTGCTAGTTCCTGTGCTGTATCGCACCATGTCGAAACCTTACTTAAAGGCTCCAAAAGATAACGTTGTATTCCTATGAGATCAGTAATAATTTGACTATAAATAAGATGAAATAACTGCCCGGACGCAGCTGTACGTTCCTCAATCAAAATGTCCGAATTGCGCGGATGATGAAGGAGTTTTGCAATGTATTTTACTTGATCCATTGGGTCTTTCGGCAATGCGTGATTATGCTGTGGTTGCGTACTACTTTGTTTTGATAAAGTTTTATCTAGCGTGGTAGGCGCGTCTGTAGCTTGTGCTTCCGGACTAAGGCTAAAGCGGTATGGAAGATCTTTTTCGGATAGCTGCACGATCCAATCAAATGCTTTTTTAAACCACGCCATGATTTACCACCTCGCCATTATGCTTCCAAGCGACGAGAGGTTTTATTCAGCAGAGAATGACAGAGGCTAAGGCATGCTCTTTCGTATGAGTAAGACTCACAAGTCGTGATGTAATACGACAAGTTGTCAGCCATGTTTCAGCTGTGTGGTGAAACAGCAAAATGGGTGCCCCTTGATTATTTTGTAAGATCTCAAAATCTTGCCAAGTAAATGTAGTTTTTGCGTTTTCTACAATAAGTGACATCAGTGCCTTGTACGCTGCTTCCTTGGCTGCAAATCTACCTGCAAGAAGTTCTACTTGACGCTGTTCGCTTCGGTCCTGTAGTAATGAGAGTTCGCCTTTCGTATAAACGCGACGTAAAAACGATTCTTTGGTCATCAATCGTTGAATGCGTTGTAACTCAATCAGATCAATTCCATGGGCCATCATGACATGATCATCCTTTCGCGAAATCACCATGATGGTACCGGAATTCTAGGGTAAAAGGCAACACGAAAGGCAACTTGTATTTCAATAGCGTGCATGCTATACTACATTTCGATACTTTGCTATGCGGTCATGGCGGAATTGGCAGACGCGCAAGATTCAGGTTCTTGTGGGGGCAACCCCGTGGAGGTTCAAGTCCTCTTGACCGCACCAAACTTTTCTAGCAGTGTTCACGACGTGGTGATTAGCCACGTCGTTTTTGTATTTAAAGGGTTTTGTAATACAGAAGATTATCTGATTAAATAGTTGCAAGGGTGATTTGAGGAGTTGTAGCAAGATGGATCAATTTTTGACAGTCGATGATGCTATAGCACGGTTGCGAAGTGCGATCGTACCGATTGGCGTTGAGGAGACTTCTCTTTCATTGTGTTATGGACGAGCACTCGCCAAAGATAGGATCGCAAAGACAGATGTACCTGCGTTTGATCGTGCTATGCTTGACGGGTTCGTCGTGCGATCAATAGAAACGCAGATGGCAACAAGAGAACATCCTGTATATTTGCGTTTGCATGAAACGACGGTAGGCGCTGGCTATGCGAAGACGTTCGCATGCGAACCTAACATGGCTATTCGAACGATGACTGGGGCACCTATTATGCCAGGAGCTGATGCTGTTATTCGTTTGGAACACGCTGACGTTTGTGAACGAGATGGGATGGGCTTTGTGAAAGTAGCTCAAAAAGTAGCCATCGGTGAGGCTATTCAAGCAAAGGGTCATGACATGCGATCAGGAACGACGATATTGCATCGTGGCCAACGTGTTACTCCTGCAGTGATGGCAACGGCTGCATCGCAAGGGCATGCTACGTTGCCTGTTTTTGTCATGCCTAAAATAGCCGTGATTTCAACAGGCAGCGAATTGGCAGAGGCTGGGGATCCGTTGCAACCAGGTCAGTTGTATAATAGTAACTCGCCACTATTATCTGGAATTTTACGTTCTGTAGGGTTTGCAGCAGATGTGCTACCTTCTGTCATGGACGATTCAACACGTTTGCGTGACCGATTGCAGGCTGCTTTAGCGAAATATGATGTGGTGATCACGACGGGCGGAGTTTCCGTGGGAGATTTCGATCTAGTACCGGATACGTATGAAAGTTTGGGCGTTCAACGATTGTTTTGGGGCGTGTGGATGCGACCAGGAACACCACTTTATGCTGGGATTTATGGTAAAAATAAACTTGTTCTCGCTTTCTCAGGCAATCCTGCGGCAGCGTTTGTGCACGCGGTTATTTTTTTACTGCCTGTTTTAGAAAGCGTGCTAGGCATGGCACAACATACGTTGCAACAGGTGCATCAGGCGAAATTACTTGCAGCACCGGTCCTCAAAAAACGAACGAAACATACGCGCTTTTTGCGAGCTACCCTTATTGAACGTGATGGAACATGGTTTGCTGATCTTAATGCTGATCAGTCATCAGGAACGATCCAAAGTTACGTTGGTGCCGATGCGCTTGTTCGCCTGGAACCAGATGGTCTATGGGAGGCATCTACCATGGTAAAAACCTATAAAATTCCATGAATAGTTTTTTCCTTACGGGACAAACTACGTTCGATCGTAATACCATCCTAAGGGGAAATGGCCATGAGACGTCGTTACGTCTTTTGGAGTTTATATGCGTTGTGTAGCCTAGGTGCATCATGGTTATCTATCCTGTTATTTCGAATTTTTACAGAAAGGTTTTACGTTCCTTATGAGGAAGCCGTGCTTGTAGCGGGGACTTTAACGATGCCTATCAACTGGCTAGCTGGTGAACAATTAACATGGAATACCCGAAATAGCCATCGTTATCATCGTGCTATGCGCTACTTTTTTGTTTATAGTATCGGATTATTGCTTAATACGTTTGTGATTCACTTGTTAGGTCATGTCTGGCGTTTTGATGCAAGTACGAGCGATCTGGTTGGGCTTACTATTAGTATGACTTGGACAGGACCTATGAATCGGTACTTTACTTGGGCAAAGGATGTACAGGATGAGACTGTGATTTAACAAGTGGCGTAATGAGGCTTTTCAAATGTAGGCCAAGTATGTTATACTACGTATCGACTGATTTTTTGGAGAGGTGGCCGAGTGGTTGAAGGCACTCGTCTTGAAAACGAGCAACGGCTAGAAACCGTTCGTGGGTTCGAATCCCACCCTCTCCGCCATCGATAAGGACAGTTCCTGTGCATTACTAAGGGAACTGTCTTTTAATTTTGTATATGTAGTCACTAGCGTTGCATAAAGTTTTTACCCAAATGTCAAGTGTACTGATAGTATCAAACGATATACGGAAGATTGCTAATATTCGATGTTTAGACACCCCTATATAACAAAAAGTCCTCTAGAATGAGAA
>JAKADA010000033.1 GCA_021820975.1 Bacillota bacterium
CAATATGATCTACATTAGTGCTGCAACTGGCGTGGGTGCGGGAATTATTATGCAAGGAGATTTAGTTCGTGGCGAAGACGGACTTTCAGGGGAATTTGGACATATGACGATTGAATCACAAGGTCCCCTATGCTCTTGTGGTAACCGAGGATGTCTAGAAATTTTTTCTTCCGAACGAACCTTGTTACATGAATTTCGTCAAGTGCATGAAGGTGCCACGTTTGATGATATCCTACAAGCGCTCGACAATGGCGATCTTTATGCCCTACGATGTATCCAAAAGGTCGGACATTATCTTGGGATTGGGATAGCCAACATGATTAATGCTATCAATCCCTCGATTGTCGTCATTGGCAATCGTCTGGCTCAAGCAGGAACTTATTTGCTTGATGCCGTCAATGAGTCCTTATCGACACGTTGTTTTATTAAACCTTATTCGGGTGTAACGGTTCAATTGTCGACGCTTGGCATTGATGCTTGTGCCATGGGTGCAGCATCGATCGTCGTCAATCACTATTTTGCTGGCCCTGATGCATCTTAAAAACGGCGGTGAGAAATCACCGCCGTTTCAACTAAGAACCGTTTATTTTTTGTTTACATCGCCCCAAACGGTGACAATAAAGTCATCGCGACCTGATTCGGAACGATAGGCATGATAATGATTGGGATCTTTCTTATAAAAATCTTGATGATACTCTTCTGCAGGATAAAATGGCATAGCAGGTAAAACCGGTGTGACAATAGGTTTATTAAAGCGACCACTCTTCACTAACGCTTCAATGGATAACAACGCTAATTGCTTTTGTTCCTCGTCATGATAATAGACGGCAGTCCTATACGACGACCCTCTATCGCAAAACTGACCATCTGCATCTGTCGGATCAATCTGATGCCAAAACACATCGAGAATGGTTTCATATGATAGGATACTTGAATCATACGTAATCTGAACAGCTTCAACGTGTCCAGTAGTTCCTTCACACACTTGCTTATAAGTAGGGTTTTCAACATGCCCGCCTGTGTACCCGGACACTACAGAAATCACACCAGGCCACTGATCAAATGGCTTGACCAAGCACCAGAAACATCCTCCTGCAAACGTAGCTTTTTTATAGTTTTCAATTTCGCTACCCAACGTTTTACCTCCTTCAAATACCGTGACCTTACGATTTTCTCACAATGCCTTTCGTGCGTGCAAGATAAACTTCGCCGTATCAAGAGGATCAACGCCACGGCGCGGGCGATGTACTTCAAAACTTTCAGGGCAGTTGCGATACGTAAGAAATTGTGTCGTCAAGCTCCCTCGACCTCCAGTTAAGGCACCTAACTGCACATTGTAATCCATGGAAGTAGCAAACGGGATCTCTCCTTTTACATACAATCTCTCTCTCATCACCTTGGGTGGATCAAATACAGCACGCATCATGACAAGATCACTGAGTATTCGCCCACCATATTCCTGCGGAACCGCAAGAGAGAATGAGAGAATGGGTTCAAGCAGTTGTGTCCCCGTATTGCGCAAGCCATCCATGATTCCCATTGGAGTTGCCACGACAAAATCCAGCGGATGTGTATGCCATACATGATGTTGACCTTCAACTAGCGTGATTTTCAGATCCGTTACTTCCCATCCAAATAGGCCCTGTGCCAGGACATCAGGAACCCTTCGCTGCACCTCATTTTGATAGCTTTGCAACAAATCCTCCGTACGTACCTGTGATGTATAGACTAGCCCACTTCCACGTTCCCTAGGTTCGATCAAGAAACGTAAAATTGCCCAACAAGGTTTTGGCATGGTATACGCTACAAAACCATACCCGGCTTTTTTGGGGGTTTCTTTATAAATGACAGTCGGTCGATCAAAGTGCACCACAAGAGAAAATCGCGTCGCTAAGATACTTTTTAAAACCTCTAAAGCGATAGTACCCATAACCTTAATATGAATTTCCTGTTCTTCGTTATAATAGTTCATGTCTAGAGAGGGATCCTCTTGTACCAATTCCCGAAAAGCCGCCACGACTTCAGGAAATTGCGCAGGGATCTCAGGAAAAACCTGAACTGTTAGTAAAGGTACAGCTAAGGGATAAGGTTTACGCACGCTTGCTGCCTTACCCAGAACATCCCCGATACGAGCGCTCGTAAACCCGCTTATCGCCGCAATATCCCCTGCCTTAAGAATACCTACATCTTCATGTGACTGAGCATTCATCTTGCGAATTTGCGTAACTTTTTCCACGATGCCCTGCGAACTATTGACCACCGAATCGCGATTTTTTAAGGTCCCATCATAAAGACGGACATAAGCCATTTTGCCCATCGTTTTGTCACGTTCAATTTTAAAAACAACACCATCAAGGGAAGCTTCTGGGTTACCTTGTGCTGACGGTAGAAATTCAACCAACGTATCAAGCAAAGGTGCAATCCCTACACCTTGAAGGGCTGATCCAAACACGATCGGGAATACATTGCAAGCTTGAACTGACTTCATCAGAGAAGCTTTTACTTCCGACTTTTGCAATGACTGACCCTCTAAATAGGCGGCAAGTAAGGTGTCGTCATGGAGCGTGGCTTCCTCGACGACTTGATCATACAGTAACAAATTTTCCTTTATAAGATCGACTGGATCAAAAACAGAATGCACCTGTTCATAGTTTCCCGATGTAGGATTTATGATCAAACCTTGAATAGGTACTGCATGTGGACTCAAGATGCGCTTCATTTCTTGAACCACTTGAAAAGGTTCTGCACCTATTCGATCCATCTTATTGATAAAGAACACCGTAGGAATGTTCATCGCTTGAAGTGCTCTCCACAAGACTTCCGTTTGTGCCTGAACCCCTTCAACAGCCGAAAGAATTAGGACAGCACCATCAAGCACGGAAAGCGACCGTTCTACTTCCGATGCAAAATCGACGTGCCCTGGCGTATCGATCACATTGATGATCGTATCGCGCCACGTGCAGACTGTGGTTGCAGAACGAACAGAAATTCCGCGTTCTCTTTCTACGGATAGCCAGTCCGTATGCGCAGTCCCATCATCGACACGGCCAATCGAACGAATCTTTCCTGTTTGATAAAGAATCTGTTCCGTTGTTGTTGTCTTTCCAGCATCTACGTGCGCAACCAAACCAATATTGCGCACAGAGGTAACGGTTGTGTTCATCAATGCCCATAGCCATCCTGATGATCTTGATGAAATTTCCAGGCTGAAGCGATCATTGTGCTTAAATCTGTATAAGCAGGTTCCCAACCCAATACGCGTTTTGCGCGTTCTGATGAGGCCACCAAGACGGCAGGATCACCATCTCTGCGATTTCCAATCTCCACTTCAATCGCATGTCCTGTCACATTGCGAGCCGTATCAATCACCTCATTGACAGAAAAACCTTGACCGATACCGAGATTAAACACTTCCGTTTGAACATCCTCCTTACGTAGTCGTTCAACAGCTAATCGATGCGCACTGGCCAGATCCATCACATGCACGTAGTCACGGACACATGTGCCGTCTTTCGTAGGATAGTCCTGCCCATAGACTGTGACATGATCACGCTTGCCAAGCGGCACTTGCAAAACAACCGGAATGAGGTGCGTCTCCGGGTGATGATCTTCTCCGATCGGCAAACTCGGATGCGAACCCGCCGCATTAAAATAACGTAAAGAGATGGATTGTAGACCATAAGCTTGATATGACCAAGCAAGCATGCGCTCGATAGCTAACTTGGTTTCACCATAAGGATTCGTTGGAACCGTCGGATGATCTTCAGTGATTGGCGTCGACATAGGTTCGCCATACGTCGCAGCCGTTGAAGAAAAAACGATACGTTTAACACCGGTTGTCACCATGGCTGATAGTAATCGCTCTGTAGCACAAACGTTATCATCATAATATTTCAAAGGATTGCTGACGCTCTCTCCTACAAGCGAACTTGCCGCAAAATGCACAACAGTATCAACCTCATACTCTTGCAAAATTCGTATAACCATGGCAGTATCGCGTATATCCACGGCATGTAATGGGGCGTTTAATACTGCATCACGATGGCCTTTTACCAAACTATCGATCACAACAACATGTTCTTTATGTTGTGTGAGTTCAAGCACAGTGTGACTACCAATATACCCTGCACCGCCTGTAACTAAAATCGACATAACGACATCGCCTCTTTCGTTATCTTCTTTGCCCCATCACCTAACGCACTCGTATAAAAACTGGCTGTAAGACCTGTCTCTTCATGATACAGATCACCAACAACCTGCATAAACTCTTGCAAGGCATTTTCTTTCACGAGGCTAACTGTACAACCGCCAAAGCCCGCACCAGTCATCCTGGATCCCACACAGCCGTTTACAGTCCAGGCGGCCTTGGCTAACGCATCTAACTCCCGACCTGTTACTTCATAATCATCACGTAACGATACATGGGATTCATTCATCAATTGTCCGAATGCAGCAAAGTTGTCATCACGCAATAATTCGACACTACGCTTGGTTCGGGCATGTTCCGTGACCACATGCCGCACACGCTTTTTGATTACAGGATCCACAATCACCGATTCCACCTCAACCAATTGCTGTGGCGTGAGTTGTGCAAGATACGTGATGTCAGGTACCACACGTTGAAGCGCTGCTAAACCTTGCTCACATTGTGCGCGTCGCTCGTTGTATTTGGAATCCGCCAATTCACGACGTTTATTCGTATTGGTAATCACCAAACGATACGATGGGGCAACAAACGGTACTAAGGAATAATCTAATCGATTGCAATCGAGTAAGATGGCGTGATCAGCTTCTCCCATGCCCACAGCAAATTGATCCATAATACCGCAATTAACACCCACAAAATCATTCTCAGCTTTTTGGGCAAGTTTCACGAGTTTAATGCGATCTATCGATGCTTTTGCCAAGGCCGTTGCGGCCACGCCAGTACCCACTTCAATGGATGCTGAACTCGACAATCCTGCACCGCTAGGCAGGTCGCTCGCAAAGAAATAATCAGCGCCAAGAATTGGTACGCCAACTTTTTCAAGTGCCCATAACATTCCTAATGGATAATTCGCAAAATCATACTCAGCATGATAACGCAATGCACCTATTGGCACTTCGATACTAGTTGCAAAGGATGTAGATGAAAACCGCAACAGGTTATCTTTTCTTGGTCGCACCATCACAACTGTGCCTAGCGTTAAAGCAGCAGGAAAAACGAAGCCACCATTATAATCTGTGTGTTCACCAATCAGATTTACACGACCTGGCGCAAAAAAAACTTCAACATGATTGATTGTTCCAGGTGAAAACTGTAAAAATTTCTCCCAGGCTGATGCAATCAGTGCCTCATTCAAACGCTCATCCCCTCTCCCTTGCTTGATCCCGATCTTTTGCCTCAATCACGGCATTACGTAACAAGACAGCTGTTTCTTCTACTGCTGTCGGATTGCAAGGTGCCCAAGCGCCAGACTCAGAGGATGCTAGAAACTTAATACGGTTGGCCTCGCGAAGAGGAGGATAGAATTCAATATGAAAATGGTAATGTTCTGATACATCCGGCCCATTGACAGGTGCTTGATGCATGGCCATCATATACGGAAATTCACGATCAAACAAAGCATCCATACCAGCCGTCACGCGTTTTAGTACATGGGCTAAATCAGAACGCTCTTCTGGCGTAAAATCAAGTAAAGTTTGCTTATGCGCCTTACTCACAATAAAAACCCCATATGGATAATCTGTAAAAAAGGGAATAAAACACAAAAAGTGCGAAGACTCATAAATGACTCGTTGCATCGCCGTTTTTTCTTCTTCTTCGATATCACAGAGTAAACAATGACCTGTCGTTTCAAAATGCTGGCGAGTAGAGTCAAGTTCTACACGTAACTTTTGCGGTATATATGGATAGGCATAAATTTGTCCATGAGGATGAGGCATCGTCACGCCAACTTCTTTGCCTCGATTTTCGAAAATGAAAATATATTTGTGTTTCTTATCTTTGGCCAGTTCAGCAAAACGTGAGGCCCAGAGGTCTACGACAAGACGAAGGTGTGATTCCGATAGCGATGACATAGATGCCGTATGATCGGGAGAATACAAGATAACTTCACACTTACCGTAGGCTTTTTCCACAGGATATAACACGGACCCTGCCACATCAGGTTCAGGCGGGTCATTTGACAAAGCTGGAAAGTCATTATCATAAGCAAGGACATCATACGCTTGCGGCACTTTCCCTGAGCCGGGACAAAATGGGCATTGACCTGCTGGTAAATGCGGACGATTTTGTCTTTTTGATGCTACCATCGTCCAATCTTGCAACAACGGGTTATACCGTAATTCTGTCAATGAATTCACCTCATTTATCAAGTTACAATAACGACCTCTACCCCAGCTTCTCTCAATAAGGCTTGCTGCCTCTCTGCACTAAATCCATCCGTAATAGCCACATCGATTTCTTCTACATCAGCGATGTGTGCAAGCGCTATAATATCCCATTTGGTGTGATCGAATAACACCACGACACGACTCGTATGTTCCATCATAGCACGGTCAATAGCCGCCTCAAGAAGATTAGGCGTACTCATTCCATGCACAGGGTCCATGCCATGAACTCCTAAAAATAAAATATCAGTGTGTAAACGGCGAATGGCGTCTTCGGCAAGAGGCCCCACAAGTGCATCGGACGGGGTACGAAAATTACCTCCAGAAAGTATGATGTCACTCCACCCAATGCTACTCAAATCCGTAGCAATATTCGTCGAGTTAGTCACAAACGTAAGGTGATCAAACCCCTGAATCAAACTTGCTAATGTCCAAGTTGTTGTACCAGCTGACAAACCGATAGTCATACCTGGTTCAATGAAACGCAATGCGGCTTTAGCAATGGCATGTTTTTCTGTCTGCTGTAAAACACGCTTAGTCATAAATGCTGGCTCGCTAGCGACCGTAGCCACCTTTCCGCCGCCTGTGACTTGCTGTACTTGACCTGATTCCTGCAAAGCACGTAGATCCCTACGTACAGTCATTTCCGAAACGCCCAACATACTAGAAAGATCTGCAATAGGAATAAAACCGTGCTTGGCAAGCAAAACCATCATTTGCTCACGTCGTTGTTCAGGGTACACACCATCACTCCAGTAGCTTTTTCAATCACATTATATCACTAACATGATATAATGTGTTATAAAATGTCACTAAAATTACGCCACTTGTTGATCATTCGCCGATTCAACTTCATCATTCGTTGCATCGCCTTTCTGCTATAATCATGATATCGTTCACAAGGTGGTTTTTTTATGAATCCTGCGCATTCTACCCAAACGCTACGATCCTATCTTATCGCTAATATCGCCGTTATCTTCATTGGACTTTTTATTAACCAAACCTTACAAACAATAGGAGGCGTCGTTACTACAAGGCTTTTGCATAGTCAAACGCTGTACGGTCAAGTAAGTGTTATGCAACAAGTGCTAGGCATGAGTGGATTATTTTTAAATGTCGGTTTAAATTCCGCGACAACGTTTTTTGTCGCACGACATGGTAAAAAGGCGCTAGCCTCAATTTTCGGACCAGCCTTTCTATTCAGTATACTTGGTGCTTTGTTAGTCGCCCTTGTAATATGCGGATTGTCACCTACTATTGCAACTATTTACCACATCAAGGCGCTTGCTCCTGCTCTTGACGTAGGATCGGTATCCCTTTTGTTATCTGCTGCCATTAACATGTGTGTAGCTGTTTTTTCTGGCATGAAAAAGTTTGTGGTACAGTCTATGATGATGGTAACAACTACATTATTTTCAATTTCCGGCACAATTCTTGGTGTCTGGTGGTACCTTTCGTCGCCAAGCTCATTATATCTAATCAATGTTGGTGTTTTTTGCGGAGGTATCGTCACATTGACCATCGCTTTGTTATACTTGACAAGGCAATTTCATATTCGTTTTTTTGTACCCGTGCGATTGAAAACGGTTTGGCGTATGTTGCGCTATGGGCTACCAAGTTTTGCAGGGAATATTGCTAAATCCTTTCAACAATCCTACTTAGTCATTATCACAGGTGGAACTTCTCTCATCGCTGCGGGGTATTTGAACAATTCACTTAAAATAGCCGGTTACGCCAATATTGTTACTTGGGCATTCAATATTGTATCACTACCTTTTCTCTCCGAAGTGATGCGTTCACCCATCCAATCTCGTGAACGAGCAACCTTATGTTTTCGTTATAACAATCTCGTCTTATTTCCGATTACGCTACTCATCTGCCTCTATCCTGATCCAATTTTATACGCCTTATTTGGTAGCTACTACGTTAGCAAAGAAGCCGACCAGTATACGGTGCTCACCGCGATTGGCGTCATGTTTTCATCCGTCAGTCGACTCGGTGGTACCTTACTTGCCGGCATTGGTAAACCTCGTGCTAATTTTTTCACCATGATCGTATCAGGTTCGATTTTGTTTGTTATAGCTCCTATTGCTGCGGCGCATCAGCCAGTTCTTGCTACTTTTGTCTATGTTATTGGCTGGATGTTATCAGCAATAACGCTGTTTTACTTTTTGTTCAAAGACGGTTTACGTTTATCGTGGCGCGCTGCATTTATCGAACCCATGATTCCAACTTTCATGTTGTGGGTCATGTTAGAACTTGGTCTTCAGGACAAAAGTATCGACATGGTCACGTTTCCCTTAGCAGTTCTCTGTAGCCTACTTGGAACCTATTTCCTTGAAAAGCGCCATCCTTTTGCAGCTTCTACACAGATAAAATAAGTTTTTTAACCTCTGTCTCAGGTGCTTCTTGGTACTCAATGGAAAAATGATATACACGCAAA
The DNA here is from genome assembly GCA_021820975.1 of Bacillota bacterium. Lineage (GTDB taxonomy): Bacteria > Bacillota > Bacilli > Alicyclobacillales > SLC66 > JAKACU01. The sequence goes on from JAKADA010000033.1 coordinate 8,816, forward strand.
TCCGCGGTAAGAATAGCTATCTTATCCCCTGCTGCACTCGTTCGGCGAATCACAAGAATAGCCCCCTCATCCGACACAGTTACCTCAATATCCCCATCAAAAGCATGAAACGCATTTCGAAACTTCATTAACTTAAATAGTTGCTTGACGACTGGGCGTTCCATTTCCTGAGCAACCTCTTGCATACTGTAGTAATGACGGTTGATATTGCGACCTAATTTCGTTTTTTCGAGTAAGTCAATATCATTTTCCCCTGCTAAAAGACCCACATAATAAACCTGTGGAATGCCTGGAGCAAAAAACTGAATGGCACGCGCTAAAAGGTATGCATTATCATTGTTGCCAAGTGCAGAGTAATAGGTACAATTCACTTGATAAATGTCCAAATTTTTATACGCCAGCGTGTTGTAAATTCGTTTGACGTTAGCCCCTCGATCAAATAAATAATCCTTCGTTTGATCAATTTCTTCTTGCGTCATCAGATCAGCCACGTCTACCACACCGATACCGTCATGCGTGTCAAGTGTTGTAAATTGCTTTTTCGGAGCTATGGCAAGCCATGCCGCAAGCCTTTCGCCACGCCCCGAGTACAACGCATGCAAAACCAGCATAGGAAGCGCGAAATCGTACACATAGTAACCATGTTCAGCTAACTTCAACTGAATCGAATAGTGCTCGTGAATTTCCGGTAACAATTCCACATGATAGGGTTCTAAAATCATCTTAAGTTCGCTCAGCATGTCCCACGTATCAGGTTCCACAAAAAAGCAGTTTGTGCCAACTTTCTTAGTTGCATAAGCAAAAGCATCAAGTCGAATGATAGAGGCTCCTTGCTTAGCCAGATGGATGAGTTGTTCTTTAACGAACTGTCTTGTGACTGGCGAATACATGTTTAAATCAATTTGCTCCTCATCAAAAGTGCACCAAATTTGCTCGGATGTCCCATCTGCAAACGTCACATCAATGTAAGGAGCTCTCGGTTTTCTTTTATAGATACGGTCTACATCCACTTCACTTGGTTCACCATTTGGCCAAAAATTCTTATAGCGTATAAACAAATCAGCATATGGAGAAGCATCTTTATGTTCGACAAAATCCTGAAAATAGATCGAGCTTCGAGAAATGTGATTAATCATAAAATCAACCATCACATCATGGTTTAAGGCGATTTTTTCCACATCGTTCCACGAACCGAATTCCGGGTCTACCTCTTCATACGTCATAGGGGCAAATCCGCGGTCAGCCGAAGAAGGATAAAAAGGCAAAATGTGAACACTGCCGACAACATCTTGCAAGTACTGATTTAAAATAGAACCTAACTCCGATAAATTTTTCCCAAGACTATCTGCATACGTAATCAACATGATCTCATTTTTCATAGAAATCGTTACTTCCCCATTTCACTATTTAGATCTGCTGCATATCCCATACATCAAATGACTCAAGATCAATCATCGCACCTTCACTCGCGCTCATAGACACGTGCACACTATCTGAAGATAACGGATATACACAAGTGGTAATCGACTCTTGATAATTAGCGAACACTTCTATCACGCAATGATCTATAAAAACATGCAATGTAAGTGTATCCGTATACTCGATCAATTTTGCCGAGAGGTTAAACGCATGCGGTAAATCCGATAAACTGGAATTTGATCGATCAATAGTTATCTCATGTTGACTAAAATCGTACTTAATTATCGTTTCTTCATTTTGATCATGTGAACGAAGCACTCGCAAATAAAGCACAGCACTCTTTGCTCGACATCTTGCCTTCACAAGAATTTCCAATGCTTTTCCATGTATATCTGAGCATATTTCTTTCGAAGAAAGCACCACTGCTTGCTGTTGCCAATGATGGTTACGTAATGAAGTTAGCTCTGGTAAAGGATGCATTCGCAACCGGTCATCATAACCCAGTGTAATAACCCTTGGTAGTGCTTGGATACCGGCATAAGGACATTCAGGGTTAAAGTCCCCACGAGCATTTTCAGGAATCCACGCCCACATGATTGTTCTGCCCTCTTGATCAACAAAAACATTCGTTGCGTAATACCCTTGCATACCACTATGATCGACCAATCCAGATTGTGAAGGCACGAAACTAAAGTCTTCCTGCCAAGTCCCGACGTAGTAACTCACAGGACCAACTGGTGAGTATACAAGAACATATCGATCACCTAAAGGAAAAAAATTAGGACATTCCCATGTTTCACCAGGTGCTTCAAGGAGAATTCGCATAAACTGCCACGTAAATAGATCGTCAGATCGGTACAACAAAGCACAGCCGTGAGTATTATGCATGCCGCCAAGCACCATAAACCATGCTTCTCTATCCTGAAAAACGAATGGATCTCTCCAATCGGTTATCTTCATATTACCATGAAGCTCACTTGTCATAATTGGATTGGCTGATGATTTTACGAAGGTAAGCATATTATCATGCGATTGTGCAAGCCACTGCTGTGCACCTGTCAATGCATTACGATCTCCATCACCAATACTCGTATAAATGACCGTTGGTACCCCTTGATTCACCACAGTACATCCTGAAAAACAATGTTCTTCTCCTAACTCTGGAGACGGGGACAAAGCAATCGGCCAATGGCGCCAATGAACCATATCCGAACTTGAAGCATGTCCCCAATGAATGGATCCCCACTTATTGCCAAATGGATTGTATTGATAAAACAAATGATATTCCCCATTGTAGTACACCGGCCCATTCGGATCATTCATCCAATTGGTTTGCGGCATAAGATGATAAATGGGACGATGTAAATTTTTCATGACGTTCTCCCATCCTTTACTTAATCGAACCAGCCATAATTCCCTTAATGATATGTCGTTGCAAAAATAAGTACACAATAAGTAGCGGTCCTGCGGTCATAACAAGGGCTGCCATGACATCACCAAAATTGGCTGAATATGCGGTGTAAAATGAGAATGTTGACAACGGCAACGTACGTTGACTTGGTGATTGCAATACCAAAGATGGAAGCAAATAATCATTCCAAATCCACAAAGAATCAAGAATAATCAAGGTTACCGTTGTAGGTAATAAAAGTGGAAATACAATGCGGAAAAACGTTTGCACACGACTCGCCCCATCAATCATAGCAGCTTCTTCCAATTCTATAGGAATTGCTTTAATAACACCATGATAAAAGAACACTGCGAGTGAAGCTCCAAATCCTAAATACATATAAATCAAAATCCATTTGTTATTTAACCAATGCAAATCAGCGCCATAGATTTGTAAAAGCGGAATCATCACCGCTTGAAATGGAATTAACATCGATGCAACCATAAAGTAAAATAATAGGGTTGTAAGTCGACTCTTCTTACGAACAAATAAATAGGCAGTCATCGAGGATCCTATTGCAATTAAAGAAACACTTAAAACGGTGATAATCAACGAATTTAGAAATGCATCAGGGAAATCCATCAGATTAAAAGCATCCGTATAATTCACAAAATTCCATGACGTTGGCCATGAAAGCGGATTTAAAATAATATCCGTAAGCGGTTTTAGCGAATTCACAAGGACGAGAATGAGTGGAAAAATAAAAACACAAAACACAATAAAAAGAGCAATCCACTTAGCGATTTTTGACCATAGTCGAGAGGTTCTCATGATTATGCCTCCACCTCTTGTTTCTTCCCGACATAAACCTGAATGAAACTGATAATCGCCACAATAATAAACAAGACAAACGCTTCTGCTTGACCCAACCCAAAATTTTGTGATGTAAATGCTTGCTGATACACATATAGCGGAACCATCACTGTACTTCCATATGGTCCACCCGCCGTCAAGGAAAGGTTTAGATCATAATTTAGAAATCCTCTTTGTAACGTTAAAAAAACGCATACAACAATAGCTGGCATGATCATGGGCAAAACGATTGCGCGAAGTCTAATTAGGGCGTTTGCTCCATCAATACTCGCTGCATCAACAAGTTCTTGTGGGACAGCCATCAAACCTGCGATATAAATTATCATCATATAACCCGAATATTGCCATACGCTAACTAACACTAATGACCAAAATGCACCAGATGGTGTTGCCAGCATGGAATTCGAAAGTGCTGGCATGTTCAATATTTGACCAAGGTATACGATAACATTCTGAAAAATAAATTGCCATATAAATCCAAGAACAATACCACCAATTAAACTAGGCGCAAAAAAAGTCGTGCGAAAAATATTCTGTCCTTTAACACCGGTTGTCAAGGCATACGCTAAAGCGAATGCAATGACATTAACGAGTACAACGGTAACAATCACGTATTTAACTGTGACGCCCATCGAAACCCAAAAAGATTGATCTTGAAATGTCTGCAAATAATTTGCAATCCCCACGAATTGATGGTGATTTGAAAGTCCATTCCAATTCGTAAGAGTAAGATAGACACCATATAAAAACGGAACTATCAATACTGTCGCAAATGCGATTAATGTCGGCCCACTAAAAATAAAATCAATCGACCATCTTTTGAGTCGCCCACGTTCACCTTTCAATGTCCTCGCTCCTACAGGAATAGGGGACGACTAGGCCTCCTATTGCACCTCGTGTCCCCCGTACCCTAAAATGCAAAACGATTAATTCGTTTTGTTTGTTTTCCAGTAGTTTGTAATAACAGCAGCCAGTTGAGCGCGTGTTTGTGCACCTGCCATGTATTTGTCCATCGCATTACCGTTAACAAGCCATTGATTGGATGGTAATGTAACCATAAATTCACTTGTTTTCCCAGACTTCATATAACTCTCAATCGATCGTGCCAGCGGATTATTAGGAACAAATGGATTGTTTTTAAAAGGCGGTATCACTGACATATTGATCGCAAGTTGGCGTTGTCCCTGCTTGTCTAAAGCTAGCCAATCAAGAAATTTTTCTGCAGCCGCAACTTGAGCCGCCGTGTTATCCACTTTATTGATTACCAAAAACTTTGTTGCTCCAACTGGGATTTGAGTGTTGCCATATTGTTTTGGGTTGTTGCTTATGGGAACAGGTAGATATCCTAAATTCGGATTTAACTTCATAGTCTGAAGATCAGGCCAAATCCAGTCCCCTTGAAAGAACATCCCGACTTTCCCTGTTGCCAGATCAGCTTCTGCTGTTGCATATTGTCCCGCAAGTGGGGAAGCTTTTTGAATATTGTAGCTTTCCAATAAATCAAACGTATTCATTAAACCATTAAAAACAGCATTTTTTGAAAGGTTTACTCTTCCTTTAGAAAGATTAGCAATAAATTGATCCACTTTTGCAGGACTATTCGATTGATCAGCATACATCATCCCTAGAAAATGACCACCAAGCGACCAATTCATTGGAGCAAAATAATCACCAGCAACACCTGATTTTTTAACTTTAGCTAGCAAGTTTCTCAGAGCTAATCTGGTAGTAATAGTCTTTGGATTAAATTTACCACCTACCGCTTTATTCAATACATTTACGTTATACGTAATACCGTAACCTTCAATCGCAAATGGAAAGCCATAAATTTGACCACTTCTCGTTCGTGCTGGAGCCATATAATTTGGATTGACATCTTTCACCCAGGGTTGATGCGTAAGGTTTACGGCTTTATCGGTTAATTGCAAAACGTCAGATGGATCACCCATGTAAATAGTCGGTGCGTTTCCAGAAGCATAAAGCGCCTGAACGGCTTGTAAAGGGGTACCGCTTTGAGGCACTGCGCTAACATTGATTGTAATGTTAGGATATTGTTTATGAAATAATGTGGCTGCTTGTTGTAACTGCGTTTCAATTTGACTCTTGGAATTAAGAAAAGAAATAGTAACATTAGGACTTGCAGCATACGTTGTACCTGCTGTACCAGCAAACACCAGACCAGTCAATGCAACAGGCGTCAAGGCTATTTGCACAAACTTACGCGTCATATTCATCTAATTTGCCCCCTGCTATTTTTTGGGATAGATAGCTACCGAAATCGCCTTCATACAACAAATTTGATTTAATAACCAACTACCTTGGCGTTAGTATAATTTACGTGTGTCTTGTATGTCAACCGGTTGACATACAAGACACAAAAAAGATTTCCCTCGGTTCAACATCCAATTACAGGATTAACAAGTGGCACGATGAACTAAACGAACAGGAAAAATATTATCTTGTTGGAATTTTTCATCTTCCCCATGGATAGCTATGCGAACTGCCATTTCTGCCATTTCCCTAACTGGTTGATGAATAGTAGTTAATTGAGGAACCAATAATTCAGATAAGTACACATCGTCATAACCAATCACTTTGATGTCTTGCGGTACCCGGATATTCATCTCGTAACAGGCTCGAACTACATATGCTGCTAATAAATCACTCGTTGCAAATATACCATCTAAGTCTGCATGCATTTTTAGCAATGGATAAATCATCTCTTCATAATGGGCATAATCAAACACATTTGTTTCTGTTTGCACAACAATTGGATTAATTCCATGGTCATTCATCACTTGCAAAAAAGCTTTCGTACGATCATTAGACAACAAATCTAGCTGGAGATTCCCGCAAATATGTGCTACATGATGACAGCCTGCATGAAGAAGCGCTTGTGCGGCAAAAATACCTCCTTGATAATTGTCTGAATATACATAGGGTAAACCCTCAATGATTCGGTCAAAAGTCACGATTGGGTAGTGAAGACCAGCAAATTCCTTTACGTCAAGCGTATGACTTCCCATGATAAGTGCATCTACCTGATTGCTTTTCAGCAAATCGACAAACTCTTTTTCACGAACTGCATCTAAATTCGAATCGCAAATCAACAATTTATAAGAGTATATATGGGCAAAATGTTCGATGAATCCAGCAAGTTCAGCAAAAAAAGGATGGCGTAAAGACGGAAGAATTAACCCTATGATTCCTGATCTTTTTGCAAATAAAGATCGGGCAATGGCATTAGGTTTGTAATGAAGTTCCTCCATGGCATTCCTGACTTTTTCTCTTGTCTCTTGGCTTAAATAACCACGATTATTCATTACACGTGATACAGTCGTAACGGTTACACCAGCTTTTCGTGCAACATCTTTGATCGTTGCCATGTCTATCTCCTTTAGCCCCACTAAGTCACTTGATTGCTTGTATGCATCCGCGCTAAGCCCGCCGCCAATTCCGCCCCTAACAGTACGATTGTAGCCACGATATAGACCCAAAATAAAAATAACATGATGAAACTCAGCGTTCCATAAATTGAGGCGGATGTGCCAAGCATATGTACGTAAAATGTAAATACTTCTCTTGAAATATAAGTAACTATTGTCGTAAAAAGTGCCCCAATAAAAAGATAGATCGGTGGTGACGTGTGTGTAGGTAAAAAACGAAAGGATACATAACAAGTCACCAAAACCAATACGAAAAACGATACGTGTGATACAACGCCGAGCCATAGCCAATCAATATATAGGTGTGTTAAAACAGGAACTATTTCCATTAAAATCAAGGATAATACTGTAAATAATAACAGCAAAGCAATCATACCAAATGAGACAACATATTGTAAGACGAACGATCGCCGATGACGAGTTTCCCAAATTGTATCAAGGGCTTGCTGAAATGAGACAAACCCGCCAACAGCTGTCCACAATAAACCGATAAATCCTATGATTCCTTGATGTGTACCAAGTTGTGTTAATCGTGACACTGTCATCAGAAGAATGGTATTCTCTGCAGGAATAATGGGTACAATCGAACCTAGTGCAGAAGTAGCAAATTTGTCTACTTCTGCACCAGGAATCAAAAAGGATGCAGTATATAAGAGGACAAAGATCAGAGGTACCATAGAGGAAAAACCGAAAAAAGCGATCATAGCAGCTAATGCGCCTAGATTATGTCTAACAATGGGAACAAACAAAATTTTCGCATACGAAATAACAGACTGCACTTTCAATACAGGCCCACCTTCCACTGTAAAAGACCATGAACATACCGCGAATGGTAGATAGGATTCCCGTACAATTCGATAATTATCCCTTACGTCGTCCAGTTTTACACTGAACGTTCCCGATCATACCGACCAAAAACCCATTGATAGATTCCTGCATTAGCAAGTTGCAAAACAGCCGTTAGGTATAATGGCAACGACAACATATTAGCATCAAAAAGATATCCTGATATAGTTGGCCCAATGGATGATGGCAAACGCATCGACAAAGCATTGATACTCGTAGCGAGTCCTCTGCGCTTGTCACGTGTTAAACTAGCACTGAGTGCTGTGCGATTTCCTTGTGTACCTCGATTCACTGCACTTCGCAAGACAAAAAGCAGTGATGCAAACATAAAATTAGGCATAAAAGGCAATGCGAGCATAAATATTGAACCGACAACGCGCATCCATGTAACTGATTTGACAATTCCGACGCGATCCGCCAATCTTCCACTCAACATAGAAAATACGCCTGTCAACAAAAAACTAACTGCCATCGTAATACCGATCGCGCTTGTGCTTGCCCCATAACGAATACTAAACCAATAAGCCATCATTGGTCCTGTCAATCCTACGGCTAGACCATTTAACACGTTGACTAAAGCTAAAAGTGTCATAGAACGATTTTCTTTTTGACGAATATTCTTTTCATCAACCATCGTTACTTTAGGTTCTACATCTTTTGTAGTTGATTCTTCAATTTTTAGGATAATGCTCACACACACGAGCGATAAAAAAGCGACCAAGAGAAAAACGGGTCGATAAGCGGCAATGGCAGATGTATGTTTCATCAATGATGGTATCCCGCCTATAACAGCACCGATCGCCATCCCTACAAATCCAACCGCATTATTCAGACTGAAAATTCGTCCCCGGTGTTTCCTTTTTACAAACCTAGCTAATAAAGCCTGCTCAGCGGGACTAAATGGTCCAGCACCACCACTTTGGCCCCGACCAAACCCTGCCACTACGATAGCTAGTATCAACAGTAAAGCTGCAGTCGATATACTTGCCGCTAGCGAACATGCCATAGTTAGGCCTTCATAGATAAGTAAAAATGGTTTACGCCCTACCCGATCACTCACAATTCCAACTATCAAAATCAAAAAAGCACCAACAAGCCCAGCACCTGATGTGACACCACCGATCGCCGCGCCGCTCCAGTGAAGGTCTTTAAGGTACAACGTAAGATCCACTACCATAGCCCCTTGACCAATACTTCGTAATCCCCGAATAAGGATTAATTTTCGCACGTTAGGATGCATCATTTCTCGATAGGCTTCCCCCATTACTGTGCACCTGAAATTGTCGTAGCATGGGCTAATTTCAATAATAATTCGATAAGCTGTGTCTGCTCTTGTTGCGATAAAGCTTCCATAGGTTGCGCTAAACGCTCATGCCATATCGACTCAACCGATAAGATAAGCTTCTGACCCTCATCCGTTAGTTCAATAATACGTACACGAGAATCATCCTGAGCAGCATTTCGGCGAATCCAACGCTCTCTTTCTAAGCGATCCAGCATCTGAGACATCGTACTTGAGCGAACATTCATATGCTGCGCTAATTGACCAATTGTGCAAGATGGGGAGCGTTTTAGGTAACGTAAAATCATCCACTGTACACGAGTAATCTGCTGACCATGCTGTTCAAGCGACCCTGCGCGCAAATAGCGATTGATTCGCCAAAAAGAGGTGATAAATTGATCAATAACATCCGGAAGAGAGTTTTTATTATCGCTCATTGTTCAACCACATCCTTTTGATATACTCCAATCTAATGTCTCTGTTTCAGCAAGTTCGCCCATTTGGCAATTACTGCGTGCCCACATCCCGCCTTCGCCGACTGGCATTCCCGTGATACATCGCCCCCCAAAACATAGGATGGCTATATAATATATTGATCAAAAAAAAACTGCAAGTGCGACGATCCGTTGTCATTAAAGCGTCGTTTTTTGCAGTGTTTTTAGATGTGCAAAATAATAATCAATGACCTGCTGAGCCATAGGAGCCGCTGCTCGAAATCCCTCCCCGGTTACGTTGGGTATCACTGCAGCTACAGCAATCTGAGGATTATTGTATGGTGCATAACCTGCAAAGACGGAATTATTGCGCCCGGGAATCCCCGATTCGGCTGTGCCTGTTTTTCCAGCCACATTTACAGGATCTTGACCAAAATAATAAGTTGCCGTCCCAAGTGATCCATGCGTAGCTAACTCCAGCCCTTGTTGAATGATTTTTAAGTAATTTTGGCTAACCGGCACCTTATCCATCACATGGGGTTTCATCACTTTTATTACTTTACCAGTCGATGTGATTATTTCATGAACCAATTGCGGTTGATACCGCACACCACCATTGCCAATCGCAGCAATATAGGTTGCAAGACCAATGGTTGAATAAGCTTCTTCTTGCCCAATCGCCGCCGCAGGAAGATCATAGAGCGTTGGTGGATTTGCATTCGTGACATATCCAGGTTCCTCACCAGGCAGATCAATTCCAGTGTCGGTTGTGAGTCCAAAACTCTTTCCAAGTTGATTAATTTGATTTAGTGCCTTAACACGATTACCTGTCAACCACGCATTGATATTAGCCGGTGGATTATTCGTATTGAAATGACCCATGTCAAGACCGACTTGATAAAAATACGTATCATCAGAGACTTCAAGGGCCTCTTTTAAACCTACCCAACCAAAACCGCCTTGGTTCCAATTATGCATATAATAAGAACCAATTTGTAAACCGCCCTGGTCGTTTACAAGTAAGGAAGGTGTAATCTCGTGATGAATTAAGGCAGCCATAGCCGTCAACATTTTTTCTGTGGAGCCTGGCATATAAAGTCCGGAAATAGCCCGATTCACATCGGCGTTATTCGCTAGGTATTGTTGATAATGCGTGTTCGAGATCGGGCCAATCCACCAATTTGGATTAAACGTGGGATAGCTGGCCATCGCCAAAACAGCACCCGTATGAGCATTCATAACGACAATCGTCCCGGAATGTACATTTTTCTCGCCGAGTCCACGTAAAAAAGCGATACGTTGTGCTAAGGCTTGCTCTGCAACTTTTTGTAATGGACCTTCTAAATTTAAAACGAGGTTATCTCCAGGTTTGGCAGGAACATTCACCATGGCTTGATTCAGAGGAACTCCACCTGGAGTAATCGGTATTTTTTCTTCTCCATAATGACCCATTAACACATTTTGATACGCTTGCTCGAGTCCAGAAAGTCCTACCAAAGCATTGTTGGGAACCCCCGCAGATTGATAGACGGTTGAGGAATTAGCAGGAATCGGCCCAATGAAACCTACCTCATGAGCCGCAAGCATACCCTGAGGATACTGTCGTTGCGGCACGGTCATCATCAAAATACCCGGAAGACTATTTCTATGTTCGGCTATATACGAAATTTGCGTCGGCGTTGCCTGGTTAACTAAAGTCACAGCAGCCTGCCAAGAATTATCGTTGAGCATCAGATAGAGCAAATGACTTTGGCTCATAC
>JAKADA010000081.1 GCA_021820975.1 Bacillota bacterium
GCGAATAAGATGTTTGAAGAGACAACGCAGCAATACGATGACGGCAACGCGGAACATTTGGATTGGCTGACATATGACCCGCTAATATAATATATCCCTAAAAGTGGAAATAGGGCAACCTGATGAGTGGAGGGTATCCTTTTTAATTGTGAATTCGGAATTTAATATCTGAATATTTCGGCAAATATCGTTAACTAAGAGAATCAGCTATCTTGACAAAGTCCGAATAATTTAATGCAACGCTAGTGATATTTCCTGAGTAATCTTAGCATATTGCTTTAGTTTCGCCACGATGAGGATATGTTAGACAGCAAGGAATTGGTTTAATTTGTTTGTGAAGAACTCTCTTTTTGTCGCGTTTAGATAAGAAGAGAGTTTTCTTTATGGAGAATTGTTAAATCGCAAGCATATTCGTATAAGAAACAAGATTTCAGTATATAAACGCGATAATATTTTACTTAAAATCGATATTTATTTACTAAAATTATAATTCAATAATCGAGTCGAATTAATGATTGTATTGAATATTTTTAATAAAAATCTATTGACAGAACATTTTTACGTATATATCATACAGTTACAAAGTGATTTTTAAAAATATTTTAGTAAATTTATAGAGAAGCTGGTGTTGAAAAATGGCAACTCTTAAAGATGTAGCGAAGTTGGCGCAAGTGTCGACTACTACTGTTTCGAGAATATTGAACGGTGATCCGAATTTGATAGTACCTGATAAGACGAGAGATCGCGTGCTAAGAGCTTCTTTGCAAATGCAGTACCAGGTTAAGGCCAGAAAGCGTGAAATAGGGCGTCGCAAATTGCGTCGCGTAGGCATGATTGCATTTGGTAATGAACAAGTGGAGAGAGATGATCCTTACTTTTTGTCGATTCGCAGAGGAGTCGAGCAGGAATTTCACAAACTAGGCTTTGACCAATCTGTAGTTGTTCAATGGTCTGATACGATAAGTTCGTACAATACCTTTCTAGATGTTGATGGCGTCATTGTAGTTGGCAATAACTACGAAGCAGCAGATTTCTTTTTAGGAAAATCACAAAAGGTAGTATTTGTTGATCGCTGTCCGGATATATCTTCTTTCAGTTCTGTCGTGATTGACTTTGCCAGTGCTACATACAAAGTGTTGGATCACCTCCTTAGCTTAGGCCATAAACGAATCGGATATATCGGAGGCATTCAAAACAATGGGTTGGAGGAAGATTTACGTTTACTGGCAATGAGAGAGCATTTAGGGTCAAAACAGATGTATTTTGACGAGCACATTCATGTTTCGCAAACTTGGTCTGTCATGGGCGGTTATGAAATGGCGAAACTTGCAATGGCTTCAGGAAACTTAGCTGATGCCTACTTTATAGCAAGTGATCCAATGGCGATTGGAGCAATTCGTGCGTGGACAGAAAGCGGTATACGTGTACCGCATGATGTGGCTATCGTTGGCTTTGATGATATTGAGTTAGCAGCTTATGTCACACCTCCTCTTACAACCGTGAATATTCCCACAGAAATCATGGGTCAGATGGCCGCTAATTTATTAGTGGATGGAATAGGCGATTTCGATATTCCAGTTGCTTTGACCGTGCCGACTAGTCTTATAATTCGGGAGAGTTGCGGGTCAAGACTAACTTTAAATACAAGGAGTGATAGCCCTTGAATGGGCAAAAAATTATCGTTGCGGCTTGGTATCGGATAGGCGTATGGGCAGCTAATTTTTTTATGCTCAATCTCCTTTTTCTTGTGACGGCAGCAGGGATTGTAACACTACCGCCGAGCCTAGCAGCTATGATGGGTACCATTATCAAGTGGAGTGAGACAGGCGATGAGTCCGTTTTCTTTCTTTACTTCTCCGAATGGAAACGACTAGCTAAGAAAAGTTATGCAGTTATTACTCCAACTCTTATTATTACGATGATTTTGATCGGAGAATGGTTTTTTTATGGAACGCAGCGGAGTTCCATTGGCGTCATTATGTTGGGGCTTACATTAAGTTTTTCACTCGTATTCATTTCGATAGTAGCCTATATTTTGCCACTGGTTGTTTGTTATGATTGGACAATTTTTCAACTTGTTCAATCAGCCATATACCTTGGCCTCAAATATTGGGGACGTACGACGGTAAGAATTGCACCAGTAACATTGGTTTTAGTAGCACTCATTATGGTGTTTCCCGGTATTTTCGTGTTTGGTGTGTTTCCGATAGTTTGTTGGTTTTTATATCGCGTAACAAGACAGCCAATTGCTTACACATTTAACCAGGATGTAACCGTTTCCTAAACATAATACGACGATAAGAGGTGTTAAATATGGCTGTTGCGGTAGATAGGCTTGCCAAATTGCGTTCTAGTAAAGCTAGGGTACGACGCAATCGATTATGGGGATGGCTGTTTATTTCTCCATGGATAGTTGGGTTTCTAGCATTTACTTTATATCCCTTTATTGCTTCGCTGTATTACAGTTTTACAAATTACGACATTCTTTCGGCACCACAGTGGGTAGGGTTGCAAAACTATCAGTATATGCTGCAGGATGGACTTTTTTGGCAATCTTTAGGTAACACCCTTTACTACACGATTGTATTTGTACCTGTTTCAACTGTGGTTGCTATCGCTATTGCCATGCTCCTTAATATGAAGATTCGAGGACAGACGATATACCGAACACTTTTTTATTTACCTAGTGTTGTACCCTTGGTAGCTTCCTCGGTTTTGTGGTTGTGGTTATTTAATCCTTCCTTTGGTTTTATCGATGCTTTTCTACGCGCGATGAATCTACCGGCACCTGGCTGGTTGTATTCAGATGCTTGGGTAAAGCCGTCGCTCATTTTAATGAGTTTATGGGGAATTGGACAGCCCATTGTTATATACCTAGCTGGTCTTCAAGGTGTGCCTCAAGAACTGTATGAAGCTGCGCTACTTGAAGGCGCTAATGCTTGGCAACGTATACGATCGGTGACTCTACCCATGATTAGTCCAGTTATTTTATTTAACGTAATTCTCGGTATGATTGGATCATTTCAATACTTCACACAAGCTTATGTTATGACGCAAGGTGGACCTGATAACTCATCTCTGTTTTTTGCTCTTTACCTATATCAAAATGCATTTCAATATTTACATCTAGGCTATGCCTCCGCAATGGCTTGGTTGTTGTTTGTTCTAATTCTTGTTGCCACATTGCTTGTATTTCGATCGTCGGCTAGGTGGGTCTACTACGGTAATGAGCAATAGTTGATTGAATTTTTATTAGGGGGGTGATGCTTAGACGCAAAGAATGTAGGCAATGTTCATTACAAATTCACGAAAATTATATGAGGGGGGCTTAGCATGTCGAAAAATTGGACAAAGAAGATTGGGCTTTTAGCTGTATCACTATCTATGACGGGTATGGCAGCAAGCAGTGTATATGCCGCTTCACCAGTACATCATGTTGCGCCAAAGCGTTCTGGCAGTGTCGTACAATTGACGTATTGGAACATGTGGTCTGGTATTTGGAGCGGTGTCGTACAGAAGATGGTGAACCAATTTAATGCAACGCATCCTAGTATCCATGTTCACATGTTATCGATTCCGTCTGTTAATGGTGAACAAAAATTACTAACGTCCATTGCAGCCGGTGATGCACCAGATGTCTTCACCGAATGGAACCCATACGTAGCAGCGTTCGCGCAACAACATGCTCTACTGAACCTAGATCAATTCATGACAGGGAAATATGCCGGATTGAAACACTGGTTCTATCCCGTAGCAACAAAATGGGGAACGTATCAAGGCAAGCTATACGCGATGCCCTGGACAATGAATACATTTTTGCTGTACTACAACAAAACGATTATGAAACAATCCGGATTGAATCCAAATAAACCGCCTAAGACAATAGCGCAACTGTGGGCCGATCAGGCAAAAGAGTGGCGTTTTGGTAAAGGCGGAGTCGTCAAACAAATGGGGTTTTACCCCGATACAGGTAGTTGGGATAAGTTCACAAGTATGTTTGGGTTGACCCCAACGGATTTGTACAATGGAAAGCAATACACGCTGACGGGACCAAAGCAACTCACATTAACCAAGTTTTATGCGCAGTTTAGCAAGTACCCCTACTCACAAGTAAGCGCATTTTCCAAAGGGTTAAGCGGTGCTACGGGAGGTTCAGAAGATCCTTTCGAAT
>JAKADA010000034.1 GCA_021820975.1 Bacillota bacterium
CCATCATGCTGCCTCCTTCCGATCGATATCAACCGATACCCAATTCACGTTCGCGCAAAATGGTTCGGGCCCTGGCGATCGCTTTACGAATCTCGCGGATTCGCATCGGATTTTCCAGTTGACCAGTAGCCAATTGGAAACGCAGGTTAAAAAGTTCACCTTTGAGCGAGCCGATCTCAGCCAAAAGTTCTGAGTCGGTCTTTACACGCAGGTCTTTAACTTTCATCAGACCCACCTCCTACTTCTCCTCGCACCACGAACTTGGTCCGAATCGGGAGCTTATGAGCCGCCAAACGAAGTGCTTCGCGTGCGGTTTCTTCCGTCACACCGGCCAATTCAAACAAAATACGTCCTGGTTTTACGACGGCTACCCATTTTTCTGGGGAACCTTTACCACTACCCATCCGGGTTTCAGCAGGTTTGGCTGTTACAGGTTTGCTCGGGAAAATCTTGATCCACACTTTACCGCCACGACGAATGTAACGAGTCATAGCAATACGTGCTGCTTCGATCTGACGATTGGTGACCCACGCTGGCTCAAGCGCCTGTAGGCCAAATTCACCAAATGCCACTTCGTTGCCGCCTTTGCTCATACCCTTCATACGGCCGCGATGCTCTTTGCGGTGTAATACGCGTTTTGGCATCAACATGGTTCAGTACCTCCTATTCCGCTTCGTTTCTGGTCTTTGTCGGCAGGATTTCTCCACGATAGATCCATACTTTTACGCCGATTCGGCCATACGTCGTATGCGCTTCAGACAACGCATAATCTATATCAGCACGCAAGGTATGAAGCGGAACAGTACCTTCCGAATAACCTTCCGTCCGTGCGATATCAGCTCCGCCTAAGCGACCAGATACTTGCACTTTAATTCCTTTAGCACCCGCACGAAGCGTCCGCTGCATGGCTTGTTTCATAGCACGGCGAAATGCGACGCGGCGTTCTAATTGTAAAGCGACATTGTCGGCCACGAGTTTTGCATCGAGATCCGCCATTTTAATTTCCGAGATGTTAATATGAACACGTTTGCCAGTTAGATCACTTAGTTGATTGCGAAGCGTATCAACTTCCGTTCCGCCTTTACCAATAACCATGCCTGGTTTTGCCGTGTGTACAGTAACATTTAAGCGATTCGCTGCTCGCTCGATATGAACGCGCGATACGGAGGCATCCTTTAAACGTTTTAGAACAAACGCCCGTACTTTAAGGTCCTCGAAGAGCAGGTCTTGGTAATCCTTCTTGTTCGCATACCAACGGGATTCCCAATCACGGATGATCCCGATACGCATGCCGATGGGGTGAACCTTTTGACCCATTCCGCCAATCCCTCCCTACATTTACTTTTCGCTAACAATGACCGTCACATGGCTCGTGTGTTTTAGAATACTAAACGCACGACCTTGTGCACGGGGATGAAATCTTTTAAGAGTACTCGCTTGATCTACGAAAATCTTGCTGATAAACAGCTTTTCGACGTCCATGCTGAAATTGTTCTCAGCGTTAGCAATGGCAGACCGAAGCACTTTTTCTACCACTGGCGAACCCGCCTTTGGCGTATGCTTCAGGATCGCGAGAGCTTCGCCAACTTTTTTACCGCGAATTAAGTCGACCACAAGTCGCAGTTTACGCGGTGCGATGCGGACGTGTTTTGTCGCCGCCCTAGCTTCCATGCCTATTCCCTCCTTCACTTCTTAGCGGGAACGCGAGGCTTTTTCATCGCCTGCGTGACCTTTAAACGTACGGGTCGGCGCAAATTCGCCCAGTTTGTGACCCACCATGTCTTCCGTGATGTAGACTGGCACATGCTTGCGTCCATCATGGACGGCCAAGGTGTGTCCCACAAATTGAGGGAAAATCGTCGAACGGCGCGACCACGTCTTAATCACACGCTTCTCGTTTTTGGCGTTTAGCGCTTCAACTTTATTAAGCAAGTGTGAATCTGCAAACGGCCCCTTTTTCAACGAACGGCCCATATGAGTTCCCTCCTTCGTCGATTACTTCGTCTTACGACGCCGTACAATATACTTGTCTGTTGGATGGTTCTTTTTCCGCGTCTTTTTGCCAAGGGTTGGTTTTCCCCAAGGAGACATCGGTGATTTACGACCAACTGGTGCGCGACCTTCACCACCACCATGAGGGTGATCGTTCGGGTTCATAACTACACCGCGAACCGTTGGACGAATGCCCATCCAGCGCGTACGTCCAGCTTTACCAACGTTAATGTTTTCATGATCTAAGTTGCCAACTTGGCCGATCGTTGCACGGCACTCAATACGCACCATACGAACTTCGCCAGATGACATACGCAGTTGAGCGTAGTTGCCTTCTTTAGCAAGTAATTGAGCTTCTGCACCAGCAGCGCGGGCTAGTTGTCCGCCTTTGCCTGCTTTAAGTTCGATGTTATGCACAACGGTACCAACTGGGATATTGCTCAAAGGTAAGGCATTACCCACTTTGATATCCGAATCAGGTCCCGAGACAATCACATCATTTACTTTAATGCCTAGAGGAGCGAGGATATAACGCTTCTCACCATCGGCATACACGATAAGAGCAATACGCGCCGAGCGGTTTGGATCATATTCGATCGTGGCAACACGCCCTGGTATTCCATCTTTATCGCGTTTGAAATCAATAACCCGGTACATCCGCTTGTGACCACCGCCGCGATGTCGAACGGTAATCTTGCCTTGTCGATTGCGACCAGCGCGTTTAGCCAAAGGCTCGAGCAGTGAGCGTTCCGGGGTATCGGTCGTGATCTCATCAAAAGCTGCGACCGACATAAAACGCCGGCCCGGCGAAGTCGGTTTGTACTTTTTAATAGCCATGACTTATCCCTCCTTATGCGCTAAGCCTTACATCCCACTAAAAAATTCGGGTTGTGTTGAATCGGCGCTCAGTTTCACCATTGCTTTTTTCCATTTTGAAGTGTATCCGTAATGACGACCAAAGCGCTTTTTCTTCGCTTTTACCCATGCCGTATTCACAGCTAGGACTTTGGTACCTTCAAAAATTGATTCGACAGCTTTAGCAATTTCAATCTTATTGGCGGAACCTTCCACTTCAAATGTATAGACGTAACTTTCCATCATACCCGTTGATTGTTCGGTGATAACCGGGCGTTTAATTATATCGCGCGGATCTTTCACTTCGCAAACACCTCCTCGACACGAGCAATGCCCGCTGTCGTGATGACGAGACGATCATGGCCAAGAACATCCACCACATTTAAACTATCCGCAACCGAATAAGCAACACCAGGGATATTGCGCACGGACAAATACACGTTTTGATCCTTTGCAGCATCCACCAAAAGAGCTTTCTTCGTGATACCGAGTGCTTTTAAAGAATCCACCATAAACTTGGTTTTCACTTGAGTAGCGCTAAGCTGATCGAGAACGACAATACTACCCGTCTGTACCTTCGATGTCAAAGCGGAACGCAAGGCTAACCGACGAACCTTTTTCGGCAGTTGGTAGGCATAGCTACGTGGCGTTGGTCCATGAACCACACCGCCGCCAACCCATTGTGGAGACCGAATGCTTCCTTGACGTGCGCGTCCTGTACCTTTTTGCTTCCAAGGTTTACGACCGCCGCCTCGAACTTCAGAACGGCCTTTGACTTTATGCGTACCTGCACGGCGGCTAGCCATTTGGCTTTGCACGGCGTCAAACACTGCATATTGATTGACTACTGCGTTCCATACCGTTTCGGAGAGTTCAACTTCTCCTACAGTATTTCCTTGCATATTATATACCGGAACCTTCGGCATGCTCAGTTACCTCCTTTCGTTCAACCGTTGCGCTTCTTAACCGCAGTACGCACCGTCACGAAGGTATTCTTCGGACCTGGAATCGCGCCTTTGATCAAAAGCAGATTGCGATCTGCATCGACACGAACGATTTGCAGATTTTGAACAGTGACACGTTCATGACCCATACGTCCTGCCATGGTTTGTCCTTTAAATACGCGGTTAGCATCAATCGAACCGAGTGAGCCAACACCACGATGGTATTTCGAACCGTGACCCATAGGTCCACGCGATTGGTTATGGCGTTTTATAGGGCCAGCAGTACCTTTACCTTTAGAAACACCGATCACGTCCACAAAATCACCAACAGCAAATACGTCCGCTTTCACTTCTTGTCCAAGTGTCAAACCTGCTTCTACCGGGCCGCGAAACTCCCGTACGTAGCGCTTGGCGACCGTGTTCGCTTTTGCAGCGTGTCCAGCTTCGGGCTTCGATGGGCGTTTTTTATCAGCAAAACCAAGCTGCACACTCGCATAACCATCGTTATCCAAAGATTTCACCTGGAGAACCACACATGGACCGGCCTCGACTACCGTCACCGGAATGACGTTACCATCTTCCGTAAAGACTTGAGTCATACCAAGTTTGCGTCCTAGAATCCCTTTCATCCTTGCACCTCCTGCACAATCTTGCGCAACTTACAGTTTAATTTCAATGTCAACGCCAGACGGTAGATCCAAACGCATCAGCGCATCAACCGTTTGCGGCGTTGGACTTAAAATGTCAATCAAACGCTTATGTGTCCGCATTTCAAACTGTTCGCGAGAGTCCTTATATTTATGAGGTGCCCGCAGAATCGTGATTATCGACTTTTCGGTCGGTAGCGGAATCGGTCCTGCCACCAAAGCGCCGGAACGCTTCGCTGTATCCACGATCTTCTCTGCGGATTGATCCAGCAATTTATGGTCATACGCCTTAAGGCGGATCCGAATCTTTTGCTTTGCCACATGTTTCCCTCCTTCGTCGCCCAATGTCTGGACATACTCCGCAAAAATTTCCTCAGTGGTACCGCATATGGCCTTCGGTACATGAGCAACCTTTTGCATCATCGCAGTCTGAAGCCAACAATACGAAAGTATACTAAATTTCTGAAGAAAACACAAGTGAGAGATTTTTGACGGCAGAATTGCAAATCGAACATGGTACTGTTTATTTTGCGGGACCCTGCGGAAGATAATGTTCTTGTGTAGAACCTAATACTTGGAATTTATTAAGCGGCCAAATAATTAGATCTACACGTCCTATTACACTCGAAATTGGAATCGGACCGATGATTCGGCTATCCTCACTAATGTTACGATTGTCACCCATTACAAACAAATCGCCCTTTGGCACTTTCGTTTGCGGAAATGGCGTATCCATCAAACCATTAATATAGGGTTCATTGATCGTTTTTCCATCTAGAACAAGACGCCCATTGGCTACAGCAACCGTATCGCCTGGCAACCCAATAACACGTTTTACCCAATCTTGGCCGTCCGGCGCATGAAAGACGATAATGTCTCCGCGTTTTGGTGGACCAAAATAATACGGGATCTTATCGATAATAAGTCGTTCTCCATTAGCTAGCGTATGGTCCATCGAGTGTCCATCGACCACAAATTGTTGAAATAAAAATTGATAGACACCGAACACGATAATGAGTGCAACTAAGGCTGCCTTGACCCAGTCCCATAGAATCGCGCCTATGCCAGAACCCGTCTTTTTCTCGGTGACCTGTGACTCGTCTTTCATGCAAGTCCTCCCAATTAGCAAACTCAACACATTGATTTATTGTAACAAAAAAGGACCGAGCAGCATAGCCTCGGCCCTTTTTCAAACAAAACTTATTTGCTAATCCCAACCACGATGCCAGCTCCGACTGTACGGCCACCTTCGCGAATAGCAAAACGGGTACCATCTTCGATAGCAATCGCAGAAATCAATTCTACGTTTAAAGTTATGTTGTCGCCAGGCATAACCATTTCGGTACCTTCGCCAAGCGTGATGATACCTGTTACGTCCGTGGTACGAAAGTAAAACTGTGGACGGTAATTATTGAAGAAAGGTGTATGACGACCGCCTTCTTCTTTTTTCAAAACGTACACTTGCGCTTGAAAAGCTGTGTGCGGTTTGATCGAACCTGGTTTGCAAAGTACTTGTCCACGCTCGATATCTTTACGATCTACACCGCGAAGCAACGCACCAATGTTGTCTCCAGCTTGTGCAAAGTCAAGCAATTTACGGAACATTTCAACGCCTGTAACAACAGATTTGCGTGGTTCTTCAGCCAAACCGACGATTTCAATTTCATCGCCAACTTTAATTTGACCACGTTCCACACGACCCGTTGCAACAGTACCACGACCCGTGATGGTAAATACGTCTTCAACAGGCATCAAGAAAGGTTTGCTCGTATCGCGTTCTGGTGTTGGGATAAAATCATCCACAGCAGTCATCAATTCGTCGATCTTCGCTGCCCAATCGCTGCTTGGATCTTCGAGAGCTTTCAAGGCAGAACCACGAATAATCGGCGTGTCATCGCCAGGGAATTCATATTCACTGAGCAAATCGCGTACTTCCATCTCGACGAGTTCAAGCAATTCTTCGTCATCAACCATGTCACATTTGTTCAAGAAGACGACAATATGAGGAACACCAACTTGACGAGCAAGCAGGATGTGTTCACGCGTTTGCGGCATCGGGCCGTCAGAGGCAGACACGACGAGGATCGCGCCATCCATTTGCGCAGCACCTGTAATCATGTTTTTAACATAGTCAGCATGCCCTGGGCAGTCAACGTGCGCATAGTGACGATTGGGTGTTTCGTATTCTACGTGAGCGGTGTTAATCGTAATACCGCGTTCGCGCTCTTCTGGTGCTTTATCAATGGCATCATATGCCATAGCTTGTGCTCCGCCACGTTTGGATAGAACGGTCGTGATTGCAGCCGTTAACGTCGTCTTACCATGGTCAACGTGTCCAATGGTACCAATATTGACGTGTGGTTTATTGCGTTCGAATTTTGCCTTTGCCACAAAGATTCAGCTCCTTATGATTATTTATTGGCCTTTGGCCTTAGCTGCAATTTCAGCTGCTACAGACTTAGGAACTTCCTCGTAGGAATAAAATTCCATCGAGTATACGCCGCGCCCTTGTGTACGTGAACGTAAATTGGTCGCGTAACCAAACATTTCCGCGAGCGGAACGTAGCCACGAATGACTTGCGCTCCAGCACGTGATTCCATGCCTTCGATACGGCCGCGGCGAGAGTTGATGTCACCCATGATGTCGCCCATGTATTCTTCCGGAACCGTAACTTCAACTTTCATCATTGGCTCAAGCAGATAAGCATCTGCCTTTTGTGCACCCGCTTTTAAAGCCATCGAACCCGCAATATGGAAGGCCATTTCCGAAGAGTCAACATCATGATAGGAACCGTCCACGATCGTTGCCTTAATGTCGATCATGGGGTAACCAGCTATCACACCATTTTTCATGGCTTCTTCGATACCTTCGCCAACTGGAGCGATGTACTCTTTTGGCACAACGCCGCCAACAACTTTGTTTTCGAAAACATAACCTGTACCACGTTCAAGCGGTTCAAATTCGACCCATGCGTGTCCATATTGACCACGACCACCAGATTGACGCACAAATTTACCTTCCGCACGCACTTTATTGCGGATCGTTTCTTTGTAAGCCACTTGTGGTTTGCCGACGTTCGCTTCCACCTTAAATTCACGAATCATACGATCAACAATGATTTCAAGGTGAAGTTCGCCCATACCAGCAATAATGGTTTGTCCCGTCTCGTGGTCCGTATATGTCCTAAACGTCGGATCCTCTTCAGCCAGTTTTGAAAGAGCAATGCCCATTTTATCCTGGTCAGCTTTAGTCTTCGGTTCAATGGCAACATGGATAACAGGTTCTGGGAATGTCATCGATTCAAGGATCACAACGTCTTTTTCGTCACACAAGGTATCGCCCGTCGTTGTATCCTTTAAACCAACAGCTGCTGCAATATCACCCGAATAAACCGTCGGGATTTCTTCACGGTGATTGGCATGCATTTGCAAAATACGACCGATGCGTTCGCGTTTGCCTTTTGTCGAGTTAAGCACATACGACCCGGAATTGAGTGAGCCAGAATACACACGGAAAAAGGCAAGTTTACCCACGAATGGGTCAGTCATAATCTTAAATGCAAGTGCTGAAAACGGCGTTGAATCATCAGAATGACGTTCCGTTTCCACACCGTCTTCCGTCGTACCCCGCACAGGCGGAATGTCAAGCGGTGATGGCAGGTAATCGACCACGGCATCAAGCATCGGTTGAACACCTTTATTACGATAGGAAGATCCGCATAAAACAGGGACGAGCATCGACGATACCGTACCTTTACGAAGCGCCCTTTTGATCTCCTCGACGGTGAGTTCTTCACCTTCAAGGTATTTATTCATCAACTCATCATCCACTTCGGCAACAGCTTCGAGAAGCTGCACACGAAATTCAGCGACACGCTCACGATACTCTTCAGGAATATCACGGGCTTCTGATGTTGTTCCAAGATCATCCGTGTAAACAATGGCGTGATTTTCCACCAAATCGATAACACCGAGAAAATGATCCTCCGCACCAATGGGAAGTTGAATCGCGACCGGGTTTGATTTGAGTCTGTTACGGATTTGGTCGACGCAGCTATAGAAGTCGGCGCCAATGATATCCATTTTGTTAACATACGCTATTCTTGGCACCTGATATTTATCAGCTTGCCGCCATACCGTTTCGGATTGGGGTTCCACACCGCCTTTAGCATCAAAGACAGCTACCGCGCCATCGAGCACGCGTAAAGAACGCTCTACTTCGACGGTGAAGTCGACGTGACCGGGCGTATCAATGATGTTGATACGGTGCCCTTTCCATTGTGCTGTTGTAGCAGCAGAAGTAATCGTGATTCCACGTTCTTGCTCCTGTACCATCCAGTCCATGGTCGCAGCACCTTCGTGCACTTCACCAATCTTATGCACGCGTCCTGTGTAAAACAAAATCCGTTCCGTTGTCGTCGTTTTACCCGCATCAATGTGTGCCATGATACCGATGTTGCGAGTCTTATTAAGTGGGAATTGTCTGGCCATTCGTCGTCTCCTCCTTTCTTACGTCTTCTAAATAATATTCACCCTTGTCCTACCAACGATAATGTGCAAACGCTTTGTTAGCTTCGGCCATACGGTGTGTATCTTCACGTTTTTTCACGGCGCCGCCAGCATTGTTTGCTGCATCAAGAATTTCATTGGCTAAACGATCGTTCATATCTTTTTCGTGGCGTTGACGTGCATACGTCACGAGCCAGCGAATGCCTAATGTGTTGCGTCGTTCCGGACGCACTTCAACAGGTACTTGATAGTTCGAACCACCCACACGGCGTGCTTTCACTTCAAGCATCGGCATGATGTTTTTCATTGCCGTATCAAACACTTCAAGGGGATCTTTTCCCGAACGTTCACGCACAGTTTCAAACGCGTCATAGACAACACGTTGGGCAATGCCACGCTTACCATCGAGCATGACTTTGTTGATCAGGCGGGTCACGTTTTTGCTTGTAAATATCGGATCGGGCATTACGTCCCGACGTGTTACTGGGCCTTTCCTTGGCATATCGCGACCTCCTTTCTTATTTCAATAAAGGCTGTTACCAACCATTTATTTTTTCTGTTTCGGACGTTTTGCTCCGTATTTTGAACGAGCTTGTTGTCGATCTTTTACGCCAGCGGTATCTAACGCACCGCGAACGATGTGGTAACGTACACCTGGCAAGTCCTTAACACGACCACCGCGAACGAGAACCACGGAGTGCTCCTGCAGGTTATGCCCAATACCTGGAATATAAGCAGTTACTTCGATTCCATTGGTCAAACGAACACGAGCGTATTTCCGTAATGCTGAGTTAGGTTTTTTCGGTGTCAATGTACCTACCCGAGTGCAAACACCGCGCTTTTGCGGTGAAGGGATATCGGTTTGCTCTTTGTGCAAACTGTTTAAGCCCTTTTGCAACGCAGGAGCACCAGACTTCTCCTTAATGGCCATACGGCCCTTACGAACTAATTGATTAATTGTCGGCACGAGATGCACCTCCTTCCGGCGAGTTAGCCGCTTTCTGCTAGCTACACGCGAATAACTTTATACAAGACCACAGATCCTGGTGGTTCATTTTTCGGCGAAATACAGCACGAAAGTAATCGGCACACTGATGGATACTATCATGTAAGGAATACCATTGTCAAGTCCATACGATGAGCCCACATAGCAAAGAGGTGTTGCACGACATTGTGCAACACCTCTGATGACTTGCTTTTTATTCGACAGTATCGCTACCTACAGGTGCCAACACGTCATCCGAATCCTGAACGTTGCCTTCATCTAACGTCTCATCAGGTTCTTCTAATGTGTCGATCAACCGGATGTTGCGATAACGAGCCATACCTGTTCCTGCCGGAATCAGTTTACCGATAATAACATTTTCCTTAAGACCGATTAAGCGATCCACTTTACCTTTAATGGCAGCCTCTGTAAGAACACGTGTCGTTTCTTGAAATGAAGCGGCTGAAAGGAAGGAATCTGTCTCAAGCGATGCTTTCGTGATACCTAACAAGGCGGCACGAGCTACCGCGGGTTCTCCACCGGACAACAAAGCCTTTTTGTTTGCTAATTCATAATCAAACAATTCGACATACGTGCCTGGTAAAAGATCAGTCGATCCACTATCGACAATGCGCACTTTGCGCATCATTTGCCTGACCATGACTTCAACGTGTTTGTCGTTGATATCGACGCCTTGCAAACGATAGACGCGTTGCACTTCGCGAAGTAGATAATTCTGCACGCCGCGTAAACCTTTAACACGCAACATTTCCTTTGGATCCACGGAACCTTCGGTGAGTTCATCGCCAGCTTCCAATTTGGTGCCTTTGGTGACACGGATTCGGGAACCAAAAGGAATGGTATACACCTTAGACTCCGCTTCCCCATTCACTTCAACTTCGCGTTTGTCTTTTACTTCGCGAATTTCTGTGACGGTTCCGGAAATCTCCGTAATTGTCGCTTGCCCTTTCGGGTTTCGAGCCTCAAATAATTCTTGAATACGCGGCAAACCTTGTGTGATGTCATCGCCAGCAACACCGCCCGTGTGGAAGGTACGCATCGTTAACTGCGTGCCAGGTTCACCGATCGATTGCGCTGCGATAATACCTACAGCCTCTCCAATATCAACCATTTTACCTGTCGCAAGATTGCGGCCATAGCAACGAATGCAAACGCCGTGGTGCGTATGACAGGTTAGTACGGAACGAATGTTGACGCGGGTAATACCTACATCCAAGAGGAGTCGGGCTGCCGCCTCATCAATTAATTCGTTTTTTGCAACTATGACTTCGCCTGTTTGCGGATGCTTCACATCATGAAATGCTACGCGACCCACGATACGATCATAAAGATCTTCAATGATTTCACGACCATCGCGCATTTCATCCACGACAATTCCGCGATCTGTACCGCAATCCAGTTCACGTACGATGGTGTCCTGCGCTACATCAACAAGACGACGAGTCAAATAACCTGAGTCAGCCGTCCGTAAAGCTGTATCAGCCAATCCTTTACGAGCGCCATGCGTCGAGATAAAGTACTCAAGTACCGACAAGCCTTCACGAAAGTTCGATTTAATCGGCAATTCAATGATACGACCAGATGGGTTGGCCATCAGGCCACGCATACCAGCTAACTGCGTAATCTGTGATACAGATCCACGAGCACCGGAATTTGCCATCATATAAATTGGATTGAAACGATCCAATGAATCCATCAAAGTATTGGTTAGTTGATCTTTCGCATCGCTCCAGATACTGATGAATCGATTATAACGCTCTTCTTCCGTAATTAAACCGCGGCGAAATTGAACAAGCACTTTATCTTCTTTTTGTTCAGCTTCTTGTAAAATGACTTGCTTTTGTCCAGGCACATAGATATCAGCTACGCTGATCGTAATACCTGCACGCGTCGAAAAGCGAAAGCCTAGACGCTTAACACGGTCAAGAATTTCCGCTGTCTGGGTCGTTCCATACCGACTAAAGCATTCTCCAATGATCGTTCCTAAGAACGACTTCACCACAGCGCCTTTATACGGCAGGGCAAGCACGCGTTCCACAACGTTTGCACCGCGTTCAAAGATGAAGTAGTCATCTGGCGTACCATGTAACAGATTCTTGCGATCCGCCACGTTAATGAACGGGAAGTCCACTGGGAAAATCTCATTGAACAACAACTTACCTACCGTCGTGATAAACAACGCATCATTTTGTGCTGGTGTAAATGATGTTTTTCCAATCGTCCGAGTCGGTAAGACAATGCGTGAATGCAACGTGACTTGATTGTTGCTATAAGCAAGAACCGCTTCATCAGGTGTCGAAAATACACGTCCTTCACCTAGATCTCCTTCACGTTCGATCGTCAAATAATACGATCCAAGCACCATGTCTTGCGTTGGTGTAACAACAGGTTTACCGTCTTTCGGGTTTAAAATATTGTGTGCGGCGAGCATCAGCAAACGCGCTTCAGCCTGAGCTTCAGCAGCTAATGGTACGTGCACAGCCATTTGGTCACCATCAAAGTCGGCGTTGTACGCTGTACACACAAGTGGATGCAATTTAATCGCACGACCGGCCACAAGGATGGGTTCAAACGCTTGAATACCAAGGCGGTGCAACGTTGGTGCACGATTAAGCAACACCGGATGCTCCGTAATCACTTGTTCAAGCACATCCCAGACTTCAGGCGAAATGCGTTCAACTTTACGCTTAGCACTCTTTATATTATGAGCGAGCCCTTGCGCAACGAGTTCTTTCATAACAAAAGGTTTAAATAATTCGAGCGCCATCTCTTTAGGCAAACCGCATTGATACATTTTGAGTTCAGGCCCTACGACGATAACTGAACGACCCGAATAGTCGACCCGTTTACCAAGCAGGTTCTGACGGAAGCGACCTTGTTTACCTTTTAGCATATGAGACAGTGACTTCAATGGACGATTGCCAGGTCCCGTAACAGGACGACCACGGCGTCCGTTATCGATCAAAGCATCAACAGCTTCTTGCAGCATTCGCTTCTCGTTTTGCACGATAATATCAGGTGCACCGAGGTCAAGGAGTTTTTTTAAACGGTTATTACGGTTAATTACACGACGATACAAGTCGTTTAAGTCAGACGTCGCAAAACGCCCACCATCTAACTGCACCATCGGACGTAAATCCGGCGGGATTACCGGAAGCGCATCAAGAATCATCCAGCTTGGTTCGTTGCCTGATTGTTTGAAAGCGTCCAAGACTTCAAGACGTTTAATCGCGCGATTACGGCGTTGACCTTGAACAGAGCGCAATTCCTCACGCAATTGATCAATCTCGCGGTCCAAGTCAATAGCAAGCAAGAGTTTCTTAATTGCTTCCGCACCCATGCCCGCTTCAAAAGCCAAACCGTATTTTTCACGATAACTACGGTATTCCTTTTCCGTCAGCAGTTGCTTTTTATCAAGCGGTGTGTCCCCAGGATCAGTGACAACGTAAGATGCGAAATAGATCACTTCTTCAAGAGAGCGTGGAGACATGTCAAGAACAAGCCCCATACGACTCGGGATCCCTTTGAAATACCAGATGTGACTGACAGGAGCCGCCAATTCAATGTGACCCATCCGTTCACGGCGAACCTTGGCTCGTGTCACTTCCACGCCGCATCGGTCACATACAACACCTTTATAGCGAACGCGTTTGTATTTACCGCAATGGCACTCCCAATCACGCGTCGGGCCAAAGATCTTCTCGCAAAAGAGACCTTCTTTTTCCGGCTTTAGCGTTCGGTAGTTGATGGTTTCCGGTTTTTTTACTTCACCATGCGACCAGGAGCGGATCTTTTCCGGCGAGGCAAGACCGATCTTCATAAATTCAAAGTTATTGACATCTAGCAAAAAGGTCCCTCCCTCTTAATCTTCGCCGACCTCTCGCATCTCCAAGCTAAAGTTGAGTTTCTCGGTAGTATCGTCATCATCATCGCTTTCTTTCATGGCGATCTCCTGCTCGTCTCCGGCAAGAATCTTCACGTCTAGACCAAGACTTTGCAACTCTTTGATAAGCACTTTGAAGGATTCAGGAACACCAGGTTCCGGAACATTCTCACCTTTGACGATCGATTCATATGTTTTGACACGACCAACAACATCATCGGATTTAACAGTCAAAATTTCTTGCAACGTGTAGGCAGCACCATATGCTTCAAGTGCCCACACTTCCATCTCACCAAAGCGTTGTCCGCCAAATTGTGCCTTACCACCAAGAGGTTGCTGAGTAACCAAGGAGTAAGGACCCGTGGAACGGGCATGAATTTTATCGTCAACAAGATGGTGAAGTTTCAGCATGTACACATAACCTACGGTAACGCGACCATCAAAGCGTTCACCAGTGCGTCCATCATACAGAACCGTTTTACCGTCGCGAGCAAGACCCGCTTCTTCTAAAGCATCAAAGACGTCATTTTCGTGTGCGCCATCGAAAACTGGCGTTGCCACATGAATGCCAAGAGCTTTTGCTGCCATACCAAGGTGAGTTTCGAGCACTTGCCCGATATTCATCCGAGATGGCACACCTAATGGGTTCAAGACGACGTTGACAGGCGTACCATCGGGTAAAAACGGCATATCTTCTTCCGGCATGATGCGTGCGACGACACCTTTGTTACCATGACGTCCAGCCATTTTGTCGCCTTCGGAAATTTTACGCTTTTGTGCAATATAGACGCGCACAAGTTCATTGACACCAGGTGGTAGTTCATCACCGTTTTCACGGGTAAAGACTTTAACATCAACCACGATGCCCGCACCGCCATTTGGTACACGTTGCGATGTATCGCGAACTTCGCGGGCTTTTTCACCAAAGATAGCGTGAAGAAGACGTTCTTCTGCGGTAAGTTCTGTGACACCTTTTGGCGTTACTTTACCGACCAAGATATCTCCAGCGAAGATTTCCGCACCGATACGGATGATACCTCGATCATCAAGGTTACGCAGTGCATCTTCACCCACATTAGGGATATCACGCGTAATCTCTTCTGGGCCAAGTTTCGTATCGCGCGCCTCGCACTCATACTCTTCAATATGGATGGAGGTATAGACATCATCTTTAACTAATTTTTCACTAAGCAAAATAGCATCTTCGTAGTTGTACCCTTCCCACGTCATAAAAGCAACGAGGATGTTACGTCCTAAAGCAAGTTCACCTTGATCGGTGGCGGGTCCATCAGCGATGATATCACCGTGATTGACATGCTCGCCAAAACGCACAAGTGGGCGCTGATTGATACAAGTGCCTTGATTGGAACGCATAAACTTAGCCACTTTATAGCGGTCAAGATCACCTTTCACGACTCGTCCATCAACAACGTGTTCCGTACGAATTAAAATTTCATTCGCCGTTACCCGTTCAACAACACCTGAACGCTTGGCCACAATAGCGACACCGGAATCTTTAGCTGCCTTGTATTCCATTCCGGTCCCGACGTACGGCGCTTCCGTTACAAGCAGTGGTACAGCCTGACGTTGCATGTTCGAACCCATCAAAGCGCGGTTTGCATCGTCGTTTTCCAAAAAGGGAATCATCGCGGTAGCAACAGATACCACCTGTTTTGGTGAAACGTCCGTATAATCCACACGTTCTTTAGGCATCGTGAGAATATCTCCACGGTAGCGAACAATCTGCTCATCTTCGGCAAATGCGCCAGCTTTATTGAGCTTTGCAACCGCCTGTCCAATCACGTAAGCATCCTCTTCATCAGCTGTCAGATAGTCAATGTGATCTGTGATCACACCCGTATCAGGATCGATTCGACGATAGGGCGTTTCGATAAACCCATACTCATTGATCCGTGCAAAACTCGACAAACTGTTGATTAATCCAATGTTCGGACCTTCCGGCGTCTCGATCGGGCACATGCGGCCGTAGTGAGACGGGTGAACGTCACGAACTTCAAATCCAGCACGTTCCCGAGTAAGACCCCCAGGGCCAAGCGCAGAAAGTCTGCGTTTATGCGTCAATTCAGCAAGTGGGTTTGTTTGATCCATAAACTGTGACAATTGAGAGCTTCCAAAGAACTCTTTAATCGCCGCAATTACTGGACGAATGTTAATCAATGCCTGTGGTGTGATTGCATTCGCATCTTGAATGGACATCCGTTCGCGCACGACACGTTCCATTCGCGATAAACCAATGCGAAATTGATTCTGAAGAAGTTCACCAACCGAACGCAAACGGCGGTTGCCCAAATGGTCGATGTCATCCGTCGCGCCCACTCCATGAAGTAGATCCATGAAATAGCTGATGGACGAGATGATATCCGAAGGTGTAATGTGCTTGATGGATTTATCAATCAAGCCGTTTCCAATCACTTTGATCGGTTTGCCGTCTTCCAGCTGGCTGAAAATAAGAATCTCCTGAACTTGAACATTCATGTCATCCGTTAACGTGGAGCCAAGGCGATAGGAACGACTGTTCAAGCCGTTTTCAAGATACGGCATCAATTTGTCAAGCAATCGACGATCCACCAGTTGCCCCGCCTCAGCTAGGACTTCGCCCGTCTCTTGATCGATCAGGGTTTCCGCCAAGCGCTGGTTAAGCAGTCGATTCTTCAAATGTAATTTCTTGTTAATCTTATAGCGACCCACGTTAGCAAGGTCATACCGTTTAGGATCAAAAAACCGTGAGGCCAACAAATTACGCGCATTTTCTGCCGTAGGAGGTTCTCCCGGCCGCAAACGCTCATAAATCTCTTGTAGGGCCTTCTCGGTAGAATCCGTATTATCCTTTTCAAGTGAGTTGCGTAAATAATCATCTTCGCCAAACAGCGTGATAATTTCCGCGTCACTTGAAAAGCCGAGCGCACGCAGCAACACCGTCACCGGAATCTTACGCGTACGATCGATGCGCACATAAATAATATCTTTGGCATCGGTCTCAAGTTCCAACCACGCTCCGCGGTTCGGAATGACCGTGGCGCTATACGTACGTTTACCGTTTTTGTCAATCTTGGCATTAAAATACACACTTGGTGAACGCACAAGCTGACTGACAATGACGCGTTCCGCGCCATTGATGATAAACGTGCCGGTTTCCGTCATAATCGGAAAATCACCCATAAAAACTTCCTGCTCTTTCACTTCGCCCGTCTCTCGGTTAAGTAACCGAACTTTAACACGAAGTGGAGCAGCGAAGGTTACATCGCGCTCTTTACTTTCGTCAACACTATACTTCGGATCGCCAAGGCTGTAGTCAATAAACTCCAGCACGAGGTTACCCGTAAAATCTTGAATCGGCGAGATGTCTTGAAACATCTCCCGCAGTCCTTCTCGTAAAAACCATTCGTACGACTTCTGCTGAATCTCGATGAGATTCGGAAGCTCCAATACTTCCGCCACTCGGGAGTACGTTCTGCGCGCGCGCCGTCCGTACTGCTCTACGTGTCCTTGCAAATCGGTCACCCCTCATACCAAGTTGCTGGCTTCCGTGAAACGAAAACAAAGAAAAACGGGGCCAACCTTGACCTCATTTCTCCGCTGCTAAGACGCGTAATATCCTTGTATTGCCATAAAAGGCGCGAAATATTCAATGACGGGGCATATGTCCGCACAATATCATTTCGCATTAAAACACAATACCACGCGCAAACTCTAATGTCAATCAGAATTTTCAACCTGCAAACGCACATCACGGCACCGCAGTACGCGATAACCTTGATCTTTTGCTACCACGGATACGTCAACACATAAAGTTTGTAAATAACGTTTTGTTGAATCGAATCCTTGTTTCTTCTGGATCACAACAAAAAGCGACCCCTGTCGATCCAAGTGCTGCACAGCTTCTCGATAGAGACGAAAAATAGTTTCTTTACCCGCTCGGATCGGCGGATTAAAAAGAATGACATCAAAATATCGGTCATGCGCGAGGTGACTAAGACCATCACCGCATGCAAAAACAACTCTTGTCGCAACACCATTTTGCTCTGCATTGTCTTTCGCAAGTTGAAGAGCTCGTTCGTTGACATCCACCATGACAACGGATACCGTCGGATCAGATTTAGCCACGGCGATACCCACGGGTCCATATCCCGACCCCAAATCAAGTACGCGAGCGTGTGGCAGAAGTACAGCACTATCGGCAAGCAACAGCGACCCTTGATCAACCTTTGTGCGGCTAAACACACCATGGTCCGTTCGCAAACGCAAGACCTGCCCGCGCACACGCGATTCAATCATCTGGGGATTCGACCTAGCTATTGGCTTTGCGCTAAAATAGTGCTCTTGCTTATCCACAAGTCTTCTTCGCTCCTTTAGGCAAGGCAAAGGGGAGACGCCAAGAAGGACGCTCCCCAAGACAATGTACTGTCGTGCCTACTTCTTTACTTAACTTCGACGCTTCCGCCAGCTTCTTCGATCTTCGCTTTAATCGCTTCCGCATCTTCTTTACTGATTTTTTCTTTAAGCGCTTTTGGTGCGTTGTCAACGAGATCTTTTGCTTCTTTGAGGCCAAGGCCAGTGACTTCACGAACTACTTTAATAACGTTGATTTTGGATCCGCCAGCAGCGGTCAAAATGACGTCAAATTCGGTTTGTTCTACAACGGCTTCAGCAACAGCTGCGCCAGCTCCGCCCATCATCATAGGTGCTGCTGCCGTTACGCCAAATTCTTCTTCTACAGCTTTCACAAGATCGTTCAATTCCAAAACGGTCATACCTTTAATCGCTTCGATAATTTCTTCTTTCGTCACGAGAAACCCTCCCTAATCCATGTTCCTTACCATGTGTTCACCCTGTACAGGTGTTATGATCTTTAAACGCCAGCGGATTCCTTTTGTTCGCCCACTTGGCTGACTGCATAAGCAAAGTTGCGCATCGGCGCTTGCAATACGCTAAGCAACATCGATACGAGACCTTCCCGAGACGGCAGAGCGGCAAGCTCTTTAACTCGATCAGCATCTACTGCTTTGCCTTCAACAAAACCGCCTTTGATTTCTAAGGCTTTGTGGCCGGTAGCAAAAGCATTGAGAATCTTTGCCGGTGCAACAGCATCTTCAAACCCAAAAGCAAGTGCTGTTGGACCTTTCAAGTACTCATCCAAGCCTTCTGCATTCACTTTTGCCGTAGCAAGGCGAGTTAACGTATTTTTCAATACGCGAAACTCGATACCCGCTTCACGCAAGTTTTTACGAAGCTCGGTTACTTCTGATACGGTGAGCCCACGATAGTCAGAAACAATAACACTCTTACTATCAGCAAACTTTTGCGCTACCTCTTCAACTAAAGCCGCTTTCTCTTCGCGTACACCCATCTGTACACCTCCTAACACAACTAAAAGGGTCTTCGCTTGTCGACGAAGACCCTTGGTTATCCCAATGCAAGGTGATGATGACATCGATCCGTTTGGACGTCGTCAACCTCGGCAGGTATACATTAAGCCCGAAGGCACCTGCTGTCTACAGTCCGACAAAACTTGTACTACTATACCATGACACATCGAGAAGTGCAAACCGTTATTCTGCTACAGCACCCACAGCCAAACGTTGTAGGTTGACACGAATGCCAGGACCCATTGTGCTTGTGACGGTCACATTACGAATGTATTGCCCTTTGGCAGCAGCTGGTTTTGCTTTTTGAATTGCGCTTAAGAGTGCTTGGAAATTCCCCATCAAGTGTTCGGCGGGAAAAGAGATCTTGCCTAGGACCAAATGCACGTTAGCACCTTTATCCAAGCGATACTCAACTTTTCCAGCTTTTACTTCTTCAACAGCACGACGAACGTCAAACGTAACCGTACCCGTCTTCGGGTTTGGCATCAATCCGCGAGGACCCAGTACACGTCCTAAACGGCCTACTGCTGCCATCATATCTGGTGTTGCAATCGCGGCGTCAAAATCAAGCCAACCGCCAGCAATACGGTTGATGAGATCATCATCTCCAACCACATCGGCCCCAGCAGCTTCTGCTTCTTTCGCTTTATCGCCGCGGGCAAATACGATCACGCGAACAGAACGGCCTGTGCCATGTGGCAATACGACTGCACCGCGAATTTGTTGATCGTTTTTGCGAGGATCAAGGCCTAAGCGAAAAGCCACTTCAACAGTACCATCGAATTTAACAGTAGATGTCTTTTTCACTAATTCAAATGCATCGAGCGGATCATAGACAGCATCGCGGTCAACAAGTTTAGCCGCTTCTACATACTTCTTTCCTGCCACGGTAAAATAACCTCCTCATCGTGTGGTAAGCGGTATAAGTACCTCCCACCGAAACCATCATGCCAAGTCTTAGTCGGCAACAACAATAC
>JAKADA010000082.1 GCA_021820975.1 Bacillota bacterium
ATTGTAACATGAATTATCACATGACAAAAGATAAGTGGGTTTCATCTATGTGATTATGTTAAAGAATTTTTACTACTTCAATTAAAAATGGAAGCGGTATACAATGTAGTTGTCTGGTATGTTTTCGTTATCATAGCTTGGGGGTGGCGTATTGAGTAGGGTTGTCGTGACAGGTGGTTCAGGACTTCTTGGGACTTTTGTCGTGCGTGAGTTTGTAGAGCATGGTTATGATGTGGTCAACGCGGATATGAAACTTCCGATGAAACCAGATTGTCGGACTGTTATCACGGATCTGACGCAACTCGGTCAGGTCTATGGTGTTCTCGAAGGGGCGGACGCCGTTGTGCATTTAGCAGCAATTCCTGTGGCGTATTCTCACCCGAATGAAGTGACATTTCAAAATAATGTTTTATCTACATACAACGTGCTTGAGGCGGCAAGTGCACTAGGCATTAAAAAAAGTGTGATCGCATCAAGTGAGTCGTCTTACGGATTGGTATTTGCTTTGAACCGTCTTACTCCTCTCTATGTGCCGATTGACGAAGAGCATCCGCAACGGCCACAGGACAGCTATGGATTATCGAAAATTGTTAATGAACAGACG
The DNA here is from genome assembly GCA_021820975.1 of Bacillota bacterium. Lineage (GTDB taxonomy): Bacteria > Bacillota > Bacilli > Alicyclobacillales > SLC66 > JAKACU01. The sequence continues at coordinate 605 of JAKADA010000082.1, forward strand.
GGCTTAATGTTTCATCGTAAATCAGGGATGCAAGTTGTTGCCTTACGCTTAGGTAATGTCATTGCACCGGAGATGTATAAAAACTTCCCTTCCTTTTATCACGATCCAAAGGAAAGAGACAGGATTTTGTGGAGTTATATCGATACAAGGGATGCGGCAACAGCATGCAGACTTGCTATTGAGAAGGAAAGCCTAGGGTATGTAGCACTTAATATTGCCGCTGATGATAGTAGCATGGATGTGTTAAGTCGTGAACTTATGGCTAGTCAATACCCAAATGTAAGCGATTTTCGTGAGGAATTATCTGGATATGAGACATTACTTAGTAATAAAAAGGCAAAAATGATACTTGGATGGAAACCGCAACATACTTGGCGAATGTACGTCAACTGAGGGGGACTTTATCATGAATAATCGATTGCTCGGGAAAACAGGACTAAAAGTTAGTGATTTGTGCTTAGGTGCTATGACGTTCGGTCGAGAAACAAGCGAAAAAGATAGTTTTGCTATTCTTGATCGTTTTGTGGAAGCTGGTGGAAATTTCATTGATACAGCGGATGTTTATTCGCGCGGTATCTCTGAAGAGATTGTAGGACGGTGGTTAAAAACCAAAAACCGCGATGATTTGGTGATTGCAACGAAAGTGCGTTTTGGTATGGGCGATGGACCAAATGATGTTGGTCTGAGCAGAAAACATATCATGGCAGGAGTTGAGGCTAGTTTAAAGAGATTAGGGACGGATTATATCGATCTCTATCAAGTGCATGCTTGGGATCCCTTGACTCCACTTGAAGAAACACTAAGCACCCTTTCGACCTTGGTAGAACGGGGATTGGTACGTTACATTGGTGCTAGTAATTTTCGCGCATGGCAACTACAAAAGGCAATTTATACAAGTCGCCAACACGGCTTTGAGGCATTTTCTTGCTTGCAACCTCAGTACAACCTTTTATGTCGAGCCACAGAGTATGAACTTCTACCGCTGTGCGAGCAAGAGGGGTTAGGTGTTATCCCTTGGAGCCCGCTTCGTGGCGGTTGGCTAAGTGGAAAGTTTCATCGTGGTATGACGCAGGCGCCAGAGAATACGCGTGTGGCTGAGGCACAAAAACAGGGTTGGGGCGAAGCGTGGAGCCGCTATGATAATGAGTACACATGGGGTGTCATCGATGTCTTGATGGAAGTTTCTCGCGAGGTCGAGAAGACACCGGCGCAAACCGCTCTTAATTGGGTGTTACAACGTCAAGCAGTGACGGCACCGATCATTGGTGCACGGACGATGCAACAGTTGGAGGATAACTTGGGTGGGTCAGGATGGGTATTAACCGCAAAACAAATCGCGCGACTTGATGAAGCAAGTCGTATGCCTGTAACGTATCCCTACGATCAGGCAGCGGAGCAACAACAGCGTGGAGGGCGTTTGTAAGAAAATTTTTTTTGATAAAAGGACCAAGGGTGCAAGAAATAGCCCCTTTGGTCCTTTTTCTATGTAAACTTTCATCAAACTCTAAGCGAATATTGGGCTGTTTTTCATCGTTTCCATGGTACATTGATACAGAAAAGGAATGGTAACATAGCCTTTGGATGTGGAGGAAAGCTTGTGTGGAGATCTCTTCGTCAATCGCCAATGAGATGGCTGTTTGGCGTTGCTTTTGCGATGTGCGGTGTGTTTATAGGGTATTCAATCTATGTTGAGTTTGTAGGGCTTCAACATATCCACTTTTTACATTATGACTATGCCTTTTTTTATTACGCATTTCAAACTGTGTGGCACCATACACATATTACACAACTCTATGACATGAGTAGGCAAAAACTTGCTTTATCCTATCGTCATTTTCCGATAACACCTTACAACCAATATGTATATCCACCGCAATTTGCTGTGTTTTGGGCGTGGCTAGGTTTGTTACCATTTAACATATCGGCGAATGTGTGGTTTGTGATCTCTTTACTACTCTATGTAGTCGGGTTGTATCTTCTATGGAAGACAGTATCTATCCGCATGGGTATTCAAGGTAGTATGATTGCCGTACTTTTTTTAACAACCTTAATGCCTTTTGTGATTGACCTGAGTGTAGGCAATGTTAACAGCATTTTATTTGCTTGTATCGCCATAACGTATTACCTTCTTTATCACCGTAAGTCTGCTTGGGCAGGTGTACCTTTAGGACTCGCTATCGTATTTAAGGTGACACCAATCGCTATTTTAGCTTACTTGATCATGCGCAAAAAGTGGAAAGCAAGTCTTATGGCGATGATTACCGTAGGCCTACTTAGCCTGATCACAGAACTTTTTGTAGGAGTTGGAGCTATCCGTTACTATTTGCTCCACTTTGTTTCTTTTGGTACAACGAGTATGAAAAATGGCCCAGCACCCTATAATGAATCTTTGCTTGGTATTATGGGTCTTTTGCAAAAACACCATATATTGACGTGGTCGAATCTTCAGCAGCATGATATCTTTTACGGATTCATCGCGGTTATGCTGATGATCGTATTTTATGTAGTCTTACGTACAAAAGAAAACATTGCTTTGGATATCGGCTTATCGAGTCTAGCTTTGTTGCTTTTTTCCCCGCTTGTCGAAGGGATGCATCTGCTTTTTTTAGTGCCTGCTTTGTTAGCGATGATGAGCGATCTTACGGTAAGGCGATCGTCAGGTCTACTCTGGTTTTTGCTTTTCGTTATACTAGCGTTTTTGTCGATGCCTGCGACACTTGTTATCAATGTCCTTACTAACCATCTGCCTGATGGATTTTTGTTACAAACCTATATGTTTTGGATTCTTCTCGGTACGCTGATGATCGTATTGCAACGATTAATCAAAAAACAGCCCCGCATAAGGCGGGGCTGAATTTGTACGATCAGATTTGGCCAACCCAAGTAGTGTCTGCAACGGCTTGAAAGCGTGAGCGAATGGTATGAAATTGTTCATCACTCATCGGTTCCCCTAGGATCATGCTGGCGTTTTCTTCATAGCGCTGTGGATTTTTTGTTCCTACAATCGCAGTACATACACCAGGAACCTTTAATGTAAAGCGAAGTGCCGTGGCGACCGCATCTTGTGCGGATGACTTTAGGAAATCATATTGCAAAGTTTGTAGTCGATCATAATAGGGTCTGCTGTACTCATTCACTGTGTCCTTAGAAAATAACCAGGCCGCATTGGCGATGGGCCGTTTGGCGATAATGCCCATACCTTGCTTAACGGCAGTAGGTAACGTTAACTCAATAGCTTCTTGATCTGCGATGTTAATGGACGTTTCGAGACTATCGAAGACACCTATTTCAACTGCGTATTTGGCTGCTTGCCCATCCCCGCTATAACCGATAAATCGCGTTTTACCTTCCTGCTTAGCTTTTTGCAAAGCCTCGATTACTTCGCCTTGTTGCAAAATTTCTTTTGAACAGCTATGAAGATGCACAACGTCAACATAATCCGTACGCAAACGTTGCAAGCTGCGCTCAATACTTTGCGTAATGAGTTGAGGAGACCAGTCAG
>JAKADA010000008.1 GCA_021820975.1 Bacillota bacterium
ATCACTTCACTTTTTGGGTGAATCGTCAAATCCCCATAGAACCTTGCGCTGCTTAGTTCTTTAGCCCCTCCACGATCACACCATGAATATTTCAGGCTTATATTAATCCCGCGGGTGTCGCTATGTTTGGCGCATCTTCTCAAAACGATCTTCTTGATCAACCTTTTATAAAGCGACTGCATCGTGGAGATCATGAAGTAATCTTGCAACGGTTGCAAGCGCTTCAACATGTTGGTGATAAGACAACTCCTCATCATGAGCGTTTCATTCGGCTTGATGGGAAGGTTATTGATGTCGAAGTGAAATCGATTCGCGTTCCTGTTGACGACGGAGTAGCTACTTTGGTCATGGCGCGGGATATTTCAGAGCGTGCTTTGAACTATATGTTGAACTACGATTCCTTGACAGGGTTGCCTAATCGCCGATTGTTCCAGGAAAGATTAGCTGCCGCTGTGATGGCATGTACGGATAAGACATGGATGGTGGCTACGCTCTTTCTTGATCTTGATCGATTTAAAATGATCAATGATTCCTTTGGCCATGAAGTGGGCGATCAGTTATTGCTTCGTGTCTGTGAAAGATTATCAAACACCGTGGCTGATGATGTCATCATCGCACGTGTAGGTGGCGATGAATTTACGATAATTTTGCCACATGTAAGCCAGCGTGCTGAAGTCATGGCGGTGGTTCGTCGTGTCATGGACTCCTTAACCAATATTCCTTTTATCGTACATGATGAGGAGATCTTCATGACAGCAAGTATCGGCATCAGCTTGTTTCCTGATGATGGGAAGGATGCTGTGACATTGTTTCGCAATGCTGATATGGCGATGTACCAAGCTAAGTGCATTGGAAAGAATAATTATCAATTTTACAATGTGGTGATGAATAGTACTGGGACGGCCACGAAGCAAGTTGTTTTAGAGCGTGCTTTGCGGCGCGCTTTAGAGCAAGAAGAATTGTACTTGGTCTATCAGCCTAAAGTCGATTTGAAAACAGGTCACATTGTTGGCCTTGAGGCATTATTGCGATGGAATAGCCGGGAACTCGGTCATGTATCTCCTGCCGAATTTATCCCGCTTGCAGAAGAAACGGGATTGATTGTTCCGATTGGTGAATATGTGTTGCGCTCGGCATGTGAACAAAGTCGTGCGTGGCAAGTGGCTGGCTATGAACCGATATGTATTGCTGTGAATATATCCGCTAGGCAATTCTTGTCTTCCGACTTAACCGATACGGTAGAACGAATTTTACGTGAGACAGGTCTTGAAGGACGATTGCTTGAACTCGAGATTACTGAAAGTTTATTGATACAAAACACAGAATCGATCGTGCAAATGTTATACAAGATTAAGTCGATGGGTGTGCAAATTTCGATTGATGACTTTGGAACGGGGTACTCATCGCTAAGTTACTTAAAACGGTTTCCTGTGGATCGCTTAAAAATTGATCAGTCTTTTATTCGTGACTTGACTTGGGACTCGGATAATGCCGAGATTGCGACAGCGATCATTAGTATGGGTCATAGTTTGCGCTTAAAGGTCATCGCTGAAGGCGTAGAGACAGAAGAACAAAAGCAGTTTCTTTTTGAACGTCGTTGTGATGAAATGCAAGGATTCCTGCTGTCAAAACCACTGCTCTCTGCGGAAATTGTTTCGTTGTTTTCCTACAAATAAAGTACTAGCTAAATAGCAGGGTTAGGCGCTTTCAAGCTGCTGTAAATGTGTTAGCATAGTCCTCATAATGGACAATTAACGCAGGCAGCCTTGATTCAAGCGCTTTTTTGGCTGCAAAGGGAGAGACAGACATGTTGAGAGTGGCCCTGCTTAGCAGTTGGCATGTACATGCAAAAGATTACGCGAGAGAAGCTACTGAGCGAAATGGTATTGAACTTGTCGCCGTATGGGATGAGGTTGTTGAACGTGGACGTGAATTTGCAAATCAATGGCACGTACCTTTTGTGGATGGTTTGGATGATGTACTACATAATTCCGAAATTGATGCGGTTATTGTCACCACGGCAACTTCTATGCATCTAACCATTATTTCGCAGGCGATTCTGCATCAGAAGCATGTATTTTCGGAAAAAGTGTTAGCGCTCACGAATAATGACTGCGAATATTTGATACAACTTGCTCGTGACCAAGGCGTTCAGTTAATGCTCTCTTTGCCTCGTTTAACGGAGTCTCCCTATCTTACCGTGCAACATCTACTTGATGAAGGTAAGATTGGGGACTTGACACATATTCGCTGCCGTGTGGCCCATGATGGGGCACTGCCTACTAGTCCAGAAAGAACAGGCTGGTTAAAAGAAGAGTTTTTTGAAGTGGAACCTACTGGTGGCGGGGCATTGATTGATCTCGGGGCGCATCCGATTTATCTGACCAATCGTTTAGCAGGTCAAGCTGTAGCAGTATCAGCAACGTTTAGTTATTTGACAAAACATTCTGTTGAGGACCACGCGATTGTTACGGTGCAATATGCTACAGGGGCCACTGGGGTTCTCGAAACGGGATTTGTTTCAAAAGCTGGGCCGTTTGAGTTAGAGTTATACGGTACGTTAGGTACGATCTTAGCTGTCGATGATCGTGTGAGCTTGCGTCGAGCAGATCAAGGTGAACCGTATACGAAGGAATGGGAAGATGTCACGCTCTTGCAAAGTGATATGACGCCAATGGAACAATGGATTCAAGCGATTGCTGGAAAAATGACACCTCGGATTACCGATCAGGATATGCTGATGCTGACAAACATCAACGTTGCTGCCTATGCATCTGCGTTATCCCGAAAGACAGTGGAATTGTCAAAGAAATGAGAATATGAATTGATCTTGGGGAGAAGGAATGGTATCATTCAGAATATTATCTCATAATTCTGTATGAAAATACGAGAAAGTGAGTTTTTACAGAGAGAGGAAATGGAGAGATGACGATGAAAGGATTGCCTACGCGACAGGGGTTATACGACCCGCAATTTGAGCATGATGCTTGTGGGATCGGATTTGTTGCTCACATCAAAGGACAAAAAAGCCATCGGATTTTGCAAGATGCCCTTACGGTTTTACAAAATCTTGATCATCGAGGCGCTCAAGGTAGTGAAGTGAATTCAGGCGATGGTGCAGGGATCTTATTTCAGATCCCTGATACTTTCTTTCAAGAAACCTGTGCCTCTATTATGCCGAATTTGCCTATAGCAGGATCCTATGGTGTAGGGATGGTGTTTTTCCCTCAGGACTCTTTTAAGAGAAATGAATTTATAAAACTGTTTGAACAGACCATTAAGGATGAGGGACAGGTTCTTATTGGATGGCGCGATGTACCGACAGATAATCACATGTTGGGCGATACATCGAAAGCAGTGGAACCTAAAGTATGTCAGGTGTTTATTGCAAAAGGGGATAATGTCCCTGATCAAGATGCATTTGAACGAAAACTTTATGTGATTCGTAAACGCATGGAAAAAACATTGCGCTTGTCAGGTATGCCGGATGGTCGTTCGTTTTATGTGTGCAGTTTGTCTTCGCGCACTATCGTCTATAAAGGTATGTTAACTACGGAACAATTGAGCGAATATTACACGGATTTGCAAAATGAGAAAGTAACGACAGCCTTAGCCTTGGTGCACTCCCGGTTTAGTACCAATACATTTCCAAGTTGGGAACGAGCACATCCTTATCGCTACCTGATTCACAATGGCGAGATCAATACCCTGCGGGGCAATGTGAACTGGATGCATGCGAGACAATCGATGTTTGCGTCATCCTTGTTTGGCGAGGACATCAAAAAAGTTCTCCCGGTAATCGATCAGGAGGGCAGCGATTCATCCATGTTTGATAATGTTCTTGAGTTACTTGTCATGGCAGGTAGGAGTCTACCTCATGCTGCGATGATGATGATTCCTGAGCCATGGTCAAATCATGAGACGATGAGTGCTGCAAAAAAAGCATTCTACGAATACCATAGTTGCTTAATGGAACCTTGGGATGGTCCCGCTGCGATGGTCTATACCAATGGCACACAGATAGCAGCTTTGCTTGATCGAAATGGGCTTCGTCCAGCACGGTACTATGTGACGAAAGACGATCGTATTGTACTAGCCTCGGAAGTGGGCGTCCTTGATATAGATCCGTCTGATATCGTGCAAAAAGAACGTTTGCGCCCAGGGCGTATGCTGCTGATTGATACGGAACAAGGGCGCATCGTGAGTGATGATGAGATTAAAGAACAAGTTGCCAATGAACATCCTTATCGTGCATGGCTTGATGAGCACTTAATTAGTTTGCAGAAGTTGCCTGAGCCTCCCCATGTGCATCCTGTGGATCATGCCACGATGCGAACGAGGCAACTCGCTTTTGGGTATACGTATGAGGAAATTCAACGCATGCTTAAGCCGATGGCGCAAGACGGCGTGGATCCTCTTGGATCCATGGGAGTAGATACGCCGCTTTCGGTGTTATCTGATCGTCCACAATTACTCTATAGTTATTTTAAGCAACTTTTTGCTCAAGTGACCAATCCCCCGATTGACTCCATTCGTGAAGAAATTGTCACAATGACGACAACGGCCTTGGGTCCAGAACGCAATCTACTTGAACCTGATCCAGAAAGCTGTCGACAAATTGAAGTGAAGACACCAATTTTGACGAATGAAGAGTTTGCTAAACTGCTTCACTTGCAGCATGATGGATGGAAATCAGCTGTATTAAAGACGTTATTTCTTGTTTCTCAAGGTGAAAAAGGTTTAGAAGATGCACTTGAAGAGATGTTTGTACACGCTGATAAGGCGATAGCGCAAGGCGCTCATGTACTGGTGTTATCAGATCGTGGTTTTGATCGGAATCTGGCTCCCATTCCTGCTTTACTTGCGGTTTCGGGATTACACCATCATCTTATTCGTCAAGGGACGCGCACGAAAGTGGCTCTCGTAATTGAGTCTGGTGAACCACGAGAGGTACACCATTTTGCTCTACTAATCGGGTACGGAGCTAGTGCTATTAATCCTTACTTAGCTCTTGAGACGCTTGATGATATGATTCGCCAGGGTATCTTGCCCAATATGTTGCACCATGAGGCTGTGGCGCGGTATGTAAAGGCTGCAACCAAAGGGGTTATTAAAGTTTTATCCAAAATGGGCATATCCACCATCCAAAGTTATCATGGTGCGCAAATTTTTGAAGCTGTAGGTATCAAAGAGTCCGTTGTAGCTAAGTATTTTACTTGGACGCCGACACGTATCGAAGGAATTGATCTTGAAGACATTGCTAAAGACTCTTTAGCACGACACGCATTGGCCTTCTCTACTGATCGGTCCTCCTCGCGGGAACTACCTTCGGGCGGGAAAATTCAATGGCGCAAGGATGGAGAAGAGCATCTCTATCACCCGGAATCGATTCATTTGTTACAACAGTCATGTCGGCAAGGAAATTATGACTTATTCAAACAATATTCACGCATGATGAATGATCATACGCGCACAATGAAAAACTTGCGTGGCTTGCTGAACTTTGTGAACGATGGCGAACCAGTATCTATTGATGAAGTTGAGTCTGTTGACAGCCTTGTTAAACGATTCAAGACAGGTGCCATGTCGTTTGGATCGATTAGTCAAGAAGCGCATGAAAGTTTAGCGATCGCCATGAACCGCTTAGGTGGCAAAAGTAACACCGGGGAAGGCGGTGAAGATCCCGCGCGTTTTGTTACGGATGCTAATGGTGATTCACGGCGGAGTGCGATCAAACAGGTAGCCTCGGGGCGCTTTGGCGTGACAAGTCATTATCTTGTTAATGCCGATGAAATTCAAATCAAGATGGCACAGGGAGCAAAACCTGGTGAAGGTGGGCAATTGCCTGGCAAGAAAGTGTATCCTTGGGTGGCTGAAGTGCGGCACTCTACGCCTGGTGTGGGATTAATCTCTCCTCCACCGCACCATGATATTTATTCGATTGAAGATTTATCCGAACTTATTCATGATTTAAAAAATGCCAATTCATCTGCCCGTATTAGCGTTAAGCTTGTGTCGGAAGTCGGTGTCGGCACGATCGCAGCTGGGGTTGCCAAAGGCAAGGCTGACGTTGTGCTTGTAAGTGGCTATGATGGTGGCACGGGAGCGTCTCCTGAGACGAGTATTCAATATGCTGGATTACCATGGGAACTCGGTCTTGCTGAGACACATCAAACACTTCTCTTAAATAAATTGCGTGATCGTATCGTCGTTGAAACGGATGGCAAATTGATGACGGGTCGAGATGTTGCTATTGCCGCTTTACTTGGTGCCGAAGAATTTGGTTTTGCTACAGCGCCTTTGATCACGCTTGGGTGTGTGATGATGCGTGTATGTCATCTCGACACTTGTCCTGTTGGCATCGCCACGCAAAATCCTCTTTTACGAAAAAACTTTACGGGAAAGCCCGAATATGTCGAGCATTTCATGCGCTTTGTAGCACAAGAATTACGCGAGATTATGGCACGGTTAGGGCTAAAAACTATGGAGGACATGGTTGGTAGAACAGATTTGCTGACGATGTCTGATGAGCTTAAGACAAGTAAGGTGCAAGGAATCGACTTATCGAAGTTGTTATATCAGCCCAAGGCGAAAGACGATGTAGCACGATTTAAACAGATCGATCAGAATCACGGTATTGAGCAAACGTTAGACGCAACGTCCCTCGTCGCTGCGGCGAAATCTGCTCTTGAATCGGGTGATAAAGTAACAGCAAGTTTTCCCATTCGAAATACCAATCGTGTGACAGGCACACATTTGGGGAGTTTGGTGACGAGACGTTACGGTGCTAAGGGGTTACCTGATGATACGATAGAGTTTCATTTTGAAGGGTCAGCTGGTCAAAGTTTTGGAGCTTTTCTTCCGAGAGGAATGACGCTTTTTCTGTGCGGTGATGCCAATGATTATGTGGGTAAAGGGCTATCGGGAGGACGCATTGCTATTTTTGCACCTTCGGCATCCTCTTTTATTGCGCATGAGAATATCTTAATCGGCAATGTGGCATTGTATGGCGCAACAGCGGGAGAAGCATTTTTTGCCGGGCAAGCTGGGGAACGATTCGCTGTTCGTAACAGCGGGGCAACAGCTGTTGTTGAGGGTGTGGGAGATCATGGTTGTGAATATATGACAGGTGGGCGCGTTGTCGTACTAGGACGGACAGGGCGCAATTTTGCTGCGGGTATGTCTGGTGGTATTGCTTATGTGTTCGATGAGGATGGTGATTTTTCAGCTCGTTGCAATCAAGACATGGTTCTGCTCGAGACGTTCACTGATGAGGAAGAAGCTTCATGGGTCAAAAACATATTGAAAAGTCATGTTCATTTTACAAAAAGTGCGAAGGCAAACGATATATTGACAGACTGGCAAGTGACAAAGGCAAAGTTTGTTCGAGTAATTGCTAAAGATTATAAACGCATGTTGTCTTCTGTGGAAGAGGCAAAAGCTTTCGGCCTTACTGGACAACAAGCTATTATGGCAGCTTTTGAATTAAACAAAAACGACCTTGCACGCGTGGGCGGCAATTAATAGATGTTGAGAGGAGAGGATTACATTGGGTAAGATCACCGGGTTTCTTGAGTACAAACGTGAACTTGCAACTGACCGTTCGCCCACCGAGCGCATCAAAGATTGGCAGGAATTTCATGATCACATGGATGAACAAAAACTTCGTTTGCAAGGTGCGCGCTGCATGGATTGTGGGATTCCGTATTGTCATGGCGGTGTGATGATTGCGGGGATGGCAACAGGGTGCCCTGTAAATAACCTGATTCCAGAATGGAATGACCTCGTGTATCGCGGGCATTTTAAAGATGCTTTAGATCGTTTGCATAAAACCAATAATTTCCCTGATTTCACAGGGCGAGTATGCCCAGCGCCTTGTGAAGGATCCTGTACGGTCGGGCTCATTGACTCGCCTGTTGCGATTAAAACGATCGAGTATGAAATTATTGAACGTGGGTTTGCAGAAGGTCATGTGGTGGCACAACCACCTCTCGTTCGTACAGGTAAAAAAGTGGCTGTCGTCGGTTCTGGTCCATCGGGGTTAGCGTGCGCCGCGCAACTGAACTATGCCGGACACGAAGTGACCGTATTTGAGCGCGCGGATCGCATCGGTGGCTTGTTAATGTATGGTATTCCCAATATGAAACTTGATAAATCTGTCGTTGAACGACGTGTTCAAATTCTTTCGCAAGAGGGAATTGAATTTGTTGTCAATACCGAAGTGGGAAAAGATTATCCCATTCAACGATTGCGTGAGAACTTTGATGCGATCGTACTTTGTACGGGTGCAACGAAACCGCGGGACCTTGCAATTGAGGGTCGAATGTTATCAGGGATCCATTATGCTGTTGAGTTTCTGCATAAAAACACAAAAAGCTTGCTAGACTCTAATCTTGAAGATGGTCAGTTTATTTCAGCAAAAGGTAAAGATGTGATTGTTATCGGCGGTGGCGATACAGGAACTGACTGTGTAGCTACATCTTTACGACATGGGTGTAAGAGCATTACACAACTAGAAATCTTAGATCGATCGCCTGATGTACGGGCAGGGGCAAATCCATGGCCGCAGTTTCCGCGTGTCTATAAGTTGGATTATGGTCAGGAAGAGGCTTTTAGCATTCAAGGGAAGGAACCTCGTGAGTATGGAATCCTAACAAAACGATTTGTTGGTGATGAGCATGGTGCTGTATCAGGTTTATATACTGTACGTGTGAAGTGGGAAAAAGACGACAAAGGTCGGATGGTACCTATTGAGTTACCTGGGACTGAAGAGTTTTTTCCGGCACAAGTAATCCTTTTAGCGATGGGATTTTTGGGACCAGAAACAAGCTTACTTGAACAGTTTGGCGTTGACGTCGATGAGCGTACCAACGCGAAAGCTGAATATGGAAAGTTTATGACGAGTGTCGAAGGTGTTTTTGCTGCAGGTGACATGCGACGTGGACAAAGTCTTGTCGTGTGGGCCATCAATGAAGGTCGTGCTGCAGCAAGAGAATGTGATCGTTATTTGATGGGGCATACACAATTACCGTAAATGATTTGACTATCTTTTGGCATCGCCAAGCAGTATCCCGTATTAAAAAACAGGGATACTGTTTTTTTCTGTGGGAAAACATAAGTACCCATGGTTCATTTGAACCCCCAAGCTGAATGAATGATTATTCGGTGTTTCAATCTGTTTACTTATCTGTTTCATCGAAAAAATGCTTGAAATTTAAAGGGATGTAATATCTGTATTACCGCTTGTAATATTATATTACCAAGAAAATTATAGTTCAGAGAGCCTATATAACATAGTTAAAAGTGAGCTTTTCACATATCGAGAACGTGGGATAATGATATCGAATGAGAAACGGAATGCTTTATTTGTGAGAGGGGATATTTTTATGTACGAAGATAGAATTCGTTATGCAGCGTTACGTGACAGAATTATCACAGCCGATGAGGCCGCTACTCTAATTAAAGACGGAATGACGGTTGGTATCAGTGGCTTTACTCGTGCTGGTGATGCTAAGGAAGTACCGCTTGCCTTGGCGCAACGTGTCAAACGCACTGGAGAAAAGGTAAAGATTAACTTGTGGACGGGCGCATCCGTGGCTGAAGAAGTTGATCGGGCACTTACGGAAGCGGGTTGCTTAGCTAGGCGCTTGCCGTATCAATCAGAGAAATTACTACGTGATGCGATCAATCGTGGTGAAGTAATGTATGTTGACCAACATCTTAGTTTAACAGTGGAAATGGTTCGTGATGGTCAACTTGGCAAGTTGGATGTTGCCGTTATTGAAGCGGTTGCTATTACAGAGGATGGAAACATCATTCCATCAACATCGGTAGGCAATTCGCCAACTTTTGTTAAGATGGCTGATAAGGTGATTGTAGAGTTGAACATCGGACAGCCTGCAGCTTTAGAAGGAATGCATGATGTATTTATCCCCGGAGATCGTCCTGACCGGGAACCTATTCCTATTCTCGAAGTTAATGATCGTATCGGAACAACGTATATTTCTGTAGATCCTGATAAAATTGCTGGTGTCGTTATTACGAATAAGCTTGACCATTTTTCAGCGATTGCTCCAGTCGATGAAGAAACGGAAGCCATTGCAAACCATTTGCTTAACTTTTTTGAAGATGAAATTTTGGCAGGGCGCATGGATGATAAACTCCGTCCGTTGCAATCTGGTATTGGTTCGGTGGCTAATGCGGTCTTGTCTGGGTTGAAAAAATCCCGCTTTAAGGGGCTAGAAATGTATTCTGAAGTATTGCAGGACTCAGTTTTTGAATTAATTGATGCAGGTACGCTGCGTTTTGCATCGGGTTGCTCCATCACATTATCCCCGGCTCGGGCACAAGAAGTACTTGACAGAATTGCGGAGTATAGAGATGCTATCGTTTTGCGTCCGCAAGAAATCTCGAATAGTCCTGGCTTGGTGCGTCGACTTGGTCTCATTGCCATGAACACAGCTATCGAAGTCGACATTTATGGCAATGTCAATTCAACTCATGTTATGGGAACGCGTATGATGAATGGTATTGGTGGGTCTGGGGACTTTGCACGAAATGCGTCGGTAACAATCTTTGTAACTAAGTCAACGGCCAAAGGCGGAGCAATTTCATCTATCGTGCCCATGGCATCGCATGTGGATCATACTGAGCATGATGTTGATATCATAGTAACTGAACAAGGACTCGCTGATTTGCGCGGTCTTGCACCGCGCGAGCGCGCACAAGTGATTATTAAAAATTGTGCCCACCCGATGTATCGTGACGCTTTAATGGACTATTATCAAGAGGCTGTCACCTTGGGCGGTCATACACCACACGTCTTGGATAAAGCGTTGTCTTGGCATTCACGCTACTTGAAAGAAGGAACCATGCGTTTACCTGTTCATGAACTTTCGTAAGACGTAAAAGAAATAGAACGACGACCAGTCATGAATCTGTAACTGGCGTGTTATCACTATAACGTGATAACACGCCAGTTTTTCGTATAGTATTACACGTTAACTAAGGTAATCCTATCCACTCAGACTGCCCCCTTTTATCTATCTTAACTAGTCTCTCATAGCCACATGATAATCGTTCAAAGATAGTGATTTTTGAGCTGTTCACTTTTTCACAACTACTCCATAATGAAGATGTACCAAGAAACACAACGAAGTGATTATCCGAGAAAAGAGGTGCTGAGGCCGTTTCGTTCGATCGGTTTCAAGCCTTTCGCTCTTATCTTATTTATTGTAGGAGGCCACTCAAGTGGGATACATTAATGCAGTAAAAGCAGAGCTGTCCAAAAGCTGGTGGAACACCGTTGTCGTTGTAGTTTTCACAATTGCAAGAATTATATATGGCTGGGATTGGTTCACTGCCGGCTGGGAGAAGATGACCAAAGAAGGCTGGCTGACTGATGGCAAGTTTAACAGCGGTGGACTTATTCAAGGCATGGTCACTAGTATCGAACATTCGCATGGATCTGACCCGCTTCATCTTAATGACTTACTGGTCTTTTTCGCTAATAACATTTTTCTTCACATGGGCGGTCTCGTCGACTTCCTCGTAGTGTTTTTTGAAATTTTCATCGGGATATTCGTGATCTTTGGTCTAGGATTTATCTGGAGCTTGGTGGTCGCATTATTCTTAAATCTGCAATATGCGGCGGCTGGTGCAGCTAACAACTTTGGCTATCTGTTGACTGATGTAATCTGGATTAAATTTCCTAAGTATGCAAACTTGATTGGCATTGATGGCTATCTTCGTTACAGAAAAGGTAAAGCGTTGTTGAATGCAAACAACAATGATTTGGTGAGCCATGGCGGTACAGCATCCAGAGCATTGTAAAAAGAGTACAGTGACTGATTGTTTCATAGGATTGTCTAAGCAGGATGCCTAGAGAATTAAGGCATCCTGCTTACTTATAAAGGATCAGATTGCGGTAAATTGCATGGTCTTTGTTAAGATTGGAAGAAATATATATAGTACAAAAGGACTATTTTTTGTGATGCATATGGCCATTGCCGCCCGTTTTCATGTAGAGTAGTTTAATAGAAGTACTTATTTATCTCAACGGTTTATATGTGAAAGTACGTTCAAGTACAAAAGGAGGTATCTCGTTTGCTGCATATCGTCGTTTGCATTAAACAGGTTCCTGATAGTCGCGAGATACGTATTGATCCCAAAACTAACACATTGATTCGTCAAGGTGTTCCGGCGATCGTGAATTTTTATGATTTGCACGGATTAGAGGAAGCATTACGTATCAAAGATGAATTCGGTGCACGGGTAACCGTGGTTTCCATGGGTCCACCATCAGCAGATAAAGCCTTGAAGCAATGCGTTGCTATGGGTGCTGACGAAGGGGTATTGATAAGCGATAGGGCATTTGCTGGGGCTGATACGCTAGCTACGTCTTATGTTGTGGCACTTGCTATTGATAAAGTCGGCAAAGAGTGGGGCCCTGTCGATATCGTATTTTGCGGCAAACAGACGCTTGACGGAGATACCGGTCAAGTTGGACCTGGTGTCGCCTGCCGTCTTGATTTTGATCAATTGACCTATGTTGAAAAGGTTGAACATCTGGATGATAGCAAAAAGGAAATTATTGTTCATCGGCATTTGGAAGATGGCGTGGAGCGCGTTAAGACAAAAATGCCTGTGCTGATTACCGCTTTAGCAGAATTAAATAAGCCGCGCAGAGCTGCTCTTCCTGGCGTATTAAAATCTGTTCGTTATCAACCTGTTGTATGGACGACGAATGACTTCCCGGATATTGATCGTGCGAAGATCGGTTTAAAAGGATCGCCAACGATCGTCGGTAAGACTTGGGTTCCGGAACCGAAAAAAGTTGATACGCAGATGCTGACGGCTGATTCCACTGATAAGCTTGCTAACGAATTGCTCGATTCACTTTTTGGTACAGAATTGCCAGCAAAACTGGGCTGGGCATAGGAGGACTGAACATGGCTGAAGAGAGGAAGAAACCGGCTGTTGGCTTACAACCGGAAAACGAAGTCGATTGGTCCGATTATCGCGGCATTTTAGTCGTCGTTGAACAAAGAGACAGTGTGGCCAAAAAGGTATCGTGGCAACTTCTAGGTGAATCAAAACGGATGGCTGATAAATTACAGGCCCCTTTAATGGCTCTTGTGATTGGACATCATGTTGAACAACTTGCCCATGAAGCCGTGTACTATGGAGCAGATAAAGTATTTTATTGTGATTCCGAAGAATTAAAGGATTACCGTACAAGACCTTATAGCAAACTTTGTTTACATGTCATTCGACAATACAAACCAGAAATTGTTCTCTTTGGGGCCACGTATACGGGCCGTGACTTAGCTGGAGCTATTGCTACGCATTTGCCAACAGGCTTGACAGCTGACTGCACGCAACTTGACGTTAACGAGGAGCGCTTGCTGATGGCAAGTCGACCGGCATTTTCAGAGAAAATGCTTGCGACTATTCTTTGCAAGCAATTCAAACCGCAAATGGCAACAGCTCGATCAGGCGTTTTTCAAGCACTACAACGCGATGAAACACGTACAGGGGAAATCATTACGGTAGATCCACAGATGCCAGAGAATGAAATTGCAACGCAAGTGCTTGAATTTATCGAGTCTACGCAAGGCGTCAACTTGGAAGATGCAGAAGTTATCGTTTCTGGTGGCCGCGGTTTAGGCGGACCGGCGGGCTTTAAAGTTCTTCAGGAATTGGCCGATGCTCTCGGTGGCGTTGTAGGGGCATCACGTCCAGCGTTTGAAGCTGGTTGGATAAGTCATGATCACCAAGTTGGGCAGACTGGCTCCACGGTGCGACCAAAGCTGTATATCGCATGTGGTATCTCAGGTGCTGTGCAACACACGGTAGGTATGCAACATTCTGATTATATTGTGGCCATTAATAAAGACCCGGAGGCACCAATTTTTAAAATTGCTAATTATGGAATTGTTGGTGATCTCTTTGAAGTGGTACCCGCACTTGCAAAAGCGATGAAATCCCGCAAAAAGGGTAATCCACAAGGTGTTGGCGCCGTTATCGGGGATGCTGTAGCTGCGGCACAATCCGTGCATAATTGACAGTATCGCACACTTCGTTACGATCGGGGATGGGGATTTTGGCAGAAGAACGTTTTGATGCGATCGTTGTGGGCGCTGGTCCTGCCGGAAGCGCGGCGGCTTACACGATGGCAACTGCAGGACTAAAAGTAGCTCTGATAGAGCGTGGTGAGTTTCCTGGAGCAAAGAATATTTTTGGTGGAGTTTTGTATAGGAAACAACTAGAAGATCTTATTCCAGAATGGTGGAAAGAGGCTCCTCTAGAGCGTGCAGTAATCGAACAACGGATGTGGATTTTAGGCAAAGAAAGTGCAGTGACATTTAGTCATCGTAATGAGCGCTATAAAGAGCCGCCGAATGCTTGGACGGGTCTGCGCGTCAAGTTTGATCAATGGTTAGCGTCGAAAGCTGAAAAGGCGGGTGCTGTACCGATTTATGAGACCGTGGTAACGGAACTTATTCGTGAAAACGGACGAGTTGTCGGTGTTCGCACAGACCGCGACCAAGGCGACCTATATGGCGATCTTGTTGTATTGGCTGATGGTGTTAACTCGTTATTAGGTAAATCACTTGGTGTCCATAAAGAATGGGCACCTGATGAAGTCTCCTTGGCGGTCAAAGAAGTTATTGCACTTCCGAAAGAAAAACTGCAGGATCGCTTCAATTTAGAGGACAATGAAGGATGCACCATCGAATTCATTGGTGATACTTTCGGCATGGCGGGACTTGGCTTCATGTACACGAATCAGGACACCATTTCTCTAGGTGTCGGCGTCATGGTGAATGATTTGAAGAAAAAACGCATTAAACCGTATGAAGTGCTTGATGCGGTGAAGCAACACCCATCCATTCGACGTATGATACAAGGTGGAGAAGTAAAGGAGTATTCAGGACACTTGATTCCTGAAGGTGGTTTTACCTCCATGCCGCCATTATCTGGTGATGGGTGGATGATTTGCGGAGATGCTGCACAAATGGTTAACGCAGTTCACCGCGAAGGTACAAACCTTGCTGTTGCTTCCGGTAAAATGGCCGGAGAAACAGCCGTACTTGCACACCAACGGGGTGATTACAGCATTAAGACGTTAGGCGAATATGACCGAAACGTGAAAGAATCCTTTATTCATAATGACTTGAAGAAATACCGCGGCATTCATGGGTTATTCAAAGAAATGAATTCTGACACATTGTTTGGCAACCTTCCTCAAGCATTGAATGACGCCGCCTATGAGTGGTTGTTGGTTGACGGTGTCTTCAAGAAGGAAAAACAGAAGAAAGCAATTCGTACGTTACGCAATGCAGCTGGTGGTAACATTGACTTACTGCGTTTAGGCATCAAAGGATGGAGGGCGATTAACGGATGAGTCAGAGCATAGAAGAACGTCTGTTTATGATCCGTTACAAGGCTGCCGAACAATCCCACTTGATTATTAAGGATCAAGATACGTGCTTACATTGCAAAACGAAAGAATGTAATTTCTTTTGCCCAGCTGACGTATATGATTGGCATCCTGATGAGAAGAAAACCTCGGTAGCATTTGAAAATTGCATTGAATGTGGTACTTGCCGTCTTGCTTGTCCAGATTACAACATCGAATGGGTCTATCCGACGGGTGGACACGGAATTACCTACAAATTGGGTTGATGAATGAGTTGGCCATGTTGCACACTATGCAACATGGCTTTTTACTTAGGAGCGATCGTATGGATACATTCATTAAAAGTGAAGAAATGCATCAAGCAACGTTACAAGCTTTACAGGATCGCGGTGTAGGATTACTGGATATTGCACAGATCACGCTGTTTCTTCAATCCAAATATGTACCGGGCCTAACAATTGAGACTTGTCTTGAAAATGTTGAGCAGGTACTCGAAAAACGCGAGGTTCAAAATGCTATTCTCACCGGTGTGGCGCTTGATGTTATGGCTGAACAACACGCTTTGCCACAGCCTTTACAACACATTATTGAGACGGATGAAAGTCTTTATGGTGTTGATGAAATCTTAGCATTATCGATTCTAAACATTTACGGAAGTATCGGGTACACCAATTACGGTTATGTTGACAAATTGAAATATGGCATCCTAGATTGGCTTAATGATAAAAAAAACGGAACACATACTTTTATGGATGATCTTGCAGGCGCTGTCGCTGCGGCTGCGGCAAGTCGCCTAGCGCATCGGTATCGCAGTTTACAGGAGCAAGAGCAGGAATTGAACGAGTAGGTTTGTGATTTGCGCAATGCATGCGTAAATTATGGTATCCTAATTTGGGTAACAAGTTTCGTTTGAAAAGGGGTATAGAGCTATGATTACAGAAGTACGAGATGCTTATGTTGTGCTTGAATCGGTTCATCGTAGTATCGATAAAATGCTCGAAGGGCTTACTGACCAACAGCTTCTCGAAAAGCCGTTTGAAAACATGAATAATATTGCTTCGATTGTTGAACATACCACCTTGGTTGAAAAACGCTTTTTATCTAGCCTTGCAGGTGATGTTCAAACAATCGATTCTCAAAAACCATTTCAGACGTCAACGTGGGATGTGCCAGCTATTAAACAGCAATGGGAAGATGTTCTTCGGTATGCAAAAGAGGTTTTTGAAAAACTTGAGCAAAGCGATATGGAACAACCAGGATTAAAACTTGGCATAGGTGAACTGAATAAACGTCAATTAATGTTATATACAATCGCACATACCACACATCACCGTGGACAAATTCCGATTGTCAAAAAGTTTTTAAAGAACGAGTAATCGCTATGTGTAAAGAGACATCAGATGACTATTCATCTGATGTCTCTAAAGCTTAATCGAACTCGTCGGTAAGAGATACACTCACGACCTGGTTTTGTTGGCGTTTGCCGATAAAATATAAGATGGAAGCTACCACCAAAGCAATAACAGTTCCACCAACAAGTTCAAGCTCATACAAACCTTTATTGGCAATGTTTGACCCAGGAATAAAGACAGCGATCATGGATCCAATGATCCATACAAGACCCAAAATGATCGCCAGCCATGTTCCAAATTTGCCGCCGGGAATTTGAAACGGACGTTTGATGTTAGGATAGCGTTTGCGAAATATTAGCAGGGCGGGAAACATGAATAAGTAAGGCGCAGTACCTGCAAGAACAGCCATATTCAATAGAATTTGATAGACAGTACCTAGATTGCCTGATGATGCATATAAATTCATCGCAAGCATGATAGAACTAAGCACAGCACCTGCTATGGCTACACGATCTGGGGTACCAAAACGAGGGTGAAAGTGACCGAAAAACCTCGGGATATTACCATCATAGCCGCTAGCTGCAAAAGCGCGATCAACACCAAGCAACCATGTTGTACCGCCCGATAAAAGGCCAATCACAAGGAAAATACCGATAAGCAGAAGAGCTGGTGAACCTGGCAACATCGTTTTAAATGCGTCGAATAATCCACTGACGTTCGATAGCGTATGCAAAGGCAAGACAAGCAACAAACCAACAATACCTAGCGTATATCCAATGGCCGACAATATAACAGACCATAAGATAGCGAGTGGTACATCGCGTTTTGGATTAATCATTTCTTGTGCTGCGTTCGATTGCAACTCGAAGCCTTGCCATTGGTAAATTAAAACGGGAAGGTACGCGATTGCAACTGTCTTAGTTGGTAGAAATTGAGAAATAGAAAATGAATTGGCAACGTGCCCAAGGTGCGTTACTGCGACTATCGCTAAAATGGCTACGGCGAGTAACAGTACTACTTTGATAACGGCACCGATATTGGGTAACCATTTGCCAACATTTAAATACGTAATTTCTAAAAGGGCGACTAACCAAATTAAGATAAGAGCTATAATAAATTGTACGGAGATAGACCATGTGGCATGGAGCATACTTTGCAGTACACCGACAGATTCTACGGCTAAGCTTGCCATCCATAAAGGGTTGCTAACCCAATAAACAAAAGTAAGGATACTCGAAATATAGGGATTGAAGGCTTCTTTGATCCAAACGTACAGTCCGCCTTCCTTGACATAGGACGACCCCATCTCTGCAGCTATCATGGCGTACGGTATAGCAAATAAAAGGCAGGAGATGACTACCCAGAAAATAGCTTGGACACCGTTTGATGCGGATGTGGCTATGGTATCAATGCCAATGATGCCGGATGTCGTGAATAAAATAAGATCTCTTGGCCGTAGTACCTTTTTTAGCCGAGAACGTTGCTCTAGCGCATATTCTGTAGTTTTTTCAAATGCTTGACTCATGTTGCGCCTCCTCACAGAGTATATTTATACATCAAAAAGTTAGTTTCTTGCAAACTTTTTCTTTCTGCAGTAGGCTTGAAAAAAATGTATGGATTGGATGATGATCATGAATAAACCGATTCGTGTCACAGTTTGGAATGAATTTCGCCATGAAAAAGAAGATCCGAGAGTGGCTAAGGTGTACCCGGAAGGTATTCATCAAGCGATTGCATCTTTTATGCAACAAGAAGGATTTACGACGCGCACAGCTACCTTGGATGAACCTCATCATGGCCTAACGCAAGAGGTACTAGACGATACGGATGTCTTACTTTGGTGGGGGCATGCAGCACACCAAGAAGTAAGTGATGAGATCGTGCATAAAGTTGTCGCACGAGTACTATCTGGGATGGGTTTGATTGTTCTTCACTCAGCGCACTTTTCTAAAGTGTTTAAAGCACTTATGGGTACGTCTTGCGATTTGAAATGGAGAGAAATTGGGGAAAATGAACGTTTATGGGTTGTCGATCCAACGCATCCTATCGTAGAAGGTATCGATGAGTGGATTGATTTACCGCATGAAGAGATGTATGGCGAACACTTCGATATTCCTATGCCTGATGAATTGATCTTTATTAGTTGGTTCGCCGGTGGGGAAGTGTTTCGCAGTGGCGTAACGTACCGACGTGGCCAAGGAAAGATTTTTTACTTTAGGCCCGGTCATGAAACTTATCCAACGTATCACCATCCTGCAGTACAAACGGTGTTGACGAACGCTGTAAAATGGGCGGCACCTGTACAACGACCAGCAAGACACTTTGGTAACGTAAAGCCACTACAGTAAATACAGTCGGTGTGAGATAACGCACAAAGGCTTTCTTATGCTTCCTTCATACTGCATGTATACTTGGTGGATGAAGGTGATCAGGATGCAAAGTGCAAAAGTACCATTACGGATTCCTTTGCCGTTGCTTTTTCTTGCGATGGCAGCTCTTCTTGTTTTTCCGATTGTTGTTGTCAATGCTGCACATTCTATTGGACAAGGCTCTTACCCGATGCCAGATGTCTTACTAACCGTGCATACTGTGATCATCGGCGTGATATTTCCTGTAATTATAGGTGTGTTTTATCAATTGGGCCCCGTTGCTTTCGTCACCGGATCTGTATCTCACCGTTTGGCATTTATTCAGGCGGTGAGTTATGTTGTGTCGGCGGTTTGCTTTTTATTGTGTTGGACGTTTCTTGATAGTTGGGGAATCATACCACTTGCTGTGACCGGAACTCTCGTTCTTTTGAGTTTATTGCTGTTTTTTGCTTTAGTCTTTAGTGTCGTACGTAAGCGAACAGCGGGTACCATGAGTGCGTTTTTTACGTATGCTGCTTTGGTTCATGGCTTATTGCTTGTTACTTTTGCGTCTATTTTGGTGTGGGGGCTTGCACAAGGTGCAAGTCTCATTTTTACTAACTGGATTGGAGCGCATGCCATAACGGGGATATATGGGATCTTTCTGCAATTTGCGATGGCGTTTGCCTATAAATTAATCCCCATGTTTCAATTATCGCACGCTAACTTAAAACGCCGTCCCATCATCACTTTTGTATTTCTCAATGTAGGGTTACTCAGTGAAGATGCTGGCTTGTTACTGGCTATTCATGTGCTAGGTGCGATAGGTTCAGTGTTTATTGCTATCAGTATTATTCATTTTATGTTTGAAGTTCTTACAATGTATAAAAAACGCATTCGAAAGCAAGTTGAATGGCCGATGCGCTCTGTTTTCGTAGGCTGGATGTGGATCGCTCTAGGCACGATTTTATTAGCTTTATGGCAACTTGTGGGCGGTGTGCTGATCAACATGCCAGAAGTCGTCTTTGTAGTTGTAGTTGTCGGCGGTTTGGTACAGATGATCACTGGATACCTCTTTAAAATTATCTCTTTTTTAATTTGGACTGTTCGTTACGGTGAGGGACACAATGCAAGTACTGCACCTCCTTTGCGTAGTGCCATTCGTAAAGAGTGGGCAAAGAGTATCATGATCGTATGGAATGTGGGCCTGGTGCTCATGCTTATCGGTATTATCGCGGGGATAGCGTCTATCGTTGTCTTAGGGGCGACAGCCTTTATGGTTTGTGCCATGATGGCTGTACGGGAATGGTGGCGTATGATTTCGCCTCGCGGCGTGTTTCCCCCTATTACAACACCTGTATCATAATAATACAAAGGAGATGATCAAATATGCACTATGAATTGGACAATCGCGGTCTTGAACCGCCACAACCGATGATGCGTACGCTAGCTAAACTTGAAGAGTTAGAATCTGGTGACCAGTTGACGATTCATAATGATCGTATACCTGCCTTCTTGCTACCTGAATTGGATGACTTGGGTTTTCACTATGATGTGATGGAACAACAAGACGGCAGTTGCAAGGTTGCAATCAAAAAACCGTAGTTAACTCTCTTTTGGTTGATCTATTCGTGGGCCGCCAATTTTTAGGACACGCAAAAGTGATAAAAGCAAGAGTAACAGCCCCAAAAAGGCCAACGCTGACAAGAAGGCTTGTATGATAACGGATAGGTCTGTATCCGTTACTACAATGTGAAAAGTGAGTTCAAGAAATCCTAGTAAAGTCGATACAAAATAGAGAGTAATACCTACATGGGTCATTTTCTTTGGCATCATGTCATCGATAGGTGGCGCATTTTTGCGATCAGGATGATGGCTGAATCGATATTCGTACCATAAAAATGGTACTATTTTTTGTAGATAAGCAAGGATTAAGAGGGCGAATCCGTCCATAGTAAGGAGGTATGCGATAGGTACTATAAGGCTAGCTAAAGAGAATGCGGTGGCGATAAAAAGCAAGATAGAGCTTACAAGTAAAACGCTTGTTGCGATAAGAGCAATGCGAATGGAGTAGAGTATTCGTTTCCTTTTACGCGCCTGGACTATTCTCAGCATGTCGATCGCAAAATAGGTTAAGCCGATAAAGGCAATGCCAAGTCCTGCTATTTGTGCGATATGGAAGGATAAATGAAGTAAGTTGGATAGGGCAAAAAGTGTCACGCCTATGATAAAAATACGGATGGATATAGGCATAGATGATGTGTAGCCATGGCTAAGTGTAAACATAGGGATGAACTTGTAGGAGATGACCATCGCAAGGGTCATCCAAAAACCAAAAGCGCCTAAGAAGATGTGCGTACTAAATAGGGAGAATGAATCGCCTGGCAAGTAAAATGCCATCCAGATACCAAATGCCATAACGAGGCAAAGTGCTATAAAAGGAAAAGATAGATGCTGGTGAACAGAAGTTTTGTTAAGCGCATGTCGATAACTTTTTGAGGCTGTAATGAGAAAGGCAATAGTGAGAAGCAGTAATACTGTCCCAAAAATACCCGTGATAAAAAACTTACCTAAAAGGAATCCGGTGATCATACCGATTACACAGATCACGTGAACTGGCAGATGCCAATACAATACATGCCGTGAAATCGGTGGTGCTTGAAAAGCAATCGGAATTACCTGATACATAACGCCAAAAACCATCGTGAGCATAAAACCAAGAATCATACTATGTACGGCGGCGAGGGTAGGCCCTGTAGTCCAAAACCCTTGTTGCCAAGACGGAATGAGATTCTGGATAAAAACAACACCAATCATGCTAAAAAACAGGGCAGTTATCGCGTAGTAGACCGTTGCAGATAATTTCCTTTTCGTCATCGAGACAGGCATGATGACACCTCACAATATGTTTGATATATTTTACAGGCTAACACTATATCGTCCTAAAGGGGACTATGCGATTGTTATCTTTTATAGATCATACCGCATATAAAGACCTATATCCTGCTTTTAACCCTCTCATGGTTTCGAAATTTGATGTTATTGTCTCTCAAGATAACGTGAAGTTTGTGAGTGACGCTGGTTTGCATTTTTTGCAAATGCGCAAACAAGATGTGATCGATCAACAAGTGGACGTCTTTTTTCCCGACCTGTGCAAAGACATCTTGTCGCATGAAAAGTTTTTTAGAACACGTTTGCGAATACCACACGATCGTGAATTGAAGGTTTACGTAGATGTTTCTTTGGTTATGTATGATGGGGTTGATTCTCATTTAATTAAGGTGATGTCGTGCGGTGCTCCGAGCGATATGGCAATAGATCCATGTGATTTTCTCTTTCAGTCTGCAGATGTTTTGCTCGTACAGAGTATCGATCGTCGAATTATAAAAATCAATCACGCCTTTGAACGTATGTACGGCTGGAACGAACAGGAATTAATCGGAAAAACTCCCCCTATAGTACCGCATGATCTTGAAAAGGAAACAGAAGCTTTGTTGAAAATCCTTAAAAAAGGCATCGATGTACCAGGTTACGAAACGATTCGATTGCATAAAAACGGCAGAGAATTGCATGTGAGCATGACGAGTTCTCCTATCTTTGATACAACAAATCGAGTTATCGCCATCGTATCGATTATGCGCGATATAACGAAACATATGCGTACAGAACAAGAGTTTTCAAAGTCTGTGACGGAGTTAAAACGAGTACAACAGCGTCTGAAAGAACGAGAAAAATTATCGATTATAGGCACCATGGCGGCTGGTATGGCGCATGAAATCCGTAATCCATTGACCGCTATTCAAGGTTTCGTTAAGTTGATCGGTGATGAAAGTAAAGATAATCCTATCGTATCAAGGTATGTACAAGTAGCGTTGAGTGAAGCCAAAAGGGCGAATCAAATTTTGGTCGATTTTCTGCAATTAGCTCGTCCGCGTTCACTTGTGTTGCAAACCGTATCTTTATGGTCTTGCGTTCATGAAGTGGTAGTGTCCTTAGGTCCACAGGCTTTGCGCAAAAATGTACACATTTATGTAGAGCCTTCGTTTGATGATCATAGCTTTTTTGTGCGTTTGGATGAGAATCAAATGAAACAGGTATTGGTCAACCTTGGCCAAAATGCTATAGAAGCCTGTACACCGCATAATGAGGTGAAATTTTGTCTTTATAAAAATGAAGAAAAAAAAGAGATTTTGCTTGAAGTACGGGATACGGGTTCTGGAATTGCCCCATACCATCTAGGACATTTGGATGTGCCGTTTTTCTCAACGAAACAAGGTGGTACAGGACTTGGACTTTCTATTTCTTATGCAATTATTGAGGCGCATGAAGGCCAGGTAGAGGTGGATTCTACACTCGGTGAAGGTACCATTTTTCGAATCCACCTTAAAGATCAATGCTAATCAAGCTGTCGTCCAAGCTGACAGTCCACCGCGAAGGGATGATGCTTGAAAGCCGCGTGTCGTGAGGATTTCACACGCTTGCGAGCTCCGATTACCACTTCGACAAATGAGTACAACAGGTCGATTGCGATCCAATTGATCGACTTGTTCAGACAAGATTGATAATGGGATGAGTTTTGATCCCTCAATGTGTCCCTCACGGTATTCTTCAATTTCTCTGACGTCGATCAGTTGCACATCCTTATGAGAAAAAAGTATCTGCCTAATCTCTTGTTGTGAAATTTCTTTGCAATTCATGGTGACACCTCCGATAGAATTCACTGAGTTTATATACCTATGTGGGTATTTTAACGCATGACAACATTGACATCAACCTGTTATGATAAAAGCATGGAGGATGGTGTAAATTGGCGAGACAGATTTCTGTTGCCTTAGCCCGCCCGGGAATGTGCTTGGCCCGTCCCATTTATGATGAAAAGGGCAGGGTTTTATTGCGGTCTGGTGTCATACTAACAGAGTACCATGTGAAACGTTTGCGCGAGCAATTTGCCGTTTTAACGATCGAAGATAAAGTATCGCAAGGAATATCGATTCCCGAGGTTATTGTGGGTGAATTTCGCGTCGAGATGCAGCGTACACTTGAAGAGGAATGGACGCGATTGCGCACTCAAGCTTCTTTTAAACGCGTTTCTTTTAGTCCTACATTTGCAAAAAAAGTGCGTACACAGATGAGAAACCTTTTGCAGGTTATGCAACACACAGAAATTATTCAAGAAAATATGGCTTCGCTTGCGGGTTTCGATAACGGTACTTATGTGCATTCGGTTAATGTGGCAATCTATTCGTTAATATTAGGTGTTTCATTAGGATTATCGGAAACTATGCTGATCGAACTGGCTCTTGGAGCCATATTTCATGATATGGGCAAAATGTTGATACCGATAACTGTGCTGAATAAACGGGGGCCACTGACACCGGAAGAGTATCGTACGATGAAGGAGCATGCTGAACTCGGGTATTCCCTTTTAAAACAGCAGCATGAGTTTTCTTTTCTTGTCGCACGGTGCGCTCATGAGCACCATGAACGGCTAAACGCAAGTGGGTATCCAAGAGGCTTACACGGTGACCAGATTCACCAGTTTGCTAAAATTATTGCCATTGCCGATGTGTACGACGCCATGGTTATGCATCGCCCCTACCGCGATGGTATGTCACCAGGCGATGTGATGGAGTATTTGTTTAGCCGCGCAGGTGTGGAGTTTGATTTTCAGATGGTTGAGATGTTTGGTAAACGAGTAGTGCCTTATCCAATTGGCACCGAAGTACAACTAAGCAATGGTTGTACTGGCATTGTAGCATCCATTCACGAATTGATTCCCGCTCGCCCTGTCGTTCGAATTATAGAAAACTCCGATCAGCAACGTGTTACGCCTTATGAAGTTGATCTAAGCAAGCAACTTAATATCACGGTGCTTCGTTGTCAAAGTGTATCGTTGCTTAAGGAAATTGAGTAATCGCATTCCTTATACTATGATAGGTATGTAAGATATACGTTGATAAAGGGATGATACCAAATGACACTACGACGCGTTATGATTCTTGGTACGGGACCTGCAGGACTAACTGCAGCTATCTATGCCGCTCGGGCGAATCTGCAACCTTTGATCATTGAAGGCAATGAACCAGGCGGTCAGTTAACTTTAACGACTGAAGTAGAGAATTTTCCTGGATTTCCTGAAGGCGTAATGGGTCCTGAATTGATGCAGTCCATGCGCGAGCAAGCGGAACGTTTTGGAGCAGAATTTGTTACAGGATTTGTGACATCGGTCGATTTGTCTAAGCGACCATTTACCGTGATAGTAGATGAAAAGGATAGTTATCAAGCGCAAAGTTTGATTATATCAACAGGTGCTTCTGCCAAACGTCTCGGTATTGAAGGCGAACTTGAAATGACTGGCCGTGGAGTATCTACCTGCGCAACATGTGATGGATTTTTCTTTCGTAACAAGCCAATTATTGTGGTAGGCGGCGGCGACTCTGCCATGGAAGAAGCCACATTTTTAACAAAATTTGCGTCTGAAGTTGTCATTGTTCATCGCAGAGAAGAGTTGCGTGCGTCGAAAGTTATGCAAGAGAGAGCTCGTAACAACTCGAAGATTCGCTTTGAACTGGGGATGCTACCTACTGCCGTAGAACGAGATGAGCACAAGGTCACTGGTCTTGTGGTACGTGATGTTGTGACAGGTGAGACAAAGTCGTTAAAAACAGATGGAATTTTTGTGGCAATTGGGCACTCACCTAATACAGGCTTTTTAGCAGAACAACTTGAAGTTGATCCAGTAGGTTACATAAAGACAAAGGGTGTCACAACCGCGACGAGTGTGGAAGGCGTTTTTGCCTGCGGTGATGTTGCTGACCCACTGTATCGTCAAGCGATCACTGCAGCAGGGTCTGGCTGTAAAGCAGCGCTTGATGTCGAGAAGTTTCTCGAAGGACAATCGGCGCAGGATTGGTCTGTTTCTTTACAAGCATAAGATGTTCAATAAAACAGGGTTGCACAGTAGGAATACTTACTGTGTAGCCCTGTTTGTATATTCATTTATTAGCGGAAAAGCAAGCTGATGAAAAGCAATACTGCAAAGACGATCAATGTCTGTGAAACCATTTTAAAAGCTTGCTGAAGTTGCTTGTGTTCTGTCGTTTGGGCAAAAAGGCGTGGACCCCGTAAGGCGAAGGGAATAGCTAAAAAAGTAAGTAATGACCACCAGGATAAAAGCTGAAATAGCATCATGAAAAGAAGGATGATGTAAGCAAGGACAAACGTAATGCGTAAAGTACGAATACCGCCTGCTCGTCCGATGACGATCGGCAAAGTGCGGCGTCCGCCTTCTGTATCATGGGTAATGTCTCGGATGTTGTTGGCAAGTAAGATGGCACCAATGAGAAGGCCGATCGGTGCAGAAGCAAGAGCAGCTCGACCTGTTATGTGTCCTGTTTGTATGAAATAGCTAATCAAAACAATCACGGGGCCCATAATAATACCCGCAGTAATTTCACCAAAAGGCGTTGATGAGATAGGGTGAGGACCGGATGAATATAAGTACATGAAAACCATACTACAGATGCCTGCTACAGCGACCCACCAAGATGTAGTTGAAGCAATATAATAGCCGAATAAAATAGCGAGAATCAACGTTCCTACGGCAATGAATAGCACCGTGTTTGGTTTTACATTATCTCGTACAATGGTACCTGCGATGCCGACCATGTGTTCATTGTCTAGGCCCCGTCGGAAGTCATAGTATTCATTGATCATGTTAGCCACAGCTTGTATGAGCATCGATGAGATTAACATGGCAAGAAATAAAAGCGTATGAAAAGGCGCGTTATGAAACGCAAGGCCTGTTCCTACGAGGACGGGAGCGATGGATGCGGTTAATGTAGGCGGACGTAATAACCGCCAGCCTAAAGTCATGATACGCTTACTTTGCATGAACAGATTCACCTCGAACCTTACCATAGCATGTCGATCATCTATCAACAAGTAGTGAAACAAAGAGATAAATCTGGTATACTCATTTTACAGACTGGTGAGTCGGAAAATAGTCTTGGGAGGAATATTTAGTGAATTGGGAGTCTATTAAAGAATACCAAGATATTCGTTTTGAATATGCGGAGCATATTGCGCGCATAACCATCAACAGGCCTGAAGTAAGAAATGCGTTTCGCCCGGAAACGGTCGAGGAATTAATTGAGGCTTTTTCGATCGTTCGTGATGATCAAGAGATTGGTGCAGTCATTCTTACCGGAGAAGGGGATAAGGCATTTTGTTCAGGTGGTGATCAACGTGTCCGCGGGATTGGTGGATATGTTGGTAAAGACAGCATCCCGCGTTTAAACGTATTGGACCTACAACGGCAAATTCGCTTATTGCCTAAAGTAGTCATTGCGGCGGTTGCGGGTTATGCGATTGGTGGGGGGCACGTATTGCATCTCGTATGTGATTTAACGATTGCTGCAGATAACGCGATTTTCGGCCAAACTGGCCCTAAAGTGGGTAGCTTTGATGCGGGTTATGGAACAGGCATTTTAGCGCGTACGGTGGGAATCAAGAAGGCGAAAGAAATTTGGTTTTTGTGCCGTCAGTACAACGCACAAGAGGCGCTCGATATGGGCCTTGTTAATAAAGTTGTACCTGTAACGCAGTTGCAAGATGAAGCCATGGAATGGGCACGCGAGGTTGTTACTAAGAGTCCGATGGCAATTCGGTTTTTGAAAGCATCCTTTAACGTTGATACGGATGGTTTAGCCGGATTGCAACAGATGGCTGGGGATGCCACGATGATGTTCTATATGACCGAAGAGGCTCATGAAGGGAAAAATGCTTTTTTAGAAAAACGCAGTCCGGATTTTGATAAGTTCCCTCGTTTACCCTGAAAGGAAGTAATCGTAGGATGAATCGATTTGTACCTGATTGGCTAACTGTTTTGCAACATGAGAACAAACCGGCTTTGATCGTAGAAGATAAGACGTATTCCTATGCTGACTTGTATCGTTTAAGTCGTGCATTTGCAGAGCGCTTGCAGGCATACAACGTGTTGCAAGGAGATCGGGTTGCGTTGTTGGCGCGCAACCCTTTGGTTTTTTCCGTAGCAATGCATGCTGCACGCTTTCTCAAAGCCATTTTAGTACCGATCAATACGCGTTTGGCCACTTCCGAGATGGTTTGGCAAGTACAAGATGCTGCTGTGTCGCTATTTATTGCCGATAGTAACCATGAAGAGCAGATGCTTCGCGTGGTTCATGACACATCTCGCCCGATACCTACAATTTTGTTGCATGAGATGCAAAAGGATGATGCGAAATCATCTTTTGTGCAAGGGTCCATTGATTTGGAACTTGTGCAAAGCATCATGTATACCTCAGGAACGACAGGCCACCCCAAGGGCGCTATGATTACCTATGAAAATCATTTGTTTGGCGCCATGATGTCAGGATATCGCTTAGGAATCGCGCAAGGTGACTGTTGGTTGACCTCTATGCCTTTATTTCATGTAGGTGGACAAGCTGTTTTGATGCGCTCTGTTATCTATGGTACAACGGCGATGATTCAAGAGCGTTTCGATGAGACAGAGTTCAATCGTGCGATAGATAATGGTATCGTCACGCTCGTTTCGGTAGTACCAGCGATGCTATCAAGAATGCTAGAAGGTCGAATTACATCTTATGGGTCTCAGTTGCGCTGTGTACTTTTAGGAGGCGGTCCTGCGCCAAGGCCCTTGCTTGAACGTTGTGCCGCATTGCATATCCCCGTTTCGCAAAGTTACGGATTGACGGAGGCAAACTCCCAAGTAGCAACGTTGCCACCATCGCTCAGTTTAGAAAAATTAGGATCGGCGGGTAAGCCTCTTTCCCTTAATGAAATTCGTATCGTCGATGAAGATGGTCATGATGTTGCTCCTTTTAGCGCAGGTGAAATTATTGTTCGTGGGCCAACGATGACCAAAGGGTATTACCACAACGAAGAAGCTGATCGCAATGCATGGAAAAATGGTTGGTTTTATACGGGTGATATCGGTACGGTAGATGAGCAAGGTTATTTATATATGTTGGATCGCCGGCATGATTTGATCATTTCTGGTGGAGAAAATGTTTATCCAGCTGAAATTGAAAGTGTCTTATCTGGGCATGATGCCGTGCAAGAAGCCGGCGTAACGGGTATGGCTAATGATCGCTATGGCCAAGTGCCTATTGCATTTGTTGTCTTGCAAAAAGACAGGATGGTGACCGCCTTGGAGTTGCAAACCTATTGTCGATCACGACTTGCAGGATATAAAGTGCCTAAAGAAATACGGTTTGTCTCATCGCTTCCACGTAATGCTTCTTTAAAATTGTTGCGAAGGGAACTTTTGCAATGGGTATAAGTGCACCGCATAGTATCAAAGATATAGAAGAACTCAAACAGGCTGCTGCTTATGTGATGCAAAACGGAGTGGATCGCATTGTAAGCCTAGCTACGAGCATACATGCTATGGGCGATCTAGCTCACCTCGCTGACTTTGTTGAAAAAAAAGCTGCTGTGTATTGGCGCGATCCAAAAAATGGAACGGAATTTTTTGCGTTTGATACCGCACGTTCTTTTGAGGTGAAGGATGGGGACCCTATTTCCTTGTTACGGGAGGCGTATGCTCAATTCGCGAAAAATGTATGGAATCAACATAAAGAGGACGTACGATTCTTTCTTTCCTTACCGTTTTATGGGGGACAAGTTCAGGATAAAGGTTTTTTTGCTAAGTGGCCCTTTGGCTGGTTATTATTGCCGCGTTATTTGGTTACTAAAGATAGCTCAGGGAATGTACTGTTTCAGGAAAACTTCTATTTAGATCCACAAATGATTTCAGCGTTCAATATAGAACAGGCCATAACTCACTTTGTGCAAATGAGAGACGCTTTTATACAGCAAGCAAAAAATGAAATGACGTTGGAAACACATAGCATTTCGCAAGAAAACGATAGTCTGGACAAAAGCACATGGGAAAATAACGTTTTAGAAGCTATTCAAACCTTGCAAAAGGGATCATTAAAAAAGATTGTTCTCGCTAGGCATGTAACCTTAACCATGTCAAAAAAACCTGTTGCAAGTGCAATTATCGCAAAACTACGCGCGCGGTTTACGGATAGCGCGGTTTTTGTTTTGTTTCATCACGGGTCCTTGTTTGCGGGAGCGTCTCCTGAACGATTGGTTACTGTCAATCAAAACAACGTGGATGTTGACTGTTTGGCTGGTACGGCAAGCCGATCACATTCGCCAGAGGTCGATCAACGACTTGGTGAACAACTTTTGCATAGTCCAAAAAATCGCGAAGAACATCAAATGGTCGTTGATGGAATTCGTGAAGAATTAGCTCATGTTGTTAGGAATTTGCATATTCCGGATGAGCCACGGTTAAAAAAACTATCCAATGTACAGCACTTATACACGCCTGTCACGGCACAACTTTTGCCTACGTGGGATGCTTTGTCCTTGTTAGCAAAACTTCATCCTACGCCGGCTGTAGCTGGGCTTCCTAAAGATAAGGCAGTGGATTACTTGATCGAGCATGAGTCATGGCAACGTGGATTCTATGCTGCCCCAATCGGATTTATCGATGCAAGTGGAAATTTAGATTGTTATGTTGCTTTACGGTCTGCATTGATTGAAGGTAAAAAGGCTGTTTTATTTGCTGGTGCAGGGATCACCAAGGACTCGGACCCGGAAATGGAATATATAGAAACTGAGTGGAAGATGAACCCGATGCGAGAAGCCTTAGATGACTTTAGTCAAGGCAAAGGAGTGTGACACGCATTGGCCTCGATCAATACAAACATGACAGTGGTTATTGCTTTTCTAGAGTCGTTGTATCAATCAGGAGTACATCATGTATGTATCTCACCAGGATCACGGTCAACACCGATCACGATAGCTGCTGCAAGACATGGCAAAATTCGCGTCTGGACCTTGCTTGATGAAAGATCTGCAGGCTTTTTTGCATTAGGTATGGCGCGCATTTTGCATGAGCCCATTGTTTTAGTTTGCACCTCTGGAACAGCAACAGCTAACTATCTTCCTGCTGTCATGGAAGCATACAAAACGCATGTACCGCTTATAATCATCACAGCGGATCGACCACCAGAATTGCTCGGTGTAGGAAGCAATCAGACGGTTATGCAAACTAACCTTTATACTCATCACGTCAAGTCTTTTGTTTCTATGCCTGTACCTGATGGTGATCCTGCCTTGATTGCTCACGCTACGGCCACAGCAGCACGTATCACATCCATTGCTTTGACGTCTTCTGAGGGTCCCGTGCATGTAAACTGGCCACTTCGCGAACCGCTTTTACCGCCGAAAGATGTTGATCTCTCTATTCATGCCCCTGTTATGTATAGGCAAGCGCGTACGATGGCCCTTGATTTGGCCGACTTTTTTAGTCAGCTTTTCTCAACAACGGTGAAAGGTCTTATCGTTTGTGGGCCGACAGATAACCAAGAAGATGCTGCTTCTATTCGTGCTTTTGCAACGAAGATAGGTTATCCTTTGTTGGCAGATCCTTTATCACAACAGCGAAGCTTTGGACAAGAATCATCTCTTGTCATTGATATGTATGATCTTCTCTTTCGAGGCGCGTTTTTGACAAATTCCGATGAGCGCGAACGCTTACTTTCTCCACTAAAGCCTGATTTGATTATCCGATTTTCCCATACGCCAACGTCAAAAGCGTTAGGTCAGTATCTAAGCTCGCTCTCTTCGGTACGGCAAATTGTTATTGATCCTTCGGATCAAACTTGGGAAGATCCCTACTTTCTTGCAACCGATGTTGTGCAGGTAGATAGTCAAAGTTTTTGTGACAGCGTTGGCGAACGTCTGATTGCTCGTGAAACGACAAATTGGGCAAAAAGATGGCAGAATGTTAATGCAGCCATTGTTAAAGCACAACAAAAGGCGCGAAAACAGATGGATGGTCTTTTTGAGGGAAGCATCATTGAAGTTTTAGCAGAAACATTGGTTGACAATAGTATTCTTTTCGTTGGAAATAGTATGCCGATTCGCGATGTCGACTCTTTTTTTGTTCAAACGCCTCGTAAGATTACGCTGGTTGCTAACCGTGGCGTAAGTGGCATTGATGGTGTTGTTTCTACTGCCGTCGGTGTAGCTGCGGTAAGCCCCTTACAAACAGTGGTCTTATTGATTGGCGACGTTTCATTTTATCATGATCTTAACGGTCTTTTAGCGACAAAGTTGTATAAGGTATCTTTGACGATCGTACTGATGAATAATGATGGAGGCGGTATATTTTCCATGCTCCCTCCAGCTTCACAAAAGGATGTTTCATCGTATTTTTCGACGCCACACGGGTTGGATTTTTCCTTTATTTCACAGATGTACGGGGCGACATGGCACGACATTGCGGATTTATCTGATTTTCGTGAAGCACTACAAGAGACTATGGGAATATCCGGGCTACACATAGTGCAATTGCGCTCTAATCGTGAGGGAAATGCGCGTATGCATGAACAAATTTATCAATCGTGTTTTGAGGCCTTTCGATCATGAGGCAACGTAGATGGCATGAAAAGCGAATGGTTATTCGAGGCCAAGTTTATCGTATTGTAGAGTGGAGTAAGAGAGGGTATCCACTGCTCTTATTGCATGGGTTTATGGGTAGTGCGTTAGACTTTGCAACAATTGCCGATCGTTTTGCATCCTCGCGCCGTGTATTGGCTATCGACTTTTTAGGACATGCAAAATCCTCTAGCCCAGAAGATCCTAGACGATATCGCATGGAACAAATTATTCAGGATATAGCGACCCTATTAGATGCTTGCGGGATCTTCAGAACGGATATGTTGGGCTATTCCATGGGGGGGAGAGTGGCGCTTGCTTTTGCTACTGTATATTCAAAAAAAGTACGTTCACTCATTTTAGAAAGTGCATCACCTGGTCTTGCTATAGACTTTGCGCGCATGGTACGCAGGGAAGCTGATGAGCTGCTAGTAAAGCAAATGCGTAGTGCTGGATTGCGGCATTTTGTTGATAGATGGGAACAATTACCCTTATTTGCATCGCAAACTCTGTTGTCTGAAGAACTCTTGCTACGACAACGGCTTGTTCGTCTGAGTCACACGATAATAGGGTTATCGGGGAGCTTGCAGGGGCTGGGAACGGGTGTCCAACGATCTTATTGGCCTGTATTGGAGCAAATTCATTTGCCAGTATTGCTCATTACGGGTCAACTCGATAAGAAATTCACGGGAATTGCTCAAGATATGAAACCACTTTTACATCAGGTTGCTTGGCAGTCTATTGATGGTGTTGGTCATAACACGCACTTAGAAAATCCAAATGCATTTTTTTACTATGTAAGTTGTTTTCTTAATCAAGTTAAAAACGTGCAACATAAATAGACAATTTAGTGGCTTATCAAATTCGAGTGACTTGTGGTATTATGCAATAGAGGAGGCGTTCTCTTATGCAGGAAGAGAAGTTATGCCCTAAATTTGAAGCTGCCTTTCAACTTTTAGGAAAGCGTTGGACGGGTTTGATTATTCGTGTTCTTTTACACGGGCCGCAACGTTTTCGTGATATTTCCGCTGTTATCCCAGCAATGAGTGACCGGATGCTTGCAGAGCGCTTTAAGGAGCTTGAAGCTGCGGGTATTTTAACACGGCTAGTCTATCCCGAAACTCCCGTTCGTATTGAGTATGAATTGACGGAAAAAGGGCGTACTTTGCAACCTGTCATGGACGAAGTTCAGCATTGGGCCGATAACTGGCTGTCCTAATTGGATCATGGCGGTAAAATGATCGATACTTTTGTGCCCTTCCCTACTTCGCTACTGATAAGGATATCTCCGTTATGCGCATCGACGATCCATTTGGCAATGGCAAGGCCGAGTCCACTGCCTTGTTTTTGTCTGTGACGGGCTCGGTCGCCCCGTACAAAGCGATCAAATACATGTGGCAAGAGCTTCGCATCTATGCCTATCCCAGTATCTGAAACGGTTATTGTTGTATGAAGTGTATCATTTTCAACGCCCACTTGGATTTTCGCCCCTGCACCGGAATAGCGCATTGCGTTGTCGATCAAGATGAGTAATAACTGACGTAAGCGAGCTTTGTCACCTAGCGTATAGCAAGGCGTTACGGGAAGTACGCACGAAATTTGCTTTTCTTCCATGACAGCCACAGGTTCAATAATATCCACTACTTCACTGATCAGGGTTGAAACATCCACAGGCACATGCTCAATCAACTGCTCCTTTGAATCAGCACGCGCTAATGTTAAAAGATCTGCTATTAACGATGTCGTTCTTGTGACTTCCTCGTAAGCGTTCGCCAAATACTGCATTTCTGCTTCAATCGTGTGATCAGGGTTACGCAATAAAACATCGAGGTTTGTCTTGATGATCGTCAATGGAGTCCTTAATTCATGTGACGCATCTGCGACAAATTGTTGCTGGCGTTGCCAAGACAAAACCATGGGTTTGATACTTTTGGTAGCAAGCCAGATGGCGACGGCTAATATAACGGCTAATATGGCAATGCCAGAAACCGCAAGAGTCCAGAGTAAACTGTCTAAAGTGGTATCCGTAGTACTGGTGGGTTTCATTGTGTAGATCAAATAGTGGCCGGATGCTGTATTGACGATCGCAGTAAATGTTCGGTAAGTTACTCCGCCAATTTGTGTTGGTGCAAAGTAACCACGATTAGAAGTAGCGCTCGTTTGTTTATATAATTGTCTGATATTAATAAAAGGGTTTCCATCGACAAACGCTGCCGTAGAATGCTTACCTGTCGGAATAATATGCCATAAACTAAAATCTACCTCTTGATCATTCACACTAATCACATCAGAGCTGGATTTTTTTGTATCTCTTATGTAACTGTGGATGATGTGCAACGCAGATGTTCGTAACTGCCTGTCTAGCTCAGAATACAGTTCTTGAGCCATTAACGCGTAGACGATGATGAGTAAGATAGCAAGAATACTGGCTAAAGCGCCTAAATTGATCGCAAATAAGCGTAATCGAAGTTCTCTGTAGGGATTTTGCGAACCTTTCACGAATGAGATCCCCTTAGTGTATAACCCACACCCCGAATCGTGTGGATGATAGGTCCTTGCAATGCTGCTAGGCGTTTTCGCAAGTGATGTACATACGTATCAAGCACGCCTTCTAGGACATCCGCTTCGTAACCCCAGACAGCATCCATCATTTGCTGGCGCGTCAAAACCTGTCCTGCATGGCGAATCAACATCTCGAGGATCTGAGCCTCTTTAGGTGATAAGATATTTTCCTGATCGTGAAGTTTTACCGTACGCGTGATGAGATCAAAGTATAAATCATCAAACGTTAAGGACTGATCAGGTACAAAGTCAGACGGACGACGCGATAAGGCACGCACACGTGCAATCAATTCCTCTGTGGCAAACGGTTTAACGAGATAATCATCTGCTCCAGCATTTAAGCCTTCGACTCTATTTTCTACGGAATCTTTAGCTGTCAGCATTAAGATAGGTGTCGTGATACTTCGCTCACGGATTTGCTGAACGATCTGGATACCGCTCATGGAAGGAAGCATCCAATCAAGAACAATGGCATCGTACGGCACGGTTGTTGCAAGGAGCAATCCTTCTTCTCCATCGACGGCCATGTCGACTTGAAAATGTTCCTCTTGTAGAAGTCGCACTAGGGCTTGGGCAAGGCTGACCTCATCTTCTACAATTAGTACTCGCATGACCCAATCCCCCTCCTATATTGTTTACCATAGCATATCGCACATCACTTGTGTGTAGTCATAAAAAGGACGTCAGAAGAAAGTCTGACGTCCTTGATGGATCATGATCTGCTAGGCTCCAGTTATTACCGCGTCACAGGAGCATGACCATCGTTGAGCACGTTAACTTCAGCATCAAGCGCTTCAAACGAAAGATCAGTTCCAGCTTCTTCTAGGCTAATATTTGCAGTTTCACGTCCCCAGACAACGATCGGCATGGCTAGCACCAAAAGGGCAATAGCAATTCCTTCAAAGATAACTTGGTTGCCATATAGCGCAAGAATAACCGGAATGAAAAAGATCGTTGCCACACCACTAACAACGCGAGCTGTCATTTCGTTGAGATAAACGCCTTGCCCACGAAGACGTGTCGGATATTGTTCAGCAACGGCCAGTTTCGAGACAGGGAACACGCCAAGTCCAAAAAAGGATGTCAGAAAACCAGCGACTAAGATTAAATCGGGGTTCTGTGTTAGACCAAATAAGGCACAACCAACGGCTGCTAAAAAGAAGTAGACGGTGAGTACAGGACGGCGTCCAAAATGCTCTGCGACGTAACCTTGAACAATAGAACCAACGCCTGCTGTACCCATCATTAAGCCAATATCGATAATTGAGCTTCCGGAGCCAAATCCACGTGACATGAGCAGTACTGGACCAAAAACCTGAAGGATATAAAACAGCACAAGGGCACCCGTAAGCTGAGCTGTGGCAATGATTCCACGCTTAAGATACGGCGAAGATGCAAGTGCGCGCCAAGTGGGTTTGACGTTTTCCCCTTTTTGAATAACAGCGAGCGCCCGTTTATTAACCAATGATACATCATGAGGCAGACCTGCCTCGTTTTCTAATTTTTCCACGAGGCGTACCACTTCATCGCGACGATGATGTTTTAGCAAAAAACGAGGTGATTCTGGTAACCATAAAGCTAAAGGAACGATTAACAAGAGTGGAATGCCACCAAGTAAGAAGGGAATGCGCCACGCAATATCTGCAGAAAAT
The DNA here is from genome assembly GCA_021820975.1 of Bacillota bacterium. Classification (GTDB taxonomy): domain Bacteria; phylum Bacillota; class Bacilli; order Alicyclobacillales; family SLC66; genus JAKACU01. Next base: position 36,842 of record JAKADA010000008.1, read on the forward strand.
GCGTGCAGTGCCCATGCTCCAACTAAGTTTGGAATCAGGTAAGCCGCTGTAAGAATTCCGTTTGCATAGCCAACACTAACGGCACGGCGTTTGGTGCGAACAAACTCCGATAGAAACAAGTACGGCATCGGTAAGACGGCGCCTTCGCCCAAACCGGCAAGAAAACGAATCGCAAGCAAAGTATGGAAATTGGATGCGAACGTTCCGATTAGCGTGAGCACGGAGAAAAATCCGATGCCCCATAAAACAGCCCGCTTGCGACCCATACGGTCGGCGATGATGCCCGCGGGTATCATACCAAGAACGACACCGAGTGTTGATGCAATACCGAGTAGTCCTTGCTGTGCAGCGGTTAAATCCCATGACTTTTTCAAAATGGTGATAACCGTCCCTACAATGCCTATATCAAATGCTTCAGCTAGCCATACTAAGGCAAGAAGGACGAGAATCCCGATGACTGATTTGGTCATGGGCATGCGGTCAAGACGTGCGAGTAAATTCTCATCTTCATATAGGGTTCGTTGCATCGTGAGATCACTCCTTTATGATGGTGTGAAACGGGTGTACCTAATGAGTTTCTGACACACTTGTACGTGTATGACCGATCACCCACCCTTTTTTCTCCGTTTTTTGGCCAACGATATAGCTGAGATACGGAATGTGGGCAATAATTCGTGCTAATAAGATGGATACGCCATACACGAAAAGGATCGCAAAGGGCAACATGAGCAATCGCTCAGCGTTTGATGTGTGTAGACTGTAAACAAAAAGTTCGAGATAATGCAAGATAATGGGGTGAATCAAGAACACGCCAAACGATGCAGCGGCAGCCACTTTGACAAAACTTGAAAACCATTGAATATGGGGTTTTAACCGTGCATTTGCCCACTTAGAGCCCAGTTTCCAGAGGGTCAAAGTAACCACTAGGCTATAAGGAATCATGATCGGTTGTAATACTAATACGAGCATGTTTTCATCGGCATGAAAGACCGTACGATCTATCGCTTGATTCGTCCACAAAAGGATAAGCATAATTGCAAAGCCTCCGTAGACAAGCCAAGGTCGGCTGTTGAAAAAAGCTTTGATTTGTTGATAGTGTGCAGCTACGATCGCACCACTAACAAACCAAAATTGATAGGTAAGGATATTGCGATCCCGATAGAAGATGAGTGTGCCAAGCCAACCGGGCAAATGAGAAATATTCATTGTCTCAAGGTAGGTTTGATTGATCCACATGAAGACCACTTCAAGAACAAAGCTGATAAGAAAGACCCAGCCATGGTATTTTTCCAGTTTGCGCATCAAGGGAACAAACAATGGAAATAAGATGTACAATTGCATCGAGATAACCAAATAATAGAGATAGAATTGATTACCAGTCGCAATACTGACAAGATACGTCGTTATAACATGCAATGGTGCCCAATCGAAGTTGTTCAGATAAGTTCCTGTAAAGAGTAGATAGATAAGGGTAAAAGCTAGGTATGGGATGATGATCAGTTTAAAGCGTTTGCCCCAAAAATTGAGGGCATGTATGGGTTTATGGTAGTACACAATAAAAAGAACTAAGCCAGTAATAAACATGAATGCTTCACGTGTAAAGTGTAAAGCTACTAAAGCCACATCAAATCCAATGCGAGTGGGTGTCGTCGGTGAAGAAAATAAATTAAAAAAAGAGATGACATGAACGCAAAGTACGCCCAAAATAATAAAAGCTCTCATAAGATCTACTTCATAAAGGTGTTCTTTTGCTCGTCGTGTTGTCTTTGTCTGTTCCATATCAGCACTCCTTCCATGACACTATCATAAAAGGAGATGTTTAAACTTATCTTAAAGCGGTAAAAGAAAGATTCTTTAAGACGTCTTTAAGAGTTTTGGAGCATAATCGAAATACTTGCTAGGAATGGAGCGGTTACTATGTCAGAGCTCGTCTTACAGTTGGTTCAACAACTACAAGCAGATGAACCGCGCGTTTTCTTTAAAGATCATTTTTATTCATCGCTTGATCTGAAAAAAGACACTGCAAAAGTTCAGGCTTCTCTGCGCAAAGCAGGAATACTGCCAGGACAGCGAGTCTTGTTGTCTGAAATAAATTCTTATGGGTTTTTAGCTGCGTACCTTGGAATTTTGCTACATGGCTGTATCGTGGTTCCTGTGAACCCGTTGATGCCATCACCGGAATTATCTAAAGTCATGGCGCGAGCTTCGGTTCACGGTGCGGTGGTATCGCATCAGCTTTTGCCTTATGTTAAAGAAGTAAAAGATGTTCCGCTCAAGTTTGTTGCGAGTATTTTAAACGATGAAGAACAATTTTCGTTGTCTTATAGTACGATGGAGGGCGATGCTTGGGTAACGCATGATACGCAGGAATTGCCTGAGGAATTACAATATGAAACGATCCAAGCTGATGATGGTGCTATTTTACTGTATACATCGGGCACGACCGGCACGCCAAAAGGTGTATTATTAACTCATGGTCAGATCATGGCCACGGCAAATCATGTCATTGCGGCGCATCGTTTAACGCGAAACGATATATGCTATGCTTTTTTGCCTTTGTTTCACGTCAATGCTCAAGTCATTGGCTTTCTGTCTACTCTTTTAAGTGGCGGGAAAATGATCCTTGATAAAAAATTTAGTGCATCACGCTTCTGGAAGACTGTAAGTGAACAGCAAATTACGTGGGTGTCTGCAGTGCCTACCGTCATCGCCATTTTGCTTAAGTCAGATACAGATATTATCTATCCACATCATGTACGCTTTGTGCGATCTGCATCGGCTCCTCTGCCAGAACTTCATGCTAAGCAATTTGAGGAACGTTTTGGACTTGCTGTGATCGAGTCTTACGGTATGACAGAAGCAGCAAGCCAGATTTGCGTTAATCCAGTCCCGCCTGGTGTACGCAAATTAGGCTCGGTTGGATTGCCTGCAGGAGTGGATGTGGCGATAAAAGATAGCGACGGTAAATCGCTTCTTCCTTTTGAAGTTGGTGAGATTGCCATTCGCGGTGATAGTATTGTTACATCGTATGAATCAGGTGATACATCTGGAACGAGTTTTCGTTCGGGTTGGTTTTATACTGGTGATATTGGCTATAAGGATGACGAGGGTTATGTGTATATCACAGGGCGTAGTAAGGAAATGATCAATCGTGCAGGGCAAAAGATCACGCCTCGTGAAGTGGAGGAAGTGATCGGGCAAGATGATATGGTGCAATCTGTTGCAGTTATTGGCTTGCCTGATGAAATGTATGGCGAAAAAGTTGCGGCGTACATTGTGCCTAAGACTTTTGCATCCATGGAAGTGGACGCTCTGGTTCAACGCTTAAAAGAGAAATGCAAGCAAACCATTTCCGCTTACAAGTGTCCGGCTGAATATCATGTGATCGATGAAATACCTGTCGGACCTACGGGTAAAATTCAACGGACTCGTCTAAAACAACAAGTACTGGCTGAAAACACGATGTGTTTGGGATCAGTATAAACAAGGGGAATTTACGATGTCTAAAACGATTCGACTCACATCGCTGCTCCTATTTGTGTTGTCTTTTGTTGTGATTTTTATGACAGGTGGACTCGCAAAGCTCATACCAAACGCTAGTCAGCAAAGTAACAAAAAGCATGCACCGATCGCACCGATTCGCGTTATGACTGTTGGATCATCGGTGGCAGAGGGTTGGGTGGATACGGAGGGCGGTTATCTGGCGCGTGGGTTTGCTACATTATCTGCACAAACAGATCATGCGTATACGGTGATTCGCAGGGCAAAAGCAGGTGATACGTCAACAAAGATCGCTGCTCAATACAGCAATTGGCTAAAAACGGTGCATCCACAAGTGGTCGCTTTGTCATGGGGCGGCCTTGATGATGCTAATGCAAAAACGCCGATGGCGCAATATGATAAAGCAATACATAATCAAATTGCCTTGGCCCTATCGCATCATGCAGTTGTTATTGTTGTAACCCCTCCTGTCACGCGAGCGTCTTACACGCAATATCGAGTACAGGAGGCTGCATACTTGGATCGAGAAATGGCTATTGCTCGATCTTTTCATAGCCCCAATGTTGTAGTATGTGATGTATTTGACCAAATGAAAGCCTATCTCGTAGCGCATCATCAAACCTACGTACCTTATATGGCGGATGGATGGCATCCTAACAGTCGTGGTCATATTTTAGGTGGACAATTACTGTCACAAGACTTACTAGCTCATTACGGCCAAAAAGCGATATCGTTTCATGGCTGATGATTGGATAAGAGGGAAGGACATACAGTGGATTTAACAGGTTCCGTGATTCGAAATATAGCATTTCCACTTATGGAAAAAGTGAAGGGTAATCATATTCGGAAAAATCTTCGGGAATTAAGAGACTCACAGTCAATTTCGCGAGACGAACTGAAAAAGTTGCAAAAAGATCGCCTGCGGCAACTTTTGCAACATTCTGTCACACACGTCCCTGCTTACCGTGAGTTCGCTTCTCTGATGCCTTTGATTGAACAAGATCCGCTCTTGGCTTTAGCGCGGTTTCCGGTTTTGTCGAAGGATGCCTTTCGTGAAGATACTGAAAAGTACTTTTCCGAAACAGCCGATAGGAGTCAGTGCATTCTTAATCGAACTGGCGGCTCTACGGGTAAACCGTTAACCTTTTATATGGACAGGCATACGGTAGAATACTATGAGGCTGCACGTTATCGTGGACTCTCTTGGTCTAATATTCGTATAGGCGATCCCTGCGTCATGATTTGGGGTTCTCCCATTGAGCTATCTCAACAAGCGCAAAGAAAGCAACGTATGAAGGAACGGCTTTTAAAAAATCGCATCGTGATCCCAGCTTTTAACTTACGTAAAGAGCAACTTCTTGAATATGTAAAAACCATTGAATCTTTTCGACCTGTTTATATCTACGGATGGGCGACCGCATTGGCGTTGTTTGCAAGCTTTATGCTAGAAAAGAACATCAAGTTGTCTATTCCCTTAAAGGCTGTCGTTAACACGGCGGAAACACTTTATCCTCACCAACGCGAGTTAATTGAACAGGCTTTTTCATGCCCTGTTATCAATGAGTACGGTGCTCGTGATGGTGGTATCATCGGTTATGAGTGTTCACACGGACACTTACATGTATCCATGGAAAATGCGGTTTATGAGGTTGTTGACATAAAAACATTACAACCTGTTGAGCCAGGGCAAAAAGGGTTGATACTTGTTACTGATTTACATAATTATGTGATGCCTCGATTGCGATATCAATTGGGCGATGTGGTTGCCATGGCAAGTGAACCAGCATCATGTGGGCTTACGCTTCCTGTTCTTGAAAGCATTGAGGGAAGAGAGAACGATACATTTCTTGCTCTGGATGGCTCTTTTATTAATGGTCAGTTTTTTACCAACGTAGCGAGAACCCTTTCTTCGATTAAGCAATTTCAAGTTGTTCAACAAACACCTAATGAAGTTGTGTTGCGGCTTGTCAATCACGAAGGTTTAAAGCAAGAGGATATTGAAGCGTTTAAGATGGGCATAATCAACCGTATGGGCGAGGTTATGATACATGTTGAATGTGTTAATGAAATCGCACCAGCTGACTCAGGGAAGGTTCGTGCTGCCATTCGCAATTTTGCGTTGCAACGATAGAATGTTATTTTATGGGCGCCATGTGGCGCCCTTTGCATGTATTTGAAAATGTGATTATTTTTTACGTCCACGCATCACAAAATAGACGATGCCCACTATAACAATGATGGCAATAATAAGATACCGTATGGTATGCCCTCCGATCACTTGATTACCTCCTTTTTTTAATCACTGTTGAACGAATCTACTATACTATGAAACGACAAAATAAACACCTGCTTGTCAGGATGAAGGGTAATTTGTATAATATCTTGGAAGCGCTTGCATGAAGATGGCTTTGTTAGCGCAGAGAGAGAAATGCAGTTGCGCAGGACCATCAGGGGGATGCACAAAAAAACCGGAGGGATTAACCTCCGGTTTTTTATAATTCATTTAGTTTGTGTGATTCGATACGTGTAATCCGATTGCTTTGATCAACATGAACGATATGAGATGTTGTATTTTCATATTCTTCATCTGTCATTTCACAAAGTGACAAAATAATGACGAGATCTGTTGGTTGAAATAAGCGCGCCGGTGGACCGTTTAGACAAATCGTTCCAGATCCTGCTTCAGCAGGAATAGCGTAAGTGCGCCATAACGTGGCATTGGCAACGTTAGTGACTTGTACCATCTCATACGGTCTGATATCGGCTGCATCCATCAGGGCGCGATCAATCGTGATGCTTCCTACATAGTCCAACCGAGCCTCAGTGACGGTGGCGCGATGAATTTTGCCTTTGCAAATCGTCCTTAGCAACAAGACACTTCCTTAAAATCATAATTAAATTCTATAAGTCTATTGTATCACAAATTCCGAAAAATCGCGTGCCAGGGTTACCTCAGGAAAGATGGAATTGGTTTCTTGTAAAAGTGATTCTTCTTGATTGGTGTAGCGTGTGCTTACATGTGTCAAAATGAGCTGTGATGCCTGTAATGAACGTGCCATGTAAGCCACCTCCGCTGTTGTACTATGCCCGCTAAGTTTGGCGAGTGGTTGTTGATCTTGTGAAAAAGTCGCTTCATGTACGATGAGGTCAAGATAATGTAGAAACGGTGGGGTGTAATCCAAGGGGCGCGAATCACCAAAAATAGCAAATTTCTTACCAACAAGAGGGGTATCCGTCATGTCGCGACCATCAACGATATGCCCGTCTGGTAACGTGATTTGTTCTCCTTTTTTTAGGGTTGCATAGAGCGGGCCGGGGGGGACACCGAGAGCTTGTGCTCGTTCTGGGTGAAATTGTCCTTTTTTATCAGTTTCGTACATGACGTAAACCAAACTTTCTATTGTATGGTTAAGATGATATGCCTGACATAAAAGAGGGCGATGTGATCGAGGGTACAAAGTAAAGAATCCCTGTTGATTATAGATTTGAGAGGGGAATTGACCATTATTTTGAACTTCTTCGATAATGACATCATAACGCAGATGAGTTTGCGTGATTTTTAATGAGTGATCAAGATAATCAGCAATTCCTGAAGGTCCAAATACATGTAATGGTGTTAGACCTCCGGTTAATGACCTTGTAGCAAGTAGACCTGGTAATCCAAAGATGTGATCACCATGTAAATGCGTGATGAAGATATGAGAAATGTGTTGTATAGCCATTCCGCCACGCATGATTTGTTGTTGTGTACCCTCTCCACAATCAAACAACCAAGTTTCTTTTCCTTGATCAAATTGTAAGAGTAAAGCTGATACATTTCTAGTTGGCGACGGCGTTCCCGCCCCGGTCCCTAAAAATAACAATTTCATTGTGTATGCTCCAAATAAGCTTTTTTTACAAATCGATGACCAGGTTTTACATAATAACGGTGGAATAATACGTAACCGGCAAATCCATCTAATGTGGTAACGCGGCACCAGTGTCGATTGATTCTCGACAAGAAATGCAACATCTGCCCCTCACGTATTGTTTTGATGCAAAGGCTACCCAATAGTTGTGGTCTTGACCATAAGCCTATATCGTGACGAATCAATAAAATGGTTACGCAAATGTATTCGTTTCTAGCTTTATTACGCAATATTATTTCACCTCGCGATGGTTCTGTCCCTAGTTTGCCCAAATCATCGCAATATCATTTGCTTATGAAGTGAAATAACTACTTGACAGTATCGTGACTTTTCCGCTAGAGTAAAGACACAAAATCATATAGGAAAACTCTTATCGAGAGTGGCGGAGGGACTGGCCCGACGAAGCCCGGCAACCAACATGGTTTTTTTCCATGAGAGGTGCTAAATCCAGCAGGCATTGCCTGAAAGATGAGAGAGAACGTCTGGGTTACAGCCGCTTCTCTTCGAAGGGGTTTTTTTATTTGACAAAGAGGAGTGGATATTGTGACTGAAAAGAAACCAGGATTTGCAACAAGGGCGGTGCATGCAGGACAACAACCCGATCCAGTGACAGGCTCGCGTGCCGTACCAATTTATCAAACATCTTCTTATGTTTTTCGCGATACGGAACATGCAGCTAACCTTTTTGCTTTAAAAGAAGCTGGTAACATTTACACGCGCATCATGAACCCTACACAAGATGTTTTTGAACAACGTATTGCTGATCTTGAAGGTGGAGTCGGTGCACTTGCACTCTCCTCAGGACAATCTGCTATCACATTATCTCTACTTAACATTACTGTTGCCGGGGATGAGATCATTTCCTCGACGAATTTGTACGGTGGCACCTATAATTTATTTAATGTAACGTTGCGTCGTCTGGGCATTAACGTGAAATTTGTTAATCCTGATGATCCCGAGGAGTTTGCACGAGCAGTCACGCCAAAGACAAAAGCATTTTATGTTGAAACAATAGGCAATCCACGTATCGATGTAGCAGATCTTGAACGAATCGCGGCGCTTGCACATCAAGTTGGTGTACCGTTGATCGTGGATAATACTTTTGCCACTCCATACCTTTGCCGACCATTTGAGTTTGGGGCTGATATTGTCATTCACTCCGCAACCAAATTCATCGGTGGGCATGGTACGGCCATTGGTGGTGTGATTGTTGATGGTGGTACGTTTAACTGGGCTAATGGAAATTTTCCTGAATTGGTTGAACCAGATCCCAGTTACCATGGCGTATCTTACACAGAAACGTTCGGAAGTGCGGCGTATATCGTAAAAGCACGGGTGCAATTACTGCGTGATTTGGGTGCTGCAATTTCTCCGTTTAACAGCTGGTTAATGGTTCTTGGTTTAGAGACATTACATTTGCGGATGGAACGGCATACAAGCAACGCTTTAGCTGTTGCTAAGTGGCTGAAAAGCAACCCGAATGTGGAATGGGTTAACTATCCAGGCCTTGAGTCAAGCCCATACTATGGTCTTTCTCAAAAGTATCTCCCCTTAGGAGCGGGAGCAATTTTTACATTTGGTATTAAAGGCGGCGTGGCAGAAGGTGCTCGCTTTATCGATCATCTTAAAGTATTTTCGCATCTTGCAAACGTTGGTGATGCTAAATCACTTGTAATTCATCCCGCTAGCACTACGCACCAACAGCTTTCCGAGGAAGATCGTCTAGCATCTGGAGTATCACCTGAATTGATACGCTTATCGATTGGCATCGAAAACGTGGATGATTTGATTGCGGATTTGGATCAGGCGTTACAGTTTGCACTTTCCTAAGTAAAAGAAGAGGCACAGTACCCTTAAACGGGTGCCTGTGCCTTTTTTGTATTTTTGTCGTGATAATACAGTACAACAAATAAGATCAGGCAAATAATCACAACGGGAGCACTTGTCCATTGCGCGGCATCCCAATGAAACAAAAATCGAGGGCTGTCTCCCCGTAATATTTCGAGTAAGAAGCGTTCCACATTGTAAAGTACTGTTTCAATTAAAAAAATCCAACCGGGTGGCCAGCGTCTTTGCTTGAGGATAAGAAGCAAGGCGAAGATCAGTATATCCCCTTGACCTTCCCAAACTTCTGCAGGCCACAGTGGGTGATCTCCATACGTGGCGCGAGCAAGTGTTCCTTGTGGGTAAAGAAGACCAAAATTCCCACCTGTGGGTGATCCGAAGGCATCACCGTTCATTAAATTCGCGTCCCGACCGATGCTTTGACCAAGAATAATCCCGGGGGCGCAAAGATCAATCAATTCAAGGAAGCTGATTTTTTTACGTCGTATGTAGATATAGCCTGTGATCAGACTTCCAACTATACCTCCTTGAATGGATAATCCACCATTCCAGATCGCGATAATTTGCCCGAGATGTTGGCTGTAATAAGCCCAATCAAAGAAAAAAACCTGCCAAATGCGCGATCCAACGAGACCTCCGATAAATAAGAGCGGTGCAAGGTTGAGTAAATGTTCAACCAAGTACTGCTTTCCTTCCACTTTTGCTAAGTAGACAGTGACACCAAGTCCTAACAAAAACGCTAAAAGAAACAAGGTGCTGTAGGCTCGCACAGGGAAGGAGCCGATATAAAACCAAAATTGATGCATGTGTCTCCTCCTTGTCCATCATAGAATTAGTTTCCATTATATCGCATAAAGCTGATCTCCACCTTAAGGTGGAGATCAACCATTACGCAAGACCGTAGTCAAAAAAAACTTCGTACGGTAGACTGAATTCATCCTTTAAGGTAAGGAAATAAGGAGCGGATTACCGTGAAAAAAACGCTAGGAATCGCAATCATTGTTTATGGAGCCTTAATTTTATTGTCAGCTCTTGGCTTGTTGCATTTTTCTATTGGATACTATTTTAACTTATTGTGGCCTATTGTACTCATTCTTTGGGGTCTCGAGATGTTAATCAGCCATGTGGCTCGTGGCAGGCGAGGTTTCTTTTTTCCTATTGTTTTGGTCGTTGTTGGATTGCTCCTTTTATTGCATAATTTCGACTTTTTTGGTTTTGTTTTAGTTCACCCTGTTTCTCTCATCTTTGCCATTCTTGTTCTTTATATTGGGTTCTCCATCATTTCGCCTCGGTCATTTCGTTTTCGGCATTTCCGTCATTTTGAAATGGATAAAAAAAAACTGAAGTCAACGCGAGTTGGCGAAACTCGACTAGGTGACGAGCCATGGCATCTTGAACCGTTATACATCGACAACATCGCTGGATCGGTTCGCATCAATCTTGCTACAGCCATGGTATCCGAAGGAGAAACGCCTATTGAAATTATTGGCGGTTTTGGTGAAGTCCGTATTCAGGTACCAGAAGGAATGGCTATCGATGCAATGGCCGAGGTAACGGGGGGAGAAGTTCGGTTATTTCACCGTCATGTCAGCGGTTTAGGGACTAATCAGTTAACCTATATTGACGATGGTTATGCAACTTCTTTAAGCAAAGTTAAGATCCGTATACGACTACGCTTTGGCGATATCCGTGTGACGAGGGCTAACTAAGCATGAAGGAACGCATGATCTTTGTTAGTGTTCTCATTGGCATATTGAGTGCGGTATTCTCTGTCATCGAAATGTTTTTATTTACACAGTCGATAGTGTTTGAACGCATGGTGCTGTGGTTTTCCTCTATATCAGGGTATTCACTCATTATGGCAAAGCCTGTGACCATCATAGCTCTTGGTATCGTTGTGTTCCTGCTATCAGGTAGTTCATCACTTGTGATCCTTGTGTGGGCTAATCGTGAACTCCGTCATCGTATAGCCACGTTAGCTGATGTGAGTGCGATGTATCTTGCTGGAAGAGTAGGCAAAGATACAGCACTTAAGGGTTATGATGACATGGCTACAACAGCTGCTAATATGTATAAGCTGGCGAGTCAAGTACAGGATCAAGCCTTGCTCTTGCAAAAAGACACTGTGTTGCGGGCCACCAAAGAGGAGCGAGCTAGGTTAAGTCGTGAATTACACGATCGCGTCAGTCAGGATTTATTTGGGTTATCTTTGATGTCACGCGCACTTGTGTTGCAGTCACAAAGAGAAGTTCCACAAAATAGTAATCATCAACTTGCAGAACTTGACGAATTAATTACCAAAATTCAGAGAAATTTGCGTGGTATATTGCTTGAATTACGTCCCGTTGAATTACAAGAGCGTACACTGGAAGATGCGTTACGACAATTGAGTAAAGAATTGGCAGGACGCATCGCAATCGATGTGACCGTTCAAATTTCCCCCAATCAACAAGATGAGACACAGGAAAGTGTAGATCAAGCTTTGTTTCTTATCGCACAGCAGGCTCTTAGTAATGCGATTCAACATGCAAAAGCTACGTCAATTTCTGTGCGTCTTGATCGCGAGAGGGAACGAACAGTGCTATCGGTGGCCGATAATGGGATTGGATTACCAGAGGGCAAAGTTGGCGTAACATCTATAGGTTTTGACGCCATGTCTGAACGAGCGATGGAAGTAGGGGGGCATTGCATGTGGCAAACTCCTGCGCGCGGTGGTACTGAAGTATTCGTTATCATCCCTCGCAGATCCCACGAGACTGTAGATCAATAAGGGAGGGTTGAAGATGATTCGCATCCTACTTGTCGATGATCACGAAATTGTACGCAAAGGATTGCAAGTTTTTCTTAACCTACAAGAAGATTTCCTGATTATTGGTGAAGCCAAAGATGGGCAAGAAGCGGTAGAACGGTACCGTCAACAAAAACCTGACGTTGTGTTACTCGATTTGCAGATGGAGCCAGTTGATGGTTTAACAGCCTTACGGCAGATCAAAGAAATGGATGAACAGGCAAAAGTGATCGTGTTAACCAGCTTTTTAGATCCGACTCACGTGCTTCCGGCTGTTGAATCCGGGGCCATGGGTTATCTTGTAAAAACTACGGATGCACAAGCCATCGCTTTGGCAATTCGTAACGTCGTAGTAGGGAAGTCGATGTTTGATGCTGAACTTATGCAATCGATGGCAAAAGGTATTCGGGAAAGAGCTGATCTTCAAGATTTGACGCCACGAGAGTTGGACGTTTTGGGCCTGCTGGCAAAAGGGTTATCCAACCAGGAAATAGCCGATACACTCGTTATTGGTATAAAAACAGTAAAAACACACGTAAGTAATATATTGGCTAAATTGGGTTTGCAGGATCGAACGCAAGCAGCAGTTTATGCGATCGAGCATGGCGTAAAATGAGTAATTTCATCATGGACTAGTAGCTCACCGTCTGAAGAGACTAGGTGATTTGGTTGTGAATTTTGCCAGTTGGAGTATAATGAAATGGTAAAAAAGACACTATTCATTTTGAAGGAAGTCTGGAGGGAAGCATGTGAAGGAACGTGAGGCACAATTTTTAGAAGGTCTTGAGGATGTAGTTGCTCTTTCATCCGAAATTTGTTTCATTGATGGTGAGGAAGGCAGACTCGTCTATCGTGGATATGATATTCACGACTTGGTTGGCGGTGGTTGCTCCTTTGAAGAAGTTATTTACCTTTTATGGCATGGCGAATTACCATCACAACAGCAATTGAAGGATTTTCAAGCTCTACTTGTGTCACAGCGGGAACTTAGTTCAGAAGTTGTTACTACATTACATACACTTCCTAAAGATGGAAATGTCATGGAAATGCTTCGTACATTAGTTTCGGTTTCAGGCCTTTTTGATCCTGAAAATACAGATTCATCTTATGAAGCCAGCGTAAGAAAAGCTATTCGCCTCGTTGCCAAATTTCCAACTATGGTTACCGCCATTGAACACTATAAAAATGGACAAGAAGCGGTTCAACCGAATCCAAACTTGAGTTATGCCGGAAATTTCCTTTATATGTTGGATGGAAAAATCCCTAGTGATTATAATACAAGAGCTTTTGAAATCGCTTTAATTTTGCATGCGGATCATGAACTCAATGCATCAACATTTTCTGCACGCGTGACGGCAGCTACATTGTCAGATATTTATTCAGCTGTCACATCAGCTGTAGGCACGTTAAAAGGACCGTTGCATGGCGGAGCTAATGAACAGGTCATGCTGATGCTTAAAGAGATTGACGACGTAGCAACGGCAGAAGAATGGATCACAAAAGCGCTTAAAGATAAGCGTCGTATCATGGGTTTTGGTCATCGCGTATATCATACAGAAGATCCGCGTGCTACGCATTTGCGCAAAATGTCCAAAGAAATGGGCGAACGTGCAAATGACACGAAGTATTATGAGATGTCTCAGATCATCGAACGGGTAGTCAAAGAGCAAAAACACTTGAATCCGAATGTGGATTTTTACTCAGCATCAACGTATTACAAAATGGGAATTCCCATTCACTTGTTTACTCCTGTTTTCGCGGTAAGTCGGATCTCTGGATGGACTGCGCATGTACTCGAACAATATCGTAATAATCGCTTGATTCGCCCTCGTGCAGAGTTTGTTGGAATTCGCCGTCGGGCTTACGTACCATTGCAGGACCGTTAAATCCAAAAAGTTACAAGAGTAGACTCCTTCGGGGCGGGCACAATACTAGCACGAAGGAGGTGGTCAGCGTGGCACAAGGACAAAAATCCAACACGCTATTAGTGAAAGGCGCAGGTCGGGCACTTGATCAATTGAAGTATGAGGTGGCTGGTGAGTTAGGTATTCAACCCCCTCAAGATGGGTATTGGGGAACGATGACAACGCGGGATACTGGGTCAATTGGTGGCCACATCACTCGTAAATTGGTTGCGCTTGCTGAACAACAACTCGCAGGTCGTTCTCAATAAGTTCTACAGTTTGGAACCCTCGCCTAGCGGGGGTTCTTTTCGTATGCGTGTTTATTTACAAAAAGAAGGCTTGACCTGTTATCGGACAAGCCTTCTTTTTGTTTATAGGCACAAAGATTAATTAATGGACGTGCGTTTGTTCGGAAATATCACTCAGTGCATTCCCTGCTTCGTCAATGTGGATGTCGATGACAGCTAGGTCACCAAGAGCAACCATACCGATCAATTCGCCATTTTCCACGACGGGTAAGCGTCTAATTTGTTCAGATGCCATGAGTCTCGCTGCATCGTGCGCATCGGTTTCTGGACTGCAGGTGACTGGATTTTTCGACATGCAAAAAGCTACCGTTGTCGTTTTAGGGTCTTGATTAGCGGCAATGCACCGGATGACAATATCGCGATCAGTGATGACACCAATAAGTTTGTTGTTTTGTACCACAGGCATGGAACCAATATCATGTGCTAACATGTCTTTGGCAGCTTCAAAGCATGTCGTATCTTGAGAACATGTGATGATATTTTTGGTCATGAATTCACGGATCTTCATGTACAATACCTCCCTTGTATCAATTCGGGCTTTAGTGTGTGCGAGAAAAGGCTTTTTTACGCACCCAAATTAGTATGCTGTTACCCAATCCATAAAATCCCCATATGCCTGTGATTACGTGCAGCGCATTTTCGAGCGGCAAGGGATAGGGATCTAACCATGCAGGTACCATTGTACCAATCGCTCCCCAACTAAGCAGGAGTAAGCCAACCAGGATAGCATAAAATCGAGTTATGCCAATCGTTCCGTAACGAGCTACAGTCAACCCAATCATGCCAATGGCAAAATGCATATACATCATGTTGCCGCCTACGTGAAACATATGCCATAAGTGATTTGTAAATAGTCCTACTACACCAAGCGCAAAATATAACCAGCCTGTTACGCGGGCATACCTATAATCGGCCATATGCACGCCTCCTATGAGAGTCATGCAATAAGTTTATGGGACATGTTTACGTGGTAGACCATCGTAAGAAAGGAATGATGCTGTATGTCAGAGAAAGATGCTGTTTGGAGGGAAACACCTTTGGATCATTGGTCAACGGCTATTGACCCTGCCATCATGGCTGGTGATGAGTGGGTTGAACCCGGGGATCCAGGGCTCGCCAAAGCTGTAACAAAAGATGACGAAGAAAATCTTGACTTAACGAAGCAAGCTATGATGGGCAAATTTCAACATCCACAACATGACTCAAGTTATGGTACGGATAGCTAATCTGGCTAGTGGGTGGGAAATTTTCTCACCCATTCTTAACAAAAACGCCAAAATGCGTTATAACAAAGGACAGGGTATAATCTTGGCGAAGTTGGGTGAGCAGGATGAAGGAAAGGCGTCTACATAAGTCTTTTGGCGATCGCCTTTTAGAAGGCGTCTTGTCCCTGATAGCGGTATTTATATTTTGCGTGTTTTTTCTTCTTATCTATAAATTCGTAATTGGGTCACTACCAGCATGGCAACATATTGGTTTTTTTAAATTAGTGTCAAGACAATGGAACCTTGTTCGTGGGCAGTATGGTGTTTTACCATTGATTTATGGAACATTTGTGACTTCCTTACTTGCTGTTGTGTTAGCAACCATCACTGGTGTGGCTTTAGCTATCGTTTTGTCGCAATATGATTGGCCATGGTTTAATCGCCCAATGTTGTTATTTGTCGATGGCTTATCGGCGATTCCAAGTGTAATTTACGGATTATGGGGACTTTCTGTGCTGTCTTATTTTCATCTAAGCGTTGGTATGTACGCAGCAGGCGTTATACTTGCCCTTATGGTATTACCTACGATTGTCAGTACAGTGCGCAAAATTATGAACGCTGTCCCCGAGGAATTGAAGCAAGGAGCGTTAGCGATTGGAGCAACAAAGGAAGAAATGATTCACATGGTTGTTTTACCGTATGCTTTACAAGGCATCCTAGGTAGTGCTGTGCTTGGCTTGACGAGAGCAATTGGTGAGACAATTGTGATTGTGATGGTACTTGGTTTTCGAGGGCAAACCTTAACGAGTGTGTTGGTGAATGATTTTGCTTTGCGAACCCATGCGCTTGTGACATCATCGTTGTATGAAGTTGCTTTGCTACTTTGCCTGGTGGCTATTTTGACTTCCATAGGTGGGCGCCTTTTGGTTCGATCAGCAAAACGTGGACAGAGGGTGCCTTTATGAAGGTACAACCGAATTTGCGTCGTATTAAAAGCAAACTTTGGCTTTTTTTATGGGTCTTACTAGGCATTGTTGCTGTGCTTCCTGTGATCAGTATGGTGCTTGAAGTAGTTATTCGTGGATTGCAAGGTCTTTCACCAGTTGTTCTTGATCAAGTAAGCGCTTCATCCTTTGGCGGTAACCTAATTCATGCTGTAGCGGGAACGATTGTCATCACATTATGGACAGCCGCTATGTCCATCCCGATTGCACTTATGGTTGGCGTGTATTTGGCGGAATATCCTAATTATCGTTTTATGTATGTGCTACGCGGTTTGGTGACTACGATGGCAGATCTTCCAGCCGTTATAGGTGGTTTATTTGCTTTTAGTTTCATCACAAAACATAGCGGTGATGGGGCAATTATGTTCAGCTCTATTGCATTATCGTTTGTACTTATGCCACGACTCATACGCGACACAGAGCAGATCCTGCGCACGGTACCTTCTGTCATTCGTGAAGGAGCGCTGTCCATTGGTGCCACAAAAAGACAATTGATTTTTTACGTGTTGTTACCTAGTTGTTTTCGTCTCTTGGTACG
The DNA here is from genome assembly GCA_021820975.1 of Bacillota bacterium. Classification (GTDB taxonomy): domain Bacteria; phylum Bacillota; class Bacilli; order Alicyclobacillales; family SLC66; genus JAKACU01. Next base: position 53,843 of record JAKADA010000008.1, read on the forward strand.
ACAGTGGTTGCACGGACTTGCCCGTGTGATGGGTGAAACGGCACCACTCATTTTTACATCGTTTAACGATCAAGCGTTGACATTGCCTCTTTCTACTTTTACTTTTGCAAAGGGGGCAACGCAAGGCTCACTTCTTGAAGCATGGGGAAGGTCCTTTTTGTTACTGATTTTTGTGTCCATCCTGTTGCTTGTCTCAAAGCAGATCAGTCGCAGAGTAGTTCGTTGAAAGAAGGCTAGGCTCGTGGCAGATGTTGTGGCAGCTCATGATGTTTCTGCGTATTATGGACAAACTAAAGTGTTGCGTGGTGTAACCCTTGAAATCAGACCAAACGAAGTAACGGCCATTATTGGCCCACCTGGTTGTGGAAAGTCAACGTTTGTACGCTGCCTCAATCGCTTGCTTGAAGCGACACCTGATGCGCGAATGACAGGCGATGTTTTTTTAGGTGAACAAAACGTTTACGACATGTCGGCAGAAGAGACACGTAGAAAAATCGGCATGGTCTTTCACCGCCCTAATCCGTTTCCTACAATGACGATATTTTCGAATGTGGCAGCTGGTTTGCGCCTTCAGGGGTTGCGCAACCAATCGGGCATCGCCGATCGTGTGGAACGATCATTACGGTCTGCCATGCTCTGGGATGAAGTGAAAGACCGCTTACAGATGCCTGCTGTTCTTTTGTCTGCGGCACAACAACAACAACTTTGCATTGCACGTGCCTTAGCCGTAGATCCATCGGTGTTGCTTCTTGATGAACCTGCATCGACGTTAAGCCCGATGGCGACGCTGCAGATTGAAGAGCTTATTGAGGATTTGAAGACCCATTATACGATTTTGATTGTGACACACAACCTTCAACAAGCGGCTCGAGTAGCTGATAAGACAGCCTTTTTTCTTAGTGGTGAGATGGTTGAGTATGGAAAAACCATGCACTTGTTTACGACACCGAAAGATAAACGCACAGAAGATTATGTAACAGGCCGCTTTGGATAACTTAGCGGCCTGTCATCGCTTTATTTCGAGCGGGGTATAGGATAATCTGTGGCTTTTTCTCCCAACGACGTAATGACGGATAAGGATCGAAGGCCCACTCTTGCATACCTGTGTCACGATAGATTCCAAAATGTAGATGGGGGGGGAATTTACCTGATGTGCCAGGCTTTCCATAACCGCTACTCCCTACATAACCAATAACTTGCCCAGGGCGTACAATCACACCTTGCTTGATACCTTTGGCGTACGCTGATAAATGGGCGTAATAAAAATACATATTGTCGGCTGATCGTAACCCCACACGCCATCCGCCTAAACGGTTCCATCCAATCAATTCAACGTAGCCATAACAAGTGCTCAAAACTGGCGTTCCATAGCCAGCAAAGATATCCGTTCCCTCGTGAATCCGTCGTCCTCCGAAATTTCTCCCTTCGCCCCATGTATCACGAAAGGAATAACTATATTTCTTGTGTACAGGAAAACAACGATCTGTTAATTGTGCTGAAGCAAACTTTGTGTAAACGTGTGATAACGCCAAAATGCGTTCGACGGCAAGCGTATTGTTGAAATGGTTCCATAAGACGTTGGATTGTTCTTGCTCCGTGCTACCGCCTTGACGAAGCCAATGGGCCATCGCTGCACTACGATCATAGGGATTATCCTGATCTGCTGTTCTATCATGATCTCCATCAAGACCGCGACCTTCGAAAAGTGCAATGCGCGATGGGTTTTTATCATCCATAACTGGATTTAAAAGACCTTGCCATTCATAAGGTGTAAAACGAAAACCTATCTTTTCGAAAGGCATGTGCTTAGTGCGCGTAATGCCTACAGGTGGTTTCGTTGTTCCACCGTACGTATCTAGTGCAGCTAAAAGAGACCATGGTACGTGATAATGATGAGCAGCCTGCATGTACCATGCGGGAATCGGCGTTTGAACAGGTTTGGTTGGTAACGGTGAAGTAGTCGTCATCGCGAGCAAAGTAATAGCAACCATGGCGTAATTCATGATAGAAGCATTCACCTCACACATTGCGAATGCTTCTAGTGTGTATGGAACCAAAGATATTTACACATCCAGCTTTTAACGGTGCATACCAAAAGTGATGGGGGAGAAACTATGGTCGGTTTCACTACAACTATGCGGAGGCGATGATATGCAACAACAAGTTCAACAAAGTGTGCAACGTGCCATAAATCTGTGCCAGCAAGCCTTGCAAGAACTGCAGATGGTATCACAACAAGTACAAAGTAACGCTAATTATGCTTATGCATCTCAGGCATCAACTTCTTCGTCCGGTATGAATCAATATGCTCCTTCTTATGGGGGCTACGGTTCTTATACAGGAGGGTATCAAGGAGGTTATTCATCGGGTGCAGTCAATAATGTGATGTCAGCAGATCGCTATGTGGACCAGCAGGAATCAACGCCAAGTTACCACAATTACAATACTCAAACACCGAGTTACTCGGCATCACAAAGTGTGAACTACACGTCGCAGGTTAATCCAAGTACAGTTCAATCTGTCATGAGTGCTGATCGCTATGCAAGTCAAGATGGATCCATGATGCAAGGTATGCAAAGCATGCAAAATCCTCAAGGAGCACAAGGTGCACAAGGTGCACAAGGTGCACAAGGGTATAGCGGTGTTAATGCTGTCATGCAGGCGGATCGCACGAACATGGCTTACTAATAGTCATCTTAAAAGTAAGAAAGGCCCGCTATGAAAGCGGGCCTTTCTTACGAGTATATGGCTTTATCCGATTCTCATGAGACGCAAGCGACGAATTCGCTCTTCTGTTGATGGATGTGTGCTAAACAATCCTGCAAGCTGCTGCCCACGTAAGGGATTAACGATATACATATGAGCCATGGCTGCAGCAGCAGTTGGCTGCTGACGAGTTGATCGATCGCGGGATGTTCCAAATCGCGGTGCATGATCAAGTTTTGCTAAGGCATCGGCGAGACCATCAGGATCAAGAGTCAAATGAGCTGCCCCGGCATCAGCTTTATATTCGCGGCTTCTCGAAATGGCTAACTGAATCATCGTCGCCGCAATCGGAGCAAGGATCATTAACGCTAGATCAGCAATCCAGTTTTGATCGCGCCGATTGCCATTACCAACTTCGCCCCAAAACATGCCCCATTGTAACATCTGCGCTATCCATGTAATGGCACCTGCTAAGGTTGCAGCCATCGATGCAATTAAAATATCTCTGTGACGAATATGCGACATTTCATGAGCTAACACACCCGCCAATTCACGTTGTGTCAGCATTCGTACCAACCCCTGATTGACTACGATAGCCGCATGCTGAGGGTTGCGACCTGTAGCAAATGCATTTGGTTGATCCGCTGGCGAGACATATAGCTTTGGCATCGGTAAGCCGGCGCGTGTAGCCAAGTGACGTACAAGTGTAAATAATTCAGGATGATCTTGTTCTGTAGCAGGTTTGGCTCCAACCATAGAAATAGCGATTTGATCGCTAAAAAAGTAGCTGGCGCCATTCATAACGATACCTATTATAAGGGCGATCATTGCCCCGCCACGTCCTCCAATTACACCGCCGATCACAACTAACAGTACCGTGAGAATACCCATCAGGATCCATGTTTTTAATGAATTCAATGGAGACACCATCCTTGCGACTAGGCGTTTTAGAAACCTGTCTTTATTATATCACGGTAATGTCTTCACAAACGAATCGATAAAGACAGCACCAGTTATCGCCAAAATGTATACAATAAGTGCAGAAAGTACAGATGCAACAAAGAATTTATAGAATTCAATGGTTGCAAATTGAACTCGCTGGTCTTATACTAACACTCGTACGTTTGGCAGTACACTTTTTTATGCAAAAAAATAGGAACCAGCATCCTCTTAAAGGGTTAGGACCTCACAGGACTAACTTTCCCCCGTGGTGGATGGCGCAGGTCCCGCCATGCTTGGGAGGGCATGGGATTTTGTGTAACAAAGGGGGAGTTTTACATGGATACAGCAGGACGTCATGTAATTGCTGAGTTATGGGAATGCAACGCAGATATTTTAAACGATCTCGATAGAATCGAACGCGTCATGGTGACTGCTGCGCTTGAATCTGGCGCTGAAGTCCGAGAAGTAGCGTTTCATAAGTTTGCACCGCAGGGTGTGAGCGGGGTCGTTATTATCTCGGAATCTCATCTGACAATTCATAGTTTTCCTGAACATGGGTATGCCAGTATTGATGTTTATACGTGTGGCGATCGCATCGATCCGAATGTTGCTTGTGATTATATCACGAAGGCGCTGGGTGCTCGACAACGTGAATCCGTGGAATTTCCACGAGGTGTTGGGCCCATAAAAATCGGAGCGCAAGTAGTAGAAGTGTTGTAATGGTTACAATGGAAATGTCATGAACAAGCTGCCTGCATGATAGTAGTGTAGGCAGCTTGTTGTTTGTTCTACCAAATGTGGCGTGGTGGGAGATGCCTTTTTAGAGGCATTTCTCGGGTGCTTAGAATTTTTTCGTTTCCTGCATCTACGACGACCAAATAGCGTGTGTTGTCCTTTGTCAGTAAAACGAGATACACGAGGTTGTTGTGTACAGCATGCAGACCGACGTCCATAACGGTTGTACCGGGAAATTGTTTTTGTGCGACCAATTTTGCGGCATCAGGCGAAATCTTAGCATAGGGCTGCAGTACAGCATTGTAGGCGTCGCGACCTGCTTTAGCAGCTTTTTGCGTGACATCTTGTGAAATTTGAATGGAGCTTTGTAAAGGGGCGTTTGCCGCTTTCTGAAACGTCGGGTGAATGCCCTCATGTGCCATGCCGGAAGTCGGCGCGGCAAGTAAAGAAAATGCCACAAGGGCAGCCAGAATTCGTAGGGTATTCGATTTTGATAATGCTCTTAAGTGCATTGTGATCCTCCCATGTGTTCAGGTTCAGTCCATAGCATATCCAATACAACGAATTTAATGCAAAATATTCCCTATCAAAAAAACGGTATAAAACTTGCGATTTCGATCTGCTTCCTGTATACTAGCGTTTGTCTGATTCGATTCAGACTGTAGTTCAATAGAACATACGTTGATTAAAAAATTATGGGGAATTAGCTCAGCGGTAGAGCACTGCGCTGGCAGCGCAGGGGTCAGGGGTTCAAATCCCCTATTCTCCACCAACAAAGCGAAAAACGAACACCGTCTTTTTTTCATTTGGTTTTGCTGTGACCGTTTGGTTAGAGAGTGCAGGAACATCATGAAGATGTGGGGTTATTACCCTCATCTTTTTTTGTTATACTACCCATGAATTGATTGCATCCTGCTGACTGTACGATGCGAGTCGAGCGAATACCTTTCATTAAGGGAGATGACTTCCTTTGGTCGTCTCTCCCCGTTCATTCATTATTTTTTGCTTTTTGGTCAAGTACTTTCGCGGCATATCCTCGCTTCGCTGCGGTATTCCACGGTTACTTGACCCTTTCAGGGGTTATCTGTTTTTCGTTAGATAAAGAATTCGGGGGGATTTTCTTGAAATATTTTAATCTTTTTTCTCGTTGTTACCTTGCAGGAACTCTGTTATTTGCGGGATTCATTGTGCCAACAATTGCTGAGGCAGCCACCACCACCACACTCAACCTTACCTCTTCCCAGCGTATCGCCTACCCTAATGAGTCTGCGTTGATAGCGAATCTTGTAAAGGCGAATGATGCGATAGTAAATGCATTTTCAAGTAATCAATTGGATGCTAGTTTTTACACAAGACTCACAAATAGCTTGAATGCTATCCAGACTAGGTTAATGAGCGGCAAAGAGTTTTATCTAGTAACTCAATTACAAGCTGCGATCAAGGAGACAGGGGCTGTTTTAGCGAAAGATCCGGGTCAAAACTATGATATTCAGCATGCGTATCAAGGTACGTTAGCAGTGTACAGTAATCTTCAAGAAGAAGCGAGTGCATTAACCACGTCAGGGGTATCTGGAGTGTCCAAGGGGAAGGTAACTAAAGCCACACAAACGTATCACTTTGAGGACGCTCAAATTATTGTAGACGGTAAACCTGTGGTAGTAAAGGCGGCTAAGTTTGTCTCTGGGGGTACGACATTTGTAAGTTTGTATGACGCAGAGTTATTGATCCGTAATCTTACGGGGGATAAGCATGGTGCCCCAGTTGTGGATAGCAACGGTAATGTTCATCCTGTTGAGCATTGGAATGGTAAGACAAAGATTTGGGATATTGGTTGGGAGCATTCTGTAGGGAATACGATTGCACATTCTCATGGCAATGCTCAGTTTCAAATTGACCAGACGACAGTTATTGATGCGCCAGTTATCATAACCAGACCTAAAGGTGATCCTCAACCTACAGTATTCGTACCGATCTGGTATGTCCAGCAAATTGTCGACCAACTCATTTTCACAAATAGCACCACGGATGTATGGAAGGGTTCCTCGAAGCCAGCCAAGTGGGTAATTTCGTTCAATCGGAACCAACAGTATACGACAAACCATGTAGGTATGGGGGTAAATGGTGGTGGGTCAGGTGGCGGGGGTCCTGTCCCAGGTTGGGGTAATTGGGGTAAGCTTTAAACTTTTCAATCTAAACCTTTGTACCACTAACGCGTAGCATGCAACACTGTCAACTAGAAGTATTACAGTAAACATTTTTCCACAAAGTAAGGTTGTGCTCAAGTGAAAATAACCTCATACAAGGGTGTATCATCAAGGACAAGCAGAGGTGTCCTATCAAAAGCCAGGTATCTAATAGACAACGATCTTTTTGTAGTAAAGGCTAACTCCACTGGTAAGTTTAAATCCTTATGGCGAGTGGCGTATGAACCGTATTCCGAGGTAATGGCGTCAAGAATAGCGAATGTAGGTTGGATAGATCACGTACACTACACATTAGAGGACGCAAAGTTTTTCCTGATATACAGGTTGGTGGAGTCAAGCATGTATCTGTGTGTAAAAACTATTTACTAATGGGTACAGTAGTGTAACACTAAGGCGTTTTGCTTTATCGAATGGGGTAAGGAACTCAGTGAGTTGGGCTTATGATCACTAAATACACTTTATTTCTTAGTCGATAGAAACACGAGATATTATTTTAAAAAAGAGGAGGTTAGTCCTCTTTTTTCATCAGTTTATTGAATTCAGCTTTAGTTATAGGTGGCAGAAAATTTTGTTCATTAGGCCGAGAAAAACATTGCACTTTATGGATTCTGCGCTTTAAAGCCAGCCAAGTTGACATGTGTTCCTCTCTGATGGAGGGATATTGTTGTTCCAATGGCATGTTACTAATCATATAAACTGTACTATAACATGCTTGTCGGTTATTGTATCGGGCGGGTAGCTGGATAGGATAACCATCAAGATAGTTCAGCATGTCGCTAATTTTGATTTGGCTTCTAAACTCGTCAAACAACAACACATCTTGGCATTCATATTGATCAAAAGGATGGTCATAATCGGATACGCGGTACACGTTGCGGTAACCGTACTTTTCCATGACATGCCGCGTTTTGCCGCTTCCAGTTGAACCCCAAATATAGATAACTTCCAGATTACGAAAAGTGGTTTTAAACTGTTCTGCCTTAACCATTAATCGGGCGCGATCTATTTTGTCCAAGTGGAGGATGTGTTCAGGTGTTTCCTCGATAATTTCAAAATTACTCATACCTGCTTTTACCATGTCGTACAAATCAGCCAAGTCGTTTCTGGCACCTTGACGCTCAACGGGCATTTCTCCGTGTTCTTCAAAGGTTCCGGGAATTGCCGTACCATGTTTTTGATCGTTTTCCCATTTGCCTGACTTCATAATGTAATCCCTGTTTTGTTCGGAAGTGCCCTTGGCGATTTCAAGGTGGGCTTCATTAAAACAGTTTTTAACCGTTGAAAAACGGACAGCGGAAGAGAAGACCACATAGATATGTGAATGGTGTGTGGAACCTGATTCGTCGGCTATGCAGTAGTAAAGCGTAGATTTGAGACTGTCTAATGTAGCTCTGATTTTATCGTGGTCGAAACCGTGATCAAGTGGATTATTAATTGTGATTTGCCATTTTCTTGATTGGGTATCTTTTGCCATGTAATTTGAACCTCCTATTATGCGACATGCGACGTAAGTTGGCTAGGTAATACTGGTCTAGCCAACTGTCTGTCGCGCTTCGCGCTCCAGGGTCGGGACGGCTTTGGGCTGCGCCCCGCCGCCCTCCTCGAGCTATAGCGGACGTGAAACGGCCTTGCGGATATACGATTCCAGCTTGGCTACATTCTGTACAGCAGGCACCTTTATAGCTGCCAAATCGGTACCATTCACAAGCATGTGACCGTAACCAACACCAGAAATAGGTTCCATTTTGTCGCGATCAAAGCCAAACATTAATGCACTTTCTTTACTGATGTTCCCCATCGCAATCACTAGACCGAAATTGTCACGCGATTTAGCGAAATATTCCGCGTCGGCTCGCTGCTGGCTAATGAGTACATGGACGTTGAATGCCCTTCCCAACATCAGGAGCGTGGATAATTTCGCACGAGCGGTTTCAGCTTCTTTCTTGTCTACCGTGTTGAGAAAAGAGGCCCATTCATCGAACATCAAGAGCCTGAAATCACGGCTGGTATCCTCACCTCGTTGACGTGCGAGGAAGGCATGATAGTAGCTGTCCAGCCCATTGGTACAGTCCGAAAATTCGTAGTGGTTTGGCAAACCTCTTAATCCAATGAAATCATCGGCCTTGAAATCACACAGGACAACACCAGCATTCTTGATGTGTAATCCGATTCGCGCGATGATCAATTTAACTAAAAAGGTTTTCCCTGAGCCAGTTGGCCCCACCAAAATAGCGTGGGGCACCTTGGCATAATCCCAGCGGCGGTAATGGTACACGCCGTCAGTTAACAGCATAGAATCCAACGCGATATCGATGCCCATTTTGATTAAAAATCCTCGTCGGTTGGTTCCGGTGGAGGTGGAGCAGCCTCTTCAAATTGCGAATTGATTACAAATCGCAATTTGTCGTTGTTATCGACGATGATCAAGTCAATATACAAGGTAGCTGCATCATCGACGATGCGATCTATCCAAAAAATCGGGATTTGATTATCTAATGATGCAAATGGGATGTTTTCGACGTTCCCAGCGCGAAGTTGTTCATTGATGCGCGTTTGAAGAATCTTTTTGATCATCTGCAAATCATTTGGTTCCCAATGTCCACGTTTAGTTTTAGAAACTTTTACTTTAACGATTTCCATTCCATTACGTATTGCGAGTGATGGCGTTTTGACAATGTCGAGCACATCAAGCGGACGAACAGTACCAATTCGATTGTGAATTTGGGAAATTACTTTGAATAATTCTTGATAAGCCGATTCGACTAAATTAAAAACGGGCGCTGGTGGCGCTTTGGGACGTTGGTCGTAGGCTAAATACCCCAAAAAGGTGATGGCTAATACGGGTATTCCCCAATATTTTATCGTCGCCAGTAACACAATGACGGTTATGAGGCTAAACACCATCACTCCAATCGCGATCTTGTCGTTATCAGTTAGTTCTTTCTTTATAGCACGCTGCACGATTTCGATCGCTCTATGCATCTTTTCGATACTTTTCTTCATGATTTATTTCCACCTTTGACTAAAATCGCTTTTTCTGCTTTGCATGAAAGTTGATAGTTTCCCGAGCGATCTCTCCAAAACTTACCCTCGAATGAGACAAAGGTAATGAGTGTCGATTCGGTGAGTAAATCGACTGTGATAATAGGCGGCAAATCGGGGACTTTGACCAAGATTTTCTCATATCCCGCCTGCGGACAAACGCAAGTGTACGCGATGCCGCCAATTTTATCTGTTTTCACATTGCTCTCATAAACGTTGTACGGGCTCATGGTCACCAGCAGCACTTCGTTTGCGTGGGCGATGCTAGGCAAATCAAGTCGAACGTCTTCTGGACGCATGACAATCATCCTTTCTGGTTTTATGGATTGATACAAATTCCTCAAACTCTCCTTGGTGTTGTTCTGCATACCTCCTCACGTCAGCGATGATGATGGAGGCGATGTGGCGGGCTTGTTCGTCTGAAATTTGGAATTGCTGGTTCACTCGCCTCGCCTCCCTCTTCGCATTTTCAATTTACCATTTGGCCGTAAAAATGAACAGACACGAATATATAAACTCGGATTAATGAATTATGTTGAAAAAAAGATCATTATAGTGTACACTAAGAACGAAATTATCGATAGGGCGTGGAAAATTATGTTTAACATGACTGATGAAATGTTAGCCTCTACTTTTGCAATTAGAACAAACGCAAGGAGGAAACAATTAAAAATCACACGCGAGGAACTTGCCCAATATGCGGAAATCTCAACCAGCACATTGGCCTCATATTTGCGTGAAAAAGAACCCGTCGTACCCATGTTGCGTGCGGCAATCAGAATGGCAGATAAACTCGGGGTTTCATTAGCTTACCTTTGTGGTTTGGAAAATGAAGGAGACTTTACTCCCAATGGACTTTCGGCAGAAGTCATTTTAAAGAATCTTTATCGCTCCATTCTGGAAGCTCAGCTAAATTGGCATTTTGAAAATAATAAAGTTGTACTAGAAAGTGATAATCGGTTCATTATGTCTTTTTTGATACACATCAAGAAAGATTCTTCAAGAGATAAGCTAGATAGCTCGATTTTTAAGCATTTCAAAGACATCAAACTCTGGAAAGGTCGAATGGTAACAGATGAAGAATATAAAGAGTTGAGTTACATTGAATATGTGTATGGAGACATTACAGAAGGAGATGATCTTTATCCTGATGAATTAAATGGACTAATAGAATTGCGGAAACAGCATTGGGAGCAAACAGGAGGGAACCCCACAGAATATTTACATGAAGAGAGGGAGGAAAAGTGAACGTCGTCATCTACGCACGCTATAGCAGCCACAGCCAGACCGAACAGTCCATAGAGGGTCAAATTAAGGTCTGCGAGGAATTTGCTTCTAAAAATGAATACACCATCATCAGCAGGTACATTGATCGGGCAATATCTGGAACTACTGACAATCGTCCTGAATTTTTACGCATGATTGAAGATTCCAGCCGAAAACAGTTTCAGGGTGTGCTGGTCTATCAATTGGATCGATTTGCTAGAAATAGGTATGATTCAGCGATATACAAAGCAAAATTGAAGAAAAATGGTGTAAGGGTATTTTCGGCAAAGGAAAATATTACCGATGATGCAAGTGGAATTTTGGTTGAGGGATTGCTGGAAAGCATGGCGGAATATTATTCAGTAGAGTTATCGCAAAAAATAAGGAGAGGGCTCGATTTGAATGCACAAAAACAGTTGGCAACAGGTGGAAATGTTGCGCTTGGGTATAAAGTAGACGAAGATAGGAAATTCGTCATTGATGAACATGGGGCTGAGATTGTCAGAATGGTTTATGAAATGTACGCTGATGGAAAAACCATCACGGAAATCAATCAACATTTAAATAGCTTGAATTATCAATCATCAAAAGGGTCAGCATTTAATAAAAATTCGCTGACCAAAATGCTGAGAAACAAACGGTATATTGGTATTTATACCTATAAAGACATGGAAGTTAAAGATGGTATTCCACGCATTATATCGGATGAACTTTTTGAGAAAGTGGCTGAAAGGCTGGGCAAGAATAAGCAGGCTCCTGCTCGAAGCAAAGCGAAAGCACAATATCTACTAACCACTAAGTTGTTTTGTGGACATTGCAACGAAATGATGACAGGGGAGAGTGGGACATCCAAAACAGGGAGAATATATAATTATTACAAATGTAATCATGCTAGGAAAAAATTGTGTCATAAAAAGACTGTTAAAAAAGATTATATCGAAAATTTGGTGATTGACGAATGTAGGACATTACTAACGGATGAAAATATTGAAAAAATCACCGTTGAAGTTATGAAGATAAGCGAGCAAGAAAAAGATAAATCTCACATCAAGTTATTGACTAAGCAACTTAAGGAAAATGAGCGTAAACGAAACAATGTTGTTACTGCCATCGCTGAATGCGATTTAGAAGCAGTTAGAAAAACATTGTATGAACATATTCCTGTTTTGGAAGAAGAGAGAAAGCATTTGGAGATGCAACTCTCTACGGAACAGCTATCACGAGTCAGTCTGACTGAACCTGAAATCAAGTTTTTTCTTTCTCATTTGAAAAATGGGAATATGAATGATGAAAAGTATCGTCAAACTCTAGTCAACGTATTTATCAATTCAATATATCTTTACGATGACAAAATGACACTGATTTTCAACTCCAGTAATTATCCTGCAAATATTGAAGTGGATTTGCTTGGTGAGGTTGAAGCTAATAATAAGGATTACGAGAGTTCGTTTTTAGTATCGAACGCTCCACCAAAAAACCCGCGTAAATAGCGGGTTTTTGCCATTTCAAAGTTGATTTTGTAGACAAATTGTAGACAAGCGATTTTTCGATGCCCAATCTTCGTGTTGTCTGTAGACAAAATGTCTACGGGAGTTTGGAGTTTTGGGTAAAGGACTGTGTTGGCAGAGTGGAAGGGTGATCACCTTACGCGAAGGTGCTCAAGCCACGCACTCCATACATGTGGAGTGTGTAGTGTCAATACACCGTGTTGGCAAATAGTTGGGACACCTAAACCAGATTTCTATGATTGAAGGATCGGTCGTTATTTTACGCTTACCTGTCTAAAGCCTAGGCGGCTTATTGCCTGGGCTTTTTTTGTTGTGGTTTCCAGTCAGTTTGCGGAGAACCCTATCACAAGTAGTGGTAAAGCAGAAGTTCGAACTGCGGGTGGACGCTTCGATGCTCGTACTGCAGGCAGGTGCCTAAGTTACCTACTTCACACATGTGCAAGCCATAATCCTGTTGCAACGTCATAAACCTTGATGGCAAAACATGCTTTGACGTGAGTTAAATCTCTCACGTCATTTCTTTTTGGTAGAATATAGATAGCTATTCTTTTTACATTGATGATGAAGAGATGATAGATTTAACTACGTTTGGCATTATGTTTTACTTGATGAAGGGAGACACGAGAATGGCGACTTCAACTGAGCCTATGCGCAAAATCGACGAGCAAATCAAAATCAGTGATGAGGCCATTTGCCATCAAATTGAAAGTGTAGACTTTCACGGCAGGGGCGTTGTCTCTCAGACTGTGCTGAAATTGCTAAGAGATTTTGTAGAGCATATAATGTTCAAAATCTACGCAGAGAAACATGATGTCGAATACCACTACGACAATATTAAAGATGCCATCAGCTTTGTGAAAACAAAGGGGCAGCTAAAATTCCTCTGGAAATTCTACGCCTACCTGCAAATCGTAGCGTCGCATTATACCCTTGACCCCGAAAATTCTGAGCGGGTAATGATTAAATATTACGAGTACCTTCTGAAAATCAAGGACTTTATTAGAGTCCAGTATTCCGTGGATGTTTTGGAGAACATTGGTGAGTTTCCGCTTAACACGGATAAGAATATGCAGGAATACTATGAGAAGATTGCCGCCAAACTCAGCAACCGCAACGCGAGAGTCGATTTGAGTTCGTCTATCAATGGCAGATACTATGTTCACAAGGTTAAGCCGTTTTTTGTGAATCAGCGCGTATATTACGAGGTAACTTTTATTCCCGCCAATGGCAAGGCTTCAAAGTTCGATAGAATCATTGCGTTCACCACGTTGGATATCTCTAAATATTATGCCGTTAAATTGTGGACGGTTGAGGATAGAATTCAGATTCTCGGGAAAACAATGCCGATTTTCATCATTGTCCAATGGGAGGTATCCATTCGACCTTGCGAAATACGGCGTTTTTCTAATCTATTTGACCAAGATCTGCAACACCAAGGCGGCTCTTCCGAGTATCGGGGGTTGATGCATTATCTTTCACAGACGGGATTTAACTTGGTGGAGTTGCTCCTTTTCGAGGATGTCTATTATTTGCGCGCCAAAAGGCAGGTACTGTCCTACTTCAACGCCAAAGTTAGCCATATTTTCGACTTGCTTGATAAAGCAAGAGAAATAATCCGAAACAATCGACCAGGGCACAATGTGCTACGGTATTTGCTGTACCATCTTAACAACAAGGTAATAATGGAGCAACTTGCCGAAAGCAACACCAAACTGTCGGGGCTTTGCCTTGCCTATGGATGTATTCCGTTCGACCAAATGCCGTTTAACACCTCGCTGTTGGGTCACAATCCAAAACTTGGAGATTTGTTTGATTGCATTGACGCAACAGACCGAATGCACGAGGTTTTGGCGCGGTTTGTACACAGCAACACGGAAAAGCAGGGACAGCTATATACTCCCGTTAAAGACCTTGAAGAGTTTGGAGACGTGGACACCCTCGTCCAAACCTATAACGGAAAGCTTTATAATAACGAACGGCACCAGGGGCGGCGGATAGAAAAGCGTAACCAGCACCTTTACATCCGAAATTATGAGCAGGACACCATCGCTATAATCCGAAGACTTGTGCAACTGTCCGGCAGTGGCATTCAAAACTATTCAAGCTATGTCGCCGAATGGCTGTCATCGAATGTTCACCCTGTGGACAGCGACGAAAAGCAAGATGCTTTGCGACAAATGTTTGAGAATTCAACGGTTGCCCTTATTTATGGTTCTGCTGGCACCGGGAAGTCCACACTGATAAACCATATCTCACACCTATTTTCGCAGCAAGACAAGCTGTACTTGGCGAACACCAATCCTGCCGTCGATAATCTCAAGCGCAGAGTGGACGCTTCAAGCTGTGAGTTTATGACCACCACAAAGTTCTTGAAAAAGAAAAACATACAGACGAGATATGACTTACTGGTTATCGACGAGTGCAGCACCATAAACAACCGTGATATGCGCGCTATTTTGGAGCGAGCCGAGTTCGATTTATTGATTCTGGTCGGCGATATCTATCAAATAGAGGCTATCCAGTTTGGGAATTGGTTTACTGCCGCAAGGGGTTTCTTACCCGCCAGTTCTGTATACGAGTTAAGTACTCCGTATCGCAGCAAGAATAACAAGGCCCTGCAAACGCTTTGGGACAGGGTTCGTCAAATGGAGGACACAATCATTGAGTTTATTGTCCGTGAAGGCTATTCGATTTCGCTTGATCCTTCCATATTCACCCTTGCCGAAAATGACGAAATAATCCTGTGCCTGAATTACGATGGACTTTACGGGATAAACAACATAAACCGTTTCCTTCAGCAAGCTAACTCGAACCCTGCCGTACCATGGGAGTTGCAACTGTATAAGGTCGGTGACCCGGTACTGTTTAACGAGTCGGAACGGTTTGCACCCTTGATTTACAACAATATGAAAGGTTGGATTGCTGGCATCGCAGTACTTGAAAAGCAAATCCAGTTCGACGTTGAATTAGACAAGGTAATTAATGGTTTGGAGGCCCATCACTACGACTTTGAATTGTTACCGAATTCACCAAACGGTCATTCTGTAATCCGCTTCCTTGTGAACCAATATAAAAGCATTGAAGAAGATGATGATGCGTCCTCGTCGGCAGTCGTGCCATTTCAGGTGTCCTACGCCGTGTCTATTCATAAGGCGCAAGGTTTAGAATACGATTCGGTCAAAATTGTCATAACCGATGAAGTTGATGACCTGATAACACACGATATCTTTTATACCGCAATCACACGCACACGAAACAAGCTGAAAATATATTGGACGCCTGAAGTAGAGCAACGGGTGTTAAGCCGTATCAAACCTAAGGACAACACCAAGGATATTGCACTGCTAAGGCAGGCGAATGCCGTCACATAACTTAAAATACCTAATATCGTTCCTGAAGTGGCTGAAACGAGCGGATTTCAGCGCCTTTTCTTGTGATGATAACTAGAGTCGTTAAAACACAGTAAGGTCATAACTTCCAAGAAAGAGTAAGGTGCGAAGGAGCCCAAAACGCGGTCGCTTTTAGCCAAAAATTCATTACAATATGGATGACATGTAAGGGACATGGGATACATACAGTACTCCACACACACGTCGAGTGTGTAGCGTCCATGGATCGTGTTGACAAATAGCAGTAACACCTAAACCAGATTTCTAAGAAGTAAGATCGGTTGTTATGTGTCAAAGTTATATTTTACGTCACGTTTACATTTCAAGAGCCTAGGCGGATTATTGCCTAGGCTTTTGTTGTCGTTAATAGGTAGTTTGAGGAGAACCATATCACAAGAGTGGTATGGCGAAAGACTGAATTGAGCGTAGATGCTTCCATACTTGGGTTGCGCGAAGGCGCTTATAGTGATCTTGAGGCCGCTCTGTCAGTAGAAGCCTCAACGTTGATATAATGGAAATCAGCGGGGTAGAGGGGGCACATGTATTATGACTATGGTTTTATCTTACGTGTGGCACGACAAAATCGTCATGATGGCGGACAGTCGACTATCTAGATATAATGCGGCTGGGAATTTTGAATATTTCGATGATCGAGTAAAGATTCATCGAGGAGACGGGCTAGTAATAGGCACTTCCGGGTTAGGTAAGGCAGTCATCAGAAATGGTGACGAGGGTAAGGTTCTTGAAGTGGAGAAGCTGGTGACACACTTTTTCAATCAAAACAATTCCGGATTAGCCCATCTCTCGGGGAAAGTGATCGTTGAAGGTTTAGTCGATACGTGGAATAGAACCTTAAAACAATCCTTGGGGGTAAGGCTTAAGGATCATCCTGTCTGTTTTATGCTGGCTAGGTGGGAGAACGGCCTTAATCCTATGATCTATACTTGTGAATCCACCAGTAAACAAACTTCTGCAACGTCTTTTGGAGGGGTTATCGGAGATGAACAGGTACAGCCAATTGTCGCACCTTACTTCGTGGAAGACTTAATTATAAGTATGACATTTGAGGACACTATTGAGCATTTCAAACAAGCATATGCGGAAGTCATCTCGAAGGTAGAGACTGTAGGAGGTAAGATAAACGTTTATGTTTTAGATCGAGATCCTCAACAGTCAAAATGGTTAGAGTTGGGGTAATCCTGGCGTCGCGGCGAACCACGGCGCTTTAATTTTTGATTTTACTGCCTCAAGTTTCATTAGATAGTTAGAGTGAATGGAATGGACCTGAAAATGGATGGAAGACTGTATGACTTTGCCCCCGGTTTTCAGGGTTACTGGCAATTGCTTTTGCTCAGAGGACTTTAGGGAAAAGTCTCGTGTCTCGGCTTTGACTTCGGATCACTTCTCGTGGTGAAGTGTGAGGCACGTATCGATCAATTAAGAGGGGGCTCTTTTGGATGACTCATGAATTACTTAAGGGGGAACCCAATAAGAATCGCACGTTGGACGAAATCGCATTAGAATACGAGCGCACGGAGATCACATGTGTTCTACTTTATGATAGACGAATAGATACGTACACTAACGTGTTTTCGGTATGTGAAATGTGCCCAAAAGAACAAGAGAAGTCACCTGAAATTACGAGTAAAGATCCAAACGGTCGACAATTTCCCCAAGTAGTGAAACGTTTAGACCCACACCGCAGTGTTTTTATACTACGTCGTTACGAAGATAATGGGCAGGCTGCCATTCAGTATTTTCGGGGGGAATCCAATTACCGAGTGCTCAATGATGCCCCCCCAGTGCGGGTAATTAATGTGGGTAATGTAATAATGGAGCCACCCAATGAGGTACCTTTAGTCTTGCCCATGCACAAAAGTACCGGAATAGCCGGTGTCTTGCCACATCGAACTGCTGGATTTCGCGTTTGTTCGTTCCTAGACACTTCGGGTGCGACACGTCGATTGTTCAGTGAGAAAGAGTATCTTGAGCTATCCTCGTTTGTCAGTGAGACCATTAATGTCGATCTGCAGCAGTATAACGAATTCATCGGTTCAACGATATTATGCTTCACGAATCCGATCTTAAGACAGCTTAAGGAGCGTTTGTCGGCAGATAAAAAGAATGTGCTTGTCGAGTTATATCCAAGGTTGGGTAAAACACTTGACGGGCTTCGCGTCGAATTGACGGACGAGAGGCCGAATGGAATCGGGTTTTCGCTAGTCTACCGATGTGATATGAATAAACAACTGCTGAGTATTCCATATTCCCCCTATCGATTACGGACTAGATTATTCAACACAGCGGGCGAAGTACTATATGACTATTCAGGGCACTTTATGAAGAACGTCCAAATTAACATGGGGCTGATGGGTCCATCCCGTCGTTTCACAATAAGGAAAGAAAATGGAATTGAAGAGACACATACGATACCAACCGTACATTACAACAATGTCGGAACGCCTGCTGAACAAGATGCTACACCTGAGGAGATGTTAATTGCTGCCGAGAAACAAAGGGAGTTAGATTTACTAGAAGATAACCGGGCATTTGTATATTTTCCTCCCGAACATGCCTCAATAAATAAGGCGAAGTCAATTGTCAGAGAACTCCTAAGTAGGGCAAAGAATGAATGTTTTATCTGTGATCCCTATCTGTCTGCGTCTGATGTAATTGAATTTGCCCTATTTGTGGGTAACTCTGGTCTTGAAGTTCGTTTAATTAGCTCCGTAGCGTTTCTCATTCAAAAGGTCGATAAAGACTCAGATACCATACACGGGGAGAAACTTTACGAAGTATTGGAGTCTATTAGAACCCAGGATCCTACTGCCAGAATTCAATGTCGAGCCCTGAAGGGGCGAGACAAGAGCCCATTGCACGATCGCTTCATTGTAATCGACGAGCAAGTATATATCCTCGGCAGTTCGCTCAATGAGTTCGGAAGCCGAGCCACGACTCTTTTTCAAGTACCAAATCCCCAACCATTAATCCGTCAAGTGGAGCAGTATCATTTTTGTTGAGTCAGTAAACTCGTAATTCTGGACAGAATGATAAAAAAAAGAAAGCAGGAATCCAGATGCGAGTGTATGACAAAGAATTCAAAGAAGAAGCGATAAAATTGTCCTATGAAGTCGGGCCAACAGCTGCCTCCGCACAACTGGGGATCCCATCCACCACACTCTATACATGGAGAAGTCAGCGGAATCAGCATGGATCCTTGGCCTTTGTGGGTAGCGGTCA
>JAKADA010000035.1 GCA_021820975.1 Bacillota bacterium
GATGTTTGAAGAGACAACGCAGCAATACGATGACGGCAACGCGGAACATTTGGATTGGCTGACATATGACCCGCTAATATAATATATCCCTAAAAGTGGAAATAGGGCAACCTGATGAGCGGAGGTTATCCTTTTTGATTGTGACTTCGGAATTTCATATCTGAATATTTCGGCAAATATCGTTAACTAAGAGAATCAGCTATCTTGACAAAGTCCGAATAATTTAATGCAACGCTAGTGAGATGAAACAAATTTTTCGTCCTATTAAATAACTTACAATGATCCGCGTGTATTCCATTACAGTGCAACTATAATGTGACTCTATAACCAAAAGAGATCTAGTGCCCGGTAAATTCAGGGTACCGAGCCTCCTTTGACAGACGTTATAAATGGCAAACAAGACAACCAAGCTCATCTTCATCATCTAAATTAATAAGATCACCTAGAGTTCGATGGCCTGATTTAGCTTCTTTGTCCAAACTAACAAGTGCAGCTTTTCTCAAAATCTCCTCGCGACGCTCTGGCCTTTCTAGCTCACTGAGACTTTCATGCTCCGACCACGTGAACCTCTGTCCGGTTTCGTTGTCAACCTTTTCGTATTCCTTAGCCTTATCGAACAAGTCCGGATGACGGTCCTTGAGCCCAATCCATTCATTGCGTCTTTGGAAGAAGCAGAAATAGCATCCAGACCTTGAACGCCACTCGTAATATTTAGGCACTCCCAATCCCGATTCCTCGAGAATACGGAACACATCTGCCTTGACAATGCCAGCTTCCTTAAAAGGGAATACCGGGGTTATGTTTGGTTTAGTTGAAATATATCCACTACGATTCTCATCTGCGCGGATGGCAACATAGCTGATCACTTCATCGGTTCCCACATATTGTTCAAGTGGTTCGATTTTTAATTTTCTCGTGCACCATCTTACCTTCGAGGATGGTAATAAGCCACCATACACCTGTAACCAATGGTCAAAACCACGATCGTCATTTAAACGGACGATTGGCTTGCCCAAGAATGCCTCTATTTTATCTAGATATTCGTAGGTCTCGGAAAGCTCTTTTTGCGTGTCACAAAAAACGTATTCCATGTTAGGAACTTTATCCTTCATGAATACAGTCAGTGCAGTACTATCCTTACCGCCAGACAGATTCATAATGTGACGAACTTTAGACATGGGCTTTTACCTCCTCTTCCTCTGTCGTATTGTAATACGCCTTGACTAGTTCAGTTGCGATAAGTAGAACTTGATTTCCTGACGATGCTTCAATGCCGAAGCGGCTAAGAATTTCATTAACCACTTTTTTTGCCGTTACCTGTTGATTTTCAGATGGTTTAACAATCGTTTCAAAATCAAAGTCTGTAGTGGTAATACCAATACGTAAAGGCGTTGAATTCGCCGAAAATAATGGTGCATTTTCATAAACTGATGCGATCGTTTCGTAATGAACAAACTTTCGTTCAAGCAATGCTATCGTTACCCGAAATTCATCTAGATCTCGTTCAAACCAACTCTTCGGTGGCTTTTTGGCGGTAACACTTGCAACAGACTCTACCCAAGCTTCCAAGGGCAAACGTTGGGCAAAACGCCAAACTATAGCCTTCGTGTCCAGATCCTTTATAACATCCTGAATTATAGAGGCTCGCTTTATGAGAGTTTCTTGGGCCTCCTCAAAAGGAATGTTAACCATGCCAAAAGAGTCAAATAGCAAGCTTTGTATCTGATTTAACAACTTTGGATAACAATCGGCGATTTCCCTTACAGCCTGCACCAGGGATGCAACAAGTTCTGGTACAAAAGACGATTCTGTATCATCGTAAATCTCACCATAATTGAGTGACGATGGTAGACTCCTGAATAATAATTCAGCGGGTTCCTTGGCAGTAAGGAGTACGTTCCTGACTGCTATTGCATGCTTGCTAAGATCTTTCGTATTACGGGTAAATTCAGGTAAACGATGAGCAAACGCAACCAACGGTCTGACAAGACTCAACAGGTCAGTTGTTCCGTCAAATTCTCTAATTACACCTTCTTCAACCATAGCCTCTACAAAAAGCTTACGGGTGCCGCGAAGTTCAGTCAGGTGTACGGTGTAATTTTCCGGATTTCGAAGCAAGCGCTCTACAATTGCTGGTGATAATTCTGGAATAAAAGTATCGTTTTCCATAATACTTACACAATTACGGTTGACATTTAAAAACGCGATTGTTAAAACCGGTAACAGACCTTTACGCATTCCATAAGGTGATCGAGACAGAGAGTCCCACAAATCAGAAACACGGCAATATCCGTTCCGTGTTGCGTCTTCCACGTAGTTCCATGTTTCAAACCAGGTTGACCCTTCTTCAGGTGCATTAAGAGACCAATCCCCATTTACTTTTTTGTGAATTCCAGTAGCCTTAATCGTGGACAAGTATATGGGTAATTGCGGTGGATATCCAGATATCCCTAAATTATCTAAACGCGAAGAATCAATCATCCGCTTCAAGACCTCGTTGCGAGCAGCAGTGGCAGCGGTTGATAAAGAATTACGATTAACAAATTCGTTAACAATTCTCGGTGCCTTAGGATAGAACTCATCACATAGGCTGGAAACAATTGAATTGATTTCTTTGCCATTGGCTTGAATTGGATCACCCTTACTGGTGAATACAGTGACTTTACCTTCAGAACGATAAAGGACGCTGCTAACAAGCGTTTCTACAAACTGTTCCAAATCGTGCTCTCGTTCTGTGACCTCGCGGCGTGCAATGTCATCATCCCTTAATGCAGTTGTATTGTCGCGAACCCATCGAATATAAGCCAACTCAGCCACAGCCTCAATGAGAATAGACGGTATAATGGTCCAAATGACCATCTGCCAGGGTTGTAGGTCAATGCGTTGTGGAATAGTATGATCGAATGATGCAATAACAACGTAAACACTTCCATCACTGTTGTCAGGCTGTTGCTGCTTACAAATGTTGTCCAGATCCTCAGGAGCTACATAGGACATATCAAACCATCTCAATGTTCCGGATTGCATAGAGTGTTTACGAGCAGTAATAGGTCTTGGAGGAACCAGTTCAGTTAAACTATTAACTAATGGTGGAATTCCAATAGCACGGTGCGCCTCTTGAAGTCGAGCCTCGATATCAATATCACTGCCGTCCCAAAGACGATAACTACCAGAAAAACGACGATAAACAGCAATGGATTGACTACATAGCATTTCTATATCATTTGCGACAGAACCATCCATTGTGAATTTTAATAAGCGATCAGTTGCAACCATTTTATGGTTTGGTACGAGTGAGATTAACCCTATTGACCTAACCAAATCACGGGCTGAATGTGCTTCGTCAGGAACCCTGCCGAGAGCTGTCTCCATTTGTGTCCATCGGTGCCCAAAGTTTGAATGATAAATCGAAGACCCTAATGCTATTGCGATATATTCGTAAAGTTCCGGAAGACCATAAAGTTTTGGACGATCAATATTAAAATCAGTGTCGTCCAAAAATCGTTGAAATCCATAGGGTTCACTGCTTGCAAGCATGCTGAACAAAGATCGTTCGTTTTGAGCAAAATGACGGAACAATGGCCCTAGCAATAATGCGACAACAGGATTCAACGGTGCGCATTGTCGGCAAATCTTGATATAGTCTTGTTTCGTTATATTGTTCGGAATTACCTCAAGTTCATAAAGTTCTGAACCAATTATTTCAGCATGCTTACGTACCGGTTCAATGTAAAGAGAGTCTGAACAAATCTCCTCTACTGCTGAACCAATAATTTTGAGTGCATCTTCATTCGGTAGTTGAAATGCAATATCTTCAAAACGTCCCTGAATCTTGGCGAACTCTTCACGCTGTGTGCGGAGAAGGCGATGACTGTAATTTTCGAACGCCTGATGCAATATTGTTATTAGGGTCATTCCAGGATAGGACGTGCGATCGGCATACTCTGCCATCAGTTGAAGAAGATACACGTCGTTTTCATCTGGATGACTGGCGGCATATTCAAGGTGTTTTCCCAGTTCATCTATGATAAATATAAGGCTCTTGTCCTTGTATTTATCCCGGATGCGATCTATGAGGCGAATAATTGTACCTAAATTACTTGTGGTTGTGTTTTGTGCCTCTTTTAGGATATCTAAATCGTTGTTCTTTAGAGCCCAATTTATAATTGTGTTAACTATATGCGGTGCGATAGGACCTTGCACGCCGATAACTGGAAATGCAATCACCTTTGGCAGTTGAGTGTACGATACAAGTTCCGGCCGAATTTGTTGAAGTCTTTTCAATATTGATAGGTCTTGTGATTCGAATAGATGTACCAGTTGAAGGACTGATATTGACTTGCCAGAGCCATATGGGCCGGTTATGCTAATTGCTCGCGGACCATCATTAAAAACCCCGTCCAATGCACGATTTACTATGTAAGCGAATAGCGGAGTTAAAACAAATCCCTTGTCCACACGCACATCATCCAAGTCTATACGGGTTGATCGAAAGAATTTAGGCTGATTATTGAATATTTCACGGTATTTCATGCCAACGTACCCCTTTGATAATACGACTGAAGGATTTCTTCGCTACTCCAGACTGAGTGAAAAAAAACTTGACGCATTCCAGCAGTTGAATCGTATACGATCCTTCCGTTTGTCAGTTCATTCAAACGTTCCAACCGTTGGGTGCAACTGTTATCGTCTAATACAAATACCCTTCCAGGAGACCCCTCTGTATGCATTATTCTTTCTGCCGACAGAGCCTTCGAACCGGATTTTAATCCACTTTCTGAATAAAACTCGACCAGTCCCGCTAGAAAAATGTGATCAGGAAGAGTAGCCTTTTCCCCACGACTTAATCGGATATTTTCGTCATAGTCTTTAAGGATGTTCAATTCTACTAGTGGACATTCTAAAAACTCCTCAGACGCTCTTCTCGGTGCCGTATACGTTCGAATAAAGCATTCTATATCTCTTTCAATTGTTTTTTCTGAGGGCGACTTGCCTCCAGATTCCTCTATGGCCCTAACTAGTTCTTCTTTTAACCCGGATTTTGAGAACTCCGGACGATTCAAATGATTAAATGCAAAGTACCATGTGGTGCAACGACTAGAATGGTTTGCTAGCTTCCAATGTAACCACCATAGGGTGCCGATGTCCTCAAGATATGGGTCTTCTCCATCGGCATCGAAAATAAGAAGACCAAGAGGAGTCGGTTCATAAACTCCGCGAGGCTTATCTTTATCTGTAATTAAGCCTAATGCTACACACCAATGTCTAATGGATCGAACCATATTCTTACCTACACCCAAGGAAACAATTGCGTCATCTTTTGAAAATATGGTATTGTCTTTCTTTACTTCCATAACGCCCTTGTGTAACCACCCAAGGCGAAATGGAAATGTTTCATGGCCTGTAAATCCGTATGATTTCATGTGAGGGAATAAATGTTGTGGCATAAAAACACTCCTGTCAAGCTGGATAACTACGTCCAGTTTATCATATTATTAGAACGAGAGGTGGAAAAATGATTATGAATCAATCTAGCAACAAAATTATTTATCTAGATAACGCCGCAACAACCCCCTGCGACCACAGGGTTATTGAGGCAATGTATCCTTATTGGACACAGTTTTTCGGAAATCCCTCTAGTCCCCATGTACTTGGTAGAATAGCTGCCAATGTGTTGGATGATCGCCGAGCAGAAATTTCCTCCTTATTGAAGGGATCGGGGTCAGTAGTATTTACTAGCGGGGCTACTGAAAGCAACAACTTGGCTATCAATTCATTAATAAAACACGTGCAAGAAAATCTTCGCAGGCACAAAATACTTTGCCTCTCAACAGAGCACAAATCAATCATAAATACAATCAATTATTACTGCACTAATATGGACATCGAAGTAGAATGGATTCCGGCAAATGAGCAAGGGCTTGTCGACATTGAAGAGTTAGAACAGAAAATCGACAGTTCGATCGGTGCTGTAATTACCCAACTTGCAAATAGCGAGACAGGAGTAATTCAAGACTTGCAACGAATTTCTAAACTGTGTCATAGATTTGGTGCTGTTTGTTTTTCGGACATCACCCAAGCAATTGGTAAAATCCCTGTACAACTCGACGATTTCGGCGTCGATTTCGCATCTTTTACAGCTCACAAATTCTATGGTCCAAAGGGGATCGGTGCGGTGTACGTAGCTCCCGGCATGGGACTAGCACCACTCCTACACGGGGGGGCTCAAGAGAAGAATGTGAGACCGGGAACCGAAAATGTCACCGGTGTAGTAGGCATGGCTGAAGCCATCAAGTTATGTGTGAATGAATTAGAACGGGACAGAGAATCTATTAGCATACTGAGAAATCAATTGTGGCATGAATTCGAACAAATACATGGCATTAAGTGGAATGGATTTGGCGCTCCGCTGTTACCCTCTCACTTGAATATTACGATTTCTGGAGTAAACGCCCAAGATCTGTTGTTGCGTGTCAGAAGGGTTGCATTTAGTGCAGGGTCGGCTTGCAACACATCTAGCAATCTACCCAGCCAAGTGTTATTAAGTATGGGACTTACTGGTGAGCAAGCAGAGCAAACCATTAGATTATCCTTAGGCCGATTTAACTCACAAGAAGATATTGATACGGCCATTACTTACTTTCGTACCGCTATAGACGAAATTCGATTGGAAGCATAAAAATGGAAAAACCTCACTCACAGAAAAACCGTTTAACCCATTCGCAATGCGCAATGGGTTTTCCTGCGTTTTCCTGCTAAAAAAAGAAAATTCGGTTATACTAATAATGGCATTCTTAATTGCTAGAGTTAAAAGCATTTCAAATGACAATTTGAGGATGAAAATGTTTATGCCTGTAAATAATTCCGCATGGATCAGTTTTCTAAGACAGTACGGTCCTATACCAAAAAATGATGCAATGTATGACGAATCGATTCAGCGTATGTTCAAAAAAAAGAGGATTAAACCGATAAACATAGAGAGTCTGTATTTGCCTGATTTGATCGAAAATTTCAAATCGAGCGAATCGAAGTCTGTTATCCTTACGGGTACAGCTGGAGATGGGAAAACCTATCATTGCCGAGCTGTTTGGTCGGCATTAAATGGGTCACCAATCGAATGGGATGACGCGAGCAAAGTCAAGCATCTTCAATTAGGACAAACCACACTACATATTATAAAGGACTTAAGTGAACTGTCCCAGAACGGATCCGACGACATAGAACATTTTGTGAAATTTTGCGATTCTCTCTTGGAACCAAATTCAAAGGATGTATTTTTGATTGCGGCTAATGATGGCCAGTTGTTAGATGCTTTGCGCCAAGTCGCCTCAACAGAATCTCTTCTGCTTGTTAAGGAGTTTATAGAGGAATTACTTGTAAGCGGAAAGGTTGAAATAGAAAATTTCAGGTTAAAAATGTACAATCTGAGCAGAATTAGTGCACAATGGGCGTTCCCTAGAATAGTACAAAATCTATTTGAGCATGAGGGCTGGATTGAGTGCGATACATGTTCTTTTAAAGATAACGACAGTCTATCTCAACGTTGTCCTATTTGGGAAAATAAACGAAGACTTGAAGGCGAATACAATAATCACAACATACATTCTAGACTAGTTGACCTGCTAACTTTGTGCGAGGTCAATGGATTTCACGTTCCTATTCGTCAATTGTTGCTACTCGTTTCCAACATGATTTTAGGGCATCCGGCTGCTCGTGACAATATCATGAATTGTAAAGACATACCGAAAATATTGGGTCAACAGACAATTTCTGATGGGAGTATCTATCGGAACATCTTTGGAGAAAATCTTTCGGAAAGACGCAGAGAGTCCAGGGATATCTTTTCGATGCTAGGTCGCTTTGGAATAGGCAACGAGTCAACGAACAAAATAGATAATATCCTCATCTTTGGAGCCGATGATCCGGAGTTGAATTCACTCTATGAAAAATTAGTCTTAGAGGATTCGTATTACGGCGCAGATCCACGATACCGAGCTCAACAAAAGGCTTATCTAGAAGGCACAACTGAAGACGAAGGTAAAGAATTTTTGTCCCAAGTCCGATCACAGCGTCAGAGGCTTTTTTTTGAAATACCAGATTCAGATTCGGACGAACTCAAGTTGTGGAATCTGACAACCTTCCAATACGCTGGAGAGTTTCTTAATGACGTGTACAGAGTGGCCTTAATTGACGGTAAGGTTTCCTCTCACATTACATCAAGATTAGTTCGTGGCCTTAACCGAATCTTCACAGGATTGCTAACAAAGACGCAAGAAGAATTGTTTTTGGCCACTTCAGGAAGCAATTCCCAAGCCAAGGTAAGTAAATTTTTTGAAGCGTCCATATCGGTACCTAGAAAGCGTGGCGAAAGTGTATCGGTGATACGAAGTGGTGCAGAAACGGCGCTGCTTCAAGTAAGTCTTTCCAATAGCCCTAATGTACCACCTATCCATCTTGAACTAAATCTAATTCGTTATGAGTTCTTATGTCGGGTTGCCGATGGTGCCTTACCAGGTAGTTTTTCTAAGGAATGTTATGAAGATATATTGGCGTTTAAGAGCCGGATTTTGACCCAACTACAAAAAAGAAGAATTGATGAATACGAAGATGAGGCTTCAAATACAAATCTAACCTTTCAAATCATTAAATTAACTACTGATGGAATGCTTGAAAGAAAGACTGTAGAGGTGAACATATAATGTTGGATAGATTGCCACCTCATAAGAAAATTGATTCAGACATGTGGGTCGATGAAGCTATTTGGGGACACCGATTGTACGATGAAGAGACCCCTTGGCTCTGTTTTATGGAGTTTTTAAACGTATTGAATGCTGAGATTGAGGAAAATCGTGGGTTGAAAGAAGACGCGGAAAAGCGCAATGAATTGTCATATTCCCCTAAATCAAGACTTTATCTTAGACACATACTGTTCAACAGCCCTCAAATGTCACTAATCGCCAAGCAATTTAGGAACGATAGCAACGCCCAATGGAGTAAATGGATGGAGTCAATGATAAGTAATATGGGCGGTGTAGACCACCCCGATTTGAACTATCTTCAGGATCGGTTTATTGATTTTGAAAAATTTGTTGAAATTGTAGAGTTTGTTCGTTCCTCGACAATCGAAGGGGAAAATAACAAGCGTTG
This sequence comes from Bacillota bacterium, assembly GCA_021820975.1. Lineage (GTDB taxonomy): Bacteria > Bacillota > Bacilli > Alicyclobacillales > SLC66 > JAKACU01. Next base: position 9,148 of record JAKADA010000035.1, read on the forward strand.
GAGCTCTCAGTTCATTTTTCCGTATGGACCGGACTGTTTGTACGAGGACTTAGACGTAAAGGATGACAAGGTTACTTCTGATAGAAGGTTTTTTTCCCGTACGGGTGAGTTATTGTACTTAATGCTATGTCGAAGTGGTCGACAGGAAGAGATTTTAGATCAATTATCCTCAAAGTTTTTAAACCCCGATAGTAAACTTAATCGTTTAGTAGCTGGCTTGCAGCCTCCGGCACCAGTACAAGAGTATCGAGGAATCCGAACTAATACCTATTTACCTTACGTTGATTTAGAAGAGTATAGAAATCTTGCTGATGATTGGCTCAGCCTTTTCAAGTGCAATCTTTCTGCCTATGATTTTATACCCTATTTAGTTGATCTTACTGGCTTGCATATGGTTATATACAGCCTAAAACGGGCTTATCAAACTATTGGTTCTGACGAAAGTCCTGTATTCGTCCTTGAAATCATAGGGCCGAAGAAAACAGTAATTCGCGACCTAGCCGCAGAGTCGTTTTCCCAGAACAATAATCTTTCTCAACGAGCAGTTGAGGCATATATAGGCAGTATCAAATATACTGAACGTTGGACTAGTGCAGCTCAGGAAAACGATATCACTGAAATAAGAGCTCTAATGAAAGAAACCTTTATGTGGCCCAAAGATAGTAAAGACCACACTATTACTAACCTTGGTACTCCGGATGCCGTATTTGAAGAATTTGCGGAAGCAGTTGAACGACGACATCGTCAACATGTGGGTAAGTTCCATGGGGGTTGGACACGCGAAATAGGGTTGTCTTCAAGGCGTGGTAGCCGCCGTATTCGTTATGCTCCTCATGACTCACTGTTAAAAACGCTTGTTCTCGTTGTAGTACAAGAAAGAATGGAATTTAAGGAGTTCCTAGATACGCTTTATTCAAAATATGGGTTTATTATAGATGCCCCTCAAGCCCGTAAATATATAGATAGCGGACGTGCTGATCAAGCTGATTTCAAAGAGAACGCCAAACGACTAGAACAACGATTGTCAAGTATGGGGCTTTTAATGAGATTGTCTGATGCTTGTGCTTACGTCGAAAATCCTTTTGCCATTCGGGGGGCTAATTAAATGAACCATATTGACCTAATTGGACAGGTTACCACTGAATTATTACATCGCTCTTTGGAATCAGATAACACGGACCCGAGTGACGGGGTATCCAGATTTCTATTAGATCGACTAACGGGCGAACAAGTTGCTTCTATCTGCAAATCCGTTTTGGAAGATCCAATTTTAGGTTCAATTGTTGAAATAAAAGTACCTAGAAAACTCGTGGATGGTTACGATTTACCCAGTGAAGTACTTACCGATGAGAAAACGACCTTTTGGCGTAATGCCCCTTGTGATAAAGAAGCCATAATTTTAGCCAATATCAGTGATGACCAAGAACAGTCTCTACGAGATATCACTCTAATTGGTGCTAGGGATTTGAAAAAATTTCCCAATATTTGGGTTGGAGTAGCCGCTAAAGACTTGCCCTTAATTGACGACCAGAAGAAGTATTGGGAAAAAGCCTTAAGTGGGCTTCAAGAAGCGAATGATTGCAGCCTTGAACAGTTCAGCAATTATGTTGCTATGGTTCACGACATAATTGCCTCAGAGAGCATTCCGACAGTTCGGGCTTTGGGGTGGGCGTTACCGGCATTGCGTATATCTAGAGATTCGACATTTTTTGAATCGATCCCTGAAAAATCACTAGGCTACATTTCAAAGTGGCGCCAAATGTTCGCGAATGCGTATAGTAAACGTGGTTGTTATCTGCAAAAACAAAACCCTAATCGCCAAGCTATCAGCAACGAAGAAATTTGGAGCCATTATCAAAATGTAAAAGACCAAATATCCGAGGAGCACCATGACCTTATTAAAGATTTTATTAAATGCAAGGAAACTTGGTCTACGGCGACAGATCGTTTAGCAGAACTTGAATGGGAAAGCGACAACATCGGGCTCATTTTTTCTGGCTTACGAGTCGTTAAATTAGATTTGCCGACCAAAACTATTCAGTTCTTTAACGATGAATATCCAGACGTACTTTCCAATGATGAACTTCAATATTTAGAAAGCCTTCGTAAGCGAAAAGGCGCACGAGACGAAGATAAGGATTTTTATGAAAATCATAGACACGAGCTTGAAACGGATAGTGTGCTCAGATCACAGTGGGAAAAATTCGTGTATGGAAAACCAATTGAATGCACTGACTTTTTGGTAGGTCTGATAACAGCAATTCAACGACTTTTTGCTCAGTGTGAATACACCAAAGGTAATAAGGAACTCAGAATCAGAACCAGTAAGGGGAAAGGTCAGAGACAATGGCTCGATATCAATGAGGATGTTGGGTTATATTTTTGTGCTGCGCACCGTGGGATTGAAAAAATAACTAATAATCGTGTCATATGGGATACTAATTGGCTGTTTAAATATGATGAATTAATTGCACTAAGAAAGCAACGCAAAGAGAAGGATCATAAGCCAAATACGTCTACAAGTAAAAGTGCGACAAGAATTCAGTTTCAAGTTGATTTAATATACACAGATCATCAAGGTAACAATCAAAAAAACACAGTACCTCTTGTATGGCATTATCCTCCTGCAGCCATCGGACTCGAACTCTTTCATGATTTATCGAGATTGTGTAGTCATCCTTTCTTGTATTCTTTAGTTGGCAGGAACCAGATTAGCAAGAAAGGAAAGTTACAGAATATATCCCTTAGCGATGTAGATACTATGCAGGCTGTCTATGGGAAAGATCGTGGTTCATTGGTGTCTACTAATAAGCAGCGATCAATCGATATTAATAAAGTCTTTGTGAATGAGTTAAAGCGAGGATTAGATGAGGAACGTTTGTCACAAGAGCAATACAAGTCCCTTCATAATAGTTGGGCGAAATTTTCAGAACTGTACGCTAAGTCCATTTCGTCTTGGAAGAATGAAGGAATCTCATCCGAACTACTCATAGCCCAAGTCGAGGCATACAAAGATTTGCTCGATGACCTTCGCACTAATGCTTTAAGAGACATCAACAGAATTAGTTTATGGCATCCTGTTATAAAGTTGGGCAATTTCCAAATAGAAGGTAATAACCCCACTTCAATTATTGCCCCATGGCATCCACTACGCATGGCTGAAAAGGCCGTAAAGGTGAGGCAAGTTGCTGCATTAATTAACTACGTCCTCACGTCTGAAGAAGTAAACTTTGGAGATCCACAGCTATTTTTTACTGACTTGTGCTTGGAATTATCGCAACCTTACTACCCTGAAATTACAGTGGGGTTTCAGGGGGAACAGGCGCACGCCATTTCTGTTTCGGATACAGTCAACGACTATAGCCTCATGGAGTCTCCGGTTCGTGTATTTGAAGAACATGAGACGAATGAAGATCCTAATGAAGCAACTGAAAAAGTCCTAACGGTAGTAAAAAAGTACATCGATTTACAACCTCATGAGAAATCGAACTTAAGTGTTGCGCTCTTTAATTGTGACTCCACTCGACTGCCGCAATCTGTAGTAAGCGGAATAGCGAAACTTAATGATGAGGATGAAGTTCGATGTCAAGTTATTTTGAGACATCGTGATCTCAATAAATTGGGCAATTTGTACATGAAAATGATCGAAAGTGCAGATCGAAATTCTGATCTTTTGGCTGCCAGTGAAGTCTCTAAGGACTTTATGGCTCGCTTAAGAATCGGGGTAATGGCGGACGCTGCTCCTATTTCCAATACTGCAGATGGAAAACCAGTCGACATCGTTTATCTTCAAGATGTTATATCGAGAGAAGCAAAGTTGGAATGGGTAGAGGTACTACCAAAAATACTACCTCGTTTGTTGGAACATGTACCTCCACGTTGGGGGAAGCGGAAGTCTGCAGCAAAAGACGAATTAAAGTCGACTGCCTATTTAGTCTCGCCCAGTCAGCCTTATTGTGGTTGGGCCTATTTAAGAACGTTGTATACCATTGTCGAGGGGAAAGAACCAAGAGAAGAAGCGTTCCTTTTACCTGCAAGACAGATTTCTTTCCAAAACGAGAAAACTAGAGGGGTGTTTGAAGAAGCCCATACCCTTGGTGAATGGGTTATAAATTCTGATTCGTTACTTGAACCTCGTTTACTAAAGAACCAAGGGGTTCAAGTTATTAAGTATCAACATAGCCGCACTCAAGGTGCAAGCATGGTTGTCTCTTCTAAGTCTCAATTAAGCATGCTTAAGGTACTCGTGAAACGTAGGTTAGCTGCACTTAATCTGTCATCTCTCAACGACGAGGATTTAATTCACCTTACTCAGGATTTTATAGATGATGCTAATAACGTTTCAGGGGACATTGTTTTACGAGCTGCCAAGCGCGGTGTATTTGCTAGCGAGTTGCTTGGAGTTGTTTTAAGCAAAACGTTAATAGCCAGTGAACTACCAGGAGACAGCTCAATAAATTGGTTCTTCTTGGATGATTATGCTTCATGGTTAGGGCAAAAGGAAGAACAAATTGCAGATATTCTGGCGCTGTCACCCCACATTAAAGATGGACAACCCCGACTCACGGTGATTATCTCTGAGGCAAAGTATGTTGACGCTAAGGGAGTGGCAGAAGCCAAACGGAACTCCCAAAAACAGTTACGGGATACAGTGTTTCGTATAAATAATGCCATTTTCGGTGCTCCAGGTAGGCTCGACCGCGACCTTTGGTTGTCACGTCTCAGCGACCTTCTTAATGATGGGACAGAGATTCCAACCAATTCAACAATAAGTGTTGAGGTTTGGAGAGAGGGAATACGTAAAGGTACAATTCCGATTGAACTTAAGGGCTATTCACACATCTTTGTTTCATCGGCAGACGCTCATGTTGACAGTGACCGATACCCGCTGAACAACGTAGAATATTGTTATCAGGAAGTTTATTCACGGGACAAAGTGAGAGAACTTGTTCTTGCCTATGTTAGAGGTGAGTCTATACTGCCGGTTCGTGAACATATTGGAGATGAAAAACCTTGGTTAAATGAGAATATGCGAATTCCCTTCCCGTCAGTTAACCTATTTGCGACCGATGAATTTATTCAACAAATTGATTTAAGTGATATACTTAACATGAGCAATACTGTTGTTGAAGATGAGACTGGAATGTCAGGTCCGAAAACAGAACCCGAGACAAAGCCTGACTCACAATCCGTAGCAAAGACCACCGGAGAAGATGTTTCAAGTAATAGTTCTAGTTTGATATCTAAACGTCCAAATGAAGCGAGTACTAACAATCATGGTTCCGATGAGATAAACACAGAAGCAGTCGAGAATTGGGCTGCGGAAGTAGTGAATACATTGAGAACGGCACTGATTAGTTATAGCCTTCAAGCAAAGGTATTAGGGAAAAGGCTGACTCCGAATGCAGTGATTGTACGACTCAAAGGTTCAGATCAATTAAAAATTGAAGACATAGAAAAGAAGCGTTCCCAATTATTAACTACCCATGCCATTGACGTCATTAACATACTGGCTCAACCTGGAGAAATCGTTGTATCGATTGCAAGACCTGAACGTGAAACAATCCCATTAACGGAAGTTTGGAAACATCGAAAGTTACCTGCACATAGCAACGGGATGAACATGAGCTTTGTAGTTGGTATCAAAGAAATGGACGGTGAGATTCTCTATTTGAATCTTGGTGGATCCTTCGCCGGATTACAGCAACATGCTCCACATACGTTAGTCGCTGGAGAGACTGGAAGTGGGAAATCCGTACTTGTTCAAAACCTGATTCTAGATATCTGCGCTACCAACTCTAAAGAATTGGCCAAGATTTATTTAATCGATCCTAAATTTGGTGTCGATTATCTAGAACTTGAAGGACTTCCCCACCTGGCCGAAGGGATTATCATCGACCAGGATAAAGCTATATCCACACTAGAATACCTTGTGGAGGAAATGGATAGACGTTACCTGCTGTTTCGAGACAAAAAAGTGAATAGCTTGAATAATTATAACAATAAGATGAATAATGGAGAGGGGCTTCCGTTACTGTTTTTAATTCATGATGAGTTCGCTGAGTGGATGCTTGTAGACTCCTATAAACAAGCGATCTCCTCTCTCGTTCAACGATTGGGGGTAAAAGCTAGGGCGGCCGGCATACACTTGATTTTTGCGACACAGCGACCAGACGCAAATGTCTTACCGGTTCAATTGAGAGACAATCTCGGAAACCGACTTATACTCAAACTTGGGAGTGTAGGCACATCTGAAATTTCGTTAGGTGAAAAAGGGGCTGAACGATTGTTGGGCAAAGGACACTTAGTTGCAAGGCTTTCCGGAGAACCTAGTCTAATTTATGTTCAAGTACCCTTTTTATCAAGTGAAGATATTTCCAAAGTCGCACACGCGATAAGCGCAGATACGAATGTTTGATGACATAATCATGAACCCTTTCACTAAACAGTGCAGGGGTGCCTTGTCCTTTGTTGCTGTGACTACTTGTAGTCAAAATCTCCACGCCAATATAATACAGTCTTTACAACCTAGGTAATTATTTTATGGTGTGCATTTGGTAGCACGATGCTCTGCTATTCCTAAATTTAGGGCAAGAATATGTCCGCCGACTTGGAGACAAAGCGCGAGGAATTTCTTTAAGGTTACAGCCAAAAGAAGGTGCTGTCGTTTTAATAAAAAAGCGGTATGCAGAACAGTGATTATAGTGATATATATTTCTCATTTGTTTATTGCCGCCCTGTTCCATGCTATATCAATCTTGAACTTCAACTTATGGGGATGCCGTTCGATCTGCCATGACCGCCGGAATACAATTGACCCTAGTCAAATATGACCGACGAAGGGGGGCAATAGCTGCCTCAAGCAGGTGGTTGGTAAATGAAATAAATGTGAAAGTTTGCTAGTCTTAAAATGCGCGTGAAGTAGTAGCCCTCACTAAAGGATTCGTCCGTAATAGCTTAGGCACTATATTAGATCTCAAAGTAATATTTATGTCTAATATAACAGACAAAAATGTATCTTTTGAAAGATGGTGTGTTCATGAGATGGCGTTCGAATCCCCACCCTGTATCAGACTTTCGTGATTGGAACAATGGACATCGGCTTGAGCTGAAACCTGACTTCCAACGAAAAGAGGTTTGGTCCCCAACAGCGAAAATTATGCTGATAGACAGCATCCTACGAGACATACCCATGCCGAAAATATACCTTGAATCAGTCGTGAGAGATGAAGTTACATTTCGCAGCGTAATAGATGGACAGCAGCGACTATCTGCTATATTTTCATTTTTGAACAATGAATTTTCTCTGGATGCCCCGTTTACCGGAAAACAATTAGGTAAGTTTTTCCGTGATTTTTCGGAGGATGAAAGAAACAAGCTTCTAGCATACCCCATTGATACAAATGAAGTCATTAATGCTAATGAAGAAGAGATTAGGGAATTATATTCTCGCGTAAATAAATATATCGTACCATTAAATCGTCAAGAATTGCGCCGAGCAGACTACCCGGGAGATTATCTGAACTTATCTGAAGATTTGTCCCAACATACATTTTTTGATGATTCAAAGGTGTTTACAGCAGTCAATCGGCGCCGAATGGCGGATGTAGAGTATGTATCGGAACTTTTAGCAGCGATGTTAGCTGGTCCGCAGAACAAGAAGGATACGTTGGATAGTTTCTATATTCAGTATGCAGTTTGGGATAGTGACGAGAAGAGCAAGATACAGAATGGGTTTGAGAAGGTTATCTCAGATATCGAATTAATTTTCACTTCAAATTTCCCTATAAATAAAACTCGATTTAAGCAGAAATCTGATTTTTATAGTCTGCTACTAGCAATCCATGAGTTCCATAGGGATGGCTATGTATTATCGACAAAAAATATAGATCACCTGCATGATGACTTGGAAATGTTAGACCGTGAAATTGCTCCCCATGCATCCATGAGTTTATTTTCAGAATATGCTATCAAATGTGTTTCAGAAGCCAATACACTTGCTAGTAGAAAGTGGAGAAGAAATTTTTTATATGCGTTTTTGTATGGCACCTATGTGGGGCAGGTGTTCCCAGAACAAGTGAAGCTCTTTACGGATATTTTTCTTGACATAGCTTTTTCTGACATGTGTCCCACTACAAATTGCCCGGTTTGTGGTAGAGAGGTTGACGATCAGTGTATTGTTACATGGTCAAAAGAAGAATCAACATTTCAATTCTCAAATTGCGAGTTACTACATAGATCTTGCATTCAAGACTCGGATAAATTTATAGATACAATACCTCTCGTGCCTGTCGAAGCAAATAATTAGAAGTAATGACCGGGGGTGACTATCAATGGCTATTGATTTATTTCTCAACAAAGATCCAAATGATGTCTATAAAATCGAAAATGATACAGTGCTTTCGGTAAAAAGGAATAGTTATGAAATTCAAGAACGCATTGGTTCGGGTGGAAATGCAGTAGTTCATAAGGCTACGGACTTTGCGGGAGAAGAGTATGCGATTAAGTTTCAATTGACTTTGAGTCGCAAAATGAGTGCAAGATTCCAGAGAGAGTTAGAATTGCTTCGTGCGACAGAACATGAGCATCTTATAAAGTACATTGACCATGGCACTGCCAGAGTTACCCGAATCTATAGAAAGGACAGATCACAAACTAATATCCCGTTTATTGTAATGCCCTTAGCCGACACAACATTGATGGAATTGGTACAAACGAGAAAGAACATTATGTTCGCGGAATACATGCCTCAGTTTAGAGGGCTTGCTATGGCGTTACAAGCGTTGCATGAAAAAGCTCTACACAGGGACATTAAACCAGAGAACATCCTTGTGAAGGGAAACACGTGGCTACTCAGCGATCTTGGGTTATGCAAATTTATCGATGCGGGCGAAGATATGGACATAACCGGGAAATATGAACATATTGGTCCGCGATATTGGATGTCTCCTGAATCCATAAACCAAATATACGGAAATGCGGATGAAATATCCCCTATTTCGGACATATTTCAACTAGGTAGCGTATTCTGGTTTGTAGTTACTGGAAGGCACCCCGCAGGAGTTGTGACCGAAGATGATTGGAACGGCCCAACGCAAATTTTTTCTCCAATTTACCGTTCTCTCTTACACGACTCGTCTAAAAGGATATCGAATGGTAAGGAACTTCATGACGCTCTGTTGGAAGCCGTTTTAACGGAATGATCTCCTTCAAACGATAATTGGTATCTTGATAGGGCAATACTAGAAAGGGACTATAATTCAGGGTGAAATTATATAACGGAGGTCAATTGGAGAAACGATTCAACTTTTGCATATTCCAATGAAGGGGAGAAATCCATCGATAGAATTTATACCTCGGGACGAATTAAATGACAACTATGTTGTATACGCCAGCTTTTACAATGTACACCTTAGAGAGGCGTATATTGAAAGTCTCAGGAATGTCCCGGATATTTTTTCGACCTCAGGTACGCCAAGTGAAAACGAAATAAATAATGATAATCCGGATGCATTGTTTATCTTACTCAATCACGGCTCCGCCACTCCTGTGGATGAGAATTATAGCATTCCTACTTTTGACGAAGATACATCCTAAATTCCCGCTCAAATTATACCTACACAGGTTGCATCACATCGAAGGCTTTATAGATGACTTTCTGCTCCTTGGTTAACGGGTATAAAATACGCTGACCACTCACGTGTTGCACTCGCAGTTTCGATAAGACGAGCAGCAGTTTTTTCGTAAGCGTAAAATAGACCCCACATTGATTTCAGGCGAGGTCCATCATAGCATGAATTTATATTGTGATTATTGATTGGTAGACATCGACCATGGTAATAGTTTTTCAAGAGCACCAGGGGCATCAGAATCTATGTTGGGCAATTGCTCAAACAGATATTGAAGATAGGTTAACGGATTCAATCCATTTTCTTTCGCGGTTTCCACGATGCTGTAGGTGATCGCACTGGCCCTTGCTCCACGTGGTGTGTTCGCGAACAGCCATGCCTTTCTTTTATGTTCTTAGGAACATAAAAGAAATTATGTCCTCCAGCTAGTTATGTGCTAAGAAGCGATAAACCGACACCGAAGACGTCCTATTCCTTGAGATGTCGGTTTAATCCTTCATTCCTTACAGTATAACTTGGTTACAGTGTTTCGAGAAAATCGTATGCGTAAAACAGACCCCACATTGAGTTTATATGGGGGTCTGTTTTTAGCAAGTAGAAAATGCAGAGATTCGCAACGAATTTATGCATGACACTGCCAACATAGTATTTTGAAGATTACGACGATGCTTGAGATAAAGCATGACGTAATCGAAAACTTTCCCCTGTAAAGGCGAA
>JAKADA010000036.1 GCA_021820975.1 Bacillota bacterium
CCTCTTGGTACGCCTATCATCATCGGGGCCGATTTTGTATAAGCAACAACGCTTAGGACGCAATCGCCGAACGTTTACGATGTATAAGTTTCGCACGATGTATCCTTCGCAGGATGAGGATCACCCAAGCTGGACGGTGCCGCAAGATCCACGGTGCACGACGATCGGGCAATTTTTGCGATCGACGAGTTTAGATGAGTTGCCACAATTTTTCAATGTGCTTCGCGGCGACATGAGTGTCATAGGACCACGCCCTGAACAGCCCTACTATGTGGAACAATTTCGCGAAGATGTGCCGCGCTATATGATCAAACATCGCGTGCGCCCAGGTATCACAGGCTGGGCACAAGTTAATGGGCTGCGCGGCGACACGAGCATCAGCGATCGCATCGAATACGATCTGAGGTACATTGAGAATTGGTCCTTGACTTGGGATTTGCGTATCGTTGGGCTCACCATCTGGAAGGGATTTCGGCACAAAAATGCATACTAACGCAAATGATGACTTTACATCTATCAAGGTTGCCATTGTCCATGAATGGCTGGTGAGTTTCCGAGGCTCAGAAAAGGTTTTATTGGAACTGGCTAGAATGTTTCCACAAGCAGTTATCTATGCTTCCGTTTTAGATCGGTCTGCGCTCCCAAAAGAGTTGGCCGTTAGGGACATTCGAACCACCTTTATTCAGAAGCTACCCAATGCCATTCGCTGGTATCAAAAGTATCTGCCGCTGATGCCCATGGCGTTTGAGAGTTTGGATTTAAAAGAGTACGATCTAATCATTAGTAGTAGCCATTGTTGCGCAAAAGGGATCATACCTCGACCCGATGCTGTCCATATAAGTTACTGCTATACGCCAATGCGTTACGCGTGGAGTGAATATCACGCTTATCGTACAACCTTGAAAAATAGCTTATCACGTAAAATCATGTCCTTAATGATGGTGCATTTGAGAATATGGGACGTATCGACGACTCCACGAGTTGATCAATTTATTGCTTGTAGTCATGCTGTTCAACGTAGGATAAGAAGATACTACGGACGTGACTCCGAAGTTATTTATCCGCCAAGTCCATCGTTAAATAAGGAATTATATCGTGAAGATTATCAGACTTTGTTGGCGAAATGGGTACCTGAGATAGGCGATCAGCCATTTTATTTAACTTTAGGTAGGCTTGTAGGATATAAACGAGTGGATATGGCGATTGCGGCATGTAATCAATTGAATTTGCCTCTGATCGTAGCAGGTACGGGACCTGAATTAATTCGGTTGAGAAAAAATGCAGGTTCCCATGTTCATTTTGTTGGAGAAGTCAGTGATGAGTTAGCTTTTATCTTATATGAGAAGTGCATAGCTTTCATTTTTCCAGGAGAAGAAGATTTTGGACTTACAATAGTAGAAGCTCAGATGCATGGAAAGCCAGTTATTGCCTATGGTCGCGGTGGTGCCGAAGATACAGTGATTGATGGAGAGACGGGTGTGCTTTTTGATGTGCAAGACGTCAAATCACTCGTGAATGCAATAAAGAGATCGCGGATACTTTCCTTTGATGCACGAAGGATTGCTTCCCATGGAAACAAGTTTTCGGTAGATAACTTTAGCAAACAAATTAGAGAACAAGTAAGACATAGTTTTAGCTGAACTATGTCTTACTTTGATTCACATTAAAAGCCAACGGGGATTTCTATAAAACTTCCGTTGGCTTTTAGTATTATTGTGGAGACGAAATTTGAAGAATATCCATCATCTTTCTTGCTGATTCCTTCCACGTTAACCAGGGCATATCATCCGACTTAGGATGTTGATCTTGATGAAAGAGATCTATCCATGATTTGATCGCTTGTGCAAGATCTATAGGTTCATTACCTGTAAAATAAAAACAATAATTTCCAGCAACTTCATGAAATACTGGAATATCACGGGCAATGATAGGCAGTTTGTGTTGGGCAGCTTCTATCAGTGGTAAACCAAATCCCTCACCTTCACTGGCAGCGATCAGGCATGTAGATGTAGCATAAATTTTTTCAAGATATTCGTCGCTTATACCCTCAAGCCAGAATAGACGCTTACCCAACTTGGGGTGGTGCTTTATATTTTCGATTACGTGCTCGACCATCCATCCCTGTTTGCCGACAATAACAAGATTGATATCTACTTCATCATTCCAGAGTTTTTCAAAGGCGGATAGTGTTTGAGCATGTCCTTTGCGTGGCTCGATAGTACCAACCATGAGAAAACTAGTCCGAGCGGATAAAGTGGCAAGAATTCGATCAGCATCATTTGGCAAGCCTTTAGTAGGAACGGAATTTTCAACATCTGCACCAATATGTGACCAAGCAATTCTAAATGGACGCTGGCGAACAGAACCGTGGATATTGAACCATTGTTTAAGATCAGCAGCAACAGTGTGCGAGATACAGATCGCTCCGTCGAATTGGGTAATTGTTTTAAGCCATGCTTCATGACCATCAGTTGCACTAGGAGGGAACACATGCGGCATCAGAACAGGAAGTAGATCATAAACAACAAAATATACTCGTACACCAATATGGCTTATGTGGGTCAGGAATCTATTTTGTGCTGAAATGACATACTGATGTAAATCAAGTCCAAGAAAAACGTCACCCGTTTTGTATTCAATGGATTCGTCAATGAGAATACTTGTTGGACAACCGAGAAAAGTCAGTGTAAACTTACGGGCATAATAGTACCCATACCCATTTGTAGTGGAATATATAGGTTCAACACGATAACCATCCGGACAATTTTCGATCAATTCCTTTAAGATACTTCTAGCAACACGTTCAATACCGGTTTTTAAATCATTGACAACCAGCGCTGAAACATCAACTAGAATTTGTCGTTTTGGCGCATTAAGCACTAGGTTCTGAGAGATGGTATTAGCTAAAATTGCAATTTCATTATTATTTGGTCTCGGATCATTAATCTTGGCAATAGCGTCGATAAGACCCTGTGTTGAAACAATACGCTTAGCATAGAAAAGTTCAATGGCTTCGAAGTATTGTCGGGCGCAGTTTAGCGGCGTATGATAAGTCTGAATAATTTCTTGCGCCCGTTTGCTCAACAATTTGCGTTTTAGTTCATCGCTCCAAAGTGTCTCTAATGCTTGGATGAGATGCTTATCTTCAAATTCATCTGGTAGTTTCCACACACCTTCTTCAGGTAGATCGGTCATACTGCTATTGGCATTAACGATTGTGGGCAAACCATAATTCATACAGTCTAATACGGCTGCGGATGTTTCACCACGAGATAGGGTTCGTAATTGCACCCCCACATCTGCGGCAGCTAAGTAATTGTTATAGTTTCGAGTATCTACCCAACCGGTGATGCGGATGCGCTTGCCTAAGCCTCTTTGACGGATAGTTTCTAGTAATTCCTGTCCGTAAGTTCCACCATGATTTTCACCAACGAAAATAAGCACGCAGTTTTCACGCTCTACCAAGTGAGAACGCAACCAGGAATGAAGTAAGCGATGATTGAGTTTAGTTGGTCCAAGTAGACCAAAACTACAAACAACATAATCGTCTTTTTGTAGATTAAGCGCCTGACGTGCCGCTATGCGATCCACATTATGCACTGGTATCCGTGTAAGTGGAATAGTCCTCAAGTCCAAGTCAAGTAATGGATACCATTTATTTGCTAAAGAGCGAGAATAATTTGAGTGAACAATGATACCTAGAGCACGCTGTAAAACGCTGAGATTGCAAGGGTAATTCGCCATTAATTCATTCTTATCAATGGTTTGGAATAGTTCCTTTATTGCCGTGTAACCATGCGAATAATATAGTTCCTTCATCATTCTATTTTGCTTGTCTAACTGTTCGTCAAAATGACCTTCGATGGTTGAGAGAAAAAAATCATGCAGAACAACAACGCCGGGAATCTTATTTAATAAAGTAATCATGTGTTGGTGAAATGGCGAATTTCCGAAATGATAAAGAACCCGATCGTATTGTAAGCCATGATCTAGAAACCAGTCTACTTTACGAATGTGACAGTTTGCTGTGATCCAAGGATTGCTAACGAGCTCCTGAGATACAATAACATCGATCTCATAGTAATGAGCAAGAAAAGGCAAAAGTTCTGCGCTATAGTCGCTGATGCCTGAACGCTCCGGTGGAAGAGGTGAGATGTAGGCAAGTTTAGGACGACGCATAGGGATTTCAGTATGGTATTTCGTAACTTTCTTATTAGTAAACCAAACTTCAATTTCACTGATTGCTCGTTTGGCACTTAAATTCCACGAGAATTTCTTCGCTCGTTGCAATCCATAACATTTTAATTCTTCACGGAATGCATTGTCGATGAGTACTTGTGCGAGCTTAGTGGTTATTGCTTGGTGGTTTTTAGAATCGAAGAGTGCATCTTCTCTTCCAATTACTTCAGGTATACTGGAGGTATTCGCTCCAATCACCGCTGCTCCACAAGACATGGCTTCAAGCACCGGAAGGCCAAATCCTTCGTGCCAAGAGGGGAAAATGAATACTTTACATAGATTGTAGAGCTTGATCAAATCTTCATCTGGAACAAATCCAGTAAGTACAAGCTCGTTCGCCTTCAGACCATGCTTTTTAGCTAAGGATACCAGACGTTGGCGATCGTTAGCTTGAATAGAACCAACCACGAGTAATTGGTGTACTTCACGTAATTCTTTTGGTAACTGGGCATAGGCGTATATGAGACCTTCAACGTTTTTGCGAGGTTCAATAGCGGCGCCGGTATACATCACAAAAGGATGACTAAGTCTGTAGGAAGTTCGAATAATCTCTTCTTCGTCCTGTTCTAGACTTCGGGGCACAAACTTAGCATCGACGGCGGCTGAGACGTTCACAACATTTTTAGAGGGAAATTCAAGATATTGAAGTGCCTCTTGCCGAGAAGCGTCTGAAATGGCTATCATAAGGTCAGCTCGACGTAGATGATCAAGTTTTTGTTCATACCATTTCTCATGTATTGGATTCTCCAGATAGAGATCCCGATAAATAAACGGAATGAGATCATACAATATCACAGCAGTAGGTACAGTGTTACTAAGCCTTCCGATACTTGTAATGGCATCGTCACCCAATCCTTCAAACAAGCTACTAATGAGGATTATATCAGGCTTCAAACTAGCTAAAAACGATTCACGAATCATTTCTGCAACCTTACGCCGCCATTCATTTTCCGTATTTAAGTAATATACTGGTCCAGGTGCCTGCCATACACGGATATTTTCTTGAAGTAGTAGTCCATCAAATTCAGCACGAATAGGTTCTATCGTGTCTGGGAAGAGACCGTTAAGCGCAAGGATAATATCATGATTTCCTCGGTTAGTTACCATAGCTTTAACAAGTGATAATGTCAATCGACCGATACCTCTGTGTCGGCTAGCACTTTGGGCACCTTGCATATCAATTACAATTCTCATTAGTGATCTCCCATCTCACGATTTTCAATAGCAACTTGAAGATCTGTATAAATACGCTTTGCATTGGGGCTCAGACTAGACAAAGTTATATCTTCTGTACTTGTAAGAATCTGATCATTTATATGAAGTTGTAAAGGTGACTCTCCAATTCGTTTAAGACGATCTTTCAGTTTGGGGAACCGAGCTAATAACCTAATAGCTAGAGATTCGAGTCTATAATTTTCTTTTACTTTTCGTTTTATCATAAGTAAAAATGAACGTGTTACACGTCTTGGACGACTGGATGGTGAAAAAGTGAGCCATGCAACACTTCCATATACGAACCATCTTGCTACTTTGCCCGCTAGACGAAGAGGATAAGTCATTTTCCAAGAGTGACTGTGGGCGATCATTCTATAATGGTTCCAAGCGGTATTTGCATTTGACTCAGCTTGAAGCGCTATCGTTTCTGCTTGTTGGACACGGGCCTCAGCTTGAAGCGCTATCGTTTCTGCTTGTTGGACACGGGCCTCAACTTGAAGTGCTATCGTTTCTGCTTGCTGGACACGAGCCTCAGCTTGAAGCGCCAAAGTTTCCGATTGTTGGGCACGAAACTCCGCTTGAAGTGCAGTAGTTTCGGCCTGCTTGGCATGAAATTCTGCATGGGAAGCCATTGCATCAGCTTGTAGACTACGTGATTCAGCCTCTTGAGCTTTCACTTCGATAGAAGATATTCTTTGTTCAAAGCTACTTGCTAACGAATCTAAAGGAATTCCATAATCTTTGTTAAAATACTCATCAAATATTGACAGTATTTCAGGTGGTGCCCCTTTTTGAGCGATTACCGCATAGTCTGGGCTTGCACCACCAATCACATCCATTAAATTTATGTTTTTCTTTTCAACAAGTTCCTTTGGTTCCTGTAATCGAAGAATCTTTGTTTTTATAAATCCTTGAAATTCCATCATAAAATGTAATAACTGAGGGGGGATAGGCTTTTGATGAGTAGGGTCCAAATAAAAATTCAAGGTGGCCACGCGTAGATTCTCCGGATTAGGAGTTTCTAAGATTAGTAATCCACCGGGTTTTAACGTGCGAAAGGCTTCTTTTAACAAGGAAGACAAAGCATCAAAAGGCAAATGCTCTGCGATGTGAAAACCGGAAATGATGGATTGACTTTCATCGGGGAGTTCTCGTAACGCCGTTATGGCATCTTTCTTACACACGGACAAGTTTCGTTCTTCACAAGCTGCCAGCATACCAACGTCTAAATCAACACCTGCAGCTTGAAAATTATTTTCCATAAGAAGTTCAAGCCACTCGCCTCTACCACACCCCAAATCTATCGCTTGGCATTTTCCATACAGGGTAAGCAAAGGGAGCACGAAGGGAATGTATATTTGTAAACGTGATTTTATTAATTCACGTGAGCCGCGGTGCACATCTTCAAATGCTCGATAAAAATTTAAATTTTTATTTTCCATATATGTCCTAACTCCTACTAAAGCGATTTATTCTTATCTGAAGATCACAGATCGTGTTGGGAATCACGTAGAATCCACTCATGAGGAACTCTACATATCCCAACATCATTTTTATCTGAATAAACTTGAATCTGAACAGCTTTTCTCCAATAGTCATGTGCCTGTGTATCAGCAGCGCTACATGCTACATCTATCCAGTACGATCCTGGTAATAGGCAAAAATTAGAGGATTGAAATGTGATCAAATCAGTTCCTGGATTGAGCGTAATTTCCCCAAAGCGATCTAAACGTGTATTTGTCCCATAACACTGCATGTCATCTACTGTAAAGATACCTATACCGAAGTCGATGTCTTTCACAGCCTTTTTTACGCAAAATCGAATGGTAATTGCTAGAGGTTCTCCACATTGTACGAGTCCACTTCCTGAACCGGATGACACCTTAATGTCTTCGATCACCACATCACCAGTGCCCCATCGAAGTTCACTTTCCTCTGAAAAGTCCTTAATGTGCACTTGGTTTGTAGTTTCTTGGATTAATTTCGTTTCGATAGATGGGGCTGAAATTTCAGAGCGTTCAAATGACATCTTATTTGAACCATCATTTGATGCTTTAAATACCGTGGCTAAGTAGGCTTGAATACAATTGATTGGTTTGCCTTCCATTTTCACTTGGGAATCATGCATCCAGATCACTCGATCGCAAAATCGTTCAACTGCAGCAGTATCATGTGTGACGATAATAATTGTGGTTTCACGGGCCCGTAACTCTCGTAGTCGGTTCATGCACTTTGCTTGAAATGCAGCATCGCCTACGGCAAGAATTTCATCGATTAAAATAATCTCTGGATCCACCGCGACGGCAACTGAAAAGGCTAGCCTCATGTACATCCCTGAAGAGTAGCTACGAACTGGCTCATCAATAAAATCTCCCAGTTCGGAAAAATCAATGATTTCAGCTAACTTTGTATTAATTTCCTTTCGAGATAAACCTAGTAGCGCACCATTCATAAAAATATTTTCCCTACCGGAAAAATCGGGATGGAATCCTGCCCCCAGTTCAAGCAGACTCGATACTCGGCCCTGCACAGTAACTGAACCTGCATCGGGGTATAAAATTTTACTCATCAGTTTCAGAAGTGTACTTTTGCCAGATCCGTTAACACCAATCAGTCCAACGGATTCTCCCTTTGAAATGGTAAGGCTCACATCACTCAAAGCCACAAAATCGCGGTACTTAGCTCTACCAGCATAAAGTACCCTTTCCTTCAAAGTGTGGTTGCGTTCAAGATGTACTCGGAAATTCTTCGACACATTTTGGACGCTGATCACGGTCTCGTTATTTGTCATGGATGAGATTAAACCTCCTCTGCAAAACGACGATTGAGTAGGCCAAATAGCCACCAACCAAAAATCAGTACCACAATAGAAATGACCAATCCATAAACAAAGAGCTTCCAATGTGGACTTTCATTATAATAAAGTGCCGATTGAAAGGATAAGACTACGTCGGACATAGGATTTAACTTAAATAGCTGCGCTATATTTGGAGACAGCATCGTCGTTGAATAGACTACGGGAGTGAGATAAAACCATAGCATCAAAAAAATTCCAAGCATATGCTCGATGTCACGTAGGTACACAGTAAGCGATGAGAGCATCAGGGATAAGCCAACGGTGAAGATGGTCTCCAACAATAAAATAAGAGGTACAAATAACCAATATATAGTAGGTTGATATCCACTGATCAATAAAAAGGGGACTAAGATAACAAGGGAAAATAGATAGTTAATGACGCTTCCACCCACGACAGACAATGGCAATATTTCTCTAGGAAAATAGATTTTTTTTACAAGCGATCCCTGCCTTACAATGACACTAGCAGAAGCTTGTACACCTGTGGCAAAAAGATTCCACGCTAAGAGTCCAATAAACATGAAAAGAGAATAGTGAGGCATGGTGACTTTCATTATTTTTGAAAAGATAAATGTATAGACCAACAATGTCAAAAGTGGGTTAATGAAAGTCCAAAGGAAGCCGAGAACGGAACCCCGGTAACGCGTACGCAACTCAGATAAAATCATACTCCACAACATCTCTCTGTATTTCCATACTTCACCGATACGCCCGAACACCACAACACACCCTAACATGATCATTCAACATAGAGTCGAATTCTATTTGATGCTTAGCACTTTTATTTATTGGATTGCATACGAATCATTTATATGGTCGTCAAATTCAAGGGAGCGTTTAAATCCATATTTGTTTGCTCATGCATTTCTTAAATAGGAAAGTGTTCACACAATATCATTTCTCATTAGAAAGAATGTAGGTCAACGTTTCTTCTGCGGTTCGTGCCCATGAGAGATCCTTTGCACGACTTGTACCCAACTTCACTAGTGTATCTTTAAGGTTGTCATCCTTCAAGACAAGATCGATCTTTTGTGAAAGATCTTTAGTGGACTTAGGGTCGCAAAGTAGAGCTGCTCCCCCCGCTGCCTCGGCAAGGGAAGAAGTATATGAACAGATTACCGGAACACCACAGGACATGGCTTCGACAACAGGAAGCCCAAATCCTTCATACAGCGACGCAAAAACAAACAGGCTCGCTTGGGAAAATAAACATTGAAGTTCCGCATCATCGACATCATTAAAATGAAACGCATGACCTGTGATTTCGTATTTCTCAAACCATTGTTGAGGGTCTAGATCACCCCAGAGTGTGCGGCCTACGATTACGATAGAGTATTTATGACGTACGGTTGGGGGAAGCATGGCATAGGCTGCTACAATAGATTCTATATTTTTGCGCGGTTCGACTGTGCCAACGGTCAAAATGTAGGATCCAGTAATGCGAGTTTGTTTACTTGTAGTAAGAACTGCAGTTGAATTCAAACTCTTTTTTTGTGTATCGGCATTATTGTTTCCGGCCAGGTGAACAATTTTTAACTTAGTTGGGGGTACATTTAGAACTTCTCTCAATTCTCGGGCTGAAAAATACGAGTCCGTCAAAAGTAAATCCGCATGTCTACTGTATAGTGGTACTAGAAAGCGATTGTGGAGCCGTGTTTTTAAGAGCATCGTCTTAGGATATCGGGCATAGACGGCGTCATGAATCGTGATTACCGAACGATAATTATAAAGTTTAATGAACGGGGATGCATAATTGGGTCCAAAAAATATGTCGATTTTGTCTTGTTTTAACCAAATGGGCACAATAGTGTGTAGCCAAAGGAGCGTAGCCCGGAAATTTACTACTCGCACAATGAAACGTGGATTGTCTATGCAAGTTTTAGGGATCATGATTGACCCTGGAGCGTAGAGATAAAATACAACATCGTCCTGTCGATTGGCGAATTCCTCCAAAAGGCGATAGAGGTATCGTCCGATGCCAGCACGAGGTCCAACTAGGGCTCTACATTCGATAGCGATACGTATAGTCATTTGGCGTTTCATCCCCGATGTATAAGGTGACTTGTTTTAAAATTTATTAAAGGATGTTGGGTTTTATTCAGTTTAGTATATCGCAGAATAACAAGACTTGTATTCTGGATCATGCCACGGAATACGTTGCATAATCCAGTAAAGCATTTGGAGAGGTTTCAGCGAGTGATTTATGAGCTATTCCGCAATATCCTGTCCGCTAGCACGAAAAACATTGATATATGAGTCCTACTATTTTAATCAATCTTTTTTTCGTGCATAAACATTTGTTGGGTTGTTTTGAGACTTGCGATTCATGCTACCAAAGAGCAACTCATACATAATGTAGAGTTTAATTTAAGTGAGCGTTTTGCAGATTATTGAGCCCAGTCAGGGCAAGGGATTTTTGAACTAAAAAAAGGACTTCACCCCAACTTCGAGAAGATTTAAGTGACCAAACCAAAATCTTTGAGGGAGAGAAGTCCACTTTAGTATGTTCTACAACAATCTCTATTTTCCTTCGAGCAGTGGCTAGAAATTGAATCCAGTGAGCGGATATCATTGTTCTTTTCCGCTTTGAATTTGGAACCTTACGCTGCGAAGTTGAAAAGGTCATCACCCCAAGGAACAAAACCAATTTCCAGAGAGGCCCTCTTACGAGCGTTGTTGGTCGCGCCACAGGAAGGCATCTCGACATTCACCCTGTTGCACCATCGATTGGATCAGGATTTGTGGTTTCGTTATCCGTGTGGATTTCGTTTGGATGAACCTGCGCCATCCATTGCCACGCTGAGTCGGGTATTCAAAAGCATTGTCGATCAAGGATTGGCAAAAACGTTGTTCGTCGATCTGGTCGCTCAGTGCAAAGAAGCAGGAATCGTTGACGGTCAGCACTTAGCCATCGACAGCACCGCGATTGACGCCTATGAGAAGAAGCAGCCAAAGAAACGGAACCAAACAACTGGGAATGCCACTTGGGGAGCAAAGAATGATACGTTCGGCAACAAACTCACCTGGTTTGGCTACAAGATTCATCTCGCCGTAGATACCCACAGTGAATTACCCGTGGCTCTTGCGGTGACACCGGCCAATGAATATGACGGAGAAATGGCCGTTCCCCTCATGAACGAGGTGATGGGAGAGCGTAAGTGGCAAGTGAAGTTTGTCATGATGGACGCCGGATATGACCAAGTGAAAAATTACGAAGCTGCCCGTGGTTATACGGTGCAGGCGATTATTGCACTGAACAAGCGTGGTGAAAAGGAACCGCCTGCAGGGATATCGTCAAACGGGACACCCCGTTGCACAATGGGATATGCGATGGTGTATTGGGGTGCTGAACACGATCGGTTAAAGTTTCGTTGTCCGCATGTGCTTGGGAAAACGGATTGCCCGCTGGGAACTGCTGCCTGTTCAGACTCCAACTATGGCATGGTGATTAAGAAGGAAATCGCAGAAGATGTCCGACGATACTCGAATCCACACCGAGACACACGAGGATGGAAGCAACTTTACAAGGAACGAACAACGGTGGAACGGTGCAATTCCCGACTCAAAGAGTATCTGGTGGTAAACGATTTACACGTGTGTGGAATCCAGAAAGTGACTGCCATGGCGTATCTGAATGCGATAGTGTTAGTCGCTTCCGCGCTTGCTATGAGCAAAGCTGCTAAAGTGAAGAAAACAGCGTAAAGGAATGAACATCCCATCGCAGAGGTAAGATGAGCAAGCTTGTGGCATTACAAATACTGTAAAACGAATAAGTCTACTAACCATTGATTGTTTTTCAAATTCAGTCAGACATTCAATTCTGCAAAACGCTCAAGTATGAGATTTATTTACTTATTTTCTATAATAAATAGATTATATCAATGAATTTCATGATAAAATGAATAGTGGATTCACCTCCATTAGCGTTTTGTTTGCTTGAATTACTCTATGGTACGCCGCCCAATGAAGAAGTAAGGAGGCCAAAGGTGTGATCATATACTACGTTCCGATCCAATGCTGAGTTATCAAAATGATTTATACGTTAGTATGGCTGTTAGATGTAAATGGCTGTACATGATGAACGGTATATAATGATAATGAACATTAAAATTGATGTAAGAGTATACGAATATTATTAGTAAATAAATAACTGTAAATATAATGTGATTAACTTTTTGGAATTATTCCTACAAGGGAAGGGTTTTATATAGATGTTTTTTGCAATCAAACAATTTTACAATGTATTGAGATCAAGATATGTCGCATCAATAATTTTTATATTGATCATTTTAATAATATTTGGCCGGGTTGCTTTACATCCTTTAACTATTTTTATTGGAACTCCAGGAGATTCGCAACAATTCATGTGGTATCTTGGTTGGTTTTGGCATGCGGTGTTTAATGGACAAAATCCATTTATATCAATGCAGGTTAATTATCCTTCGGGTATAAATCTTATGCAGAACACATCAATTATAGCTGAGGCTATTATCTTTGGACCGCTTATCTATTTAGTGAATACTACTTTTACTTATAACTTGATGATGGCAATTAGTATATTTACAACTGCATATATTGGATTCTTATTGCTTGGAGAGATTGGAATAAGATATTGGCTTGCAGTTTTTGGCGGTATACTATTCGAAATAATGCCATACACTTGGGCTCAGGCATTGGGACATGCAAACCTTGTTATGTCATGGCCAGTATTTGCCGTGATGCTTGTGGTGGTACGCATATTAAAAGGTAAATCCAAGAGTCCTAAGGTAAGTGGTATTCTTGCAGGAATCTTTTTGGTGATTGAGTTTTACACATCGCTCGAAGTTTTTACAACGTTCATACTTATCGGAGGCATTGCGATTCTGCTTTATATGATTGTAATGGGGAGATTAAATAAAAGAAACGCAACTCCAAACATTAAAATTCTATTAATTTATACAGGAATTAGCCTATTCGTATTTGCTATTCCTGGGTTACTAATATATTTTTTTGGTCCGTATAGGCCTAATTTAGATGCTCTTGTACAACCATTTGGAGTATATGTCAATGATCTGATCAGTTTTATATTACCAACACCGATTTATGCTTTGCACGATAAAGTAACTACGTTTGTTTCTACATTTTACACAGGAAATTATTCTGAAGATGATGGATATCTAGGCATTTATACTATTATATTAATGATTTTATCTGCACAGTCAATGTGGAAATCTCGATTTTATAGATTGATATTGTTTGTCTTATTAATTGTTATTTTACTGTCTATGGGACCGAGCTTGCATATTCTTGGGAATCAAACAAAACTATCATTGCCTTGGGTTTTAATACAGCATATACCAATATTACGTGACGTTCTTCCATCGCGTTTAATGTTATATGGTGACATATTGGTCGTGATTTTAATAGTTTCCTATTTTGAAAGACTTCTTTTAAAGAAAAGACCCGCTGTAGTACTATTACTTGTGATTTTGTTTGTGCTTTTCTGGTGGCCTTCTCTCCCGTATCCATCAACTCAAGTATCCAGTACCGTTCGGACAATAGAACCGGAAGGTATCCTTTATAATAAATTAAGAGAAAAACCTACTCTTGTTTTGTCCGATAATTTTCCCTCAGTAATGCAGTCGTTGGCAGATGGTAGATATGCGTTTCCTGTTGCAAATATCTATGGATTCCAAAACGACTCACCTGCAATGATGGCATATCAATCCATTGAGTCACTTCCTTCATCATCAAAATCGACGGCAGAAAAATTGATAAGAGGTGCAATTTTAAGTACGCACGTAAGTCGAGTGCTCTACATCACAACAGATCAGCAGCCAATTCCTAAAAAGATACTTCAGACTGTCAATCAGATATGCGGTTTGCCGGATATGCCTTATCCCAACGTTGTATTATGGAACGTCCCCAAAAAATTAAACGGGATGTGGTTCAGTGGAGATATATGGGATGTCAATAAATTGATAGCGGGTAGTACTGCATGGGCAGGTACAACGTGGGGCATACATTCAATAGGACAAAAAATTAATATTAGGGTAATTGCGCCGCCTGCTGCTCTCTCTCCATCAGGGGTTCGTTTCTATATTACTTACAATAGAATTCATAAATGGGTATATCTCAAACCAAGTAGTTCATTAAACTTAACATTAGATGGTGAATTTAACATTCAATTTACAACTGAAAATACATTCAGACCAAACATTGTTATTCCAGGTAGTGCGGACACGAGGTCATTGAGTGCCTTGATATCTGTTCATATCCTTCGTAGTTTGAAGTAATGATGGATCAACCGATCAAGATTTTTTATTTGTGATTTTCGCAATTAATGAGTAAAGCGTGTACAATGGTAAAGTCCTAACAGTAAAATTCAACAAAGTTTTTATGATTCTTCTATCTAGCAACAGTCGAAATTAAAATTGTATATTGGAAACGATAGAAGTGAATTTACTGTAGATAGGGTGTTCGTCATAAATGCAAAGAAGGGATTTTAATAAATGAAACTTTCTGTCATAATCCCAACCTATAATGAGCAGGATAATATTTTTACGGTCACGGAACTTATTGACAAGGCCTTACAACACGTGAATTATGAAATCATCTTTGTGGATGACAGTTCTGATAATACTCCCGATGTTTTAAGCCAGGTAGCGAAAGTCAATGCTCATGTACGATATGAACATCGTATAGATGAACGTGGACTAGGAACAGCTGTAGTTCGCGGATTTGAATTGGCCCAAGGAGATGTACTCGCTATTATGGATGCTGATCTTCAACATCCACCGGAAATGCTTAATACAATGCTTGAAGAAATTCAAAAGGGCATTGATGTGGTAGTGCCAAGTCGATTTATTCCAGGTGGTAGTGATGGAGGATTATCATTATTGCGAAAGATCATTTCGGCTGGTGCCAGATATATGGCTAGATTGGCTCTGCATAGTGTGCGTCAGTCCACTGACCCAACTAGTGGATTCTTTATGATTCGGCGCGAAGTCATTGCAGGTGTTATATTACGTCCGATTGGATGGAAAATATTAATAGAGATACTAGCGCGTGGCAATTATAAATCCATCATTGAGATTCCATATGCATTTCGGTCAAGGTCAGCGGGTGAGTCCAAAATGTCAGTTCAGGAACAGTGGAATTATATAAAGCACATATCCTTACTAGTCTATGACAGCCCAATCGACCGACGCTTTATACTTTTTGCATTAGTCGGCTTATCAGGTGTGATGGTCAATATGGCCGTGTATATAGTCGCTGTTAGATTTGGTCTGACGGTAACTCTTGCAGGATTTATATCCGCTCTCATTGCACTACTATCTAATTTTATACTTAATGATCGAATAACTTGGTCAGATTCCAAGAACTCAGGTTGGCTATTCCGCGCAAGCAAGTACCTTATCACTTCGCTGATTGGAATTGGAATTGACGTTGGTATTCTTACGTTTCTTGATCACAATGTACATATTCACTACGTTATGGCTAATCTTATAGGAATATTCGTTGCTACAGCTTGGAACTATCTGCTGAGTAATTACTGGACTTGGCACACTGCTAAACGAAAAGTTCTCATTACATCATCAGAACAGGTATCCAAGCGAGTATAGGTAACTTGTGCTATTGTGCAACGGATAAATTCTGTGATTTTTTTAAATAAAAACCACTTGGTTTAATAGCATTTCTACGTAGGGAAATATTTATCCCACGGTGAAGTTGTAGGCAGGACTGGTACGGAGGAATATTAGCAATATAGTGATAGTAGGCCGATATCTATTTTAGAATTCTTATGTACTTATATTAGCCTAAATAGTACCAACTATGTAAAATATATAGTTGGTACTTAAAAATTGTTTATCCATAAACCTAAGGAGTGATCATCGTGAAAAATGCACTTATAACTGGACTCACGGGACAAGATGGATCGTATTTAGCCGAATTGCTGCTGGAAAAAGGGTACAAGGTATACGGATTACGTAGAAGAACCAGTGTGCCAATCTCGGAAAATGTACTACATATCGAAAATGAAATCGACTGGATTTCTGGAGATTTGCTTGACCCAGGATCTTTGGCAAAAGCAGTTTCGCTTTCACAACCCGATGAAGTGTACAATTTGGCTGCCCAATCCTTCGTGGCGGCTTCATGGGATCAGCCGACGTTGACTGGGGCCGTGACTGGGCTTGGTGTCACGCATCTCCTTGATGCAATACGCCATGTCAAACCTTCCGCACGATATTATCAAGCTTCCAGTAGCGAGATGTTTGGTAAAGTTCAAGAGATGCCGCAAACAGAAAAAACTCCTTTTTATCCGCGTAGTCCTTATGCGGTGGCAAAGGTTTATGGACATTGGATCACGATCAATTATCGTGAGAGTTTTGATATGTTTACGTGCTCAGGGATTCTATTTAATCACGAATCACCACGTCGAGGCATCGAATTTGTGACGAGAAAGGTCTCACGTGCAGTAGCACGAATCAAGCTAGGGATGCAAGACAAACTTGCGATGGGAAATTTGGATGCTAAGCGCGACTGGGGCTATGCAGGGGATTATGTGGAAGCCATGTGGCTGATGTTGCAGCAGGACAAGCCCGACGACTTCGTGATTGCAACCGGTGAGACCCACTCTGTTCGTGATTTGTTAGAAGCGGCTTTTTCTCATGTAGGACTTCATTACGAGGATTATGTCTATGTTGATCCACGGTTTGTGCGTCCTGCTGAGGTCGAAATTCTATTGGGTGATCCAAGCAAAGCGCGTGAAAAATTGCAATGGAAACCGAAAGTCTCCTTTGCTGAATTGGTTGCGATGATGGTTGAATCGGATCTTCGTATTATCGGTCATCAGAAAGCGTGATGTATTGTTATTGACATAACGGGGGTGAGACGGATGCAAAGAATCCTAGTGACGGGTGCCTTTGGATTTGTTGGCCCTCATTTGGTGCATGAACTACAAACAAACGGTTATGAGGTTATTAGACATCATACTAATGTAACTGCTAAGCCAGACGTCGTTTTTGATCTCCTTGACCGTGACGCTGTACGAGACGGAATTCGAAGTGTTCGTCCGGACGGGATCATTCATCTTGCAGCACAAAGTTCCGTAAGAACCTCGTGGGATAACCCAAGCTCTACTCTTGACGTGAATATCGTCGGAACATCCTATTTATTGGAGGCTATACGAGACCTGGATCCGGATTGTCGTCTTGTAACCGTTGGATCCGCAGAGGAATATGGAATTCCTAGGTCTGCGAGTCCACTGTCTGAAGGTAGCCCTTGTAATCCTATCAATCCTTATGCTTTGTCTAAATTGTCTGTAGCCCTGTTAGTTTCCCAATTTTCAGCAGCATATGGTCTACATATCATACACGCACGTCCTTTTAATCATATTGGTCCCGGTCAAAGACCGGGCTTTGTTTTAGTTGATTTTGCTCGACAACTGGTAGAAATACAAAAGGGAAAACAGCGAAGTGTAATTCGCGTAGGTAATCTAGATGCGGTACGGGATTTTACCGATGTACGGGATGTTGTGAGGGCTTATCGTTTGTTGTTGGAAACGGGTGATCGTGGATCAATTTATAATGTAGCCTCAGGTTATGGGATTTCCATTCGGGAAGTATTGGACCGTATGATTAGTTTGCTTGGCCTTGACGTTACTGTTGAAGTAGATCAGGAAAGATTGCGACCTCTTGAGGTGCCCGTGTTAATTGGCAATGCAGCACGTTTAAGGGACACATTGGGCTGGATTCCAGAAATTCATCTCAACCAAACATTATCTGATGTGCTAAAGGAGAATGGCGCAGTTGTAAAATAGCCTCTCTTTTCATGACGTGTTGGAACTCACGAAGCGCATCACAGATCCTTATGAGCAAAACTACGTGGCCGCGCTCATGTTAGGAATTAGTGGTCGTCATATGAGTCAAGATCAAGAACGATTAATCAAGGAGGCGCTTCGCATGACGAACGTTGTCAGGGAGATTGAACAAGAAGCACGTGAAGAAGGCCGTCAAGAGGGCCGTCAAGACGTCGCTCGTATCATGCTTTCACGGGGGATGGATGTTGCTGCGGTTGCTGAGATGACTGGATTATCTCTTGATGCAGTACGGCAACTGCAAGCACGAGATACGCATTGATGTTCCGTTTTCACTTTACTTTCGAGACATTGCTAAAGAGTGGAGCATTGATCATGGAATCGAGTGATTCCTAAAATATTGAATGGTTCCGATCAGAAAAAAGCGCACGAGTCATTTAGACGCAACAACAATATCCATCGGGCGGCCATCCATCGTCAAGATGCCTACTGCCCGATGGTTCTCAATGCCTGCCAAGGCCGCGTCTGCTTGTTTTCGACGATCACTTGCGCTGTGGTGATAGCGATGCGACTTCAGCAAGTGATAATCCGGTCAAATGGGCCACTCGTTCTGCCGTATCCCCTTCCGCCAACAATTTACGAGCCAAATCCAGACGTTCTTGCCTTCGACCCTCTCTGCGACCTTCTTCGCGGCCTTCTTCACGACCAACTTCGATGCCTTCCAAGAGTGATTCCCGTCGATTGTCTTTTAAGATCTCTTTGACGATGTCCATCTGTTCCACCTGCTCTCGAATTTGTGTTTTCATGTCGTCGTCGAGCCATCGTGCCCCCAGTTCGACAAACAGGGCGGCCGTATTGGCGCGTTCTTGCGGACTTGATTTGATTTTTATAAAATACCACGGTGCGAATTTGTTGCGCTGTTTTTTGTGATAACAGGGTGTCGTACATCAAAAATCGATGCAAAGTTTTCTCCGAGGAAGATTGAAACTCAAGGTGCAAGAGGCTGCCATCTGCCAGCGTAAACACATAATCCATCACATCTTGGCGGATGTCCACCGTGGCAATCTCCGTCGGCATGACACCCACAATGTCTGTGTGTTCAATGCCCATCCATTTCAAGCTGTCGTGGGCCAAAGCATCGACTAAGTATTTCATGATCCGATATTTTTCATTATAATCAGGAATCTAATGCTTGTGAATAGAGAGAGAATTTCGAGCATCCTAGGAGAGCCATCTTTACACTTGGAATCGCAGAAGACGCGTGAAACGAATTTGCATCGATTTTTACGGTACGATGGTGCGTTGGCAGAGAAGTTCCGTTGTCATGTTCGCACGTTGATTTTGTATGACGCAGCAGTTCGA
>JAKADA010000037.1 GCA_021820975.1 Bacillota bacterium
GATCGGTCCTGCGTGGAAGTCCTGTGAGGGATGGAGCGGAAGGATACGAATCGGTCGAGGGCTTATCCTACACAAGGCAAACGCAAGTTTGCGGTCATGATTCGCATCTAGTTGTCAGGGAGTTTACATTCCTTGATGTTTGACAGTAATATTATACTGTTTTTGTTGTGTTGTGGAGGGGTACCAAAGTGGCCAACTGGGGCGGACTGTAAATCCGTTGCGAAAGCTTCGTAGGTTCGAATCCTACCCCCTCCACCATCGTATTGGGGAGTAGCCAAGTGGTAAGGCAACGGACTTTGACTCCGTCATTCGTAGGTTCGATCCCTACCTCCCCAGCCATACGGCTATTCGTTGCTCCCATAGCTCAGTCGGTAGAGCGCATCCATGGTAAGGATGAGGTCACCAGTTCGAATCTGGTTGGGAGCTCCATGGACATCGCGGGGTGGAGCAGTTGGCAGCTCGTCGGGCTCATAACCCGAAGGTCGCAGGTTCGAGTCCTGCCCCCGCAACCAAATATTCCGTGTGGTCATTGTGACCACTTTTTTTCTGAGTAGGTTATTTTTGGCTCGGTAGCTCAGTCGGTAGAGCAGAGGACTGAAAATCCTCGTGTCGGCGGTTCGATTCCGTCCCGAGCCACCATGGTATGGCGCCATAGCCAAGTGGTAAGGCCAAGGTCTGCAAAACCTTTATCCCCCGGTTCGAATCCGGGTGGCGCCTCCAAATTTATAGGTGTGTGATACGTATAGGGTTTCCTCAATATAGAGGAGACCTTTTTGTATGAAGAGTTAGTTTTACTTATTTTCTATATAGGGTGTCATCCCATGAAATTCTATGCCACAATGATGTTAAAATGGGGCTATAAAGAGATCTAGTGTCGGAGGATAATCGATGGTGGTTTTAAAGTTGCTAGCTTTAGTGGTATCACTTGGCATGGATACGCTATTGTTGGCCATTTCACTTGGAATGACACAGCGAGGTACGGCGAATCGCTGGAAAGTAGGGTTAACTTTCGCCGTTTTTGAAGGATCTATGCCACTTTTTGGTTTTGGCATTGGCAGATTATTAGGATCTGTTATTGGAAGATTCACAGGTGTAGCAGGAGGTATTATTTTACTTTGTTTCGCAATTTGGCTCATATTCTTTGAAAAGGAACAGGATGAAAAACGGATCACCACTTTGCGTGGATGGGTTCTCATTATATCTGCTTTAAGTGTTAGTATAGATGAATTAATTGTGGGTTTTTCTTTAGGAGTCATCGGAATTCCTATTGTCACAACAGTATTTTTGATAGCATTTCAGGCTTTGCTTTTTACTGTAGTTGGTATAACATGGGGTACTAAACTGAGACCTTTCTTCGGGGAGTGGGCAGAAAAATTAGTAGGTATTGTTTTATTCGCTTTGGGGTTATTCGTTCTGTATTTTAGTTATTTATAATGCAAGGTGGGACAATGATGACGGTTACAGCATACAAAACTACATATCATAATGAAGAAGCTATTTGCCTTATAGCTGATCCCTATGAGGCAGTTATGTTACCAACAAGAGGTGGTAATTTGATTGCATTTCGTGATACGAAACATAACTTGCAGTTTCTTCGCGAACCAACCTCTGAACAAATGGATACCGTATTTAGGGATCGCCCGTTTGTTTTTGGCATTCCTGTTTTATTTCCGCCTAACCGTTTTGAAAATGGACAATTCACTTGGCACGGACAACTGTATAAGTTCCCCATTAATGAAGTTGAATATGGCAATCATCTACACGGATTTTTATATAATGCAAAATGGAAAGTGGATTCGTTTGGTGCAGATGAGACAGAAAGCTATGTCAGTGTGAGTATGAAGATCCATGAACAACATCCTATTTATCAGTATTTTCCACATAGCTTTACGATCCGAATTCGTTACAGCCTAAGTAGTTTAGGATTATCTCAACACGTTAGGATTCATAACGAGGGATTGACTGATATGCCTTGTATGATCGCTTTTCATACCACTTTAAACGTACCGTTTGCCAAAGATGGCTCAGTTGACGATTATCAATTTCATGCAACGATCGGTGACCGTTGGGAACTTACTAATCGAATGCTGCCAACTGAGAATTTTCAGCCTTTATCGGAAAATGAAAAGCGAATACAAAGGGATTTTATATCTCCCTTTTTTGAACCGATGGATAACCACTATACAGCTTCTGTGCAAAATGGATTGAATTATATGGAGTTAATTGATCATCTACATCGTATCAAACTTATTTATGATGTAGGGACTGCGTATCGGGAGTGGATGATTTGGAATAATGAGGCGAAGTCTGGGTTCTTTTGTCCAGAGCCTCAAACAAGCGTTATTAATGCACCCAATCTTTCTCTTGATAGAGAGCAGACTGGAATTATTGCATTAGCGCCAAACCGAATTTGGGAAGAAACGAGCCGCTTATACGTAATTCAATTTTAGATAGCTATTCGATGTAAAAGCTATTTTAGCCGTGTAACCGATCTGACTTTTCTCGCGTACTATGAGAAGATGAAACCCGTTTGGATGAGAAAGGGGATCATCATGGCTAATGTGTATGATGGTAAGTATTTATGGATTTGGGAATTGGATCATACGCTTGGGGGAGATTTGCAAAAAATTGCAGCCTTGGGACATTCTTTAGGAATTACAGGCTGGGTGATCAAGGCGCATGATGGTGCCACGGTTTGGCCACAATTCGCGCAAGCTTTTGGAACGCTAAAATCTGCTGGATTTGATGTGGCTGCTTGGGGGTATGTTTATGGAACCGACCCAAGTGGTGAGGCTAAGGCTGCACAATCTGCGATGCAAGTAGGTGCATCATGGTATGTGTTTGACGCCGAAGACTCTTATGCTGGGAAAACGATACAAGCCGAGCAATTTGGAACATTGCTAAAACAACAGGCTGGTCATGTGGTGATTGGTTACTCATCGTATGCTTTTCCAAATGAACATGCTTTGGTACCTTATAAACAATTTAGTGCATTTTGTGATGTGGTTTTACCTCAGATTTATTGGGCTGATTTTGCGATGAATGTCGATACAGCGGTAACTACATCGTTCTCCCAATTGAAACCCTTTGGCCTACCCATTGCACCCATTGGGCAAGCATATGGTGCTGCTACTGCACCTGATATTGAGTCGTTTGCTTTAAAAGCAGAACAGTTAGGGGCTTCATCCATTAGTTTTTGGGATGCTCAATCTGCTAGCTCCTCTCAACTACGAGCCATTTCGTTGGCCAAGTCACCGGTTCTTATATCGCAGCATTCTGGTCTTGAACCGAGCGATGTTGTGAAAGGTGATTGGTTTTATGGCGCTGTGATGGATCTGCTTGATAAAAAGATTATTACGGCGTATCCCGATGGAAAATTTCTACCAAACGATCCGATTACTCGAGCACAAGCTGCTGATTGGTTACATCGTTTGCGCATCAATGTTTTGCAAAGTGTTTCAAATGTACCTCTTAAAAATTAGCGTTGGGATAGTGGTTTAAAGTACTTACTACTAGATGATTTCTGCGATGCGTGATGCTGCATCGGATAGTTCATTAGTCGGTTTTACAAGGGCAAAGCGAACATATTGTTCACCTATGGGGCCAAAGGCCACCCCGGGAACACAGATAACGTTAGCTTCATCCATGAGACGAAAAGTAAATGTGCGTGATGATTCAAGAGTGGGAATCTTAGCCCAAATAAACATGGTAGCGTCGGGTTTGGTTATATGCCAACCAGCCTTATGCAGTGGAAGTAAAAAGGCATCACGCCGCTCTTGATAGATGTGTCGCAACTTGTCAATGTGTTCATCGTGGTTTATGAGTGCGCTGACTGCAGCTTCCTGAACAGCAGGGAAGACACCGTAATCGATATTGGATTTAATAAGGTAAAGTGCCTGCAGAATATCTTTGTTACCAGCAGCAAAAGCAATGCGAGGTCCAGCCATGTTGAATGTTTTTGAGAAGGAATGCAGTTCAATGCCAACATCTTTGGCTCCTTTATATGCCAAAAAAGAGGGTGCTGATTTGTTGGCATATACAAGTTCAATGTACGCAGCGTCATGAATCACTATAATATCGTGACGTTTGGCAAAATCAATGACTTCGGAGAAAAATGCTGGTGGAGCTAAAGTGGCAAGTGGATTACCTGGATAGTTAAGCACCATCATTTTTGTCTTCTTTAAAAGATCATGATCAATTGCCGCAAGATCAGGTAAAAAATGATTTTTTTCAAGGCAAGGCATGCGCACGGGGATCCCCCCAGCTAAGTAGACCGACGTTTCGTAGATGGGGTAGCCTGGGTCAGGAATAAGAACGACATCGAGAGGATCAATCAAGGCTAATGGTAGATGCGATAATGCATCTTGTGCACCCATTAAACTGAGTATTTCGGTTTCAAAATCCACGTGGACACCATATCGTTTCGCAAGAAATTGTGCTGCTTGTGAGCGAAACGAAATGCTTCCTCGAGTATCGGCATAGCCAAAGGCATCCGGATTATTTAAAGCGTGTTTTAATGCGGTTATAACGTGCAAAGGAGGACTAAGATCAGGTGAACCGATACCAAGATCAATAATCGGTTTTCCTGCGGCTAATAATGTATTTTTTCTGACAGCTAAATCAGAAAAAATAGCAGATTGAATATGCGCAGTGCGTTTGGAGAAAGATTTCACGTGTTGGCCTCCACTTAGTTGACCGCAATTGGTACTTTTCCTGCTTGCATTATACTATAGAAAGAAAGCGAGTAGGTGACAGAATGGATGATCACATGGAGCCAATGTGGGATGTTATTGTCATAGGTGCAGGCCCTTCAGGATTGATGGCAGCTATTGAGGCTGGTCATCGTGGTGCACGTACCCTTTTGATCGAGAAAGGGAAACGGCCAGGTAGAAAACTGCTCATTTCTGGCGGTGGACGATGTAATGTTACGAATGCGCGTGGAATCGACCATATTATAGAAAACACACCTGGAAATGGACGGTTTTTATATAGTGTATTTCGTCAATGGTCTAATGAGGATATCATAGCTTTTTTTATGGGCCTTGGTGTAGCATTAAAAGAAGAAGACCGTGGACGGATGTTTCCTGTGACTGATCGTGCAGATACAGTTTTAGACGCATTACTGCAGTTGTTGGATAAGTATCAAGTGACAGTGCGCTATAATCAGGAAGTATCAATGATCACACATCAAGATGAATTTTCATGGAATATCCATGTTCAAGATGATATCTACGTAACAAGAGCTATTATCATTGCTACAGGTGGATGTTCTGTTCCACAAACCGGTTCAACAGGCGATGGGTACCGTTTTGCTAAATCGATTGGACACACGATTGTTGAACCTTATCCAACATCCGTGCCGCTTATGGCTGATGATTTGTGGATAAAGGAACGGTTTTTACAAGGAGTTGCTGTGCGTGGTACTTTACTGACGGCGTATGATGAAAAAGGCAAAGTGTTCGCAAAAGAAG
Organism: Bacillota bacterium; assembly: GCA_021820975.1. Lineage (GTDB taxonomy): Bacteria > Bacillota > Bacilli > Alicyclobacillales > SLC66 > JAKACU01. Next base: position 5,472 of record JAKADA010000037.1, read on the forward strand.
AGGGTGATCTACTATTTACGCATTTTGGTCTCTCGGGTCCTGCTGCACTTAGAATAAGTCAATATATCGTTAAGTTTTTAGCGCGATCCGCAGGTACTCATGCTATCGTGACGGTGGACTTGTTGCCCGGTTTATCCAAGGAGGAGGTTTTTTCTAAGATTCAGCAAACGACTAAGGGAAATGGTAAAAAACTAATTCGCTCTTTGCTACGTGACTTTTTATCGGAACGATTTGCGGATGTTCTTTTGTTCATCTTGCAGATTGATTCACAAATGGAAGGCGCTCATTTATCGAAAAAGGACGCTGAAAAAATTGCCTCACTCATTAAAGCGTTTCCTGTGCATGTAACTGGAACACTTGGACTTTCCAAGGCTACAGTAACTGGTGGAGGTGTTTTTTTAAAGGAAGTTAATCCAGCTACATTAGCTTCAAAAAAGGAACATGGTCTCTATTTCTGTGGTGAAGTCTTAGATGTGCATGCGCATACTGGCGGATACAATATCACGGTAGCATTCTCGACGGGTCATGTCGCTGGTAATCATGCTGCTGAGTATGCTATACAGACGAATCTTGCATTTTTGCTAGGGAAGTGACATGATGGATCGTATTTTTATTCGTAACATGCAATTTTATGGCCGCCATGGTGTTTATGAGCAGGAGACACAATTGGGACAACGATTTGTTGTTTCGATCACCTTAGAATGTAATTTGCACCAGGCAGGCATTCATGATGACTTACTCATGACGGTGAACTATGGAGAAGTGTATAATATAGTTAAGAGTATCGTGGAAGGCGCACCATATCGGTTACTTGAAGGCTTGGCGCAAAAAATCGCTGATGCGATATTGTTGCAATTCCTTACTGTGCTCACAGTACATTTGCGTGTGGAAAAACCAGGCGCACCACTTCAAGGGATTTTTGAAACGGTAGGTGTCGACATTACGCGTTCACGCGCAGAAAGCATTTTTACTACATAGTAAGTAAAATAAAAAGATGGGGTGTATTTATGCAAAAATTTATGTGGGTTGCGATGTTGGTTATTGCTGTAGTTGTTGGAGTATTGACATTTACCTCGCCAAATTGGACAACTATTTCTCTGACTCACGCTTTGCTACTAAGGGGATAAGACATGGTAATGGAAAAACCTGTTTCCGCATCTAGGACCTCAATGACAGATCTTGTCTTGCCTTCTGATACGAATATCTACGGAACAATTTTTGGTGGACGAGTGATGGCCTATGTCGATAAAATTGCGAGCATCACGGCGATGAGGCATTGTAGAATGCCTGTTGTGACTGTTTCTACAGATAGTTTTGATTTTCTAGCTCCTATTAAAGTCGGCGAGGCAATCTATCTGGAGGCGTTTGTTACATGGACGCATCATACGTCAATGGAAATTTTTTGCCGCATTGAATGTGAAGATCTATTAACAGGGGAACGAACACAAACAGGAACATCGTATTTGACTTTTGTCGCGCTTGATAAAGATGGTCATCCAACGCCAGTTCCAGGGGTTATCCCAGAGACCGAAGAAGAAAAATGGCACCATGGTACCGCAGCTTTGCGCCGGGAAGTTCGTTTGCGGCATCGAGAAGAGCGCCAGCAGTCAGAACGAGATCGGGCCAAAACCGAATAATGGGGGGAAATTCGGAGAGGGGTTTTTCGGGTGATTCAACTGACGGACAGGTACAGCGCCACCGAATTCGATTATGTTCATGCCAACTGGCGAATAGGCATAGGACGCGATGTACGTCTTAATCGCACGGTGGTCTTAGCTGTCACGCAACGGGCGAAAGTTGATGATGAGGATATTAAAGAATGGTTGGTGAGACGTTCAACCTTTTCTCATCCCTATGTAGCACAGTTGCTTGATGTTGCCTATACTAATGACGAAATGATTTGTGTCTTTGAAGGAACCGAAACGGCTCATTTGGGGTTGCCAAATCTTGATGCCTCTCTACTTTTGTCGTCGTTTTTACAGATCGCAGAAGGTATGGAAGCTTTATATGGTTCTTTTCAATCGATTTCATTTTCAGTCGGCGAAATTATCTTTGACGGCAAAAAGCCAAGATTATTAGGTTTGCTTCGGGGAAACAACGAAACGGTGGAAACGGAATCATCTCTTGCTCGACAACTAGCACAGTACTTCGGCCGTGCACTTGAATGGATAGTCGTGTCGGTGCAAAATTCGGTTCACCATCCACTTTCACCCATCTGGCAGGCCGGTTTAGATCGACTGCTTTCTTTTGATGATGCAGATGAAGTAGGTTTTGGTGATGTAGAGACAATTATTGGTGCACTCATGGCACAAGACGATATGATTCAAGCGTCCGACGGTGATTACTTGCCAGCATCAACGAACAAAATGACAGAACGAATGGAACTGCCTGACAAAGATTTCGAGGATACAGAGGATTATACGTTTGATGAAGACTTTGAAACGAAACGACGTCCTGTTGGAAAAATGGTGGCTTGGTCAAGTATTGTTCTGGGGCTTGTCGTTATCGTTTTAGTTGGTGGTGATCTCATCTTGCAAACACAGCAAAACACTTCAGCTTCGCAACCGTTGGCAAAGGTGTCCACGACACCATCGACTACAGTAAAGATAAAAGGTTCTAAATCAATAGGTGACAAATCACATGGTTCGGGTTCTACACAAACAGGTGCACAAGCGCGTGCTTTCGTTATACCTCATTTAGCAGGACTATCACCTGTTCAAGCTATCGAGCACTTATCTTCATTATCTATTCCTAGTGCAAACGTACAGGTTTTAACAGCTTCTACTTCAGGGACATCCGGTACTGTTGTTAGTGCATCGCCTAGCTTTGGATCGACTTATCAAAAAGGTGAAACGATCAAGCTTTATGTGGCGGTTGGGGCAGGACAAGAACTTGTACCTAATTTGCTTAACCTATCTTTACAATCGGCACAAACTTTGCTTTCAAACGCAAGTATTCATTACTCGTATCGCTTAGAGCCAGCAAAAGGTGTGGCGAAAGGTACCGTCTTTGCTCAACATCCTGGACCCTATTTTGTACAATCAAATTCCTTATCTGTGCAATTTGACGTGGCTGCCTCCTATTAACTTACTTCATTCTATGATTGACATGCGCCCCTTTCGCTCTCCATAATAGACGCTGGAGGGGAAGGCGGACATGAATCGACAGCAGATGATGTTTTTTGCACTGACAATGGCAGGCGTTCTCACGTCTAGCCCAATGGCTGCGCAAGCGTTTACGATACCGCAAAGTGTCTATAGTGCCTGGCAGACACGAACCCGTTCCTTTGACGGGATGAGTCGAACGGCTACGACATCCCATACGCACACTTTTGAGGTGCGCACATTACATAGCGCACTCGTTAAATCATTTTCAACGCTAGGTGCCGCAGTAACCTATGCAAAGTCAAAAAAGGATGCGGCAGTAATCGATAGTCTTTCTGGTGCTGTGCTTTATACGACTATTCGCAATTTGTACAAAGTTCAAGTCGAACAAGTCAAAGGTTCTGCGCCGTCTTCGCTAAACAACACCTATTTTCCTTCGTTTTCTGATGCTCTGACGACAATTCAACAAATACCCAATGCATCGATCTTGAATCGACTAACAGGTTCGGTGCTTTGGAGTAATGCTGCGAATTATTGGGTGATTACGCAAGGATCAACCGTTCCTGCCGCAACCTATCAGTCATTAAGTGATGCGATGACGGCTGCCCAGGGACAAAAAAACGCCACGATAGAGAGCCCAGAAACGCAAACAACGGTTTGGCAGGCGAATTATCAAGTCCTTGTCGGTGGCGTTTTTACGAAATCATTTAAAACGTTAAGTGATGCTAAAGCGTACGCTGTAAACAGCGAAAATGCTGAAGTGGTTGCGATTGCGACAGGTAAAGATGTGTGGGATAACATAGCACGCTATGATGTATATCAAAACGGTGCATTGATCCAACAGTTTTCACAAGAATCTGAGGCGTTGTCTTTCGCAAAAACATTGTCGAATGTTACCGTGGTTCAGATTTCTTCCCAGGCCACGGTGTTTACCAATGTTCCTCAGTATTTTGTTGAAGTTGGAGCAAAAGTGATGCAGTCGTTTACTGCCTTGCCTCCAGCGATTGCCTATGCAAAGACACAATCGGGCGCTGTCGTTATTCAAATTAACAACAATCAAATTGTGTGGTCTGGTGCCACAGGAACATATGGCGTATATCGATACTTACAGTTGGTACGTTCATTCTCCACGTTATCAGCAGCACAAGCTTATGCTAAAACATTGGATCATGTTCAGATCGTGAATACTATTACGCAACAGGTACTGTATTCGAACTACCCCACGTTTGTTAAAACGCCCTATGGTGATACCTTAACTGTACAAAATGGTCTTATCGTTGATAATTGGGGGAAATTATCAATTACCTGGGCTCCAGCGCCTCCGTTTATGACATCTGGTAATACGTACGTTTCACCAGATTACAATCATTGGTATAAAGTATTGCCAAGCGGCGATAAGTATGTTGGCAGTTGGGAAAACCCCTATCAGACACTAAATCTTGAAACATCATCAACGATGACTGCAAGTCAAATTAACCGATTTATTGCGACACACGCCGTTTCTACAAGTGTTTTGCAAGGAACGGGCAAATATTTTATTGAGGCGCAAGATGCCTATGGGGTCAACGCTGAATACTTGGTTGCACATGCGATTATTGAATCAGCGTGGGGGACATCGTATTTCGCGACCAATCGCGATAATTTATTCGGATACGAAGCTTATACGACAAATCCGAATGCAGCAGCAACGTTCCGTTCCATTGAATATGATATTAATTTTCAAGCTTGGTTTGTGCGAAATTCTTACTTGAATCAAACGGGTTCATTTTATAATGGCCCAAACCTTGATGGTATGAATGTAGATTATGCGACAGACCCTTATTGGGCAAGTAGTATAGGGAGAATTATGTCCGAGATAGCCACCTACTCACCATCGATGGCTGCACAACCGCTGTTAAGCGAACAGGCAGTAAGACCATTTTTCGCTTACCCGCCGGGTGCAACGGGACAAGCTGTTACGACATTATCTGTTTATGAAGCTCCCGCTGATGCGCAAGGGACAGCACCAAAAGTGATTGGCAGTATTGCCAAAGGCACGATCTTTCCAACACTAGGTGATTCGCCTGGTTGGGATAAAGTGAAGCTAACAAATGGGGTTGTTGGCTTTGTCAATTGGAACAATGTTAGTCTTCAAAACATGGTTGAGGTTACAGGTATCGATGCTGGCAGTGTCCTCAATCTTCGTTCTTCGCAAGTGGCTTCAACAACTGCCAATATTGTAGATACTGTGACCAATGGTACCTATCTTGTGGTTTTAAAATCTCCAGGAAATGGCTGGGATTATGTCGTTGATGGTGCGGGGAAACAGGGCTGGGTAGCTAGTCAATATGTACAGGTAATTCATTGACAATATGGTATGATGTCAAGGTAGATAAACTATTTGGGGTGAGATGATGGAGGAAGCCGTACTGCCATTTCGTTGGAGATGGCCTGTCTATCTATTGGCCGCTTTCCCGATTGTAGATTATTTTTTGGGAATCTATCCATGGGGAATTATTGGCCATGAATGGGACAAGATTCTGTTTATTTTATTTGCATTTTACGCTATGCGTTCCTATATGGTGCATGGTCGAAAGACGGTGTATCCAACCTATCGTTATATTATCTTTCTTGCAGTACTAGGGCTAGGATACATAGTGATGGACGTAGGTTACCTAACAGTGGCTGTGGCCGGTTATCAAGTGGACTTTATGTACATGTTACTGGCTTTAACGCTACCCTATGTCGTGGCCAAAGAAGATATCGTTCCTTTACTCAAATTTGTGGTTTTAACCGGCTTTTTAATGGGTATTCACGGCGTGTATGAATATGTCATCAAAGCGCCTGTACCCGCACAGTGGATTCCTATCGGACAACATGAACGTACACGCGTTTATTCGCTTTTTGGCAGTCCGAACATCTTTGGTTCGTATGCAGCGTTTATCACTCCTTTAGCGATTAGCTTTGCTGTCTATGAAAAAGAACGTGCGCAAAAAATTTTTTATGCGCTTGCTGCTTTGATTACTACAGCGACGACTGTATTTACGTTTACGCGTGGCGCATGGGTAGGCCTAGTTGTTGGCATTTTGATTGTTACGTGGATGATTGATAAACGTTGGACCTTTGTGGCTATTGGGGTGACTGTGTTAGCTGTGCTATTTGTCCATCCTATTCAAGTTCGCATCGAACAGTTTTTGTCACCCGTTTACTGGTGGCAAACTATCAATAATGGTCGAATCGCACGCTGGATTCATGCTTATGATCGCATGGTTGCTAATCCTTTCTTTGGGGCTGGATTGGGACGGTATGGCGGAGCTATTGCTTCTCGATACTTTGGGATTACGTATGTGGATGGTTATTACGCAAAAACGCTTGGCGAACTTGGGTTGGTGGGTCTATTTGCCTTTGTGGCTTTGCTTTTCGTCTATTTACGAGATGTTTGGCGCGTTTGGAAAAAAACTGTTGATCCACAGATGAAGATTTTAATCGCTGGTGTATTTAGTGCATTGATTGTGCTGGTCGTTCACGATGCTGTGGAAAACGTCTTTGAAGATTCTGCGATGAACATGCTGTTTTGGTTAGTCGGAACACTCGTGTTGATCTATGGCGATAGCCAGGAGGTGAAGCGGCGTGTTTGAATATTTGACTAAGCGCTGGCGCACGATGCCACTGATCGCGATCTATGCAGTGTGGACGATTCTCTTTTATCAGTTGGTATTCACAGGGTGGACAATTGAATACTCCTTTTATGGTGTTCTGGCCGTAATTGCAACTACACTGGTTTTTTTATTCGCCTATCCAAAACGCGATCGCAAACTCCTTATTCGATTAACACTATTTATTTTAATGGTAAGTTTCTCTTTGGCGAGTTTTGTCTCCGAGTCGATGTCGTGGCGAATTATTGATTATGTGGTTCTTCTCATTCTTGCTTTATTTTTAGGACGTTGGATCGTAAAGCTATCTGTTTTACGCCTACTTTTTATCGTGATCGTTATTTCCTTAATGCAAGTATGGGTACCGCTTTCTGATTTAGGTCTTTTATCAGCATTTTCCATTCGCTACATTGGCCATATCAATAGCCCAGATAAGCAAGTTCCGAGTATACCGGTTGCGCTTGTCAATGATCCGACACGTCATGGCGCTCAAGAGATTGTCACGTTGCGCGGACATGTCCCTTTAAAAGGCGAGGCACAGGAATTAATCAACATGATGGCAAATGACCCTAAACAGGCGCAAAATGCTATTGCTGCGGTGGAAGAATTACAACATGAGTATGATGTAGTTACTGTCTCGCCGGGTAGCCTTGGCTTTAAGGAGCACAGTGCGACACCCGCTGAACTCGCTCAATTGCCTAGCTATCGTTTAGGGCTTATTGACTATCCTTTTACCACGCCACATTTCATTAATATTGGTAGTAAGGTGCGTATGTACGTATCGCTATCGCAAACACCTGGGCAACTTTTAACTACGTTACTGCAACCCGGAAGCATAGCTAATGCTCTTTCCACCTTGAGTTTGTCAACATCTCATCGTGTTAGTGCCAATTGGGCGAACGTCACAGGCAGAAGTTCGCATGCAGTAGATGGTTTGTCGATTCAAAATGGAGTGCTTGTGGGTCAGTACCATGGATCTGCAGTCAACGTGAAGACAAGTGGGGTGGCTGTTCTAGGCGTTTACCCGATATTGCCTTTATCCGTTACGAAGACACCTCAGGCTGTTGTCGAAGGCAACAATCTCATACAAATTATTTCCTTGACTCCAGGCGATAATAAAGTCGTGGCTACACTTCGTGGAACGTACTTGTATCCTTTGACAAGAGACATCGTATTCGCCGATTTATTAGGTAATCAACAAGATGAACTTCTTGTCAATACAGTTCCTGCTCAAATTTTTAAACTTAGTGCGGATGGTCAGTGGCAAAATCTTTGGGTGAGTGGACAACCATCGTTTCGATTCGAGACTGTATTTCATCATACAAACGGTGACGTCATTGTGGCGAATGCACCAGCTGATATCACGACATCACCTACTCGATATCTAGGCGGTTATCGTTTCAAACAAGGTACACTCGTGCCGGTTTTCCGAGCCTATCATGTAGATCTCGTGGATTTGCATACGGCTTATGTGACATCAGCTGCGACACCTGAATTGTTGACATCAACGTACGCGCATCAAAAAATTATGTTACTTGCTCCATCAAAGATTCCTTGGCTTTTGATCACTGAAGTTGTGTATGTTGTCTTAGTTATTCTTGGGCTCCTGCGTCGTACTCAAAGGAGGCCTATACAATGAAAAAGCGTCAACTCGGTTTATGGGCGTTAGCCTTAGTTGGAGCAACCATTCTTAGTGGTTGTAACCTTCAGTCACATCCAAGCGTACTAAAGCAGGCGATTATCGCCCGTAAGATAGATCCGCAGGGTGTGCAACAGGTGTTACATGCTATTGCAAAGATGAACGCCCTAAAAACGTATGAAGTTAAAGCGCAAATTCAAGAAGTGGCAGGGCGATTTAGTCGACAAGTAAACTTTTACGGCACAGTCCGTCTACCTAATGCTGTTTATGTGGATGAAACGATTGGCGGAAATGACTACCTTGTCTATCAAAATAATAAGTTTTCCTATTATCGGGACAATGGACATTGGTATCCTATGCAGCCAGTTACGGACTTACAACCGTGGCAATCGATGCATACTCTTTTAGTTAACAATCCGCCACAAGTCGTCTATTCCTTACCGGAACAAACGGTCACATCGTGGTTATGCAATGTGTATCAATTTACGACGGCCGCACAACCTTCTGTGATGGGTACTTTTGTACAACATGGCTTAAAAAGTGGCAAAATACCACAACAGGCGCTGTATACGGTGTGGGTAGATACAACAGATGGGGCATTGCGGCAAATTGAGGTGCAATCAACAGTTGGAGTTCCGCAACTTGGGACTGCATCGATCGATGCTACGCAACTCTATTTTGGCTTTGATCAAACGGCAGCCTTGCCAGTTCCTCAAGATTTACTGTCACAAGTGGAAAAACCATAAATTCAGCTTTCGTTTACTTGAAGCATGTGTTATACTGCGTTGTGGTATCAGGGTGGTCCTCTACACAAGTAGCTGACTGTATGAACACCCGTCGGGAGGTGGAAGGTATGCACCCATTAGTACGTGATGTTGCTTTGCAACAACTGCGCACAGATATTCCTGCGTTTCGTCCTGGTGACACGTTGCGCGTACATGTAAAAGTACGTGAAGGTTCACGAGAACGTATCCAGGTTTTTGAAGGTGTCGTTATTAAGCGCAAAGGAACTGCGATTAGCGCGACATTTACAGCTCGTAAGATTTCCTATGGTGTTGGCGTAGAACGGACATTCCCGGTTTATTCGCCAAAATTGGAAAAAATCGAAGTAATGAAGCGAGGCAAAGTACGCCGCGCCAAACTTTATTATCTACGAAACTTGCGCGGCAAGGCTGCTCGTATCAAAGAGATTCGTTGATACGAGTGCCAAGGGGGGACTTGGGAGACCAAGCCCCCTTTTTTAAAGTGTTTTTTAGTAGGATATATAGGGGTAAGGACGAGTGCTGTGACTATACAATGGTTCCCAGGCCACATGGCGAAAGCCAAACGGGAAGTTGCTACATCGCTAAAATTAGTGGACGTCGTTATTGAAATAGTGGATGCAAGATTGCCTGATTCAAGTCGTAATCCGATGATGATCGAGGTTGTACGTCAAAAACCAGCGGTCATTGTTCTAGGAAAAGCGGATTTAGCGGATCCACAAGTGACCAAAGTATACGTGGATGCTTGGGAACATTCCCTTAAGGCACCTGTCGTTGCTGTTGACAATTTACATGGGAACAGCATGAATCGGGTGATTGATGCTGCCAAAAGGGCAACGTCAGAGCGGTTTGCGGCGATGGCTAAACGTGGCATTAAACGTACAGCCATTCGCGCCATGGTTGTGGGAATTCCTAATGTTGGTAAGTCTTCTTTTATCAACCGTCTAGCAGGACGAAGCGCTGCCAAAACCGGGGATAAGCCGGGGGTAACGAAGCAGCAACAGTGGATTAAGGTTGCTCAGTCGATGGAATTACTTGATACCCCTGGGATTTTGTGGCCGAAATTTGATGATCGCCATGTTGCTTTGCATTTGGCGTGGTCAGGTGCTATTAAATCAACGATTTTAGAGCCCCAAGAGTTGGCACAAGAACTCCTTGTGTGGTTTTGTCGCCAATATCCTGAAAATCTTTTTCAGCGATTCGACTTCTTGGAAAGAACCGACTCTGCTTCTGATATGCTTGTGAAAATTGCCCAACGCCGTGTTGCCTTAAAAGCTCAGGGAGAGCCTGATGTGGATCGCGCGGCAGAATTGTTGTTGCGTGAAGTGCAGACGGGTGCTTTAGGGCGTCTTACATTTGACCGTCTGAACGATCATGGAAGTGATTATCATGGGCGCTAGATATTCATCGCAAAAGCTTACTTTGTGTCGAGCAGCTTATGAATTCGACGCTGTATTACGACAAGAATGTGGACCTTTATTGTGTGGAATTGATGAGGCAGGCAGAGGGCCTTTGGCAGGACCTGTTGTTGCGGCAGCAGTAATTCTTCCACCTGAGCTTGCTGACGCGCCTTTTTTTGATTCTAAGCAAATGACAGAAAACCAGCGCAATGACGCGTTTGATCTTATTTGTAACGTGGCGATAGCGTTTGCCGTGGGTATTGTGGAAGCAGCTGAAATTGATCGCTTAAACATTTTGCAAGCAACGTATCTAGCTATGCGAAAAGCATTGTTTACATTATCTGTTCACCCATCCATCGTTTTAGTGGATGGGACCAATTTACCAGGAATTCCGTATGTGCAGCGTAAGTTGATTCATGGCGATGCATTGAGTCAAAGTATTGCTGCTGCATCAATTCTCGCTAAGGTAACGCGTGATGAATGGATGATGCAAGCTGATAAACAATACCCGTCGTATGGATTTGCGAAGCACGTAGGTTATGGTACGCGAGAACATTTAAAGGCACTTCAAGAAATAGGACCAAGTCCAATACATCGGATGACTTTTCGACCTGTGTTAGAAGCTGCTAAAGGGGCACGCGTCTTCGCAAACATCGATAAGCAATCAGGTCATGCGCGTATGGAAGCAGGACAAAGTGCTGAATATATAGCTTTTTTGTATCTGCAGCAAAAGGGTTATCACTTGATCGAAAGAAATTGGCGTAGATCGATTGGCGAATTAGACTTGATCATGCAAGCTGATGATGCACTTGTTTTTGTTGAGGTTCGATCCATAAAAGGCGGGTCAAGTAATGATCTCTTGCAAGCTGCTGAATCAGTTACTGCCGAGAAAAGGCAACATATTCGTCGTCTTGCAACCTTGTTTATTGAAGAGCACACAGATTATCATGATGTAGAGTACCGTTTTGACGTAGTGGCCGTCACTTGGACAGTGAAACAAGCACAACAGCCTGTTGTCGAGCATTACATAGCAGCTTTTAATTAATAAAGGGAGGATATTGTATGATTTGGATTGGACTTGTGATTGGACTGATCGTAGGCCTAGTGGGAGGTTTCTTTCTTGGCGTATGGGTGCTTAGACGAAGTATGACAAACATGGATATGGATGACAAAGATCTTGCAGCTATGGCAAAACGGATGGGCGTGAACCTAAATCCTCGGCAACTTCAACTTGTAAAGCAACAAATGAAAAAATCAAATACGAATCCGCCACCGCTGTTTGGTCGGCGCAAAAAAAATAATACAACAGCTAAGACTGGTGTGAATAAATCATCTGGCACACCCAAAAAACATTAAAGCTTATCTAAAAAGTTCAGAATTTGTGGCATTTTAGCTTTGGTGTATTGATATCCACGTTCAGCGACATTGGAGAGCTTGGCAAAATCAAGCGCTCCAATGGGGCCTACGGGAGGCGCTAAAAAAATATCAGCTTTCATGGCACTGAGCAGTGCATGACGCGCTAGTCCAACATTGATGATTTGCTGTGTCATGGTTCTTACACGTAAAGGCAGCCGACCTTTGCGCCGTAAGAAAGGTGTAATAGTATCGACGGCGATCGTGACATCTGCACCCATGGCGATAAGAGGGTCTACCGGGCAGTTGTCAACAAGGCCGCCATCAGCAAGTATCATGTCTTCTATGATGGTAGGTTGAAACACAAGAGGGATACTAATACTTGCTCTAATGGCATGGGCGAGGGATGCATCACATACTGTGCGCCATAGTGGAAGACTTGTTTGATCACCGAATATGCGTGTTGCTGGCGCATGGCAGGGTTGCGAACTAAAGACAACTTCTTGACCGGTTTGCAGATCAGTTGCAATGATAGCAAGTGGAAGATTGACATCCTGTAATGTCCTTGATCCTAAGATATCTTCGATAAAAGCCTCCAATCGATCACCACGTAGTAAACCTCGAACGTCTCTTTTACTGATCATACGTGCAATGAGACTCAAGTCAATGTCCATATGACTACGGTTGAGTTTTGTCAGCAATTGTAGAAGCGCATCGATCGACGTGCCGGCTGCATAAAGCCCTGCTACCATGGCACCACTGCTTGTGCCAGCCACCATGGAGATCGGGATGTGTTCTTCATTGAGCGCTTGAAGTACGCCTACATGAGCTCCCCCAGAAGCTCCTCCGCCGGCAAATGCTATGCCGAGTTTCATGTATCCCCATGCCCCCTTTTCCTGTCTATGTCATTATAGCTAAAAATGGCCCGTAAAAAATCAACTAGGGCGGTATTGCATAGCTTCAGCCATATGCACGGTGCAAACTTCGTCGGATAATTCATAGTCGGCAATTGTTCGAGCTACATGCATAATTTTTATCAGGCTACGAGCGGATAATTGCATAGACTGTGTTGAATCTTCGAGAAGTTTTGCTGCCTCAGTCGTGATCGATAACTCTTTATGTATACCTCTTTTTTTCTGTTGACGTTGCCGATCAAAGCGAAAGGAGTATGCTGTTTGTATTCGTTTTATGATTAAAGAGGCACTATCTGTCCCCTGGTTCAAATCAGTAAGAAGGTCCTTTGCTTCAGGAGAATCCACCCATACAACAAGATCAATCCGATCGAGAATAGGGCCTGATATCCGTGTGCGATAACGCCGTATTTCGTTTGTTTGACATGTGCACTCATGATGATGGGAGCCAAGATACCCACATGGACATGGATTCATCGCAGCGATCAATTGAAACTGAGCTGGAAAATCGAAACTGTGAATTCCTTTTCGTAAATGAATAACACCTTCTTCAATCGGTTGTCGAAGTCCATCAATAGCGCTTCGTGAAAATTCTGGAATTTCATCAAGAAACAAAACACCGTGGTGCGCTAATGTAATTTCTCCTGGATGAATAGGATTGCCGCCACCTAATAGCCCCTGTACCGATGTCGTGGTATGTGGAGCACGAAAAGGAGGCAACGTACTTTGATGACGGTCAAAGCCTGCAATGCTATAGATTTGCTGTACGGTCATGGCCTGTTCAAGATTTAGAGGTGGAAGCAAGGATGGAAAGCGTTTTGCCAACATACTTTTTCCAGCACCTGGCGGACCAATAAATAAAATATGGTGATAACCTAGAGCAG
>JAKADA010000009.1 GCA_021820975.1 Bacillota bacterium
AAGCCAACTGAACCGCATTGAGCTTGAACTCTTTATCATATTTCTGTGTCACGTGGCTCACCTCGAATCACCTTATTCTTACATTCTCGATTCGTTGTGTCCACTATTTCATCCTAACACCATTATTAGTAACCATAATACAACACCTGTTACCATTATCTGTTACATTTAGTAAATTTACAGCGTGCATCGTAGTTCCAGAGCCAGCAAAAAAATCTACTATAATAGCATCTTTTTTACTTCCTACTATATGCTTTAAAGTATCATATACTGCGTAGAGTGACTTCGGAAAAGGAAAATGCCGACGAGGCAAGATGCTTCTTAAAATGGTTTTTCCGTAAGCTCCTGCGTCATATGCCCCTGATGTCCAAACGGTTTGCATCCTTGTTGACTTTCCTGTTGTACTAATTACTATTTTTGTTCCATCATCTCGTTCTCCAATTACCGTCAAATCACCTGAATCAACCTTTTTTACATCCTCTGTACTTAAATAGCTTATTGAGTATGGCATCGGGTTATTATTGCGTTTTTTTCCTACACGCACAAAACCTCTACTGTTTAGTTCTGTAAGTGGGCCTCCTGTAAGCCCCCATTCCATTTCCGTGCCGTCTTCATTTACTGGAAATACAACCGTGCAACCATCTATTTTTTCTACAGAGAATCTATCTATATCCGGCAATATAGGTTCACCAATTTTTTGTATTTTCCCAGTTGTATCGTTGATATATATAGGGTAAAACTGTCTCGGACGATGTCCTCTCGTAGAATCAGTATCACTACGCTTTAAATATGGCCATCTAACTTCAACTTCACCTTCTGATACAAGTGTGGTATTCACACTTGCGTCTCCTAAAAAGACAAAATACAAATATTCATCTGTTCGTGTAAAATAATTAGTTGCCCTTCCTTTGGGGTTGATAACGATAGATACCATCTGTATTTTTGATGTTGGAAATAATTCTTCTAATAAAGCACCTAAGTGATTAAATTCATTTTCATCGATTGCAACAACAAGAACCGAATTATTGGGATTCAGTAAATGCTTGGCCAACATTAACCTATTTTTCATCATAGATAACCATTTGCTGTGTCTATATTCATCATTAGAATCTACATAGTCGTTATTATATTTCCAATCTTTTGCTCCAGTGTTGTATGGTGGGTCAATATAAATGCAGTCCACCTTGGCCTTATGAGTTTTTTCGAGCAGATAAAGAGCCTGCAAGTTATCGCCCTCAATAATGAAATTCCAAGGCTTATTTTCGTTTTTACACAAACGACGTTCTGGGTCTGCTATCAGCACGGGAATGTTCTCTGCAAGCAGTTCATCCACTTCTTCACAATGTTCTTCCCATACAAGGCCGTACTTCTTCTCCCGAATGTGATTTTCTATTTCATTAAAAGCTCGAATAGACGCATCATCGGTATGTTGCTGTTTCAAATCTTCCAGAAATGCAATCATACTGTCGCGCTTAATTTTTGATAGATTTTCCATTATATCGCCCTCATTCTTTCTCTGCGACTATCAATCTCTAAGGTGGACCCTTATGTCAAAACACTGATTTTTAGGTTTAAGTAATATTATTGTTACTGATATTTCAGATAGCGGCAGGAGGGGATAGTGCAGCGGACCCCTCAGGAAAGTAGACTTCAGCCGGTGTTCGGTATTCCAGTGACTGGTGTGGGCGGTCGTAGTTGTATTCGGTGATGAACCGACCAATCTGCTGTCTTGCGTCTTTTGGACTGCTGTACTCATGGAGATAGACATGGTCGTACTTGAGCGTGCGCCAGAAGCGTTCAGTAATGATGTTGTCGAGCGCTCGATTCTTACCGTCCATGCTGATTTGGACCTCAGCTTCTTTCAGCAGATCAGTATATTGGTCGCTGGTGAAATGACTGCCTTGATCACTGTTCCAAATCACTGGTTTTGCTTGATGCAAGGCGGAACGAACAGCCGTCAGAACGAACGGCATCTCAAGCGTATCACTCAACTGCCAACTGACGATAAAGCGTGAGTACCAATCAATGACTGCAACCAAGTACATCCATCCGTGTGTCAGGCGGATGTACGTGATGTCGATTCCCCAGACGTGGTTGGGGTAACTTGGTGTGACATTGCGCAGCAGATAAGGATAAATCTTGTGCTTCAGGTTCCGTTTGCTGAGGTTGGGTCCTGGGTAAATCGCCTCAATCCCCATCTCACGCATGCAGCGCTGGACCCGCTTGCGGTTGATGACCCAACCGTCTCGGCGCAGCAGATGCACAATCTTACGGCTACCGTACGTCGGATGAGTAGTGTATATCTCATCTATCTGATGCTTGAGTCGCACCTCGTCTTCCGGCGGAAGAGCAGGTTTGTAGTACAGGCTCGAGCGGCTTAGACTGAAAATCCAAGCTTGCCACTGTAAGGGGATTTTAGAGTTCTCCCGCTCCACCATGGCAAGACGTTCATCTCTGCTCCGGGTCGATGCCAGATTTTTTTTTGACCCACTCGAGTTGAGTGGATAGCTTGCCGACCTGGGCATAGAGTCTCTCGATTTCAGCTTCTTTTGCCTTCTGCTGCTTAGCAACCTTACGGTCATCTACAAACACGCTAGCGAGATTTTCAAGTGCTGTCTTCTTCCACTGACTCAGTTGTGCTGGATGGACACCGTATTCTGAAGCAATCTGAGCCATGGTTTTCTCTTCCTTGAGAACTTCCTGCACGACTTTGGCTTTGAACTCTGGGCTGTGTTGTTTTTTCATAGGCATAGTGTACCCCATTCGTCTTCTATCTGGTGTCCAGTTTTACGGGTCCACTATACTCTTCTTGGGTAGTCGTTCCGCCCATTAGCCGCCTTACTGTAAAAATCATTTTTTTCATCATAAGTGAGGCGTAACAGATCAACAATACGGTCTTCCATATCGGGATTTGGTGGTTTCATTCTGCCATTAAGTACATCTACTAAATATGTTTTAGATATTCCTAAGTCGGTGAAGATCCGCCTGTGAATATCCTTTCGTCTTAATTAGACCGACAAAAAAAGTAACCCATAACGGCATCCTGAATTAGAGCCCTTAAATACTTGTCATCTCCTTCCACAGTCACAAAGAATTGACCTTCGTTCGCGCGCCCGGAGGTCGTCCTTATCAACTCTTGATGGGCATATCGTGTTAGACTGTCGGTTGTCGTCCCCAGTCATTCTCGTGTCATCAATATTAAGCACTCCACATGGGCAGTCTGCGCAAACATGTCTACAGGATTCACCGACTGTATTGCATACCCTAAGTCAGACAAGATGCGCAAATCACGAGCAAGCGTTGCCGGGTTGCAAGATACATAGGCAATGCTTCGTGGTTTGCCTGAAGCAATCGCCTCTAACACCTTACGATCGCAACCGACGCGTGGAGGATCGAGCAAGACAACGTCCGGTCTTGACCCTTCTTCGATCAATCCTGCCACGACATCCTCCGCTTTGCCTGCTACAAACTCCACATTCATGATGCCGTTTCTGCGCGCGTTGTCCTTAGCATCCTCAACAGCTTGCGGCACACTTTCGACACCAATCACCTTTTTCGCCGCTTTTGCAGCAAGCAAAGACAACGTTCCTATACCACTGTACAAATCAAAGACGACATCATTTGCACAAAGGTCAGACGTATCGAGGACTAGTTGATAAAGTGTTCGTGTTTGTAAAGGATTCACTTGCAAAAACGAACGCGAGGATACCCGAAAGGATAGGCCCATAATCGTTTCTTTAAGGTAAGACTTACCCCATAACGTTTGCGGTGCGCGAGCAAACAACTGCCGCGTACCTGGCGGAGCGATATGTTGCACAACACTGACAAGTTTGATGTTTTCCTGTTTGCACTCTACCGCAAGACGTTTGCAAAACACATCCATCTGTTGTTCAAGCGTATGCGTCACAACGACAACAACCATCGCCTCATGCTGATCGTTTGTACGAATGATCAATTGCCGAATATCACCTGATCGAGTGGATTCATCATAGGGTGAACAACTAAGCGCTTCAAGAATAGCCACCGCTTTTGCAATTAACGTATCGTGCATGACAGGCCTAATAAGACATTCTGCCGATTCCACCGGATCATGCGTACCTTCTTCGACAAATCCCGCCACAAACTTGGCACCTTTTTTAGCTACTGCAACAGTCACTTTGTTACGATAACGCCACGGATCATCCATGCCATAGGTAGCAGATACGATCGACTCTACTTCATCCAAAGAAAAGTGCCCGATACGCACCAATGCGTCGAGCACAGTTTGCCGTTTCCACTCTAATTGCTTCGCATACGATACATGTTGCAACTGACAACCGCCACATACCTCAAACACAGGACATGGAGGGAGTTGGCGCAACGAGGAAGGTTCAAATATACGTAGCAGTGTCGCTTGTGCATAGGACTTTTCCACCTTAGTCACTTTGGCGAGGACACGCTCACCAGGTAAAGCCTGCTCCACAAAAATCGTGAAGCCTTCAAATCGCGCGACTCCTTCGCCGCGATAACCCAGGCGATCAATCGTTACTTCCAATTCCTGAAACACATGCACAGGAGATATGCGCACTGCCTTTTCATGAGTCTCCAACATCAATGCTTCCTCTCATCAACAATAATAGACAGATGATGTTGCATCACCTGAATGCTTGTCGGTAATTCACCACCATATTCTCCGTCAATATTGACGTCAACCATTTCCATGGAGGATAGTCGTATCGAATTAGCATGAAAATACATCACACGCTCATCTGCTGTATGTTCGCCACGTAGCCCAGCCGAAACCAAGCGAATCATATCACCAAGATTCGTTGGTTTGACCAATAAAACGTCAAATTGGCCGTCATTCACCGAAGCTAGTGGAGCAATGCGCTCAAATCCTGCTACCGAACGCGAATTCGTGATGAGACACAGCATAGCCTGTCCATCATACACATTTTCCGGTGACTCGACGCGCAAGTGAATTGGTCGAAGACCTGGCAACAACTCGAGGCCTTTCATATAGTAAGCAAGTTGTCCGAGCATCGTTTTCATCTTACTTGGCACATCATAGGTAATTTCCGTCAACTTCCCACACGCTGCAATGTTGACGAAATAACGTTCCGCTTGCTCGGCATGACCTTTATTACCTAATTGAATACGTCCAAGATCAAGTGGAATCTCATAACGCTTTGCAATCAGTTTTGCTGCTTCTTCAATTTGAAATGGGATACCCAAAGCACGAGCCAAGTCATTTGTTGTTCCCGCTGGAATAATACCAAGCACAGGACGTGCTTGCACCTTGGCGAGGCCGCTGACCACTTCATTGACGGTGCCATCTCCACCGCACGCCACGACATATTCAAATCCATCAGAGGCTGCCTCGACAGCTGCCATCTTGGCATCGCCTACACCGCGCGTGGCATGGCAGGACGCTTCAAGCCCCGATTCT
The DNA here is from genome assembly GCA_021820975.1 of Bacillota bacterium. Lineage (GTDB taxonomy): Bacteria > Bacillota > Bacilli > Alicyclobacillales > SLC66 > JAKACU01. The sequence goes on from JAKADA010000009.1 coordinate 5,429, forward strand.
TCTAAAATGCGCAATACCTCAGCAAGTTTAGAACGAAAAGCTTCCTTTCCTGCTGTAGGATTATAGATTAGGCGAATCTTTGGCCGCACAGGACCACCCCCTTATCCTGTGATAAGCTCTTTCAAAATCTGATTGACCACTTGCGGATTAGCTTTACCCTTCGTTTCCTTCATCATCTGACCAACAAGTGAACCGATAGCTTTGTCTTTTCCGGCTACTACATCCTGAACAGATTTAGGATTGTTCTCAATTACCTTTTGCGCGATCGCACGTAACGCAGACTCATCCGAAATCTGAACAAGACCTTGTTCCTCGATCAAAATCTTTGCGTCTTTTCCCGTTTCAAGCATATCTTTGAAAACGGACTTAGCAATTTTCGTTGAAATCGTACCATTTTCGATTAACCCAATTAACTCGGCTAGTCGCATCGAGGAGATTGCAAAGGTTTCTATCGTCGCATCCGTTGTTTTTAAGTAACCTAAAACATCGCCCATGATCCAGTTACTCGCAACCTTCGGGTCTTTTACGCGTTTGGCCGTTTCGTCAAAAAACTCAGCTAACGGGCGAGTCGCCGTTAACACACTGGCATCATAGTCAGGCAATCCATAGTCCTGAACGAAACGAGCACGTTTTTGCGCAGGCAATTCTGGAATTTCCGCCAAACATTCAGCAAGAAAACGATCGGAGACGACAATGCGCGGCAAATCAGGCTCCGCAAAATAACGGTAATCGTGAGCGTCTTCTTTTGAGCGCATGGAGATAGTCGACATTGTCGACTCATCGAAACGCCGAGTCTCTTGCACGATCATTTCATTACGATGTAGCATGGCCTCCTGACGTTCTTGTTCAAACAAGAGACCACGTTCGACATGGCGAAAACTGTTCATATTTTTGATTTCTGTCTTTGTACCCAATTCCTTTTGGCCAATCGGTCGCAGCGAAATATTCGCATCACAACGCAAGGATCCTTCTTCCATCTTACATTCGGACACAGCGCAATATTGCATGATCGCCTTAAGTTCCTCAAGATACAGCCGAGCCTCTTCTGCTGTTTGAATATCCGGTTCACTCACAATTTCAATTAGGGGAATGCCGACTCGATTAAAGTCAACGTACGATGCATCACCAAAGACTGAGTGACTTAATTTACCCGCATCTTCTTCAAGGTGAACACGCGTGATGCCAATACGCCGTACTTGTCCCCCCACCTCGATATCGATATAACCGTGTTCACCGATTGGCTCATCGTATTGCGAGATTTGATAGGCTTTCGGACTATCAGGATAAAAATAATTTTTGCGATCGAATTTACTGTCTTTGCGCACTTCACAATGCAGAGCCATAGCGGCTTTCATTCCTAGTCGCAAAGCTTGTTCATTTAACACAGGCAAGACACCTGGACTTCCCATACAAACTGGGCACACATGGGTATTTGGAGGCGCTCCAAACTCTGTTTCACAACCACAAAATATCTTCGTTTTCGTCCCAAGTTCGACGTGAACTTCTAAACCAATGACAGTTTCATACACGGTTACTTCGCCTCCTTACTATGAGCCGTGCGTACTGCGGCAAAATCGACTGTTTTCTCATAAGCGTCGGCCACTTGCAATATCGTCTGCTCATCAAACATCTTACCGATAATTTGCAACCCAACAGGCATGCCCTGCGACAAACCACACGGCACGCTGATTGCTGGCAGGCCAGCAAGATTAATAGGGATCGTACACATATCGGTCATATACATGGTGACAGGATCTTTCGTCTTTTCACCTAGTAAAAACGCAGGAGCCGGTGTGGTCGGCGATACGATCACATCCACTTGCGAAAAAGCTTGTTCAAAATCTTGGCGAATCAATGTTCTCATTTTTTGCGCACGTTTGTAATAGGCATCGTAATACCCAGAGGACAAAGCATAGGTCCCGATCAAAATGCGTCGTTTAACTTCTTTACCAAACCCTTCACTTCGCGTTTTGCTGTACATAGCAAGAAGATTTTGTGCATTTTGCGAGCGATAGCCATACCGCACACCATCAAAACGAGCCAAATTCGACGATGCTTCAGCTGGCGCCAATAAATAGTAAGCTGCTATAGCATAGCTGATATGAGGAAGGCTAATCGGCTTAATCTCTGCACCAAGTTCTTTTAGCACTTGCACAGCCTCTTGCACTCGTTGACGCACACCTTCATCCATCGCATCAGCGAAAAACTCAGGAGCCACACCCACTTGCAAACCGCGAATGTCACCCGTTAGTTTTGCGGTAAAATCAGGCACCTCTACGTGAGCTGATGTTGCATCATGCACATCAGCCCCGGCGATCGCTTGAAGCACAATCGCGGCATCTTCTACCGAATTCGTAATAGGACCAATCTGATCTAGCGAAGAAGCAAACGCAACAAGTCCGTACCGCGATACACGTCCGTACGTAGGTTTCAGACCGACGACACCGCAAAATGCCGCCGGTTGACGAATAGACCCACCCGTGTCAGACCCAAGCGCAAAAGGAACCATACCAGCAGCTACCGCCGCTACTGATCCACCGGATGATCCACCTGGTACATGATCTTGCTGCCATGGATTTTTTGTGGGGAAATAGCTCGAGTTCTCTGTCGATGATCCCATAGCAAATTCATCCATGTTTGCTTTCCCGATAAGTATCGCACCTGCATCATCAAGCTTTTGCGCCACCGTCGCTGTATAAGGGGGTATGTAACCTTCTAGGATTTTACTCGCACATGTAGTTTCGATACCTTCATAACACATATTATCTTTTAAAGCATAAGGAATCCCATCAAGCAGATGTTTAGGTGAAAAGGAATTGGACGCCGCTGCGTTTCCCTTCAGACGATCACGGGCAGTTACATCGTTCACGCGCAAGAAAGCTTTAATCTCACCATCTTTTTGTTCAATTTGCTCGATACTTTGATTAAGCAACTCTTCAGGCGTTGTCGTTCCTGAACGCAGAGCCTCGTGAAGTTTTCGTATACCTTGTGAAAAATCAAGCACCATTAACCCTCCATTATCGCCGGAACTTTAAATTGTTGGTCTTCTGCATCGGGAGCATTTTTTAAAACAATATCTGACGGCAAGGATTCATGCGGTTCATCCTGGCGAAATACGGGTTGTTGTCCTGCCACATGACTCATCGGTTCCACACCATCTAAGTCCACTTCTTGCAATTGGCTTGCGTAATCGAGAATGGCGCTAAGTTCTTTTGCAAGTTCTATTTCTTCTTGCTCAGACAAATCAATTCGTGCTAAACGCGCTACATGATCGACATCCGCTTTAGATAACGTCATACAAATACCCCCTACGATCAAACGTATCGATGTTTATCTATCTTTAACTTTGTCCTTTAACCGCTAACAAAATAACAATAGATACTAATGAGAAGCATATACCTAATAAATATAAAAAAGTTACCGTCTGCTTTTGCGATAATCCCGAATCGATCAGGCGATGAAACGTATGTCCTTTATCCGCAACATAGATCGGACGATTTTCCCGAAAACGTCGAATAATGACGTAAAATGCGTCCATAATAGGCACCCCAAGAGCAAGTACAGGGATGGCAACAGAAACAAGTGTTGCCGACTTAAAAGCACCATCAACGGCAATCGCCGCTAGTACATAGCCTAAAAACGTTGCGCCAGCATCACCCATAAAGATTCGTGCTGGATGAAAGTTATGCCGCAAAAATCCTAATGACGTTCCGACCAAAATCACCGATAACATAGCCATGGCTGGTAAGCCTTTGACTAAAGCAATCAAAAAGAGCGTGGTCGAGGAGATCGCCGCGATCCCTGCTGCAAGCCCGTCCACTCCATCAAGGAAGTTCATCATGTTGGTAATACCTACAACCCAGATGATCGTGGTGATATAGCGCAACCATATCGGAAAAGTCACAAAAGTACCGTGCGCAAAAGGGATGTTAATCCCTTGAATCATGATATTAAAAAACGGCAAGATGCTAGCAGCCACGATCTGAATGAGAAACTTTGGCCATGCTTTCATGTCGCGTTTTCTTGTCTTATAAAAATCATCAATAATACCAATCAAAAAAATGATCAGTCCACCCAATGCAAGTCCAAAGTATTCTTGTGACCGATGCGTAAATATACCAGCTGTAATCACAAATCCGGCATAAATAGCCACGCCACCAAGTAACGGAATCGGAGATTTGTGGATCTTACGTTGGTTCGGCATATCGACAAAACCCGTCTTCAAGGCTAGCTTTTTAACGAATGGCACCGTCAGAAAAACCAGCAGAAAACTGAAGACGAAAGCCAGCAAATACAACATTGCTAAAGCCTCCCCATGTTGATTAAAGCCGTTGTTAGTATACCAAAAATGGCATCGCGAGAAAACGATTCCGTTTGCCTACCTGTTCTGTCCGCCTCATTTCCTACATAAAATCATAAAGAGACAAACTGGAAGAGGGATGCCTATGAATTGGTGGGCAGCGGCCGAAGTGATCACGATACCGCTGGCATTTCTCGTTGGGCGATATTCGAGACGCTATAATGTCATTCGTGTCAAACGCCACTATCGCCAAGACGTTGGCCATTATATTCGCGGCCGCTAAGTGTAGTCATACAGGTAAGTAGATAGACGCCGACTTCTAGGCGCCTGTCTACTTCTCCTTTAACATAGTCAAAAATTCACTCTCGGTTAGGATATGAAGTGAAAGATCAGGCAAATCCCTCAGTAATTGTTGAGCCTTCGTCAGTTTGGACCCAGCATCTTGCCCATAAATCACATAATCCGTTTTTTTGCTCACACTTGAGCTAACCTTACCACCTTGTTGTTCAATTTGCGAGACTACATCTTGCCGTGTCATCGCAGTAAAAGTCCCTGTAACGACCACCGTTTTTGCGGTGAATGGTCCATCATAAAGGTTTTGTTCTAAAGCTGTACTTTTCATCGTCAAGCCCAATGCTTGAAGGCGCATCACTCGCTCACGATTTGCCTCATGAGCAAAGTATTGAACGATACTTTGCGCCATCTTTGGTCCTACATCCGAGATGGCTTGCAGTTCACTTTGTGACGCTTGCATCAAGACATCCATCGATGAAAACGTGGCAGCAAGCATCTTCGCTACTTTTTCACCGACATGGCGAATCCCGAGCCCAATGAGTACTCGCTCTAAAGGTTGTTCTTTACTCTTTACAATCGCATCAATCAGCTTTGATGCTGATTTTTCACCCATACGTTCTAAACGCAATAAAACATTCTTGTCTAGTGTGTAAAAGTCTGTAACATCATGAACAAGTCCCGCATGGTAAAGCGCCTCAACCACAGCCTCACCCATACCATCGATATTCATCGCTTGTCGCGAAGCAAAATGAATCAACTTCTCCACTTGCTGCGCCGGGCAAGATTCATTGAGACAACGCCATGCAGCTTCATCGGTTAAACGTACCAACGGCGTATAACAAGCAGGGCATAGAGTTGGATAGTCGATAGGGACTTCTGCTCCTGTACGCTCGCTGATAACAGGTCCCACAATTTCCGGGATAATATCACCTGCCTTTTGGACAACAACGATATCACCCAAGCGCACATCTTTCTCTTTTATGACATCCTCGTTGTGCAGCGAGGCACGACTCACCGTCGTCCCAGCCAGTAACACAGGCTCAATCACGGCAGTTGGCGTAACCACACCTGTTCGCCCAACGCTCCACTCGATGCGTTGTAACCTGCTATGCACTTTTTGCGCAGTGAATTTATAAGCGACTGAAAAGCGCGGACTTTTTGCGGTATAGCCCAACTGCTCTTGCACAGAGAAAGCATTCACTTTAATGACCACACCGTCAATATCATATGGCAAAGTTTCTCTTAACTTTTCTGCTTTTTCAACATAGCTTACGATATCCGATACAGTATGGCATAGCGCAAAGTACGGATTAACAGGAAAACCTAATTTTTGCATGTAAAGAAGCGCTTCGTGCTGGCTTTGCACGATGCCTTTCGCATCCGGTAAGGCATAGGCAAAAAAGGACAACCCACGTTTAGCAACAACGCGAGGATCAAGTTGTCGTAAAGAGCCTGCAGCAGCATTTCTCGGATTGGCGAAAAGTGCTAACCCTTCTTCTTGTCGCAAAGCATTCAGCGCTCTAAATGACTTGTGGGGAAGGTAAGCTTCTCCACGTACCTCAAGAGATTGTGGTTCCTGTAACGACAATGGAATAGCACGGATCGTCCGCAGATTAATGGTAATATTTTCGCCAACCGTTCCATTTCCACGTGTCGCTCCTTGTACAAGGAACCCTTGTTCATAGTGCAACGAGATAGCTAAGCCATCAATTTTCATTTCACATACATAAGCCACGTCATCACCTGCGACGGCGCGTACACGCTCATCAAACTCAGCAATTTCCCCTACAGAAAACACATTACCCAAAGAAAGCATGGGAATAACGTGCGAAACTTTATCAAATCCTTCAGCTAAGACGCCACCCACACGCTGCGTTGGAGAATCCGGTGAGGCCCATTCCGGGTGCAGCGTTTCAAGGTCAACAAGTTCGCGAAAAAGCCGATCATACTGCTCATCATCAAGGATCGGATCGTCCAGCACGTGATAATGATAATCGTAGGTACGCAGTTTTGAACGCAATTCATCGATGCGCAACTGATCATTCAAGCTCGTCACTCGCCTTTGTGATGGGTGCATATTTAACTAACAATTTTCGTGACAAAATGGGGGGATCAAACGCGATTGTCAACTCTAAGTCATCGCCTTCACCAAAGCGCTCCGTAATTGTTCCGATGCCCCATTTTTTGTGCATAACTTGTTGGCCCACTTGCCAATCTAACGTTACGTCACCACCAAATCCTTTTGGCGTGTGGCTGATAGCTTGGGAGGCAATACTTTGCGTCGTAAACGATTTGCGTTTTGGAGAAATTTCCTCGATAAGTTGACTTGGGATCTCTGCTAAAAATCGCGATGGAGGATTGTTTTTTGTCTGACCAAACAGCATCCTCATCGCTGCACAAGTTACATACAATTCCCGTTTGGCCCGGGTGATGCCGACATAACACAGTCGTCTTTCCTCAGCCAACTCTTCCATGTCAACAGCACTGCGCGAATGTGGAAAAACACCTTCCTCCATCCCCACTAAAAAGACGACAGGAAATTCAAGGCCTTTAGCACTATGCAAGGTCATCAAGGTCAGACCCTCGCCCACACCGCCTTCCTGTTCAGCATCAGCGATAAGAGCCACGTCAGTCAAGAATCCAATCAAACCACCCTCTGGGCTCCGCTTTTCATATTCCTGCGTAACTGTTAATAATTCTTCCATATTTTCTAGGCGTGATTGTGCTTCTATCGTTCCTTCTCGGATGAGCATATCGCGGTATCCTGTTCGCGCGAATACTTGCTCTAATAACTCTGTTACAGACAAAAAGGTGGCTTGCGCAGCGATCTGTTTCACTATGCGAACGAACTCTTCAATGGCCTGCGTGAATCGACTCGATAGTCCTAACATCGTAACATCTTGCATCACAGCAAACAGCGACATTTGATGTTCTGAAGCATATTCCGTCAGACGAGCGATCGTACCATCGCCGATCCCTCGTTTGGGTGTGTTGATAACTCGAAGTAAGGCTAGATCATCATCCGGATTGGCGATAAGACGAAGATAACCCATGATATCTTTAATTTCTTTTCGTTCATAAAACTTAATGCCACCAAACACCCGGTAAGGAATACCCGCCTTCAAACAAGCTTCTTCAATAGCTCGAGATTGGGCATTCGTTCGATATAATATCGCCGCATCCGCAAAAGTATAGGAATGTTCACGAACACGGCGGTGAATTTCACTTACGATGTAGTTTGCCTCATCACGTTCATCCAACGCACGATAGAGGTGTACCAGTTCACCCGGATCATTATCTGTCCATAATTTCTTTTCGGGCCGATTTGTGTTGTTTTCAATAACCCCATTAGCAGCCTTCAAAATCATTTGCGTAGAACGATAATTTTGCTCTAGCATAATTACAGTGGCACTCGGATAATCTTTTTCAAAGGATAAGATGTTACTGATATCGGCTCCACGCCAGCGATAAATCGATTGGTCGGAATCACCAACAACGCACAGATTTTGATAACGCCCACTTAAAAGTTGAACGAGGCGATATTGGCTACGATTCGTATCCTGGTATTCATCAACGAATACATACTGAAATTTCGCCTGATAATAGGCTACTACTTGCGGGTCATTCGAAAGAAGTTCGACCGTCTTCATAATGAGATCATCAAAATCAAGCGAGTTTTGCGATCGCAACCGCGCCTGATAGTCCCTATACGTTTCAGCAGCTACTTGCTCAAAAAGCGTCTGTGCCTGTTGCGCCGCTCTTGAAGGCTCGATCAACTGATTTTTATAATGGCTGATGGTTGATAAGATAGCTCGTGGATCAAACTTCTTCGGATCGATATTGCGCGCTTCCAGGCTTCGTTTCACTGCAGTTAATTGATCGCCAGCATCAAGGATAGTGAATTGTTTCGCATACCCCAATTTGTCAATGTCTCGACGCAAAATCCGGACACAAGTAGCGTGAAAAGTAGCCACCCAAATATCCGCCGCATCCACGCCAACAAGCGACTCTACGCGATGGCGCATTTCACTAGCTGCTTTATTGGTAAATGTAATCGCTAAAATACTCCACGGGGCCACTCGATCATGTGCAATAAGATACGCGATGCGGCGCGTCAATACGCTTGTCTTTCCGCTTCCAGCACCGGCAATAATCAAAAGTGGGCCTTGCGTATGTTGCACTGCTTCTTTTTGCGGTGGATTCAACCCCTCAAGAAGTTGCACCGTGTTCGCCGGTTCCACTGCCATACTTTGTCACCAACTCTTTCTCTTGTAACCGCACTTTTTGTGCAGCTTCTTCGACATCACTTGCGATCGCTATCATGTGTCCCATCTTGCGACCGCTTCTTGCTTGTTGCTTACCATAGTAATAAATGTTGACACCATCCCCTACAGGGGCGGTAAAACCGGGACTCGTGTAAGGGTTTCCACTTGTCTTTAAAAACATATCGCCAAGTATGTTCAGCATCGCCGCTGGTTGTTGTTCTGTTGATCCTAATTCGAGACCTGCCATAGCACGGCACAACTGGGTAAATTGACTTGTGATTGCGGAGATCTGCGTATGATGGCCAGAATTATGAGGACGCGGTGCCAATTCGTTAACAAGCACTCGTCCGTCTTTGGCATAAAACATTTCTACCGTAAGCAGGCCCACTAAAGAGCAAGCTTTGGCAATTTGTTCAGCAATATATGTAGCTTTATTCTTTACCTCCAAAGGTAACGTAGATGGTGCCTTAGAAAGATAGAGTATATGGTGACGATGTTCATTATCAATCACAGCGTACGTTGTCACATGACCATACTGATCACCTGCAACGATCACAGACATCTCCCGTTCAAATTCAATCCATTCCTCAACCACGCAGGGAACAGAACCTAAAGAAGCAAACGCTGCTAAGGACTCTAAAGCATCGTCGATACGAACTTGGCCTTTGCCGTCATACCCTTGTTCCGCGGTCTTCATGACGCAAGGGATTCCAACCTTTTCTACAGCCGTCATGACATCTTCTTTCGTTTGAATGACGCCAATTCGTGGCGTCGCAATAGCATGTTGTAAAAGAAATGCCCGTTCACGTATGCGATTTTGCGCCATATAAAGAACGTCCGGGTGCGGAAATGCAGGTGCGTATTGTGCGGCAGCGCGCACACCATCGATTTTCAATAACTCCGTATCATACGTAATCGCATCAACCGATTGAGCAAACTCGATCAGTCGCTCTGTATCATCTAAGTCGCCAAGCCAAACCTGATTAGCTACAAGTGCTGCAGGATTAAAACGGTCACTAGCATAAACATGCATACTAAAGCCCATGGCCTGTCCCGCAAGACAAGTCATTTGAGCAAGTTGACCATCACCTAGAATACCAAGCGCCTTTTTAACCACAGTTGCCCTCCAAATCTAATTTACTCATCAATCGTAGTTTGTAACACATCTTGCGTTTGCGTTTCACGATAAACTGCGAGACGTTTAGCCACCTCATCATCAAAGATAGAGAGCATTTGCAAGGCGAGTAACGCCGCATTTTTTGCCCCTGCAACACCAATAGCCACGGTGGCTACGGGAATTCCAGCTGGCATCTGCACAATCGATAAAAGGCTATCCATGCCTTGAAGAGCTTTGCTTTGTACAGGTACGCCAATGACAGGCAAGGTTGTCATGGCTGCCACCATACCTGGCAAATGAGCCGCACCTCCAGCTCCAGCAATAATTACTTGAATACCGCGCGCACGAGCTGTTTTTGCATAGTCATAAAGTTTATCCGGTGTCCGATGCGCTGACACGACTTCTACCTCAAAGGGCATAGAAAAAAGCTGCAAGATCTCTGTCGCATGACGCATCGTTTCAAAATCTGACTTGCTTCCCATAATGACACCAATACGTACTTGCACAGTAGTCACCCCAAAATGCAATATACCTCTACTATACCTGATTGGTTTTCGAAGTAACAATCGAGATCGAAGATATTTTTGCCGCAAATGTGTTCGCTACTTCATAGGTTTCGAGCGTGAATAGAGCAAATTTAAACAACAAAAAGACCACTTCCTTCTGTGACTTTCACAGTAGGGAAGTGGTCTTCCAAAAGGAAAAAATGGTCTAGGCTGGCCACCTGATTCTCTTTTGCATAACCTCGAAATTCCGCATCACTACAGCTTTGGTCGGAATGACAGGATTCGAACCTGCGGCCTCACGGTCCCGAACCGTGCGCTCTACCAAGCTGAGCTACATTCCGATAACGAGACATACTATACCATCTTTGGCGTTGCTACGTCAAACACACCATATGGATTGGTATACAAAGCGTTTCCTACAACGACAGTGGACGCGACGGATAAAAATCGATCTAGTTGATCATAAGATGAGATCCCACCACCATAAAACACCTGAACAGAAGGCAATAACGCACGCAACCTGGCCACAAGATCATCATCGCCAAGCCGTCCGCTATACTCGATATAGAGCGCCTTTAGTCCGCAAAGCTTGACACCATACTCTGCTAACGCCAATACATCGTAGAAATCTCGTGGAATTTCAGCTTTTGTTTTTTGACCGACAGCGCAATCACCATGCATCACGATATAACCTAGCGCTAACAGATGGTTCCATGATATCTGTTCTCTATAATAACGTAACGCCTGAATGTGCCCTCGAGCTAGATAATCAATATCTGTTGCATTAAGAACAACGGGTACCAAATAACCGTCTACACCAAAGGCAACAGCCTGTCCATCAGAGATTTCTTGCCACACAGGAATCCTTACACGGCGTCGTCGAAGAGCTAAGGCTAGATCCGTGGCGTTTTCCCTTGTCACACCGCTTGTTCCGCCTAAAATAATAGCATCAAAAGGGCTGTGAACCACTATTTGCAACAAATGATCACTATGGTATCGTTCAGGATCAAGCTTAGCTACACATCGCCAAGGTAGAATAGTCACGTGTCCTCACCGTTTCATTCTGTCTAGTACCGTTCGGTACCCATCTGATCCATAGTGTAGACAGCGTTTCACTCGGCTAATCGTAGCTGTACTTGCCCCAGTCACTTCTTCGATATGGCTATAGGTCATACCTTCATCAAGCATGCGCGCCACTTCAAGTCTTTGCGCGAGGGACTGCATCTCCCCAATGGTACACAAATCATCAAAAAAACGATCACAGTCTTCACTACTTTGAAGCTGTAATACCGCCTTATAAAGTTGAGCGATCAAAGGATCCTTGTGTTTGTCCACCTGCACCAACCTCCACCTTCTCGTCATGATGAGGCCCTGGCTGGCAATCTGCACAATATCCCAATACCTCAAAGCGATGCTGCAAAACCATAAAGCCTTCTGGCACTAATCCAACATCAGGCATAGGGCAATGGTCAATCACCATCGTTTTACCACATGCGATGCATATATAATGATGATGGTGTGACGTTTGACATGCAATGCGATACTTCGTTTCGTTATCTTCAAAGCGCGATTCCTCAATAATACCTTCATCACGCAACGTTTTAAGGTTACGATAGACCGTTTCGAGACTCATCGTCGGGTACTTTTCTTTCATTGCATCAATCAGTTCACGCGCATTAATATATCGGTTATGGCTGAGTAAATAATCGAGGATATCACGACGTTTCCCTGTGGCCCGATATCCGCGATCTTTTAATTCAGACATGTACACATCGGTACGCATCGGACCACCCCCAAATTCCATTGTAGACTACAAGAGTTGGCATCTTCAAGACCCATCGTGTATGCTAGCACAAAACAAACAAATCAAAGATCGTTTGGCCATATCTCTAGCAGACTTATGTCAAGCGCTTTTGCAATGCGTGTGAGTTTTTCAATACGCGACCCTCGTACACCAGCTTCAATAGCATAAATGTAGCTCGCAGACACTTGAGCACGTGTAGCTAATTCTTGGACTGTGAATCCGAGCGATATACGTTTTTCCCTAACTCGTTCACCCAGTGTTTCCTTCATGGTTAAAGGGCACCTCCGTTTTCCTATTGTACACTTTATTTATGCAATTGAGGAATATCTTAAAGGGTGATTTTCTTGTCGATCTCATTACAACCTTATGATGACGATGCCGCATTGGCTCTTTGCCAGCAAAGCCAAATCGCCTTTGCCGATGTATCATCCGATGCTTGGCGACGCGATGAATGGCCTTTTTCAAACACACAAGCAGCCTTAAAAGAAGCAGCACAACTTACTATTCAAAGCCTAGGATCACAAATGCCGTGTGCTTTTAGCATCGTCGATGGCGATACGATCATCGGACTTATCGCTGTTACCCACGTCGATGCGTGCAACCAAAATGGCCTACTTGGGACATACATCACCCCAAGTAGGCGCGGCCAAGGATTACAAAAAATAGCGAAAGACCACTTATTTAAACGTCTTCCTGCAACTTTTAAAACACTTTTTTGTATTATTGCAACAAGTAACACCTCATCGTTACACTCTATTGCGAAAATTTCTTTGGCACAATTGGTAGATCAAGCAGATTTTCAAGAACTGCCAACGGCCATTCGTATGGAAATATGGCGGGCAGGCACCCCTGTTCACGTGTATAGGATCGATTTGTAAAGTAATTTCGGTTATAGTACTAAAGAAGTTGTTGCATTTTAAGGCAGGAGGATTTTTATGGCCAAGGAAAAAGATTTTGTTAAAGAAATCACACCGCAAAGCGAAGACTTTTCTCGCTGGTATATCGATGTCATTACAAAAGCCGACCTGATGGACTACGCTCCCGTACGCGGTTGCATTGTGTTTAAGCCTGATGGATATGAACTTTGGGAAGCGTGCCAGCGCGAACTTGATCGCAGATTTAAAGAGACTGGACATCGCAATGCCTATTTTCCTTTACTTATCCCGGAAAGCTTTTTCCAAAAGGAAAAAGAACATGTGGAAGGGTTCAATCCAGAATTGCCATGGGTAACGCAAGTTGGTGACGATAACTTGGAGGAGCGTCTTGCCGTTCGTCCGACTTCAGAAACAATTTTTGGCTACATGTACAGTCAATGGATTCAATCCTATCGGGATTTGCCACTCTTGATCAATCAATGGGCAAATGTTGTTCGTTGGGAAAAAAGAACATTGCCATTTTTGCGCACGAGTGAATTTTTATGGCAAGAGGGTCATACAGCTCATGCCACGGCGCAAGAAGCTGAGGAAGAAACAAAACGAATGCTCGAAGTATACACAGATTTTTGTGAAACAGAATTGGCGATTCCTGTTATCCAAGGTCAAAAGACGCCATCAGAAAAATTCCCTGGCGCCGTAGCTACGTACTCGCTCGAAGCGATGATGAAAGATGGACGGGCACTTCAGGCTGCAACATCACACTATCTCGGGGATAATTTTGCACGTAGCTTTGATATTCAATTTCTTGATAAAGATAACGAACGCAAATTTGCCCACACGACATCATGGGGTATGACGACACGCATCATTGGTGCTCTCATCATGGTGCACGGTGATGATCGGGGTTTGCAACTGCCTCCTAGGATTGCGCCAACGCAAGTGATTGTCATTCCGATTGGCCCTGCCAAAACGCGCGAACGCGTACTGACTGCCGCCGATGCGATTGTACATACACTCAAAGTAGCAGGCGTTCGCGTCAAGATGGATGCAAGCGAGGACAATAGCCCTGGTTGGAAGTTCAACGAATATGAGATGCGAGGTATTCCGATTCGCTTAGAGATTGGACCGCGCGACCTTGATGCTTCGCAGGTTGTCTTAGTGCGCAGGGACACAGGTGCTAAAGAAGCAACCCCTATCGAAAACGTAGCCCAGCATGTGCAAGATCTGTTGACCACTATTCAAAATTCGATGTACGAAACGGCGTTGGCTTTTCAAGAAGGTCGCTCGCAAAAAGTCGAATCTGTCGAAGCATTACACCATGTCGTGCGTGAAGAAAAAGGCTTTGCACTAGCTGGTTGGTGTGGTGATGACATCTGTGAAAGCCAAATTAAAAATGAGACAGGTGCTACAAGCCGTAATATCCCATTCTCCCCACCAGCAACCATGGATACATGCGTTGTGTGTAACCAACCGGCAAAACATACCGTGTGGTTTGCTAGAGCTTACTAATACCATCAAACAATTTGCAAGACGCACTCACTACACGAGGGCGTCTTTTTTTACCAACTTGTCTATTACTACTTTTCTCATTTGTGTAATCCGAGGTATAATTTACAGAGTAAGCATTTAGGATAAAGGGTGGTCTGCATGCATCAGGCTGGAAGTTTTAACGGAAATCGATTGTTACAGTTACGAAGATCCTTGGCGTGGTCCCTAGAAGATTTGTCCTCACGATCGGGAGTTTCGATCAGTCACATTTCGCAACTCGAAAAAGGGACAAGAAAAAGCCCTTCCGTTGACCTCGTGTATAAATTGTGCCAAGCTCTCAGCATTTCGATCTACGATTTGTTGGATCTTCCCATAGACTCACAAGAACTTGTGAGTGAGTCACTCGAAGAGTGGGGTAAGACCCAGCCTCCTGAAGTCGTTCAATTTTTGTTAAATGAAAAATCAGAACCTTATCTGACTTTCGCTAAAAAGCTCCAAGAAAACAGGCACTCCTCCCACGAGGTGTTGCAACTTGTTACAAACTTTATGCAAGATATTCGTAAAGAAAACTTACAAGATTCAAAAGGGCAACCCTGAGTTGCCCTTTTACTTTTAAAACAAATCTTAGCCTAAAAGTTGTTCAAGTTCCGTGACAAGATCACCATACACCGATAAAGCTTGCGTGATAACTTGCGGATCATTCATATTTAGACCCGCTTCTTGAAGTACAGCAAGTGGGTAATCTTTCGAACCGCTTTTTAGAAATCCAAAGTATTTTTGTGCCGCGTTAGCACCCTCCTTACGGATGCGATCAGCAAATACCAACGCCGCACTCATTCCCGTCGCGTATTGAAACACATAAAACGGCCGATAAAAATGGGGAATGCGCGACCATTCTGCAGGTGAGCGATCATCTTCCCGGTACGCGCTACCATGATAAAACTGGTTGAGCGTCGAGTACATGTCGCACAAGGAGTCATGTGTCAACGCCGCCCCTTCCTCTACTTTGCGATGAGCCAATAGCTCAAATTCGGCAAACATCGTTTGTCGATAGATCGTTCCGGTTAGTGAGTCTAACTGCTGATTGATCAACACAGCTCGCATTTTTGGATCATTTGTGACATCGAGCAAATGATTCACCAAAAGCGTTTCGTTGACCGTGCTCGCAATTTCCGCTAAGAAAATAGAGTACCCCGAATACTGTGGAGGCTGATTTTCCCCTGATAAGTACGTGTGCATACTGTGGCCAAGTTCATGTGCTAACGTCGATACGCTGTTGTAATCGCCTTGGAAATTCAATAACACATAAGGTCGCGTGGCATAAAAACCCGTGGAGTAAGCCCCACTTCTTTTACCGGGGTTTTCAAAAACATCAATCCAACGCTCTGTCAAGGCCGTTTGCAAGGTATGACCATAGTCCTGCCCTAAAGCAGAAAGCCCTTTTTTCACCAGATCAAAAGCATCTTCAAAGGAATAGTCATCCAGTTCGGCTTCAACAAGCGGAACATACTTGTCATACATGTGTATAGCATCTAAGTTAAGACGTTTACGACGCAATTCCCAATACCGATGAACGAACGTGATGTTGTTGCGCACGCCTTCAATCAGCGCATCATAAACCGTCTCTGGAATGTTATTTGCAAATAACGCTGCTTGCCTAGCTGTTTCAAACCCGCGAGCGCGAGCGAGCGAAATGTCTTTTGTCACACTTGTTGCATAAAGAGCCGAAATGGTGTTTTTGTGCGCAAGGTATGTATCATAGACATGGTTAAACGCAAGACGTCGCACTTCACGGTTATCATTGCGAAGTAACAGGCCAAGTCGTCCCTCTGTCACCGTGTACTCTGTATCATCCACAGTAAATGCACCGTGAACGAAGTCGGCATTCGTTAATTGTGAAAAAGCGCGATGACTTGCGCCAAATACTTCTTGTAGCGAAGCAAGAAGTGATTCTGCTTGCGGTGACAAAACATGCGGTTTACTACGTGAAATATCCTCCAGAATGTGCTTATATTCGCTAAGTGAATCGTCACTCACATAAGCTTGCAGTTGATCATGCGGCAAACTTAAGAGTTCGGGTTCAAAAAAACTTTCCTTTTCACTATAAGCTGCCTGCACCATCTGCATTCGGCTCATCATAGCCTGATACATTGGCACCCGAGTGTCTTGATCATTTTTCGTATGCGCATAGATACCAAGTTTGCCTAGGCGCTCAGAAATCTCCTTTGATATTTCAAAGTAATGTAAAACCACCTCGGGTCCATCACCAAGGTGGCCCCGAATTGCTTCTAAAGGATCTTGTTCAATCACTTTGCGCACAGTATCTAACTCCGCATCCCATGCATCATCCGAAGCAAATATGGCCTCCAAAGACCATTGATACTTCGCATCAATCTCCGAGCGTTCTTTCAATTCTTGCATGATTGTCCCCCTTCCTCACTTCCCTTCAGAATACCCTTATCAGCTTTAAAATTCCACCGTCTTGTTTCGTTTGCAAAGCGCATAATAAACCACGCCGGCTACAACAAAGCCAACGTAAAACGTTAAGTCTGCTCCATGTAACCATTGTGCAATAGGACCTGTATAGATCTGTGCACTCATAAAAGGAATTGATACCGCAAAACCAACGACAAAACTGATTAGCCCGGGCCAATAAACAGCTTTCTTATTGCGAACGTCAGCTTCAGCTTGGCTATAGCGTTTTAAGATATAAAAATCAACCAGAAGAACAGCAACCCAGGGTGTTAACCAGTAACCGAGAACTAATAGGAAATTTTCGTAGTTACTTTCAAATTGTCCTGATCCGATGAGGCTAAGGATCAGTCCGATGAGACTCGCCAAAAGTGTTAAAACAAAACGTGGCAAACGAATACCTAAGGCCCCTGCCGATAAAGCATTCGAGTATACATTAAGTGCATCAGCTGCCGTTCCCCCCAACACCACAGCAATCACGGCAATCACACCAAAGCCACCCATCACAGTATGCAAGGAAACGATGATATTCGATGATCCTGTTCCAGCTAGGATGGACACTGCAACCCCGACGAGTTCCAACCAAGCTGATGCGATAAACGAACCCCAAAAGGCATTTTTTAAGATGGATTTACGTGATGTCGCTTTTTCCAGATACCGACTGTAATCTGACGCATAAGGTCCCCAACTGCCAACATAAGAAAAAGCCGAAGCAAGCATAATGGCAAACATCGCCCAAAGAGAATCCGTTTTAGGTTGGTAGAGTGCAAGTGTCGAAAAATGGGTCAAAGCAATAACACTGCCGATAAGAAAGATAGCAGCAAGCACAACCGCCATGATGCGTTCGTACAAGTGAATAAGATTGTGCCCATACATAGCCAATAATCCCTGAACAATGACAAGCAATGCCGCCGCTTGCACATAGGATAATGAAGGAAAAAGAATGCGCAAACCAAATGCTCCAAGAATATTATTGACCGTAAACCAGCCAATCGTACTCAAGTAATTTAAAAGCGCAGGCAGATAATTACCGATGCGTCCAAACGAATATCTGCTAATCATTAATTGAGGAAGTCCATAAGTTGGCCCCATAGCAGCACACGCACCTACTACTAATCCACCGATGAGATTACCTATGATAATGGCGATCAACGTATACCCCCAAGGAATGCCCAACGCAATAGGCAATGCCCCTAAAGCAAACGAGCCGATTGACAAATTACTGCCGAGCCATAAAGTAAATTGGCTACGCGCAGAACCGTGTCTTTCTGCAGTAGATACTACTTCCACACCATACGGTTCTACTTGTAAGAGTTTTTTACCATAGCGTGCATGTTGAAACGGCGAAACAGCCATATGACACCTCCAAAAGATAAACTTTATGACTTATGTATATACACCTGTATTGACATATTGGCAATAGGTATTTCATTATGTCTTGTTCATTGCGGGCTTACCTTATTTCCTATATCATGAAGGGCATAATGATATTTGTAGCGAAGCGGAGGATACAGACATTGGCTGCAACGATGGATCAGCTTGTCTCACTGGCCAAGCGCCGAGGCATTATATTCCCAGGTTCTGAGATCTATGGTGGTCTCGCTAACACATGGGATTACGGCCCACTTGGTGTTCTATTAAAAAACAATGTTAAGCAAGCTTGGTGGAAGAAGTTTATTAAGGAGTCACCCTACAACGTTGGGTTAGACACCGCCATACTCATGAACCGTCAAGTATGGGTGGCGTCAGGTCATGTCGGTAACTTTAATGACCCCATGGTAGATTGTAAAAGTTGCAAAGCTCGACATCGTGCAGACAAATTAATTGAAGATTACTTTTTTGCACTTGGACAAGAACGTATTGTTGATGGTCTGCCTTTTGAAGAAATGGAAGCTATTTTGCGTGATAACCACATCGCATGTCCCGTATGTGGATCACATGATTTTACCGGTGTTCGCCAATTTAACATGATGTTTAAAACGCACCAAGGTGTAACCGAAGAAGCGAGCAATGAGATCTTCTTGCGTCCAGAAACTGCACAGGGGATTTTCGTTAACTTTAAAAATGTGCAACGTACCATGCGCAAAAAGTTGCCTTTTGGTATTGGCCAAATCGGAAAGAGTTTCCGCAACGAAATTACACCAGGTAACTTCACCTTTCGTACACGGGAATTCGAACAAATGGAAGTCGAGTTTTTTTGCGTACCTGGTACAGATGATGAATGGTTCCAGTATTGGCGACAATTTTGTTTTGACTTCGTGCAAGCATTAGGGATTCGCAAAGAAAACCTTCGCTTACGCGATCACCAAAAGGAACAACTTTCGCATTACAGTAAAGCGACCACCGATGTGGAATATCTATTTCCATTTGGTTGGGGAGAGCTTCTTGGCGTAGCGAACCGTACCGACTACGATCTAAGTAAACACCAAGAGTATTCAAAAGAAGATTTTCTTGTATCAGAGGAAGGCCAGGTACCATTTGTTCCGTATTGCATCGAACCATCAATCGGCGCAGATAGGTTAACACTTGCGGTATTAGCCGATGCCTATGAAGAACAAACTTTAGACGATGGCGATATACGCACGGTATTGCATTTACACCCTGCTATTGCCCCTTTCACGGTAGCTATTTTACCCTTATCCAAAAAACTGTCTGGTCCTGCACAAGATCTCTTTGCTTCTTTAGTTAAAAATTTCTCTGCCGATTTTGACGACAGCGGATCGATCGGCAAGCGCTATCGTCGACATGATGAAATTGGTACGCCGTACTGCATAACGTATGATTTCCAGTCACAAGAAGATCAACAAGTTACCGTTCGCGATCGTGATTCAATGGATCAAATTCGTTTACCTATGGCTGATTTGGTTCCTTGGTTACAAAGTAAGATTAATTTGTAACTTGATGGAGGCGGTGCACGTTTTGGATTTCTCTATGATGCCTGCGCTAATGCGCGATTTCTTAAATAGAGGCCTTGCCATCAGCCCTTGGCTAGCAGGTGTTGATTCGACGGGTAGATTAAATGTCGATGAATTTGCACGCATTGATTCGGTATCAAGAGAACTGTCTAACACGATGTGGACGCACGAACAGCAAGTTTTGTATTATGGGGGATTAACGATTCCCCAGCGAATTGGACGAACTGCGGTATACGAAATCTTAGCTTCCACCGCCGTCTCCTTAGCGCATGATCAACTTGGGCAAAATGGTGTTAACGCACTAATGACAGAACAGGCCATTGAAAAAGTTGTCCAGTTCATTCAAGATCATTCATTTGGTCTATTAGTTAGACTGTACACTTTGGCGACAGGCTATGAAAATATGCAAGCCGTTAAATTCTATGGTTCCATGCTTGAACATGATTTTATCAATAGCTCCATGCATCGCCCTTGGGTCGATTACTCCTTAGAGGATGAAGTACTTGTAGGCATCGAGAATAATTTTTACGTTCGTAAGATCAATACTTTGGGACAAGCTTATCTTGAGTTAACCCCAGCTGGTCTTGAAACTTTTAAAATTATGGAAAACATCCTCGAAGAAACAGGATATTTGGCACGCCGGATACGGCAACTGCATATCTCCCGTTTCAATGTATTCTTTGATTATGATCGTTTGGTGGAAGAGATCTCTCCAGATACGCATCCTTATCGTCGTGAATTTCTTGATTTTGTTTCCATTCAGCCAGGTATGCGGGTTTTGGAATTAGGATGCGGGGATGGCAATCTCACCTTTGAGGCTGGCTTGGCCGAACGTGTTGGTCCAGAGGGTCAAATCATTGGTATTGATCCATCGATCGGTATGCTAAAACGAGCAGAAACGATTCGCGAACGTCGGCATCTTTCATTTGTACGTTTTGAACAAGGCCGTGCAGAACAAATTCCCTATCCCGATGATACGTTTGATATAGTTTTAGGGACTGCCTTTTTGCACTTTACCGTCCTTGAAGATGCGATCAAGGAGATGCATCGCGTCGTTCGACCTGGTGGTATCGTAGCGAGCGGCCACCCCAATCGGTTTGATCCAGCAGAAATACCTTTCTTTCGTGATTGGTTCTCCCCCATTCTATCGTCAGCCGCTTCACGTAAGGAGAAGCCTCGAAATTTTCTTCCGGATGCAGCCACGGTGATTGATGCCTTTCATAATACTAACTTTCGAACGGTCGAAGTCCGCGATCGACCTTTCACGACCTACTTCACCGATCCTGTGAAAGCAATCCACCATTTCATTCACGGTGTGGGTTGGTTTCAAGAAGAGTTAGCTACATTGCCATGGAAAGCACGACAAGATCTCATTGAAGAACTGCAGTTACGTGGACAACGTGTTACGAAACAATACCCCCCTGAAGATTTGATTCTACGTTTCCCCAGTCAATTCATTAAAGCGATAAAATAAAAAAAGATCCGGAGTGCGCCGTGCGCACCCCGGATCTTTTTGCTAGTCCTTACGAGGAGAGTTGTGTAAACGTCATAATCCACAACGATCCTGCAATAATAGCAAAGGTAAAAAACAATGCCACAGCGAGCGTAATAATGTGATACGCAGGTCCATGTTTCTCTGTGATATGCATAAAGAAAAACAACTGAATAAAAATCTGAATGGTCGCCAGAAGCAAAATGACAAACAACAACATGCCACCGCTCGCTACATGATTGATTACCATGAGCAAAGCAACCAAGGTCAATACTAACGAGAAGATATAGCCTATCACATGTGACCATGGAAAACGTCCATGCCCGCCTGCTGTGACAATCGTCTGGTCCTTGTCAGTCATTACTTCATCACCCCCGTCAAGTACACTACGGTGAAGATAAAGACCCAAATGACATCAAGGAAGTGCCAATATAGTCCTACAATAAATGCCTTGCGCGCCGTTACCGGCGTCAAACCGCGTTTGACAAGTTGAATCATCACAGAGATCATCCAAAAAATTCCTAGCGTGACGTGCAATCCGTGTGTTCCAACCAATGTGAAAAACGCGGACAAAAAGGCACTTCTTGAGATGGTTGCACCTTGCAAAACATAAGTGATAAATTCTTTGAGCTCAAGAGACACAAAGCTTAGCCCTAATAAAACGGTGATCCCCATCCAGATCAACATGCTCTTTAAACGATTGTTTCGCATTTGAAAGGTAGCAATCCCGTAGGTAAAACTACTCGTTAACAAAATGAAAGTTTCTGCGGCAAACCCAGGAACATCGAACAATTGCATGGCCGATGGTCCGCCTGCTGTGCGATTGTGCAAAATAAGATAGGTAGCAAAAAGACAAGCAAACAAGATCATATCCTGGGCTAGAAAAAACCAAAAGCCGAGAATTTTTAGTGCGCCGTCTTCCGTTGAGTATTCTAACATTGTGCCGTGATCAGCGCTTTTTACCACAGAATGATCGACATCAACCGCCATCCTCACGACCTCCCAAATGCGGCTTCACTATGCTTCACTTCATCGACAGGAATGTAATAATCGGTATCATAATCAAACGACCTGGCAAACAAAGTGATCACAACGCCGAGTAATCCAAGTCCAGCTAAAACATACCAATTAAAGACAAAGCCAAATCCGGCTATGAAGAAGAGCACTCCCATAATGAACGGCTTACCGGAATTCTTTGGCATATGAATTGGAGCAAGCGGCGTTGAATCATCCGGTTTCGTCATGCCTTTTTGCTTCATTTCCCACCACTGATCACGACTGTCAATAACCGGGATACGAGCAAAATTGTAATGGGGTGCAGGAGACGGTAACGACCATTCGAGTGTTCTTGCATCCCACGGATCGCCCGTCGTATCCTTGACCGGATGACGAATGCTCGATACGATATTTAAGACGATGAAAATGAAACCAATCCCCATCACGAAAGCCCCCACCGTGGAAATCATATTTAATGATGACCACCCAAGTCCAGCGGGATAGGTATACATCCGTCTTGTCATACCCATTAGACCAAGAGGATACTGTGGCATAAAGCACACGTAAAATCCGATATTAAACAGCCAAAATCCCCATTTTGCAAAGCGTTCTTCAAGAATGAAGCCAAACATTTTAGGCCACCAGTAATACATACCAGCCAACATACCGTAAACAACGCCACCAATTAAAACTTGGTGAAAGTGTGCTACGAGAAAATAACTGTTGTGATATTGATAGTCAGCTGGCGCTGCAGCTAACATAACGCCTGTAGATCCACCGATAACAAAGTTGGGGATAAACGCGATCACCCACATCATAGGAATCGTCATGCGAATACGGCCCCGAAACATCGTGAAAAGCCAATTAAATATTTTTACACCTGTCGGGATGGCGATAAACATAGAGGCAATCGCAAAGAACGTATTGACATCTGCACCGGCACCCATAGTAAAGAAGTGGTGCAACCAAACAAAGTAACTCGCAATAGCAATCAGTAAGAGCGAGGTAACCATCGCGGTATACCCGAAAAGACGTTTACGAGAAAAGGTCGCCACAACTTCTGAATAAATCCCGAAAGCAGGCAAAATAACGATATAAACTTCTGGATGGCCCCACATCCAAAAAAGGTTTACATACATCATGGGGTTACCCCCGCCATTTAGCGTGAAGAAGTGGGCGCCAAGGATTCGATCAGCAAATTCGAGGCCCAAGGCGATAGTCAGTGCCGGGAAAGCAAAGATGATATCGATACATGTCGCAAAAACGGCCCAGGAAAACATCGGCATTTTCATCAGTGACATACCTGGTGCACGCATTTTTAAGATCGTCACTAAAAAGTTAATCCCTGTTGCAACACTTCCAATACCTGATATCAAAATAGATAATAGGTAGAAATTATCGCCTGGTCCTGGACTAAATTGCAATTCCGCAAGTGGTGGATAGTTGACCCAACCAGCATCAGGTGAACCACCAATAACAAACGAGATATTGAGTAACATAGCTCCGAAAAAGAAGAGCCAGAAACTAATCGCATTCAGATACGGAAAAGCAACATCACGAGCACCCAGTTGTAAAGGAACCACAATGTTCATCATGGCGAAAATAAACGGCATCGCCATAAAGAGAATCATAATCGTACCGTGTGTGGTAAAAATCTGATCATAATGCTCTGCGCCAAGAAATTGTGAATTGGGCAAAGCGAGTTGCGTCCGAATCATCAAGGCATCGACGCCGCCTCGAAACAACATTAACAGTGCAGCAAGCATATACATAATGCCAATTTTCTTATGATCAACACTCGTTAACCAGTTTCTCCAAAGCCATCCCCACAACTTATAGCGGGTGAGGACGAATAAGATGGCCAAACTGACCAAACCAATGGAGACATCGCCACCAATTTCAAATGGACCGGTAACGAAAAAGTGTGATAGAAATTGTTTCACACCGCCCATGAAAGTCCCTCTTTCCGTGATTTATCCACCCGTTTTTACTTACCCATATTTCCCATGCCGCCGCCATCTTTTGTGACAACATTTTCAAAAAGCCCCATGGGATAAGAGGAATAAGAAATTACACCCGCCAAGCTGGGTTTGACCAACGCTTGATAGCCAGCTTCTGTCAGTGGTGTTCCTGTTGCTTTTACTTTTTGCACCCACTGATTGAACTTATCTTGCGAGGTTGCCACTACATTGAACGTCATGTGGGCAAATCCACGGCCGGTAAAGTTAGCACCGCGTCCTTGATACGTGCCTGCTTGGTCAGCTTGCAACCAGAGTCTCATTTGCGTTCCCGGCATGGTATATTCCATTCCGCCTAATTGTGGTACCCAAAAGGAGTTCATCGGTGCATTGGATGTCAAGATAAACTCGATAGGCTGTCCAGTCGGAATTTCAAGGTAGTTTAGGGTTGCTACCTTTTGTCCGGGATATTGAAATAGCCATTTCCAATCCAAAGACTGCACCTGCACGACCATGGGATTGTTTGTAGGCTCAGGAGGCCTTGTTAATGCAAAGGTCTTTTCTGCCGTCACGGTGCCAAGAATAGCAACGATGATAATAGGAATGGACCACCACACAAACTCCAGTTTTTTGCTTTCAGACCATTGCGGCTGATAAGGAGCTGTATTTCCTGGTTTGTCTCTGTACCGAACGACGATGTATGCAAGAAGTGCAATCACAGGTACGATAACAACCAAAACCAAAATGGTCGATAAGATGATCAGTTGCAGTTCGCTACGCCCAACCGGGCCTACCGGATTCAAGACGGTAAATTGTTGCGGACTGCATCCGGTAAGCAGGAGGATTGCTGCGCCCCCCATCAACAGCCATCTCCCTACTTTGCGAGGCGACGATAATCGCTTCAAAGTTCCCTCCCCCTTCAACGTGATTCAAAAATAGTAGTATTGAGCTATTGGCAATTCCAAATGTAACACGGATACATAAATAAAAGGAGTACCAAATCCAATGTGTTCATAAATTTGTTACAAATTTGAGCTTTTTTGTTGTTGATGTCACAACGTGTAGTCATAAATAGTTGTAAACGACATAACTAAAATGTTCGTTATATATTATTCCGCTGTAATTGTGAAGTCAATTCTTGGTATGTTACACTAAGGCTATGAAGATACTACTATTCGGCGGAACCGGTTTTATCGGTCGTCATCTCGTTGCCCATTTGAGTCAAAACGGACATAACGTCGTAATTGTTAGTCGAAACAAGGAACATCTTGAGGAGTTAATACCCGAATCTGAATCTTACGGAATAATTAATTTGGCTGGGGAGTCGATTCAAAAAAGTCGCTGGACGAAAAAACAAAAGGAGGCCATTTTAACCTCTCGAATCACGGTAACACGCAGAATTGTTACTATGATCAGCAACGTAAAGCAGAAACCGGAAGTGTTCATTAATGCTTCTGCCGTTGGCTATTATGGAACTTCAGAGAATCGTGTGTACACAGAGGAAAGTCCATCAGGAGATGAATTTCTTGCGAGTGTCTGCCTAGCATGGGAAAAAGTCGCTTTAGAAGCGTCTGACTTTACAAGGGTTGTCATTACGCGTCTAGGCGTCGTGTTAGGCAAAGATGGCGGTGCGTTGCCTAAAATGATGCTACCTTATCGTTTCTTTGCGGGCGGTATGGTGGGTTCGGGGAAGCAGTGGGTACCATGGGTACACATTGACGATGTGACTGGCTTGATGCGTTTTATTCTTGAAAAACCGCTACTGTCAGGACCTATTAACGTGACAGCGCCAAGTCCCTTGCGCATGAAAGATTTCAGTAAGGTACTATCGAAAACTTTGAAAAAGCCAAACCTTATACCCGTACCAAGTTTTGCCCTACGATTAGCTTTGGGCGAGATGGCTTCTTTATTGCTTTTAGGTCAACGCGTAACGTCCAAAAAAGCCGTTGATCACGGATACCGATTTCATTTCCCATTACTCGAAGAAGCTTTGAAAGATCTGACAGGGCGGTAAGTGCATGCACGAAATTCGCCCTGTCTATTTTGCTTATCATACTTAGCCGCCGTAAAATAATCCGGTTTCCTTCAAGGTTAAGGGATCCCCTTGACGATGTACACCTGCATTGATAACTTCACCAACAAAGATGGTGTGATCGCCACGGTCAACAACATCGACTACGGTACACTCAAACCAAGATAAGGCATCTTTTAAGATCGGGCTTCCCGTTGTAGCCGTGTAAAACTCGATATCATTAAATTTATTACCGACGCGAGAAACCGGTTTGAAAAAAGCAAAAGCAACATCCTTTTGACCCGTTTCTAAGACATTAACCGAAAATACCCCACTATCACGGATGCCATCACAAGATGCGGTGCCTTTTTTAGCAGCGATTGCTACTAACGGTGGTGCAAAAGATGTTTGAGTAACAAAGTTAGCGCCAAAAGCGTTCACTTCATCGCCAACCTTAGTACCTACCACATACAAACCATAACTGATTCCTCGTAAAGCTGTTTTTTTTGCTTGATCGTCCATAGTCCAAAATCACCCCTTCACCATAATGATAGCACATTTTGACTATATACAAAATCAGTCATCTTGTGTTTTGGTTACGGACGGTATAAAGAAAAAAACAATCCAGCTATCCCATTGGCTGCCATTTGTACCGCAATAATTGACAAAACAAAACCCATTAGACGTGTAATCACATTTAATTGTGTTTGAGATAATCGTTTATTAATCTCTGGCGCATAATAAAATATAACAAAGGCAATGAATAAAACAACGGTAAACGCCATCAAAACGTCTACGGTGCTTTCAACATAATTAGGTCCTGATGACAACGCCATGACCGTTGTAATCGTTCCAGGACCCGCGATGATGGGCATGGCAAGCGGTGTCAGGGAGATGTCTTCTTGCACTTGTTTCTCATTTTCAGGCGATTGAATAGCGGATGGCTTAGCATGTAGTAAATCATACGCAATGCCAAATAACAGAATTCCCCCTGCAACGCGAAATGCACTAATCGTAACGCTAAATAGATTCAAAATGACATTACCTAGTAGCAGAAAGACGAGAAGAATAAAAAAAGATGCCAATATTGCTTTGCGTGCAATAAGCCGTTGTTCTTGATGTGTACGTCCTGATGTCATCGCCAAAAAGGAAGGCATTATACCTAATGGATTCATGACGGCAAAAATAGATACTAAAGCATGAATAAAGTAAGCAAGCATGTGTTCAACTCCTGATACGGCTTAGACAAAAGGCGATCATCCTCCTACAGGACGATCGCCTTTTCGCTCTAGCTAAACCTTTTTAGTGTCGTTGTTGAAAATCGCGCATAAAGTCAGCAAGCGCTTGGCAAGAGGCCTCGGGAACGGCGTTATAGGCCGAGGCACGCATATGACCCACTTCACGATGCCCCTTTAAGCCGACAAAACCAAGCTCTTTTGCTTCTTGCAAAAATGCGGCTTCTAACTCAGATGTCTGCAAACCAAACGTGATATTCATAACCGATCGATCTTCCTTAGCAACGATTCCTTCATAGAAACCTTCACTACGATCGATCGCATCATAAATAAGACCAGCTTTGCGAATGTTTTTTTGCGCAAGGCTATGTAACCCGCCTTGGTCTTTAACCCATTGCAAGACCAATCCTGTTAGATAAACGGCAATCGTCGGCGGTGTGTTATATAACGAATTACCTTTTGCATGAATATCATAACGCAACATCGATGGTAATGTTGCAGGGACTTTATCCAGCATGTCATCACGAATTATGACGATCGTTACGCCGGACGGACCCAAGTTTTTTTGGGCACCAGCATAGATAAGTCCAAACTTTGACACATCGATAGGCCGTGAAAGAATATCGCTTGACATATCACTTATAAGCGCAATATCTCCTGTTGCAGGAAATTCTTTCATGGCCAGCCCTTCAATGGTCTCATTGGATGTTACATGAACATAGGCGGCGTTATCGGGTAGATCAAGATGCTTGATATCAGGAATGCGTTTTGGCGTTGCATCGATCGACGCAACAACCTTCGTTTCTCCAAGCAATTTTGCTTCTTTCAATGCCTTGTTGGACCAATTACCTGTTTGTACGTAACAGGCAACTTTATCTTGCGATAAAAAATTCATCGGCACCATAGCAAACTGTAACGATGCTCCTCCTTGAAGAAAAAGCACCTTATAGTTATCAGGAATGTTCAATAATTCACGAAGTAGTTGTTGCGCTTGATTATGCACCGCTTCGTAATCTGATGACCGATGCGATACTTCCATGATCGACATCCCGATGCCATGATAATCAACCAGTTGATCTGCAGCCGTCTGCAAAACTTCTAACGGTAGCGCCGCCGGTCCTGCATTAAAATTGTGCTTTCTCATGTATTCCACCCCATCTATGTGTTTCTATTACCATACCACAAAGTTCGGGATTTACTCTATCTTTTACAGACAATTTGGTGAACTAAAAGTAGCGCAAACTTTATACGTTCTTTATGCAGACAATGTACCTGACTGCAATTGTACCATGGTAAAGTATTTACCACCTTTTGCAAGCAATTGCTCATGCGTACCACGTTCAACGATCATGCCGTGGTCAAGAACCAGGATCAAGTCAGCACGACGAATCGTTGATAAACGATGTGCAATAATGAACGTCGTTCGACCTTTCTTAAGCACATCGAGCGCCTGTTGAATAACAGATTCCGTCTCCGTGTCGATGCTCGAGGTTGCTTCATCAAGGACTAAGATAGCAGGATCAAACGCGAGAGCTCGTGCAAAAGAAATCAGTTGACGTTGCCCTGCAGACAGTGTGCTTCCATTTTCGAGAACCGGTTCATCAATGCCACGTTCCAATTTGGCAAATAGTCGATCAGCACCAATATCATGCAGTGCTTTTTCAACTTGCCCACGCGAGATCGAAGGGTCATCAAGGCTGACATTGGAAGCGATGGTGCCCGTAAAGAGAAAGGGATCCTGAAGAACGATACCCATATGTTGTCGTAAATGTTGACTTGGTATCGATGTACTTTGTTCCCCATCGATCTTGATTGTACCTGACTGCGGATCATAAAACCGAAATAAGAGATTCATGACAGAACTTTTCCCTGACCCTGTGTGACCAACAAGTGCAACAGTCTGAGAAGGACGAGCTTCAAAGGAAATACCTCGCAATACATCGTTTTCACCATCGTACGAAAAAGAAACGTCATCAAATTGCACGTGGCCTTGATACCGTGTACGCACACCCTCTGCTACGTCTTCGCCCTGTTCATCGAGCAATTCAAAAACGCGAGTGGCCGCAACCTTAGCTTGCTCGATACCGGATAATTGATTGACCAATTGTACGACAGGTTGAAACAAACGATTCAAATAGTCTACAAACGCATAGAGTACACCAAATTGGATCATGCCAGATAAATGAAAATAACGAAACGAAAAATAAGCAATGAAAGCAACAAAAAACAGACCTCGTAAAACACCAACGAGATTCCAACCACTAGCTGCATTAACACTAAGAAGACGAATCTGTTCCTTAAAAAAAGTCTCGTTAAGTTCTTCAAATTCCTTCATGGTACGCTCTTGACGATGAAACGCCCTGATTATTGAAATTCCCTGCAACGTCTCGTTAATCATGGCATTAATATCACTTAAAAGGATACGGATACGGTGATTAACAGAAACTGCGTAATGACGATACAATACAACCCACAAAGCTAAGATAGGTAGCAATAAGAGGCAAATAAGAGCAAGTTGACGATTGAGAAGAAATAAGGCGATGTAGATACCCACCATCGTCACAGAACTTGATAGCACATTTGCCGCAATAGTCACATAGAACTCACGGATAGCTTCTGTATCATTCGTGATACGGGACACAATCTTACCTGCTGGTATGGAATCAAAGTAGCGAATAGGCAACCGCGCAATCTGACCAAATACATCTGTACGCATCCGCTGTAAAATGCGATTGGCGGAGATTTGTAATAGAAATCGTTGACCATATGTGAAAATAGCCGATAAAACAATTAAGCCAAAATAGAAACTTGCAAGAACCAGCATTTTCGGTACTTCCGGCTGATAGAATGCGAAAATTTGCTTGTTCGTTAGTGAATGTACCTGCACAGCTACCTGTTGTTTACCACGTAAAAAAGTAAGCGTATTACCCGAAACATGTTCATCCGATACGTTTGCTGGAAGCTTACCTGACAACTCATACAAAGTTTGGTTGGCTGATACCAAAGTGATTGGCTGACCTCGTTTTTCGTGCGGTAAAAAATACGTCCCACGTTTAAACCATCGCCCTTGATACTTAACAGCATCAGCTTCTTGCCCTTTTGTTTGATAAAAAGTCGTAGCAATGCCCACGATATGCTGATCAATCAGATTCTTAGCAATCATCGGACCCGTCAAATCCGCTAATACGGAGACAAGTAACATCGCAAACGCCAAAAAAATAGTGCGTTTATAAAAGAGTCCGTAATGCAAGAGACGTTTTATCGAACTCACGTTCTCAGCTCCTCTACAGTCATCTGTGTCTCGAGAGGATCATCGTCGATCGGGCCATCTTGCGCAAGTTGTCGAACATACTGCTCATAGTACCAACCGCGAAGCCTCAATAAACTTTCATGGGTGCCTTCTTCGACAATGCGTCCTTCATCCAAAACAACAATCCGATTCGCATGTTTGATCGCGGACAATCGATGGGTAGCTATAAGCGTTGTTCTCCCTTTTCTCGATGACCGAATCGCCTCGATAATATGAGTTTCCGTTCTTGCATCCAAAGCAGACATCGCATCATCAAGTATCAAAATCTCCGGATCCACGAGTAAGGCTCTAGCCAAAGCAATCCGTTGTTTTTGTCCGCCAGATAAAGAGATGCCGCGTTCGCCAACGAGCGTTTGCAATCCATTGTCTAAGGTCGCTAAGTCTTTTGTAAAACTCGCCATCGACAAAACATGCATCACATCATCGATCGATGCATCCGTTGCCCCAAAACGTACGTTTTGCTCAACAGTGCGGGAAAACAGCATTGACTCTTGCGCCACATAGCCTAACCAACCGTGTAAGGTAAAGAAGGCCAGTTCTTCAATAGGTACCTCATTTATCGTAAGTTGGCCGCTACTTGGTGGCTCATATTCTCGCAAAAGTTGTTTGATCAATGTTGTTTTCCCACTGCCCACACGTCCGGCAATACCAAGCGTATCCCCACGCCGAATCGCGAGTGAAATATCCTGCAAATTATCTTTTGCTGATAACGGATAACGAAACGTTACCTTATCAAACAGAATCACTTCCGGAATGGCTAACGCAATAGGGTGCAATGGTTCTTTGACATCTTCCTTATACGATAACGTATCTGTTACTCTATCTAGTGAGGCATTTCCCCGTTGCATGGTATTAATCAATTCACCAATGGCAAGCATCGGCCATATCAGCATACCTAGGTACACATTAAATGCTGTCAGTCCACCCAACGTAATCTGACTTTGAAAGACAAGATAGGCACCATAGCCAATGCCAATTAAGTACATCAAGCCAACCAAGATCTTAATCGTCGGTTCAAAAAGGGAATCGATTTTAGCAACATCGACATTTTTTTGATAAACATCATACGCTGTTTCAGCAAATCGTTTTTCTTGTGCCCGTTCTTGTACATAGGCGCGCATCACACGTATGCCTGCAATTGATTCAAGCACCTTGTTATTCATAACGCCAAACGCATTTTGAGCTAAGATAAATCGTTCATGCACCTTTTTCCCATACTTTGTCATGATAAATGAAATAATAGGCATCGGAAGTAAGGAAAACAGGGTAAGTTTCCAACTGACTAAAACAGCCATCGTCAAAAGAATCGTCGCTGAGTACGTTGTTGAGTCAATCAAGGTTAAAATGCCAAAACCAGCTGTTTCGGAGACTGCAACAAGATCATTCGTGGCGCGTGCCATCAAGTCCCCTGTACGATTTTTTTCATAAAAGGTGGGCGTCATACGCAAAAATTGGTGCATCAGCCGTGATCGTAGCGTCCTTTGTAAGATGTTAGCTCCCCCAAATAATTGGTACTGCCATATAAATCCGAATAGATAACTCACGACAATCAACCCTAAGTAGATAAAAATCACTTGTAGCATCAATACATAGGTTAAAGTTCCCTTATTCATTTGATCAATCACATGACCAATCAATGCAGGCGGAACGACTTCGACAAAATTTAAAATCACTAGTAACGTCAAAGCAATCGCATAGCGACCTTTATATTGTCGAAAAAACCAGGATAACTTTTTTAGTACTGTAAACATAGTGTCCCCCCAATTACGTCAAAACAAGTTTCCTTTGTCTGCGTCAATCTATGATACACTCAATTTGAAAAAAACATTTCAAAGAAAGAAGGTTTGTTATGCGTACTCGTTCCTTCGGAGTAGCCATCGTTGGGCTGGGTGGCATGGGCAGTGAACATGCCCGATTGATCAGCACCCTGGCTGATATGCACATTGTCGGTGCCTACGACATAAAACCTGATCGCCAAGTCTTTGCAAAAGATATGGGTTATCATGTCTATGAGCAATTACAAGATGTTTTAGCTGACCCAGAAGTCCATATTGTACTGATTGCCACACCAAATCATGTACACAAAGAAATCGCTATTGCTGCTTTAGAGGCTGGAAAAGCTGTCATCAGTGAAAAACCGGTTACAATGGATAGTGCCGAACTTCTTGAAATCTACGATGTCGCTAAGCGGACTGGTCAATTGTTTACCGTGCATCAAAACCGTCGCTTCGACGAAGATTTCCTCGTGATCAAACGTCTCGTTGATGAAGGCTCTTTAGGGACTATCACACATATTGAGCAACGCATTCATGGCTCACGTGGAATCCCTGGTGATTGGCGGCAACAAAGCGAATTTGGTGGCGGCATGCTGCTTGACTGGGGCGTTCATCTAATCGATCGCCTTTTGCTCATGATCAAAGAAAAAGTTACGCACGTCTATTGTCAGTTTACACACATCCATAATAACGAAGTTGACGACGGATTTCGCCTCTTTGTAACGTTTGAAAGCGGTAAAACCGCGCTCATGGAAGTTGGCACTGCAAACTATATTAACCTGCCCTTGTGGTACGTGACAGGTACAACTGGAACAGCCATGATTGAGAATTGGAGTATGACTGGAAAAATAGTTCATCTCATGGCTGAAAGTGGTCATGACGCAGTGCCTATTGTTGCCGGTGCCGGACTTACCAAGACGATGGCTCCGCGCGTCGATGATTCCATTATAGAAGAACCTATCTTTCGCATCGCATCAGACGTACGTGATTTCTATCACAATATTGCTGATACGTTGGAAGGAAAAGCGCAAAAAATCGTTAAAGATGACGAAGTATTGCGTGTTATGCGCTTGCTAGAAGCTGCCTTTGAATCAGATCGTACGCAACAAGTAGTAAAATTTGAGTAATCCTTTGCTAGCCTTGCAGTCAGGACTAAGGCATCAAACCTGTGTGACGTCTGCTGTGTTCGCAGTCTCTCTAAAAGGGCCTTAGTTCTGACCCTTTTATTGACAAGATAAGTTTAAAAACGTATGACAAAAAATGGACGCTTGGCGTCCATTTGATGAATAAATTACCTGTTGGTTAGTAGGCCACTCCAGCTTTTTCAAACATCGCCGTAAATGCCTTCTCCGACTTTGTAAGCAATTCTTCTGAGGATTCCCCAGTTTTATTTAAACATATTACTTCCTGAGCAACGACCCCTTTGTAACCAATCGTATCAAGCGCTCGCAAAAATCCTGCAAGATCAATAACACCCTCTAAAGGATATAATCTATCATTATCCAATACGTTTGGTATCGGAATATTTGGCGCATCATTGACATGAACATGAACAACTTGCGACGCACGTAACGCCAAAAGGTCTTCCAAAGTAGATTCTGTCGTATACCAATGATAGGCATCCAGCAACAATCCAACGTTTTTCTTATCGATCGCATCGATCCAAGCGAGCGTATCGTCCATCGTCCAGATCAATGGGTTCTTCCACGTAGTCCGTAAATGATGTGGTCCGACAAATTCAAGGCCAAGGGAAATACCGTAAGCATCAAGAATTTCGGCACATGTTCGCATGCGCGACGTTGCAATCGCCATAAATGATGCCGAAGCATAATCAGTTGATGGCAATATGTAGGTACAACAAGCCGTACACCCAATTTTAGTAGCAGCATCAGCGGATTTTGCAAGGTCAGTCAAACTCTGTTGAAACTGTTGCGTTGTGTGTCGCCATTCTACTGGCAAACCAAACGAGCCAATGCGCATAGCGTGCTGTGTTAGAAAGT
Source organism: Bacillota bacterium (assembly GCA_021820975.1). Taxonomy (GTDB): domain Bacteria; phylum Bacillota; class Bacilli; order Alicyclobacillales; family SLC66; genus JAKACU01. The sequence goes on from JAKADA010000009.1 coordinate 40,242, forward strand.
CCTGCGCACCCTGTATTCCCATGGTTTGCACCATATCTACGATCTCTTTACCGTCTGCATCGATCGCCTGAAATCCATGAGCAGAAGCTACAAGAATAAAATCTTGTAGTGACCCTACTTCCCCCAGACCCATTCTGGTAAGTCCCTTTAGCACAGTAAAGATCATCCTTTCTTATAAACTACTGACTCTACTGAAGTAACGGTAAATCGACACTTTTCCCCGTACGCGCACTATCATAGATAGCGTTTAAAATTTGCTGAATTTCTAAACCATGTTGCGGTGTAGAAATTAGCGTTTCCCCTTTTTCTATGCAAGAGAGAAAATGTTTAATCTCTTCTTCATGTGTGTTTTTATTGACCGTGTTCACTTTTGAATCCGTTAGCATGCCATCTTGTTCTCCAAAAATGGTGAGATCAGGGCTGAGTTGTGCTCCAGCTTTATCACCGTATAAAGACGCATACAAATTATCGCGTTTTTCAAGATTAGCTGCCCAAGAAACGTCCACTGTCATCGTGGCACCGTTATCAAAACGAATAAGGGCTGCAGCAAGGTCCTCTACGTCAAATTCTTCACCAGTGCGAAGCCCATCAATTACATCGGATGAACACCATGCCGTTGTATCCATAAGATCATAGTGACCGAACTTTTTATAGGTCGATGCCATGACAGTTACTGGGCGCGGATTTCCCATTAAGTAACGCGTCAAATCAATCGCATGAACACCAATGTCGATAACAGGGCCTCCACCTGACTCCTGCTTTACAGTAAACCAACCAAACGGCGTTCCGCGTCTCCGTACATACCCTGCTTTCGCATAATAGATATCACCCAATTGCCCACGATCGATAAATTTTTTGAGTCGTTGAACATCCGAGCGAAAACGATTATTGAATCCAATCATGAGAATCTTATCCGATTCTTTAGATGCGTCGAGCATAGCTTTGGCTTCATCAACGGTTGTTGCCATCGGTTTCTCACACAGAACATGCTTACCCGCCTTGAGTGCTGCAATCGTAATTTCTTTATGTAAATGATTCGGAACACAAATGCTAACTGCATCAATGTCTGATCTAGCTAACATGTCATGATAATTCGTATAGGCACTCTCGATATGAAAGTCTTCAGCTAATTTTTTCGCTCTTGCCTCCACAATATCCACGGTAGCAACCACTTCTGCCCCCGCCTTTTGGTAACCTGGAACATGGGCCATACGGGCAATTAAGCCTGATCCAATCGTAGCAACGCGCAACGTCATACTATCCTTCCTCTCTTTACTTATCAGTCATGCTAACGATAACACAGTAAACGTAATCGCTTACACATTGTATGTCAAGCTATTCCTAGAAATCGAAATCATGGTCATTTTTGTGTGCAGTTTTCATAGATTCGTAATAACGAGTCTTTACTTTAGGAAGGGAATGGGCGGAAGTTGAGACAATTTACCACAAGTAAATACAAACGGGCAAAGCGGCGCCGAACAACAACGCTCTCTCTTATGATCGGACTCTTTATCATCGCTTTCTTTACAACGACTACCATCCTGTCCCTGAATCCATTTGAGACAGGCAACCCATTAGCTACAGAAGCAACGATTGGTCAGACAGTAATCGCACCTTGGCAATACGATGGCACAGATAACAACGGTAACCTGCTTTTTTTTAATGGCTATGAAACCACAAGAATTCCTGCAAAAGCAAAAAGATTTTCTGCCGACGGCCAATTTGTAAACATCGAATCACATACTGCTGATACGATCACGTATGAACCTGCTTTAGATGCCCAACTCTTCAATCCAGTATCGATTGTACTTGGCATCTTGGTCATCACTTCGTTGTTAGCTTTACCATTTGTCCTTGGCACTTTTTCACGAAATCTAGGGAAACGAACATGGAAAAACCGACGCATCAGCAAGAATCGCCCAAGATGACAGCACACCAGACAATAAACGCAGTTTATCGGGGTTTAAACGATAATAAATCCAACGTTGGTCAGAAGGTCGTTTGCGTGACCAAACGATATCTTGATCACGCAAAATTTTCAAGTGATGAGAGAGTGTGTTCTGACGGATACCAAGCAATTTAACAAGTTCGCAGGAGCAATACTCGCCTTTAGTCAACTGAACGACAATACGGCTTCGTTGACGATCAGACAGTACGGAAAGACATTCCAATAACGATTCATCAGTACTGTTAAAGTTCGTAGATGTCTCCATCACAACCATCCTCATCACGGTACATACAATCAATTCATTAAGAATATTTCACAGCAGCTACGGTGTGCTTTGGTTCTTCTGCCCGTTTTGTGACCGTTTCATTTTCTTCTAAAGAACGTTGCTTCATCTCCGGAATCGTGAATATCGTCAATAAAATCCCCAAGGCTGAAACGCCTGCCAAAAGACCCATCGTTGTACTTAACCCAAACGCTTTTAAAATACCAGGCAGAACGAATGCACCTAAAAACGCACCAATCTTACCGCCAGCGGCTGATATGCCATGTGCCGTGCCGCGAAGGCTAGTCGGAAACACTTCTGTTGGTACGAGAAATGTGGTTGTATTAGGGCCAAATTCGATAAAAAAGTAACTTACTGCATAGATGATAAGAAATAAAATAGGTAATTTTACGATAGTCGGAACGATGAATAACGAAAGATAAGCTAATGCCATAACGCCGAACCCGACGCTTTGTATAACCTTACGGCCTATTCGGTCCATAAAAGCTGCTGCGACAAAATATCCTGGTAAGGCAGCAACTAAGAAAATAGTCGTCGCAACCAAAGTTGTCGTTACTAAGGTCGCATTTGGCAACAAAGCCTTCAAAATCAATTGGGACGAAACACCATTGCCATAAAAAGCAACGTCGATAAGAAACCAGCTACCTGCCGTACCAACAAGCCGAAGCAAATTTTTACGATTCCATAGCGTTTGTTTCGCAACCACTTCTACTGATGAGGATTCGACGTGTTTGCCTGTCAGTCCGGAAACGACTTCAGCAGCTTTTTTTGCATCTTGTTTCACGGTAATAAGAAATCTTGGTGTTTCTGGCATAGTTCTTCGCAAATAAATAACGGAAGCTGCCGGGATAGCTCCAAGTCCGAGCATGACACGCCATGCAATATCATGCGACATACCTGTTGATAAAAGCAAGGAAGCAATTAATGGCCCTGCTAACAATCCTAAACCTTGCATAGAAAACACTAACGTTACAAGAAAACCACGATTTTTACGGTTCGCATATTCACTCATAATAACCGAGCTTGTTGGATAATCTCCTCCGATACCAAGTCCGACAAGAAAACGAAATACTATCAGCCAAACAAAAGATGGCGCAAAAGCTGAACATATGGCACCAATAGCAAGCATGATTACTTCTGTACCATACATGGCTTTTCGGCCCAATCGATCCATAAGTTTGCCAAAGAAAAGTGCTCCTAAGGCAGCGGCTGCAAGAGATGTGCTATTAAGAAGTGCCAATTGACCTGTCGATAAATGCCATATAGGCGTGAGAATGGCTGTAACCGTACCGATAATAAATAGGTCATAGGCATCGGTGAAAAATCCCATTCCCGTTGTCATGATCGTGCGCCAATGGAACTTCTGAAGTCCACTTTCATCAAACGTCCGCAATACAGCCGAATTCGCCGGCATTATTCTCTCTCCCTATTGACTCACTTATGAAGTCGTTTCAATTGAATCAATCTTCATCGATATGTACACCTCGATTTTATAAAGTGGATATAAAGAACGCATTATGTTTTTGTAATGATTTTGTAAATGATATGTTTACAAACGAAGTCATTCTATTTGCTTAGTTCGTAGGTTCGACAATCCTTCGTTAGCATGTTTGGTTGCTATTTTCGCATTTATTGTGAGCCCAAGTGCCACAAGTACAGCCCCACCTGCAATAATCCATTGACCAACGGGAAACAAGACGGTGGTAGCAAATAGTCCCGCAGATTTTTCACTTTTACACGTTATGTCGTCGCGGCATATTTTCATGGTACTATTAAGGATAAAAGTATGACAAGAGAAGGGAATGAACGATATGAATGATGAAGAATTACGAAAACGGCTGACCCCTTTGCAGTATAATGTCACACAACACGGGGCAACAGAACAGCCATTCTCTAACGAATATTGGGATAATCATCGCGATGGCATTTACGTAGATATCGTCTCAGGTGAACCGTTGTTCTCTTCCTTAGATAAATTTGATTCAGCATGTGGTTGGCCAAGTTTTACAAAACCTCTACAGGAAGAAAAAATTCTCGAAAAATCAGATTACAGCCATGGCATGATTCGAACAGAAGTCCGTAGTCAAAAGGCAGATGCCCATTTAGGCCATGTATTTGATGATGGGCCACGTGAAAAAGGCGGATTACGGTATTGCATTAACTCAGCTTCCTTACGGTTTATTCCAAAGGAAGAGTTAGTCAAGGAAGGATACGCGCAATACGCCAAATTATTCGAATAGCCACCGAACACGATGAATCGTACTATCTTTTTTCAATTGTTCCATTGGCGTAACAGGCAAATCTTCTTGCATCGCGATCGTTGACTGGGTCTGGACGCCCCCATGGCCACCCTCCAAATTGTGATCTTTGATACTCCTCAAATGCTTCAAGGAGCTCTAGCCGTGTGTTCATAACAAATGGACCGTGCTGTGCGACTTCTTCCTGAATAGGTTCTCCTTCAAGAATGAGTATGTATCCATCCACAGAACCATTTGTAACTACAATCTCTTGATCGCCGGCAAGTTTGACTCGATGGTAAGATTCAACTGTGATTCCTTCGATATCAATTGTGTCGCCTTGATAAAAATAAAGATTGCGATTTAATGATTTTGATACTGGTGGGAGGGACAACGATGCGTGTGGCTCTAAATGAACCAGAAAAATGCCCACATGATGATTGGGGTTTTTCGCCCAAGAAGCATTATTTGGTTCTAAACTGGTTTTTTCCTCAAAACTTCCGGCAATCAATCGTATGTTTGTTTTTTTCCCGTTGGAACTAACAGTCCCTGTTTCCGGAATATCCTCAGCCCAAAGCATTTTATATTCAGGTGGAGCAGATTTGTTTTCATGATTTAAATTTATCCAAATTTGGAATAACTCTAAAAGATTATCTTTATTTTGATAGATAAGAGGAAACATTTCGGTGTGTTGAACTCCTCGTCCAGTTGTAAGCCACTGAACATCTCCATTTCCGTAGCGTCCAAATGATCCAGTTGAGTCAAAGTGATCTACGAACCCGTTAAGAACGACCGTAACTGTTTCAAATCCTTTATGAGGATGGACCGGAAATCCGGGTACACGGGTTCCATGATACATTCTAAATCCATCTCGTAGCGTAAAGTCCTGACCGAGATTTCTACCTTCTAGGGATGCAACCGGTCCTTGTTCTTCATTTCCTTGAGGATAAGCATCTTTGTGATGCACGGATATAAGAAAGGGATTTTCTGTTTCCCATGGGAACGCCAATTTTTGTATGGTGAGAATTTTGTCATCTGACACTTTGTGTTACCACCTTTCAAGAATAAGTATGTGAGATTATTTGTCAGTTGTTTTGCACGTAACATAATTGACGTGAGGGAGTTCAACAAACTACACTGGCATCGTTTAATAAACTTAATTAACGTCGGCGTAGACCATCACATAGTACGGACAGGATACGCTCCGGTAATTCGGGATCATCGCTGTACTGTTCCATGCTTCGTGCCAAACCAAATAAAATAGCTGTGACATCGGTTACTCGAATATCATCTCGCACGGACTTCGCTTCCTGTGCATGCTTTAGCAGTTTCTCGAGTGTATTTTGAAAATCCAATGAGATACCAGTAAGTGGACGATGAGCATTCACTGCAGAACTTGCAATAGCGGCGATAATTGCCCTGTTCACTGTGCTTTCTCTCAGCATTAATGACAGAAAGTTATAAAAAGCCGTATTTGAATCGTCCTGTACAAGCATTTCCTCGGCCTTTTCGATGAGATGTTGCTTAAAGTTGACAATTACGGCTTCAAACAACGCTTCTTTCGTTGGAAAGTGACGATATACAGTTCCTATCCCCACACCCGCACGACCTGCAATTTCATCTATTGGCACGGCTAACCCTTCAGTAGCAAAGACCTTCGTTGCAACTTCAAGTACACGCTCTCTGTTTCGTCTGGCGTCTGCTCGTAATGTTTTTTGTTCGGAAGTCGTATCGGTAAAATTCACACTCTCATTGTCTCGTGATCCGGAAGGCTTCTTTATTGACATTTAGACGACACCCCTTAGAGCACATTTTACACCATATTGACAAACGGAGTTTTCATTCCGTATATTAAACGGAGTATATGTTCCGTTTGTTGCGCAGGATGTAAGTAACAGCACCGGAGGGATGAAACGTGTCACTAAAAAATCATCGCGTCGTAATCGTTGGTGGAACTTCGGGCATTGGTTACGCCTTGGCGGCACGGTCTGTAAACGAATCGCAGGTTCGTCAATTGGAGCGAGTCTAACCGGCGCGACCGAGGCGCTGACTCAAGCGCTGGCAGTGGAACTCGCTCCCTTGCGAGTCAATGCAGTCTGTTTAGGGGGTATGCAAACGGAAATGTGGAATGGAATTCCCGATGCACAGCGTAATGCAATGTTCGATTTTATTGCAAACATTATTCCGGCGGGGTGTGAAAGATGAACAAAATATCCATAGATGTAAAGGATAAAGTGTTTCTGATCACGGGAGGGACATCCGGAGTCGGAAAGGCCATGGCCACAGGGATAGCTAAGATGGGCGGAAAGGTCGTCGTCGTCAGCAGAAGTATGACCGCCTGGATGTTCTTGCAAATGTAGGTGGCGCGATGTACTTTGAAAAACAGCGGACACCCGACGGGATCGACCGGATGTTTGCGGTCAACGTGCTCGATCATTTCTTGTTGACGAACCAGTTGCTTGATGTGTTAAAAGAAAGTCGTCCGTCGAGGGTGATCACCGTAGCGGGGAACCCTCGATTTCTCAAGAATCCAAAAATCGATTTGTCCGATATCCAGCTCGAAAACAACTATAGCCATATGAGAGCGATAACTCACGCGATGTTCCTCAGGATAAGTTTTGCTTTTGAGTTGGCGCGACGCTTGGAAGGGACCGGCGTAACGGCGAAAGTGGAATGCCCGATTGGGGTGTATGTGGCAACAGCCCCCGAAATCGAAAAGGCGAATGGCGCATTTTTCGACGACAAACAGCAAATCTTACCCATCCACGAAAAATTCGGCGCCAAAGACGGGAGCAGATTGTGAAACCTCTGCGATTCGCTCGTGAAGTAAGGTACGATTTGATTCGTGGACGAAGAATTCCCACAAGTGCATGCTTCGGACAAATCGTTATTTTCCTGATCAGGTCTCGCTTGTTTTGGCGAGACCTGCATTTTTACGGCAACCTAGCTCAAAGTCTACTTGCGCATACGGTGGCGAATCCTGAATAGCATAGGCCCCGTTTGTGTGGTTTACCGTCACAAACTTGGTGAATTTTCAACACCTAAATTAATCCAATCTTCTTTCGGTAATCCATCCACACTAAAAGGTTTTAGCCCTGCTTGGCGAATAAGAATTGTTGCTTGTCCACGATGATGAACAATGTGCTTTAGCCCCAAAAGAATTGAAGCATTTGATTCTTCTCTTTTAAACGCATTCTGTACTTGTTCTAGAGACTCATCTGCCCACTGTTACTCTATTACTGTTGCCGCTTGGGCACTTACCTTTCTAAAGGTTTCAGAAATTTCTTTGGTTGAAGTTGGAATGTTTTCTGCAATTTCAATCTTATCTACCTTCAACTCAAAATGGGCTAAATATTCTGGGATGCTGATTGTAAAGTGCCATACAATGCTCCCCAAAGTATGACCTTCAAGATAAGCTTGCTGGTTTAATGAATCATCTGTCAAATCATCCAGAACTTTTTGAGTTAGCAATCGTTACGTACATACATTATCCGTCCACATTCGATTAAAGCGGACATCAAATATCGCCACACTTCGTCCCCTTAAAATGATGGATAGTCTTCTGTCCTCTTTGGCCCATCTGCGTCAGAAAATCAAACTCCACGTTTTGCAATTGAATCGTTTATTGATGCTTAGTTTACTGCACCAACTGCGGGTTTCTAATTGGGCAGCCCCGTCTATACGCTCACTGGAATAAATATCTCACGGATTTCTTTGTATTGAGTACTCTAGTGCCGTAAAACAGGAGCCCGAAGATGATACCCACGCTTATCACGACGCCGATCCAAGGCTGTGAGTCACATAAGAAACCAAGGCCAAGGGGAACGAAGGAAAAGAGGATGGTCGACGTCAGCACTTTTGCTATGGACTGCTTTTTTCTCGATGTGGTTGTAAACATCGAAGGATCAAGCATGAGCGTAAACGATACGCCAAACAGTCCTGCAAATGGTAGAAGTATGTCACATATGGCCATTGCGATGCTGATTCCTCCGGCATGCAGGATACTTGCAAAAAGAAACGCAACTGTACCGATGCTCGTGATGGGCAATAATGCGATAATCCGACTCGTCCATATTTTTGAAGGCATCATCGGAGTCGTGTAAATCAACGCCAGCGACTTCGGATGGCCTATTGAGAGAATGAAGGCGCCCATCTGCACGCCAAGGTAAATGAAAAAAAATGTATTGAAGCCACTGGGAATGAGCATCACCACTACAATGCCGATGACGAGTACCGCCGCAAGGGTATGGTTTCTCGTAAAAGCGATGCGCTCACGCCAGAAGAATATCTGAGTAATGCCTCGAGGCACTATGCGAGAATTATAAGTTTTCGAGTCCGTGTTCGCAGAAGGTGTCGTCTGCAACAAGATCTTCCCGTAGGCCCAGGCCATCGGCACCATGCCAAGAACGAGGCCAAATAGCATTGACCCAAAGAACCAGACAGATTGTCCTTCTGGTCCAAATCCATGTGCTGCTGTATTAATGAACACATCCGCAAAACGCGTAATGACGTCAGGGAACCTGTGCTTCACGACCAGATACAAAATCATCGCCACGACATACAACATACTTGTCAGGGCTGCTGCCGACTTTCGGTATTTAGCCGGTAGCACTATTGTAATGAAAGCCGTGAAGCCAACAGCAACACCCCCATACAGAAAGAGCGCAGCAAAAAAAGACAGGATCCAAACTAACAAACCACCGAGAACATTGACCTGCCCCATCAGCCCGATACCAAGGCCAAGCGAGATGACAAATGCTTGTAAGGTTACTGTCACCAGCATCTCAAACATCGCCATTGCGACCCGCGGGCGGGCCGGGATGGGCGCAATGCCTAACAATCCAGATGATGTCACCTCTAGAGCTTGCGCATACATAGTTGTAGTCTGAGAGATGGCAAACGCGGAAGCGTAGATGACAACCATGGTCAGGTTGTCGGCAAAATCTTGCGGTGATGCAAACAGGCTTGTCAATAGAATGACTTGAAAGGCAATATTGGCCAAGAGCGGAATCATGCCTTTTATCGACAATAAATCGCGCTTTAAGAAGAGTAACTGCCACCTCAAGAGGTATCCTATCATGATGTCATCGCTGCCTCCCCCGTTAACCGCATGAACACTTGATGCAGCGATTCCCCACTCTTGGTGAGTTCCGTGAGTGTCCCATCAGCCACAATGTGCCCCCCTGCCATCATGACAATTCGCGTCGCCAACGATTGAGCCATATCAAATAAGTGCGTTGACAGTAAGATGGCGTTACCGAAACTAGCGTAAGCACGGAAGATATCCTGCATTGCGGCGGCACTACCGGGATCGAGTCCAACTGACGGCTCATCCGCCACGAGGACCTTAGGTTGGTGTGCCAACTGTGCGATGAGGGCCAATTTTTGCTTCATGCCGTGCGAGTAACTCGTGGCGCGTTTATGAATGGAAGCTCTAAGCGCAAAACGATCGATGAGAGGATTGGCCCGCTCTAAAATTTCCTCGCTCGAACAACCATAGAGACCCGCCACAAATTGAATATATTCCAATCCTGTCAAGGCGCTTAACATCATCGGTTCATCAGCGACAAATCCAAACTGATGCTTTGCCTCCAAAACATCATGAGATAAGTCGTAGTTACAATAGGAGACCTCTCCTTGCGTCGGCTCGAGCAGTCCCGTCAGCATTCGCATCGTCGTGCTCTTACCAGCACCATTGGGACCCAGTAGCGCTACAATTTCCCCTTCATAAAGCTCCAAACTTACACCTTGCACTGCTGTAAATCCATCAAAATTCCGATACATTCCCCGGGCGCGCAGCAACTCCCTCATCCCCAGACAACCCCCCATGAAAAATCATCCAGTTTCCAATTCGAATACTATCATAATGTGGATAAAATGCGGTATGTTTCGAAAGACATCCGCCGTTCAAATAGATCACATCTGCCATAATCGGCCGCTTGATTTCTATACAAATCCAACTATCGCCGCTGTTTCTTTTTGCACTTTAGACATTAAAAAGGCCGCCTAGTGGCGACCTTTATATGCTTTAGTGCTTTTTTTGGAGCGGGCGATGGGAATCGAACCCACGCTATCAGCTTGGAAGGCTGAAGTTCTACCATTGAACTACGCCCGCATATAGAGACAAAAATGGTGTGCCCGGAGAGATTCGAACTCCCGACCTCTTGATTCGTAGTCAAGCGCTCTATCCAGCTGAGCTACGGGCACAAATGTCATGGTGGGCCCACCAGGACTCGAACCTGGGACCAACCGGTTATGAGCCGGCCGCTCTAACCAACTGAGCTATAGGCCCCCTAAAAAAACGTGGAGCGGAAGACGGGATTCGAACCCGCGACCCTCGCCTTGGCAAGGCGATGCTCTACCCCTGAGCCACTTCCGCAGAACATTTATTATTATACATAACAGGTAGCCTCTTCGCAAGGGCAAGTACCAAAATAGGCAAGAAAAAGGTAATGAAATTTCTACCATTCATTTGTCTATCCGTTGAGAAGGAAGGCTCCATCACAGCATCAAAGCGTGATGGAATCTTCCGCTTCTTCTTTGCCCTAAGACGATCAATCCACAGATGGGCGAAGCAAAGGGAACAACAATACATCACGAATAGAAGGCTGATCAGTCAATAACATCACTAAACGATCGATACCAATGCCTAGACCACCTGTAGGTGGCATACCATATTCCAAGGCCATGAGAAAGTCCTCATCCATTTCGTGCGCTTCATCATTGCCCTGTTCTCGTTCACGAAGTTGTGCTTCAAAACGTTCGCGCTGATCAATCGGGTCATTGAGTTCGCTAAAGGCGTTAGCATATTCACGCCCCAAAATAAACAACTCAAAACGATCTGTGAAACGTGGATCCTCTTTATTCATCTTGGCTAAAGGTGAGATCTCGACGGGATGACCATAGACAAACGTCGGATCTGTAATCGTGTGTTCCACTTTTTGTTCGAAAAACTCATTTACGATATGGCCAAACTCGTGCATTGGCTGAATAGTCACGCCATGTTGTAGAGCAACCTCACGAGCTTGTTCGATTGTACTTAGGGTAAAGAAATTCACGCCCGTCACTTCTTTAATCAAATCAACCATATGCGCTCGCCGCCACGGGGTTTTCAACGAAACAGGATGTTCTCCATAGGAAATTTCCGTACTATGCCGAATGTCTTGTGCTATTTGTGCAATGAGATTCTCCGTAAGCTCCATCATATCGTGAAAATCCATGTACGCCGCATACAATTCCATCATGGTAAACTCAGGATTATGCCTCGTCGATACACCCTCGTTACGGTATACACGGCCTATCTCGTAGACACGTTCAAGACCCCCAACGATCAACCTCTTTAAGTGCAGTTCCAGGGCAATACGCATCACAAGCGACATATCTAACGCATTATGATGCGTCAAAAAAGGTCGCGCTGCTGCACCGCCTGCCACAGTGTGTAACGTTGGTGTTTCCACCTCAAGAAACCCTTGCTCTTCCAAATGATTACGCATCGATCGAATGATCTTACTGCGTATGATAAACGTTTCGCGAACGTCTGGGTTTACGATAAGGTCCACATAGCGACGGCGATAGCGAGTCTCTACATCTTTTAGTCCATGCCATTTTTCAGGTAATGGACGAAGAGATTTGCTAAGTAAAGTAAATCCGTCGAGGTGAACAGTTACTTCACCTCGGTTTGTTTTAAAAATGCGTCCCTGAACCCCAACGATATCTCCAATATCAAGTAGTTGGAACAATGTAAAGCTATCTTCACCTAAAGCATCCAGCCTGGCATAGATCTGAATGGTTCCCGTCTCATCTTGCAGATGGCCAAATACCGTTTTGCCATGAACCCTTTTGGCCATGAGACGCCCAGCCATATGCACATAGATATTTTGTGTTTCAAGTTCTTCTTTAGAAAGATCACGAGTAACAGGAAGTACTTGTCCTGCATGATGGGTTATGTTGAATTTGATACCAAAAGGATCAATACCAGCATCACGCCATTCATCAAGCTTTGCCCGACGAAGTGCAAACACATCTCCCGTCTCTTCCAAACGGTTTTGATCCTGCTCATTGGCTGCGCCAAAATCCTGCGCGCTCATTTTTCTTTCATCCTCTCAATGCACTACATCGCCGGCAACTATCTGGCCGGCGATGACATCACACTATTTTTTAATTTCTAGCACTTCGTATTGAATCGTCCCCGCAGGAACCGTAACTTCCACCATCGACCCCACAGTTTTGCCTAGTAAGGCGCGCCCGACAGGTGATTCATTGGAAATGCGGTTTTCAGAGGGATCAGACTCTGCCGATCCGACGATATGAAACTCGATATCTTCTTTAAACTCGATATCACGTAGGCGAACGGTTGATCCGATACTTACCATACCGGTATCGACCTCTTCTTCGTGAATGATGCGCGCATTGCGAAGCATTTTTTCAAGTGTGATAATCCGTCCTTCAACGAAAGCTTGCTCATTTTTCGCGTCTTCGTATTCGGAGTTTTCACTGATATCACCGTAACTAATCGCCACTTTAATGCGCTCTGCTACTTCTCTGCGCTTCACTGATTTTAAACTCTCTAATTCCTCTTCTAGCTTATTAAGTCCCGCAGGGGTTAGAAGAACCTCTTTGTCGGACATACAGCTCACTCCTCCTGAACGCTTTCCTTACAAACAGACGCGAGAGGCGTCAAGTGACTGCAAAACACTGTCAGCTTGCCTCTGACAGTGCCCCTGTGAAACGTATCGGTTCGTAATCTTGGGTAATTATATGGTATCTGTCTGGTACTGTCAACGCGTACCAGACAGAACTTGTACGTAGCACAAAAGCTTGCGTAGTTTGCCACAAATAGCCACTACTATGCTTTATGATTCTTGCATCATGCTTAGAAGTAAAGATTCCATGGCATCAAGCGTTTCCTGTTCATTGACTTCTTTACGCAAATTAGCAGCTCCTGTTAGACCTTTAAGATACCACCCTGCATGCTTTCGCATTTCGCGTACGCCAACATGCTCACCTTTATCTTCGACAAGTAAATATAAATGTTCAATAGCAACTTTGATTCGCTCTCTTGCGGTTGGAGAAGCTAATCGTTCACCTGTCGTAAGATAATGCGTAACTTCGCGAAAAATCCAAGGGTTCCCTAATGCCCCTCGCCCAATCATCACACCATCACACCCTGTTTGCTGCAAAAGTGACAACGCATCGTCAGGGGTTACGACGTCCCCGTTGCCAATGACAGGAATAGATACAGCTTGCTTCACTTCACCAATAATCGACCAGTCAGCCTCACCGGAATACAACTGTTTTGCTGTACGACCGTGAATGGTGACAGCTTGTGCACCCGCACTTTCAACTGCTTTGGCCACTTCTACAGCGTTAACATGGCCGTCATCCCACCCTTTGCGGAATTTAACCGTCACGGGCCGCTTGACGCGTTTGACCACAGCCTCAACAATGCTTGCTGCATACGATGGATCTCTAGCAAGCGCTGCTCCTGAACCATTTTTGTATATTTTCAGCACAGGGCAACCCATATTAATATCGATGATATCTGCATTCGTCTGATCATTGACCATTTCTGCGGCTTGTACCATCGTTTCAATATCATAGCCAACGAGTTGTAAACTCACAGGATGTTCATCGGGAACAATCGTAAGCATGTGACGAGTGCGTTCGTTTTTGTGTACGAGAGCTTTATCACTCACCATCTCAGCACATACCATACCTGCACCAAGTCGTTTCGCTAATTTGCGAAATGGCGGATTACAAACGCCTGCCATGGGGGCAAGAATGACCGGTTGTGAGATCGTAACATGGCCAATCTCGATGGGCTTCAAAACAGATCGTAATGCCGCTAACTGACTCACAGTAAGCCCCCTAGTTCTTTAACATGCGTATCATACTCTACGCCTAATTCAAGGCGCGATACTTGCAGTACTGCCGTAAGCTGCTGTATCTGTATTTCGCTTGGATCGCGCGTACCCCGTTCGAGGGAACCGATGATCGCCACGGAAACCCCTAGAGCTGAAGCCAGTTCATACTGTGTCATATTTTTTAATTTCCGGTAGGCTCGTAAGCGTTTAGTAAATGTGTCCGGTAGCATCGAATACCCTCCTTTTCAGACACTGAGGCGCGCAGTTTTGCGATAGGCTTGTGAAACGTCGGGTGTTCCAGATCAGTAGACACATCACATAAAGGCAATAACACAAAAGCACGTTCGTGCATCCGCGGATGCGGGACCGTTAGTGATGGTCGCAAATCAATCACGTAATCGTCATAAAGAAGTAAATCAAGATCAATCGTTCTCGGTCCATTACGAAAAGTGCGTACGCGGCCTAATTTATGTTCAATGTTGAGTAAAGCATCTAAGACTTGTATAGGCGACAATGACGTGATAAGAGCTGCACATGCATTTAAAAAAAGGGGTTGGTCAGTATAGCCTACCGGATCTGTCTCATAAATACGTGATAGGGCTGTCACATGCGTCTCTTTTATATCATGCATAGCAAGGACGGCCTGTTGTAAATACTTCACTCGATCGCCAAGATTAGACCCTAAAGACACGTAGACTTTATGAAGGTACATAAGATCTCACCATAGCATCACACATAGCAACGATTCTTGCCATGAATTTGACATCGTGCACGCGAACAACATCTGCGCCGCGAATGGCTGAGAGCGCAACAGTGGCCGCAGTGCCTTCCAAACGATCATCGACTGCAAGACCAAGAACATGGCCAATGATCGATTTTCGAGAAGTCCCCAGAAGGACAGGAAACCTTGTAGAACGTAACACATCGACACCATTTATTAATTGCATGTTTTGTTGAACCGTTTTACCAAATCCGACACCAGGATCCAAAATGATTTGGTCTCGCCTTACACCTTTTTCCTCTGCTTTGGCGACGAGATTCAATAATTCATCGCGCACAAGTGTGACGATATCACCTGTCTGATGAGGTTTTAATGTACTGTTGTGCATGAGGACATAGGGAACGCCTGTTGTCGCAACAACATCATACATGTGTTCATCTGCTAATCCGCCCCACACATCATTGATGATATCAACACCTTCAGCTACGGCTCGGTGAGCCACTTCCGCTTTATAGGAATCAAGCGATAATGGTACAGAAACTTCCTTTCGCAATTGACGCAAAACCGGAGCGAGGCGCCGCCATTCCTCTTCTAACGTGACAGGTTGATGACCAGGCCTCGTTGATTCTGCACCGATATCTAAAATATCTGCACCGGATTCCACTAAAGAAATAGCGTGCGCAATAGCTTTATTATAATCAAAAAATTGACCGCCATCTGAAAAAGAGTCTGGCGTCACATTGACGATACCCATGACAAGCGTTTTTTTACCCATGCCCAGTTTGTGCAAATCGACAATTTCGCGTACTTGCAAGCAAATCCCCTCCTGTTTTACCTTGTGGTTATTCTGCTTGAAAAAGGGATGTGCTCAAGTATCGTTCCCCGTTTGACGCTGCAATTGTTACCACATTGTGCCCAACTCCTAATTCTCGTGCTACGGTAAGTGCGGCAAAAACAGATGCACCAGAGCTGATCCCACACAAGAGCCCCTCTTCACGAGCAAGCTTGCGTGCTGTTTCAAATGCGTCATCAGCTGATACCGTGACAATTTGATCAATAATTTTCGTGTCAAGGATGGATGGTACAAAACCAGCGCCAATACCTTGTAATTTATGAGGTCCAGCTTGTCCACCCGATAACACTGGTGAATCTGTGGGTTCCACGGCGATAAGACGGCAAGATGGTACATGCTTCTTAAGAATATGCCCTACACCAGTAAGTGTTCCTCCTGTGCCTACCGCAGACACAAAAGCATCTATTTTTCCATCCATTTGTGAAACGATTTCAGGGCCTGTCGTTTCGATATGAGCTTCTACATTATCAGGATTACTAAATTGCTGTGGCATAAAATAACGTTCCGGATCATTTGCAACGATTTGTTCAGCCTTTTCAATCGCACCGCGCATGCCCTGTACGCCTGGCGTTAGTACAAGATCTGCTCCGTAAGCGCGAAGCAGACTCCGACGCTCTGAGCTCATCGTGTCTGGCATCACAAGAATGGCACGATATCCTTTCGCTGCTGCAACCATGGCAAGACCGATGCCGGTGTTGCCACTTGTTGGTTCTACAATCGTATCACCAGGGTGCAACTTCCCCGCTTTTTCTGCGGCTTCTACCATCTTTAAAGCAATGCGATCTTTGACACTACCGCCTGGATTCATCCATTCCAGTTTAATAAAAACATCAGCAGATGCATCACCAACCATGCGACGCAATTTGACAATCGGTGTTCGACCAATCAACGCAGTTAAGTTATCAATAACGTCCATTAGTGCGTTCCCTCCTCTGTTTTAGCGTCAATTTCTTGAATCAATTCCTCTAGCTCAGATCCCGAAAATTGATAATGTTCTTCACAAAAATGGCATATCAGTTCTGCTTGACCTTGATCCTCTAAAAGACTAACTAATTCGTCCTTACCTAAGGAAACCAAAATACCAGCTAATCGCGGTTTACTACAAGTACATGCAAAATGAACTGGTTGTTCATCTAGGAGTTTATAGTCTGAACCAAAGATCCGCTGTAAAATGTCAATTAAGGATTCACCCGCATCAAGCATGGTTGTCATACTGGGCAACGTCTGTAATGCGGTTTCCATGTCCGAAACCACCTGTTCTGTGGCACCTGGAAGTACTTGCAAAATGAGACCACCGGCGCTTTTTACAGAATAGTCTCGATCAACAAGAACGCCAACTGACACCGCTGATGGCGTTTGTTCGGAAACGGCAAAATAATAAGTGAAATCTTCGCCAAGTTCTCCAGAAACTAATGGTACACTGCCTCGATAAGGTTCACGCAACCCCATATCTTTAATCACAGACAAAGAGCCATCCGTTCCAACAGCTTGACTTACGTCGAGCTTGCCATTCGCTTTAAGTGGCAATTCAATATGTGTTTCATCGGCATATCCCCGAACAGTACGTTCCCCTGTAGCGACGACAATCATTTTCCCAATCGGTCCATCACCTTGAATTTGAATTGTCACTTGATGCTCATTATTTTTTAAAGTCGATCCCAAGATAGCTCCTACCGTTGCCGTTCGACCCAATGCCGCTGTCACAACTGGCCACAAATCATGACGTCGTCGCAACTCTTCGACAAGATTTTTCGTCGAACAAACATAAGCCAGTATGGATCCTGAAAATCCTGTAGCTGTTATAATCCGATCTTCTGTATAATTCAAATCCCTATACCCTCCTTGCGATGTCTTGACCACAAAAGACGCAATCCCTTTAAGGTAAGGTAAGGATCAACGACGTCAATCGCTTTGGTCTCTGCCCCAAGTAAATGAGCTAAGCCCCCTGTAGCCACCACTGTATACCGTAAAGGCAGTTCTCGCTTGATGCGAGTAACCACGCCTTCCACGAGTCCTGCATAGCCAAAGATGGCACCAGCTTGCATGGCCTCAACCGTATTGTGTCCAATAACCGTACGTGGA
The DNA here is from genome assembly GCA_021820975.1 of Bacillota bacterium. Taxonomy (GTDB): domain Bacteria; phylum Bacillota; class Bacilli; order Alicyclobacillales; family SLC66; genus JAKACU01. The sequence continues at coordinate 58,229 of JAKADA010000009.1, forward strand.
CGAGTAAGTTCAACACGGGGTAATTTTGCTGCCCGTTCAAAAAGCGCTTGGGCTGAAATCTGTATACCAGGGACGATCAATCCTCCCTGATAGCGACCTTCTTCATTGACAACGCAAAACGTCGTTGCTGTACCAAAGTCGATAATGATGGTAGGTGCCCCATACTCATTGATAGCTGCAACGGCATTGACGATTCGATCAGCACCGACGTCACGCGGCGAATCATAATCAATAGGCATCCCTGTGTCGGTATCCGGTGTCACAGCAAAGACCTTGCAGCCAAAATGGTTGCTAAACATGTGTTGTATCACAGGTGTAAGCGGCGGGACAACACTGGATATAGCGATCCCTCCGATAACGGAGGGATCGAGTGACGCATCAGACAACAACGATTTGACGTAAATCCACCACTCATCAGCGGTACGTTCACGCACAGTTTGCAATCGCCAATGGTAACGTAATTGTAGTTCGTCATATACACCGAGCACGATATTGGTATTACCGATATCGACGACAAGTAGCACACTCTTCGCCTTCCTCTTTTAAGAAGGTGGGTGCCGTCGCGGCACCCACCTTTTCATACTATTTAGGACAACGAGGGGGTTGGATCATCGCCGAATGTCCCACGTCCATTGATGGTAAGTTTCGGACCATCATCTTTATCGGCATTTTCCACAAAACGACCATATTCCATCAGTTGCCTTACTTGTTCCCCATCTAGGGTTTCCTTCTCAAGCAACGTCGTTGCTAACAGATCAAGCTTGTCACGACGTTCCGTCAAGAGACCGCGCGTACGCTCATAGCACTCGTCAACAATCGCACGCATTTCCTTGTCAATCTCATAGGCGATTGCATCGCTGTAATTCGGTTCTGATGCGATATCCCGTCCTAAAAAGACCTGTCCTTGGCGATGCCCAAACTGCATAGGACCCAAACGCTCGCTCATGCCAAATTCCACAATCATTCGCCGGACCGTTTCCGTCACACGCTCCAAGTCATTCGAAGCACCGGTGCTGATCTCGCCGAGTACGATCTCTTCGGCAACACGACCACCTAAAAGTTCAACTACACGATCAAGTATATCTTCTTTCGTCATAAAGCTACGGTCCTCTTTAGGAAGACTGACAGTATAACCACCTGCCATACCCCTGGGAATAATCGTTACTTTATGTACGATCGTACCATTTTTCAAGAAGTAGCCCGCAACCGCATGTCCACTTTCATGAAAAGCAACCAGCCGTTTTTCTTTATCACTGATGACACGACTGCGTTTCTCAGGACCTGCCATCACGCGATCGATCGCATCGTCAATCTCATCCATGTCAATAATCAGTTTATTGCGTCGCGCTGTGAGCAAAGCCGCTTCGTTAAGTACGTTCTCTAGATCCGCACCCGTAAAGCCTGGTGTACGCTTAGCGACAATATCAAGCTTTATATCTTTCGAGATTGGTTTGTTTTTAGCATGAACACGTAAAATCTGCTCACGTCCACGCACGTCCGGACGATCTACGGTAATCTGCCTGTCAAAACGTCCAGGACGCAACAAAGCAGGATCTAAGATATCCGGTCTATTGGTGGCTGCAATGATGATAATCCCTTCATTGACCCCAAAGCCATCCATTTCAACAAGCAATTGATTCAACGTTTGTTCGCGTTCATCATGTCCACCGCCAAGTCCCGCACCACGCTGGCGTCCTACGGCATCAATTTCATCGATGAAGATAATACAAGGAGCGTTTTTCTTCGCATTTTCAAACAAATCCCGTACACGCGAAGCACCAACACCAACGAACATCTCAACAAAGTCAGAACCGCTAATGCTAAAAAAGGGAACGCCTGCCTCACCAGCAACAGCTCGAGCTAGTAAAGTTTTACCGGTACCCGGAGGACCGACTAATAAAACGCCTTTCGGAATACGAGCGCCTACAGCAGAGAATCGTCTTGGGTCTTTTAAAAATTCAACAACCTCAATGAGTTCTGCCTTTTCCTCATCGGCTCCTGCAACATCTTCGAACGTGACACGTTTTTTCTCTTCGGTATAAAGTCGCGCTCGACTTCGGCCAAAGTTCATTACTCGATTGCCGCCGCCTTGCCCTTGATTGAACAAGAAGAAAAACATCACGGCTAAAAGGATAAGTGGCACAATGCTACCGAGTATAGTTAGCCAGGTGGATTCTCGCGCCGGCGAATTAATCGTTACATCTGGCAATTGACTGATTTGATTAACCAGTGTATCACTGTATAACGCCCGAGAGGTAAACGGTGTATTATTCGTAAGAACGCCATCGAGTTGCAATGTAGTTCCGTCTGTCGTAACTTTGACACTTTTTACTTCGTGATTCAGCATTTCTGTATGGAATTGGCTCCAGGTAAGTGGTTGCCGTTGATTTCCGTACAGCACAAACTGAAACACACCAATAATCACCAATATGAGAATCAAATATAATACTAAGCTCTGGTGAAAACGCTTCGGCAATTCCTTACCTCCTCTCGGTCAAGGCGGCAATATTGTACCATACTCGCTGTTAAAAAACACGCCACGGATCGTCCCTTGTCCTTACTCAACCTCATAAACACTGCGTTTGAGAACTCCTACATAAGGCAGATGACGATAGCGTTCCGCAAAATCCAGTCCATATCCCACTAAGAACTTATTAGGTACGGTAAAACCGCAATAATCCGGTTTAATTGGGACTTTACGCCCTTCTGGCTTATCAAAAGCTGTCGCTATGCGAATGCTTTTTGCACCACGGCGAAGCAGTGTGTCACGCAAGTACGTCAACGTCAAACCGCTGTCTACAACATCTTCAACAATCACTACATCTCGGCCTTGTAAAGGCACATCAAGATCTTTCAGAATGCGTACCACGCCAGACGACTGCGTGGAAGCACCATAACTCGATGTTGCGATAAAATCCAACTCAATAGGTATATCGATATGACGAACAAGGTCAGCTAAAAAGATAACCGCCCCTTTTAAAACGCCTACTAAAAGCGGCGTTGACCCTTTGTAGTCCTCGGCGATGCTTTGTGCAACCTCCTTCACACGCTGAGAAATTTGCTCGCCGGTAAATAAGACTTCCTCCATATCGTTTCTCAAAAACCCTGCCTCCAGAACATACGATTAAATTTGCGGCGTTATGCACACATATTGTACAGGTCCCCGGTCAATTCCCGAAAGCAAGCGGTGCCTGCTTCTTACGAGACCCGGAACGAAAAGCACTTGGTCATTAATGAGGAGAACGGGATACCCTTCCCTCATTTCCTTTGGCACCTTCGCATCAATAAACACATCAGATAGTCGTTTGCTACCTTGCATGCCCAGTGGTTCGATACGATCGCCAACCGCAAACGAACGTAAGACAATCTGATCCCCTTGTTGGCGTTCAAACCACACTTCCCACTTCGATGCAATCAGTTTTTTGGGTGCAGTAGCAGGCTGCGCTTGCACTATCCATCTGAATTTTGCAAGGCAAAAAAAAGATGACCAATCAAGGGTCACTGGTGCAAACGATACAATCGACTCTTGATGAGAAACTGCACGCGAAATGCGAAATCGTCCATACTCACGTAAAACATCGTATCCATGTCCACAAGATAGGCGATGACTGCCTAATCCTGAGGCAAGCAATCGAATGTCTTCCACTTGAGAAAAGCGCCAAGTAACAGATGGCTCAAGATACTCTAATAGTAATTTAATACAGCGGCGTTGTAAAGCGCGAGCAAGACCAGAAAACGACGAAAGAGAACAAGACACCGATTCTTTTTCCAACGTGACGTTTTGCTCGATAAAAGTCCTAGTCACAAGAAGCAAATAATCGTCTTCCTGTGCACTAACCTCGCCAAGGCGTAAAATGGCTTCGTCCACCTGCGGATTATAATTTGCTCGGAGATACGGTAAGAGTTCATGGCGGATACGGTTCCTGCTATACGTCTTATCTTGATTGGTTTCATCCTCAGCAAATGGGACATCATGCACAGTAACATACTCACGCAAATCTTGCTTTGATAACGAGAGAAATAAACGAAAAAGGTGATGCCTACCTAAAGAGCGCTTTTGCGGTATGCCACGCAGTCCGGAAATGCCTGTCCCACGAAGGAAGTGAAAAAGCACCGTCTCTACTTGATCGGATCGATGATGAGCCGTGATGATCGTGCATGTACCATAGCGATCAGCAACTTGTTGCAATGCTTCATAGCGCAAACGACGAGCCGTCGTCTCCACGGACTCTTTATAGACTTCCTGCTGTTGCAAGACATTCACATAAACAAGTTCGAAATCTATCTTATAGCGAAGCGAAAATTGTTCAACGAGGGCAGCATCACGATCAGCACTTGAGCCACGGATGCCGTGGTGCACATGACACGCAACCAGCATGAATGGAATCGTTTGTCGCAATTCCTGTAACCAATGCAGCATCGCCATCGAGTCAGCACCCCCGCTGACAGCGGCAATAACGATTGACGAGTCTTGTAAAGTCGAAGAGAGTTCCTTCATGAGGTATTCATTTATGGATTGGGGAAATGTCATGACGCTTCCTCCAAATCGATTTCGCCAGAACGCCTGAAATTGCGATACCTGAAGCTAGCGCCCCAGCAACTAGAGCTGTTTCAGTTGCCATTGAGATACCGACTAAATATTCGTGAACAACAAATGCCTTCATTGCTGCATAGGCGGTCATCCCTGGTAGAAGTACAACAATACCTGGTACGGCAAAGATGGCAACAGGCATACGCAGCGTTCTTGCAAAAGCCTCACTTAGTAGCGACACAACAATACTTGCGACAAAACTAGCCACAACAGGATTGGTGCCATAATGCATCGCTGCTGCATAAAACAACCATGATACCATGCCTAGGATACCGACAGGAATAATAGCTTTCTTTGGGATTTGATACAAGATCGAAAATGATACGGTAGCCACAATACTTAACAGGGTGATCGTGATCAAGGTGGCACCCCCCTATTATTATTCAATAAAAATGCGCACTCAAATCCAGAGCCAAGGCAACGGCTACAGCAATAGCTCCTGAAATAAATAATGCTTCTGCACCTCGAGCTACACCTGAGAGTAAATCTCCTGCAAGTAAATCGCGGATAGAATTCGTGACAGACATACCGGGCAATAAGGGAATAACGGCACCAATCACAATAGCGCCTTCGGTAGTGGATTTGGTCACAACACTGATCGTAGCTCCAAGAAGGGATGCAGCTAAAGAGGCTAGAAGAACAGCCAAAAACCCAGGTACATAATCCGATAGCCATTCCATCACAAGTTCAGAAAGTAATCCAGCAATACCTCCTGAAATGAAGTCAATACCATGTCCGCCAAAAAACAGCGTGAAACTCCCACTAGAGATAAAAGCTGCTAATCGACATACCCAAGCTGAGTACAGTGGTGCTGCCTTTTCAATACGATCAAGTTCTTGTAGAGCATCCTCAATATTGCATCGTTGTCGTTCAAAGCGACGTGACAAGTCATTGATCGCACTGACCTTATCCAAGTTTAATGTTGTCTGACCTTCCATACGATGGAGTTTGGTGATGCTACCGTTTGGTGTTGACATAGAAACAAAGATACCCGTTGGTGTTACAAAACTTTGTATTTGGTGCGAATCCATACCTGCACCGATCGCCAGATGCCGAATTGTCTGCTCCACCCGCGATGTCTCTCCGCCGTACTGCAGCAATAACGCCCCGGCCCGCATACAAAGAAGAAGAATCTCCTCCTCCTTCAAATCGGACCCTCCCAGTTGTATCACGTGCGCAGTATATTGCGCCTAGATTCCATTGTACCTGATAGAATCAAGATCGACCAATCCACAATAATAAGAACAATACGCTGACGAAAGTGAAAACGGCAACCAGTAACCACCAGTCTGTAACGTCAAAACGACGCCACACCTTTTTCGCAGGTAAAATCATTTCATTTTTCACTGATAAATCCCCCTTTTTGCCCAGCAAATTGGTCATATCAGCAATGACTGCCTTGCTATCCATAGAAGGTATTCTGGCTACCATTTTGATCAAAGTGGGCACCACCTTATCTATAAGGCGGTGTGTGCGCAGATGTTCATCCAACCAGAAGTCACGTTCTAGAGGGGCTTTCGTCGATAAATATTCGATAGCTTTTCGCGAAATGGGCGCGACCAATTGTACGCCAAGCATACCTAGCGCAAATACGTCATAGTACCCATCAGCTTTGCGCGAACCCCGTCCCCACCAGGCCCGATCATAGGCTTCCGTAAACTCTTTAACAGCTTGAGTATGGTGAGTGATTCCCCCAAAATCCACAAACCGTGCTTGTGCAGTTTGTACATCAAACAAAATATTTGCGGGTTTTAGGTCGCAAAAACTATAGCCTAATGCATGTAACTGCTCCATCATGCGTGCTATTTTTAGCAAACAAAGTGGAACCCAATTCGATCCTTTGTCTTGAATGAATTGGTCGATGGGGATTCCAGCGATATATTCCATAACTAAAATTGACCAACTAACACCTTGAAATGCTATGTCATCAAGTTCAAATACTGCAGGACCCAATTTACATGTGCTTAAAGGATGTATCGCTAGATTTTCAAGGTGCGTGTATTCTAAAGCGAGCGCTGTAACATCCGGACCAATCTTTAAGGCAGCCTGTACCTGATCACGCCAAACAAGATACACACTGCCATTTGCCCCTTGCCCTAGTAACCTTACAACACGATACGTCTGATGCTTCCATTTTCCTTGGATAACCATCCCGGGTGATAAAACGGGAGTTTTTTTCTCCCGTAACGGGTCAAACAACGTAATCCCTCATATGTCCTCCCGCATCTTCTTTGCCTCGTTCAACGAATGATGCAAGCAGGCGATCGATAGCAGCTAATAGTGCCGGTCCAGTCGGCGTGTTACCTGCCGGTCGAATGTGCGCCAAGATATCCGCGATGCTTCCTGACTGATCTTCTAGAACATGTTCATCAGCACTCATGGAATAAGCACTAGGATACGTAAACACATAGAGGTGATAACGACCAGAGCGAGCTTTAAGCCCAAATTCCATATCCCGAACAGCTTCACGAACAGAAGCCATCTTCGAAGCCATACTGGCAGATACGTCGATGACAAGTGCCATATGGAGTTCTGACTCTTCTGCCATCGTATCAACCATGGCAGCTACTTTTGTACGTACATCCGGTGCAAGTTCATCCGTGGGTTTGCCAATCAGATTACGCAGCTCTTCGTTGACGACTTGTTGCAAAGTTAACTGCATCGTTTGTCGTGTCACCATTTGCATGGTCATAGACAAATCCGCTACCGAGATGATCCGGCACATACCACCACCGGCCTCAGCAATCTCATAAGCTTCCCTTTTACCCTGCTCACCTAAAGAACCATCATCAACAATACCAATAACACTCGTGGAAATACCCCGCGAAATTCCCGTTTTAGCAGCACGAACAGGATCAGAACCTACGTTTGAACAACCGTCTGTGACGAGAAGGATCTGGCGAAGTACGGTCTCTGAACTCATCGATACACCACGCTCCTCAAAAGGGTTAACGGTTAGTGTTCCCTTTTTTGAGGGTGGTTATTCTCCTTATCCTTAGACCGTTACAAGCTTTCGTGGTTCGCGCTTTGCCGCTCGCTTTCCTACACGTCGATTACGTATTGAGGGCATATCGGGCACACGAATTGTTGCCCACTCAGGTTTGTAACGGACCATTTTGGCACAAAAGACGGTCATATCATCTGGAATACCACCACCACCTGTACGCACAGCAGCCTCAAGTAAAAAGTCGGCGATCATTTGTGGATCCGTCGAATCATAACGTTCCAACTGACGTTTCACCCAATCCTCTGGATCTTGCATGTGGGAAACAGCTTCTAAAATACCATCTGAGATAAATACCAAAATATCATTTTCAGCTAACGTTGCTTTTTTTACTTGAACATCGATATCATTTAAAATCCCAATGGGCACACTCTCCCCACGAATGGCAAATACATTGCGCCCTTCTTTGATAAAACTCGTAACCGATCCAACTTTCAGAAACTCAGCCTGTAACGTATAGAGATCAATCACAGCTAAGTCTAAGGTCGCATACATCTCTTCCGTTGATCGTAACACAAGTGCTGAATTCACCGTTTTCACGGTGATGCTTTCGTCAAACCCAGCTTTCAGCAGTTGTTGTACCAAACTTACAGCGGCTCCCGACTCTTTGCTTGCCTTTTCGCCATTACCCATACCATCGCTAATCGCAATAGCAAAACGACCGTTACCGACGTCAACAGCACTAAACGAATCGCCACTGCGCACAGAGCCGTCTTTTGCTACACAGGCAAACCCGTGTTTTACATCGTATACTTTTGCTGAGCTGAGCGTAACAAGTTCATAGGTTCCGTCAGGTGATCGTTCAACTTTTTGTACGCCAATGGTCTCTCCAAGAATTTCTGACAGTAAAGGAGCAACCAACTTGCCGCATTCATCATGCCCACTTGGATCCATTTGGAAAACCTGTATCTCTACTTGTCCTTCCTCGAGCGAAATAATATCAATGGCCTGAATTTCAAGACCTAAGCGACTCAATGCAGATAAAATTTGAGTTTCATGTTGATGGTTAACGCCCGTTTCATGACGAATCTGATCAGCAAGGTCTTTCATGATCCCCGCTACGCCAGCCAGTTGTTCTTCAACAAGTCGCCGACTATCCTTTAACTGTGCAATGACGGCCGTATCGCGCACCGCTTGACTAATCGATCGTCTTAAAGATGGCAACAACTGATCTAATTTGATGCAACGACTGTACATATCATGCACAATATCTTGAACTGTCAAATCGGGGTCTATTTCAATCATTTGTACCGTTTGTTTCATCGCTTCATAGGTTTTGGCGGCATCACTGCCAAAACAGCGTTCATGTTTGCGACAAAACTGGCACAAGTCGCGTGCCGTCAAATCAATGGCAGTTTGCTCCTGTGAATGCGTTGCCTTGACTGGATCCATCGTGTCATGAAAAGACACCGCAAGCTCAGAAAAGACGTTGGCCACCTCAGAAATACGCGCTGTCATCAGCTCACGAATCTTTCTTGCATGCTCTTGTTGTGTTAAGGCATGCTGTTCTGTTCCAGGTATGTACTGTGAAAGAAATTGCGTGATTTTCGAAGGGGTAAGAAGAAATAAAAGAATCGCTATGGCGGATTCTTCTAAACTATTCATAGCACCTTGAATAGGCATCAAGTATAAGGACAAGGCTGTTGCGCCAAGCAAAAACCCAAGTCCGACGACAATTCGTTTACCTTCTTTGATCATCCCTGCCAGCACGCCTGAAAAGCCAAACATACCAATCGTTGCTTGCAAATTCGGTGCACCCAAAGCAAGAATTACACCCGTTACAACACCGACTGCACCACCGATTCCAGCACCGCCAAAAGATGCTACGATAACAACCATATACCGTGCCAAAATGCTTTCAAGTGATAAACCATGTACTGTTACACCGTGCAAGCCAGTTAATAAAGAAGCAGCAAGAATGATAAGAGCAATAAGTTCATCCGTTCGCAATTTTGTACGAGGTCGCACTGTAGATAATAAAGAGGGCATTTGCAAAAACATAAGCGTAAGAAGGAGTGCTAAAAAACCGTCAATAAAAGACATACCTAATGTATATAAGTTAAATCCAGACATCGGCACAAGAAAACCGATGCGAAACCCTGTATCTACAACAAAGACAATAAATGGAATGATGTGAAGGTCAAGTGAGTCAAAACGTCGCCATAACGCAGTAATAACTTGAAAGGAGATGAGCATCGTCAAGAGCAAGACCGGGTTAGCACCAATGCTTTCAGCAGTAAAAGCACCTAACACCAAACCTGTTCCTAACCATAATGATGTACCTTTTTTCATCATCATAGCAACAGCAAAAGCAGCAAGAGCAAATGGAGATAGCGTTTGCAATAAGACAGCTCGTCCTAAAAGCACACCGACAACAAGGGCAAGAACAAGGTAAGCCAATCGCTTCGCGATAACTCCTCGACCAACCCCTTCACTTTTTTTTGATTTCGGCATAGTTTTTGCATCAACACCTTCCATCACCGGCACCAAGTGCATCGTAGGTCGTTGCCCAACCTTATGATGAATTTTTTTTTCCTTTTGACTCATGACTGGCACCACCCGTTCATAGAATGGTTATATTGTAGTCTGCGAATTCTAAGAAGTTTGTCAAACCTTGAAGGTGGCTCAAGGAAATTTACCGACAAAAAACGCCCCTCTACAAGGACGCTTTATCTTGCCTAATGCATTTTATTTCGGAGATAATGGAAACAAAACAGGATGAAGGGCATACGACATGAGAAAACCTTGGGATGCGTATTTTATCGATATGGCGAAAATGGTTTCGACAAGGGCTACCTGTGACCGACTCGCCGTAGGTGCTGTTATTGTACGGGAAAAGCGAACAATTGCTAGCGGCTATAATGGTAGCGTAGCAGGCGACGTACACTGCCACGATGTTGGCTGTATTGTGGTTGACGGCCACTGCATTCGCACGATCCATGCAGAGAGCAATGCTATTTTACAATGTGCGAAATTTGGCGTAAGCACGGAGGGTGCACATATTTATGTAACCCATTTCCCATGCCTACAATGCACAAAACAAATCATTCAAGCTGGCATTACGAAAGTAATCTTTGAAGAACCCTATCGTATGGATCCCTATGCACTTGAACTCTTTACACAAGCAGGTGTTGCCTTGCAGCATTTGGGGCAAACAAAAGAGAATTGCGTATAGTGGAGTATCACGTGTAGCAAGGGGATGCTCGCCATGCCATCCTGGCTAAAAAACCAGTTGCAAAGGGCATTTAAGGAGAGAGACCGGCGCTCCGTTTTAATGTTAAACCGCGTCTATTTCAAATATCGTAAAACAAATACGATGGGGAATCTATGAAAAGAAAAAGAAATGGCCGCCAGGAAGGTGCCTGGCGGTGCCTTTTACCACGGGGCAACGATAAAAAAAGTCGTATAACCAAAGACGAAAAAGGCTAAAAAAAGGAGAACAGACGGAAACTTACGTCGTGCGCGAATATTTTGGACAAGTCCATATAAACACATCAAAGTAAAAATAAATAAGACAATAACCATCCACCAAGGATGAAGAGGCGGCATACACTAACCTTCTTTCCTAAAAATAAGGACAGTGCTCATTATACATGGGATTTGGTCACAAAAAACGTTATTTTATAAGGTTTAAATAAATGTTCGAAAAGAATAAAACAAAAAGCGAAGGTATCCCCTCGCTTCCCTTGTTTGTACTATTTAGCCTCTTCGTCCTCCACGTCCGCCACGCTTTGAATCACTGCGTTTTAACGCTTGTAAACGATCCTCACTATCTTTCATGAAGCGGCTCATTTTATCTTCAAATGTCTGCCGTCCACCACCGCCACCACCACCGTTAGCATTACGCACACGATGTGGACGCGGTGCTGTAGGAGGGCGATCTACTGCTTGACGAATGGATAAACCAATCTTTCCATTGTCAACATTAATTACTTTTACAACAACGGGATCATTTACCTTAAGATGCTCATTAATATCCCGTACATAGGAATCCGCAATTTCAGAAATGTGAACGAGTCCGGTTTCTCCTCCGGGCAGTAACACAAAAGCCCCAAAATGGGTGATTCCGGTTACTTTACCTTCTAGCTTGCTGCCCAGCTCAATCGACATAATAGAGAAAA
>JAKADA010000010.1 GCA_021820975.1 Bacillota bacterium
GGCGCCCCAGATACACGTTTGATAACCACTGTGACCACGGGATGATGTTCGTTTTCACCGTAATGCCGATCGCCTTTAGCTGTTGCGCGATAATTTCCCCAGTCTGCACGTGAATCTGATACGGTTGTGGCAGATCCATTGTCAGGGTCAAGCCGTGCGAATAACCAGCTTTAGCAAGAAGTGCGCGCGCTTTGGTGAGGTTTTGCTTATAGTAACCCGTCAGGTTCACATAGTACGGACTATTTGGTGGCATGTGACTGCCGATCACACTGCCATAACCAAAGTCAACCGCTTGAATGATCGCATTTTTATTCACCGCGTACTCGATCGCTTTTCGCACCAGGATGTTATTTAATGGTCTCACTTTATTGTTCATCGCCATCAGTTGCACGTCATTTAACGGTGTGACCAATAATTTTAAGTTCGGTGAATTTTTCACTTGCTGTGCAGACGATGCAGCGATTGTCGTAACATCGACCATACCGGATTGCAGATCAAGCAATTGCATCGCAGGATCGGGAACTATCAAAAAAGTTGCGTTACTTATCTTCGCTTGTTTGACATCCCAGGCGTGATGAAATCGTTTTAAAACTATCGATTGTTGCGGCGTCCATTTGACAAGCTCGTACGGTCCTGTACCAATCGGATTCGTCTTATCCGTTGCACCAGTGCCTTTTTCTAAGATCGCCGCCCACGGTAACGCTAAAGACGACAAAAACGGTGCATACGGTTGGCGTAAGGTAAACGTTACGCTAAGCGGTGAATCAGCCACAACCGATTTAATTGATGAAAAATCCCCGACGTTGGGGTCCGCTGTTTTCTTATTTAAGATACGCTCAAACGTATAGACGACATCTTGTGCGGTGAACGGTTTATTGTTTTGAAATAAGACATGTGGGCGTAAGGTAAACTTCCATTTTGTATAGTGGTCGGATGGCTTAAACGATAAAGCAAGATCCGGATGCAAATTGCCTTTGGTATCGGTTTGTAGCAACGTATCAAAGATGTTATCTGTCACTTCAAACGTCGACGCAGATGCTGTCGTTTGCGGATCGAATCCACTGACATCCGTCGTCATCGCAACCGTGAGGGACTGATTGGGCGGCGCCGCAGCTTGTCCTGTAACACGTGGATGAAGACTAGCTTCATAAGCTGCCACGAAAAGCACGACTACGCTAGCTGTTGCGCCAATGATCGTTAAACCTCGTCGATTCATTATGTAGGGCCTCCTTAAGGCAGTGATTAGCACTCTCTTGGCAAGTCATAGTATATACCATGTGGCGCTGACGTTCACCCACAAGCACCATCACTCGTCTTTTTGCAGCGATGTGCCGCGCGCACGATGATCACGTAAGGTCGCACTTGTCGATGGCATCAGCATGCGTCCTTTAAGGACTGCATCCTCACCGAAGCGATCGCGTAGTTGATCGACGACTTGCGTTAGTTGGCGGCGCGTATCATTTTGTGGTGCACGATCCTCTTGTTCATCAAACAAACTCAATTGTGTCGCATCAATAAGCTGTTGTTCTTGCGTGAACAGATTCGATACGCTTACGCCAAGTAAGCGTATCGGTTGCCCCGTCCAATGGGTCTTGACAAGCTCTTTTGCACAAGCGTAAAAATCTTCCGTTATATCACTTGGCTTAGGCATCGTGAAAGCGCGCGTAATTGTTTTTCGATTGGCATAACGAAGCGTGATCGTGACCGTTTTGCCAAGCAATTTTTTTTTGCGTAACCTGCGCCCCACCTGATCGCACAAATTCATCAGCACAACAAGTAAGCGGCTATTTTCTTGTTCATCACGCGCTAGCGTTACCGAGTGCCCGACGCTTTTGGCCTGTGCGCGTTCATGAAGCACGGGCGCATTATCATAACCGTTAGCATGAGCGATGAGATCGAGTGCATGACGACCAAAGACGCGATACAATACTTGCTCATCGGCATGCGCCAAATCCCCTATGGTGACAATACCAAGTCGTTTGAATCGCTCGCTGCTTTTTAAGCCTACGCCAAACATATCGCTGATGTTCATTGGCCAAAGCATCGTCGGCACATCTTTTGTAAAAATCACGGTGATGCCAAGTGGCTTTTTTCGATCACTCGCCATTTTCGCTAAAAATTTATTGTTTGCCACGCCAATGCTGCAAGGCAACCCAATTTCCGTAAGTATGCGCGCTTGAAGAAGTTTTGCGATCGTTTGCGCATCGCCAAACGCTGTACTCAAAGTCACATCTGCATAACATTCATCGATACTCGCGACTTCCACTTGCGGTGTATACTCGGTGACCAGTTGCATCACACGACGCGAGTACGCTCGATACAAATCAAAGTCTGGTGCGATGATAATAAGTTCAGGGCATAGGCGTTGTGCTTGCATTACTAGCATCGTCGCTTTGACCCCACGCGCTCGCGCCTCATAGCTTGCCGTCACGATGACACCGTGGCGTGTCTCAGGATTGCCTGCAACTGCAGTAGGTACGCCTTTATAGCGCTTGGGATCCTTTGCCGCATGGCAAGCGCTATAAAATGCGTTCATATCGATGTGTAGGATCTGCCTGTTTTCTGCATCATTCATAAAAATATCCATGCGTATAAAGCGCCGCCCCAATCATCGTTACGATCAAAAATAGCACAAAAAAGATACCGAACCATACTTTCCCATAGCGCTGTTTAGTAAATTTTTTCGTGATATAGATCGGCCACAACACGCCAAGCAAACGTAACACACTCATCAGCGGTGCATAAGCGACGTAACTGCTCGTCACGACAAGGGCGTCAAGCACGACAAATAGCCCGGTCTCTAAGGAGAACAGATGGATGGGTGCTTTGGGTAGCCACGCACTATCCTCTTTCAAGACTTGCATCGCATATCGTACGATCAGATAGAGAAGTAGCACAAAGTAAAAACTATCAAGGATATCCTTATGAATCAGTCCCCGCACAAAGCCCACAAAAGGCAGAGAAAACTCGCGTCCCCAGCCGCTTTCTGAAGCAATAAACGCAAGCGGATGCGAAGTTTTTGACCAGAGATACAAGGCAAAAAACACCCATCCGGCACATGCAGAAGCCATAAAAAGTATCCCTTTCATGACTTTGCCTTGACGCACATAACGCAACCCAAAGACCCCGACAAACAACGCCATTTTGTACATAAAGCCGACGACCATACAAAGCAAAAATGCGATAACGTCACCGCGTCTTGTTTCTTTTTGCATAGCGTAGAGAATAACCATGCTACAAAATACGATATACGGTTCCGCATAGAGTGCAGTAAAATAAAGACTAGCAGGATTGACCGCAAACAAAAGGACACTAACCATAGCTGTCTTCGCATTCACTTCACGTGCAACCATGTTATACAAGAGTATCACGCAAAAGATAAAGAGCACGTTGCCTAGTAGTAACGCTGGTATCGTTCCGATCATTTGAATCACAAACGGCAACCCTGGGAAAAACGCGGCAGCTTTTAACGGTGGATTGAGCGGGATCGTGTTGGTGATCGAAAAGAACTTTTGTTGCGCAAAAAGTGGCATGATGTAGCCAAAATGCGCGATCGCATAGTACCACAACGCATCCCATTGCAAAAAATGATCCAGCCATGTCCCCGTGACATGCCGAAACGAAGGGACAGTAGCAACAGGTAGCCACATGCCTGCGAAAATCCCTGCATAATGCAATAGCACAGCCATCACAATGATAACCATGCTCTTTCGTTTTTCAACCGATAGATAGTTCATAGTATTATTGTACTTATCCGTTTGACGTAAGGGAAGTGAACGTTTTGCGCATCTTGCACACAGCCGATTGGCATCTGGGTAAGACCCTTGAAGGGCGCGATCGCATGAGCGAACAAGTGCAATTTATCGATGAATTGTGCCAGATCTGCCAAGATGAAAGAATTGATCTGATCGTGGTTGCAGGGGATATTTATCAAACGGTCAACCCTTCAGCCGTCGCGGAACAACTTTTTTATGAAGCGTTAGAACGATTATCGGATCATGGACGGCGTGGCGTGATCGTGCTCGCTGGCAATCACGATAACCCGGAGCGCATTAGCGCCCCCGCCCCTTTAGCCAATCGCCATGGTATCACCTTGCTTGGCCTTCCGAACAGCCCACTTTTTCCCACGTCATATAACAAAGACACGGTAGAGCGTGTTGCGGCAGGGCCTTCCTGGTGTGAATTGCATGTGCCTTCATGTGATCATAGCGCAATCGTGCTCGCGGTACCTTATCCGTCCGAAGCGCGGCTCAATGAAATGCTCTCTGAATCGCTAGCGGATGATGTGGTGCTAAAAGCGTACAACGAGCGTATCGAGCAGCTCTTTTCCACCTTAGCAACACACTATCGAAAAGACACCGTCAATCTCGCTTTTAGCCATCTGTACGTGACAGGTGGCCTTGAGTCAGAGTCGGAGATCCCGATTCAAGTCGGTGGCACGTATGCCGTCAATCCGTCCGTCTTTCCCGCAGATGCTGACTATATCGGCCTAGGGCATCTTCATCGCCCACAAAAGGTATCTGGTACAAAAGCACCTGCTCGTTATGCGGGTTCCCCCTTAGCGTATAGTTTTTCGGAAGCTTCGCAGCAAAAATCGGTCACCGTAATCGATATCACACCTGGTGCCGAGGCAATCATTCATGAAATACCCTTATCTTGTGGTAAACCTTTGCTACGTTATCGCGCACAGCATGGCTTAGCCCAAGCCATTGATTTTTTACGTGAAGCGCGTAACGAAAATACGTTTATTGATCTTGAAATTTTTCTTGATGAACCTTTTACGCAAGAGATGGCTCAAAAACTACGCAGCCAGCACGCTGGGATTATCCATATTCGTCCTGTCTTTGCAGTGCTTGAGACGACACAAAAAGAAGCGACGACACAAGGCATGTCCATCACGGAAATGTTTATTCGATTTTTCAAGGAACGCTACCATACCGAACCTGAAGATGAGGTAATCAAACTTTTCTTGCATTTGGCGCAAGAGATACAGGAGGTGGACACATGAAACCACTGTCGCTTGCAATTGAAGGTTTGCATAGTTTCAGTGACCAGCAGACAATCGACTTTGAACGTCTGTCGGATCTTTCAATATTTGGTATCTTTGGTCCAACAGGAAGTGGCAAATCAACCATTCTCGATGGTCTAACGCTTGCCTTGTATGGCGATATCCCCGATGGTTTAGCAGGTTCTGTCAACCATAACAAAAAACAGATCAACGTCTCGTTTGAATTTCTCATCGGCACGGAGAACGAACGCAAAAAATATCGCGTGGATCGCACATTTAAGCGTGCAGAAGGTCATAGTGTGCGCCATCAGAGCAGTCGCATCATGGAAGTGGATGAAGATGGCGGCTATACGGTACTGGCTGACTCCAAATCTGGAGTTTCTGCGCAAATTGAATCGATCATCGGCTTATCGATGGATGACTTTACACGTGCGGTCGTGTTGCCGCAAGGTAAGTTTGCCGAGTTTTTGCAATTAAAGCCAAGAGATCGCACGCAGATGCTCGAACGCATCTTTAGCCTTGAGAAGTATGGCACGCGTTTTGTTGAACAGGTTAATGCAGCAAAAAAGAAGCTCACCGATGACATAAGGCAAACGAATGAAGTGCTGCTAACGCTCGATGACGCGACACCCGATGCGTTACAAAACGCTGTCACTGAGGCTCATCAAAAAGAAGCCCTCGCAACACAAGCTGGCACCACATTGACAGAAGCACAGCAACAGCATAAAGAAGCGCAAATAATTTTTACGTTACAAGAAAGCTTACAAGAACTAATGGTCAAAGAAGAACAGCACCAAGCAAGTAAAGCCTACTGGAAAGGCATATTGCAACAGGTTTCGCGTGCTAAAGAAGCCCAACTTGTACAGCCTTTTCTGCTTCGCCGCAACGAAGCTTTATCGGCACAAGACTCGCTGCAAAAGGAGCTTGCAAACGTCAATGAGCGCTTGCAAAAAGATGAGTTAAAAACGTTGGAAGCTCAAGTTGCGTTGCAACAAGCTAATGCGACGTGGACACAAAAAAGCCCTCTTCTTACCGCCAAACAAGCACAACTTGTGGAAGCAGCAAGCCTTGAAGAAGCGATCGTCGTATCAAGTCGTGATTTGGATACTTTTGTGATAGACGTTCAACAACAAAAAGCCGATTATGTGTCCATAAAGTGCAAGCAAGAAGCACTTCTAATCAAGCGCAAGGAGACACAAGAACGCCTAACGAAGCTCACGAAGATTCTTGACACAAGTCAAGTGAATCCATTATTTCGCGAACAATTGTTGCATGCAGTAAACTTAGCACAGCAAAGCCAAGTGGCAGCCGATGTGGTAAAAAAAGCTTTACAAGCAAAACAAGAGCGCATAGTGGCAGAGCAACAAGCGAAAGCGACTATGGAGGCCATTTCACAAGATCGTGTGGCATGGCGACAGCGACAAGTGGCTCTCCTTGCCCGGCGCGAAAAACTGCTCATAACAGCTCCTCCTACACTTTCTTTATTACAAGAACGCGAATGGGCATTTAGCGAATTGCAACGATACAGCAACGAATGGCTTGCCGTGCAGCACGACATAGTTGAATGGAGAAAGCAAAAAGCAGATGCCCTCATAGCTGTTGACAATGCCAACCGCGACCTACATCATGTCGAAGAATCCCTTTCACATATGCTATCCGACTCTCTTGATCGTGAACTGCAAAGTGCCGTGATTCGTATCGCGCAATCATTAGTTGAAGGAGCCCCCTGCCCTGTGTGCGGTTCGCACACACACCCTTCGCTTGCCCACACATCGTCTAGGGGTGTTTCTTCGATTTCGCCATCTTTACCGACACAGTCTTTACCATTCGAAGGCGAGTTGCTACAAGGTGAGTCCGTGCGTGAACTTGAGGAAAAACGTACGGGTTATCGCGATACGATCGTTCGCGAAACTGTAGTAATAGATACGTTAACTAAACGCATCGAAGAGACCCATTTACGCCTAGTCACCATCATACAGGCGCTACAAGCACAGCAAAACGTACCGTTGCCAAGCGATCTATTACCTAACAACTTTCAAGCCGACGACTTTCTAGAAAACGAACAAACAAAACACGCTGAAAAGTTTGCCGCCTTTATCTTGTCAGCCCATCAGCAGTTCGTGCGCGAACGCAAACAACGCGAAGATTTTGATGCTGTCATGCATGCGATTGATGAAGAAGAAAAACAACTTCAAGAACATAGCCAAGAAAATGAACGGATGGCGGCAGGAGCTGCCGTCGCCCTGCAACACGCTGATGATGAGTTGCAAAAAGCACTTAGTTACATCGAAGAAGCGTTGCTCGCAAAACGTATGGCACAACAAAACTTGCTCGAGAGTCTCAAGCCTTTATCGTTACAATTTGACGCACCAGATAGCTACGACCCATCAGCAAAGTTACGCATAGAACTTGACAAAATCAGCGCGATGGATAAAGCACGACATCAGGCACAGTCAGATTGGCAACAGCAACAAGACATCTTGCGCTCTCTAGAAGCCGATCTGCAAATTGTCGAACAAGCGATGCACGATAAAAACGAGAAACTGATTCGTCAGGAACAAAGTCTAGATCATCTGCAAGAAGATCTAGCGCAAAAGACAGAGCAACTTACAAGCATCACGGGTGGACTAGCAAGAAGCGATGCTTTACAAAGCGTACAGCAAGATCTTATGCATCTAAAGCAAGCTATGGAATTCGCTGATCATGCCGCAAAACAGCAAAAAGTACAACTTGATCAGGACTTGCGTGAGCAAGCAAGCCTAGAAGGGCGTCTGCTCGATGCGTTGTCACATAGCACAAAACACGAAGAAGCCCTTTGTGCAGTGAAGCTTCGAGAAGGATTTGTCAACGACAAGGATGTACTTGAAGCGCTAATGGATGAGGCCGACATCGTACGATTGCTAGAGGGTCTTGAAACGTTTGAGGAAAATGGGCGGCTCTTAGCTGAAAAACGCCGTGAAATCCTAGCGGAGCTTGCTGATCGCAGCATCACGAAAGAAGCCTTTCAACGCATAATCGATACACTGCAACAAACGCAAAACGCGTACCATGAAGCGCTTGAGATGCGCGGCGCGGCTACGGAGCGACTCACCACAACGCGCGAACGCCACCATCAGTGGCAACACTATGAATCCTTACAAAAGCAACTTGAGATAGAATTTTCACATACCAAGTTGCTTTCTGAACTCTTTGCAGGAAATCACTTCGTAGAATTCTTGTCGCGTGAGCAAATGACAGTCATCGCCCATATGGCATCGGATCGCCTCGCGCAATTAACCAATGGTCGTTACGCACTCGTACTCGATGCTGACGGAAGTTTTTTAATGCGCGATGACCACAATGGCAGCACGCAACGCCCAGTGAGCACACTATCTGGTGGTGAAACTTTTTTAACATCCTTGTCCCTTGCGTTATCTCTTTCGATGCAAGTGCAATTGCGTGGGCGTTATCCGTTAGAATTCTTCTTTCTAGATGAAGGCTTTGGGACTCTTGATCCTGATCTTCTCGATGTCGTGATGTCATCGTTAGAACGGTTACATCATGATCGGTTGACGATCGGTGTCATTAGCCACGTACCAGAACTTCGTGCCCGCATGTTGCGCCGCTTGATCGTGAGTAGTGCAGAACCCTCATCACTACAAGGCACAACCGTCCGTATCGAGCGAGCTTAGGATTCTTCTGGTGTATCTTGCGCTTCTTGCGTATCAAGCAGTTGCTCAAGATGCGCCACCATTTGGTTGTGGCGTTCATAGAGATCACGGTGAATGAAGCGCAATTCTTTAAGCTCTTTGGCTTGTTCCTCATGCATGGATTTAATCTCGGTAAATTCAGCCATCAATGTCTCGTGGTCGGACTGTGCCCGTTGTTCTGCTACTCGCCCAAGGACGACTTGTCCGACCATCAACAAGGGCAATGCCACTAATTGGATAACACCACTTGAAGTATAAAAAACGAGGTTTTGCGAAGGTGGATAAAGTAACGGTAGTAGGCTCCAAATGAGGAAAAGGTATGTCATGCCCATTGAGCCAAAGGCTAGGGTGACACGCCTCGCAATCGTTTCATTTATTTGTGCAATCCACTTCATCGTAGTTCGCTCCCCAACTATGGTTAAAGCATCACGAGGATATCGCACTACCTTCTACGTAGCTACGAAGTTTGCCAAATTACCCCAGCCACCAAGCAGCTAGTCCTTGTGACGTTGCAACCGCGTTCCAAACGGTTGCAAGTGGTGCATGAAGTAGGACCTTTTTTTCGATATCCGACAATGCCGTCATTGATTTTTCTTGCATAGCCATGCACTCCCTCTTGCTAGATGAACATCGAAATAATCCAAACAAGTACGCCGATCCACATAGTTTTGTTTTTTGAAGCTCCTGTATAGACAGATAAGCCGATCGTGACGATAACAACCGACCAAATATCAAAAACGCTGATGCGTGAAAGCACGCTCGCCACGCTACCTGAACTCGGTATGATCGTGCTAAGAGACAATAACGATGCGATGTAGGTACCTGTGATTACGGTGGCAAGAGTGCTAAACAAGGTGCCGATCAGTTGAAACAATGCCACATAGGTACCTAATGCTACAGCATTACGATAGGTAATGGTGTAACCGAATACTTTGGTGATAATCCAATAAAAAAAGCCGAGTATGACAAGACTGATCCATGGCGCGATAACCCCGCCAACGATCGTGGATATAGGAAAGATCGTCTTAGCCGCCAAGACTTCTTGATGACTCATCTTAGAAAAGAGTTGAACATAGATCGGTGAACGTAAAATGTAGGGATACACCACAGCTTCCATCAAGGCAGAAACGACCGATAAAGCCACGGCCAGCCACACAAAACCAAGTTTCGGCCTTCTCGTTGAAAAGTATAGGGTTGGATTTTTAAATAATGTCGGCCACGAAGATTTCTGTTCGATTACTTCATCCATCATGAAAGTTGTCCCCCTGCTCGGTGATGGTCTACTTTATGCCTATAGACCCAAATACTATAACAAAGTATCAGCAATTTCGCTAGAAGTGGAACTCCATGTGCAATAAATACCGCTTTGCTACTTATGATCACTTTTGTCCTTGAAGGAATAATAACCAAGGAATACAGTAAGTATAGACACGACATTATCTACTTTATTTTATGGGAGGTAAAAACCATGAAATTGCAAAATAAAGTCGCCGTTATAACAGGTGCTGGTTCGGGCATGGGTAAGGAAATCGCTAAGTTATTTGCCAAAGAAGGTGCAAAAGTTGTCTTGGCCGATATTGCTGAGGGACCCTTACATGACGTTGTCGACGAAATCAAGCAGTCTGGCTACACAGCGACTGGTGTTGTATCCAATGTCGCTAAAGAAGATGATATTCAAAAAATGATTGACACCGCAGTCAATGAATTTGGATCACTTGATATTCTAGTCAACAATGCAGGTATTATGGATAAAATGACAGCTGCAGCTGACGTAACAGATGAACTGTGGGAACGCGTCTTTGCCATTAATGTAACCGGTCCCATGCGTGCCATTCGTAAGGCACTACCTATTATGATTAAGCAAGGCCATGGTGTAATTATTAACACCGCATCCATTGGTGGATTGTTTGGATCACGAGCTGGAGCAGCTTATACGGCATCTAAGCATGCTGTCATTGGTCTCACAAAAAATGTTGGCTATCAGTATGCGAAGCTTGGCATTCGCTGCAATGCGATTGCACCTGGTGGCGTTGAAACGAACATCATGGCGGATACACCGAACTTAGACATGTCTGCACTCGGTGTGCAGACATCCATGGTAGGGATGGGTGTCAATCCACGTATGGGACAGCCAAACGAAATTGCAACCGTGGCACTATTCTTGGCATCCGATGACTCGAATTTCATCAACGGAACGGTGATCACGGCTGATGCAGGGTGGACTGCGTACTAAATCGTAGGAATCACCCAATCATTCACGAATACGAACACTAGCGTAAGTTTCGACCGCCATTAATATCAAGCGTTGATCCATAGATAAATCCAGCAACTGGGCTTGCCATGTACACAATACTTTTGGCAATTTCTTCGGGGAGTGCGTATCGATGAGATAGAAGTTTTGTTCTCGTGTAGTCATCGGACTGAGCTGACGAAGCTTCGCTCCCCATATCCGTTGCTGTAATGCCCGGGGCAACACAATTAACGCGAATACCTGGAGATAAAGCTCTAGCGGCACTCTTGGTTAGGTTGACAAGGCCTGCTTTTGCCGCAGCATAGTGTGGATGATGAGGAACTCCTGTATGTGCAGCGACACTAGCTACGATAACTACAGAAGAACCTTCACCTAACAAAGGCAAAACAGATTTTAAAACATAAAAAGTACCATTAAGATTGACGTTAATAACCTTATCCCATTCCTCAAACGAAACTTCCGTAAACGGTGTAACTATGTTGACTCCCGCATTCAATACGACAATATCTATCTTAGGAACAATGGTCGCAAGTTGACTTATGGCGCTAACTACACTTTCCGAATTCGCGATATCAAAGCTGCACGTCCAAGCATTTCTACCTGCATCTTTCACGTACTTAGCTACTAGTTTTGCCCCTTCTTCATCTTTTCCATATCCAATGATCACATGGGAACCTTCTTCGGCAAATACCTTAGCTGTAGCAGCGCCAATACCTTTTGATGCACCAGTGACAAAAACAATCTTATTCTTTAAGCCAAGGTCCACAGTATGTCACCTCTTGCTTTTATATAACCATATTGCCTTCTCAGACTATCCACGAATTTGCCAATTCTACTTTTCGGCTCCACACCGACTAGCATGGATAGGACCTTAGCATCATTCACTCCCGCGCACGGCGGGCGACACCAACAGTAAACGATAAGAGATCAAACAAGTAGTTTCAATCCACGCCCGCGCACGGCGGGCGACAATTACCTCCCAAAAATTTATAAACCAACCATAACAGTTTCAATCCACGCCCGCGCACGGCGGGCGACTCCCGTTGTTAAGTTCATAAGGGATAACCTCCTAGTTTCAATCCACGCCCGCGCACGGCGGGCGACACAACAGATAAAGAATCATTCTTAAGACCAGAGGTTTCAATCCACGCCCGCGCACGGCGGGCGACAAAAAGGCACACTGTCTACTGGCAATTTGCCTGAGTTTCAATCCACGCCCGCGCACGGCGGGCGACTCCAGACCTGCCTTAGTTAAACCTGATCGGGGAAGTTTCAATCCACGCCCGCGCACGGCGGGCGACCTAAATGTCCATCGTTTAGCAAAAGTATTGCAACGTTTCAATCCACGCCCGCGCACGGCGGGCGACTCATCAGACGTGAGGCGGTACGTTTCGTTCACTCGTTTCAATCCACGCCCGCGCACGGCGGGCGACTCAAACAATTCATCACCGTCATAGTCAATAAGATGTTTCAATCCACGCCCGCGCACGGCGGGCGACTTTAAACTCTCTTTTCCTGAGATAGTTGTCATCGTGTTTCAATCCACGCCCGCGCACGGCGGGCGACAGTAGGTTCCCAGACTCTTACCGTTGCCTGTCTTAGTTTCAATCCACGCCCGCGCACGGCGGGCGACTTCAGTCTGCTCACGCTCCGTTTTTGGCTGAGGGTTTCAATCCACGCCCGCGCACGGCGGGCGACATAATTATAGACGGAAATCAAAACAACAATACCAGTTTCAATCCACGCCCGCGCACGGCGGGCGACGCCCTGATTTTTTATGGCAGACGATTGCATGGTCAAGTTTCAATCCACGCCCGCGCACGGCGGGCGACGTTGAACCGTCATCCAGTGTCGCTCCGACAAACGTTTCAATCCACGCCCGCGCACGGCGGGCGACTTTGCTTATTCAAGTCCGCTGCATACAGTGTCTTCGTTTCAATCCACGCCCGCGCACGGCGGGCGACGGTGTTATTTCTGGGGATGTTGATCCCGCCAAACGTTTCAATCCACGCCCGCGCACGGCGGGCGACTTGTAGATCCTCGACATTCAATCCCACGAGTTCATGTTTCAATCCACGCCCGCGCACGGCGGGCGACTTCCTGAACATGGGTATGCACATCTGGCACTATGGTTTCAATCCACGCCCGCGCACGGCGGGCGACAAAAAAACCTCCTAACTCGAAGTATTAGAATCTTTAGTTTCAATCCACGCCCGCGCACGGCGGGCGACAAACCAGTAACAGCACAGCCGAGAGACGATAAAGTTTCAATCCACGCCCGCGCACGGCGGGCGACATGATAAAAAAAGGCGATAGTAAAATCATAGTGTTTCAATCCACGCCCGCGCACGGCGGGCGACCTAAGATCAGTACGCACGATGTTTCGGGCTTGTTCGTTTCAATCCACGCCCGCGCACGGCGGGCGACAAGACTGTAACTTAACAATCTCAGCAGAAATAGCAGTTTCAATCCACGCCCGCGCACGGCGGGCGACTTACTGAATCTGAACCTGTTAGTATGGTTTCTCGTGTTTCAATCCACGCCCGCGCACGGCGGGCGACTTTCACCAGGGCTAGGTAACACACCAAGCGGCACCGGTTTCAATCCACGCCCGCGCACGGCGGGCGACATCTGGCAGGCGCGCTGTTTAACAAGATACAAAAGTTTCAATCCACGCCCGCGCACGGCGGGCGACTACCGGGTTGTCCTAACACAGACTGTAAAAGGGGGTTTCAATCCACGCCCGCGCACGGCGGGCGACTACTTCTGATGTGGACGTAACTTGTCCCGATTTTGTTTCAATCCACGCCCGCGCACGGCGGGCGACTTCACTAATCAACATATCCCAACCAGATAAAGGAGTTTCAATCCACGCCCGCGCACGGCGGGCGACCGCATCAGAAACCATATGAGCCAAAGAAGCAATAGTTTCAATCCACGCCCGCGCACGGCGGGCGACTACCGGGTTGTCCTAACACAGACTGTAAAAGGGGGTTTCAATCCACGCCCGCGCACGGCGGGCGACCTCTTCACGCAAAATCTCAACATCAAAAGAAAAAGTTTCAATCCACGCCCGCGCACGGCGGGCGACCTCAGCAGTGCCCAAAGCCGCGAACTCAGCAACAGTTTCAATCCACGCCCGCGCACGGCGGGCGACGGGACAATTTACGTCCAATTCATCAGAAGTAATGTTTCAATCCACGCCCGCGCACGGCGGGCGACTCGAAACAGCTCCTTTGACTGGTTGGGATATGTTGATGTTTCAATCCACGCCCGCGCACGGCGGGCGACCCATCCGCATGACGAGTGAGGAATACATCCTCGTGTTTCAATCCACGCCCGCGCACGGCGGGCGACATCCATAGCAATATCAAGGCGAGTAACCTTACCGGTTTCAATCCACGCCCGCGCACGGCGGGCGACAGAAATACGACTAGCACACATACTTAAGCACCTCGTTTCAATCCACGCCCGCGCACGGCGGGCGACTCAGCAGTGCCCAAAGCCGCGAACTCAGCAACAGTTTCAATCCACGCCCGCGCACGGCGGGCGACGTAGTCACACCATGACCACGACGATCAAAACCAGTTTCAATCCACGCCCGCGCACGGCGGGCGACAAACTGACTTGCTGCGCGCTCATTTTGATACTTTGTTTCAATCCACGCCCGCGCACGGCGGGCGACGATGGAGCCGTACCAGTTTGAGGATCAGGTATAGTTTCAATCCACGCCCGCGCACGGCGGGCGACTACTAATTTGCAGGGCTTATCAATTTGGAGGTGCGTTTCAATCCACGCCCGCGCACGGCGGGCGACACCTATGTATCCGTCTAGTTCTGGTGTTTCTAATGTTTCAATCCACGCCCGCGCACGGCGGGCGACCAATGGTGATTAACGTGGCGAAAAGCCCATTTCAAGTTTCAATCCACGCCCGCGCACGGCGGGCGACCTATTTGGTCACGTTCTAGCTCTATTATTACATAGTTTCAATCCACGCCCGCGCACGGCGGGCGACCGTACATCCAAAAAGCCGTTGCCTAGTATGGGATTACAGATCCATTTCCGCGAACCTACCTAATGATACAACAGATCACGAACGTAATTTCCACAATATTGATCAAATCATGCGTAGATTCATGCATGCGAATGTACTAGATAATTTATGATCACCTAGGATTCGCGATCATCAAATCATCATAAGTCCCTCAGGGTCATAAGTTTGCTTAGCACCCACATGATCCACTTTTCCCTGCCATTTCGATCCCAAATGGTAAAATCGCAAACTATCCGTCGAAGGGTCAATGATTTTCTCCAAAGAATGTTGCAATTCCTCGAATTGATAAGGATCTAACAAACATTCAAAAACTGAATTTTGTACCCGTTGTCCATAATTCTCGCACATTTTTGCTACATTACGTAGTCGTCGCCTCCCAGTCCCTGTTTTGGTACTTACATCATACGTTATGAGCACCATCATCCATTCATCACCTGCTACTTCCAGAAAAATGGCGGATAATCATCCAAATCGCCTCGCATATACCGTGCTAATAACATGGCCTGCGCATATGGCAATAACCCAATCGGTATCTTTTCATCCAAGTAAGGGTGCCGAATTTCATCTCTCTTACGTTGTTGCCATTCAGTTAATACCATTTTACGAGCATCATCCGAGAGCATAACAGCCCCCGATTCCTTTTTAAAAAAGTCATCTGAGGAAAGCTGGTTGCGATTCACTAATGTCAATGCGGCCCGATCCGCCAAATAAACCCGAAATTCCTCCATTACATCCAGAGCCAGACTATTCCTTCCAGAGCGATCTCTATGCAAGAATCCTACTTGGGCATCAAGCCCAACAGACTCAAGCGCATGCGTAACGTCATTTGCCAACAAGGTATAGAGAAATGACAGCAGCGCATTAACTGGATCGGTTGGCGGTCTTTTCACTCTTCCCTTAAAGATAAAATAATGTTTATTTAGAAGTACTTGTTCCGAAAACGCAGAAAAATAATGACGAGCTGCAAGTCCTTCAACTCCACGCAATTGATCAAGAGTTGTACTACTCTTTACCTCCCGTACTTGTCGATCAAGTTCTCTAATTACAGATTGAAGGTGTTCGGTATTGACCTTATCCGCATGATCGCGTAGTGTCCGTTGGATAGAAGTCTTGGCATTAACAATCTTCGCATACGTGAAACGTTGAGCCAGCAACAATGCCTTATCTTTATCATCGCTATAACGATATTGCGTACGTCTCAAGTAAACGTTTCCCTTGGTCTCTCCAGTTACACGGGCTTTAAATTGACCAGTTGGTGTCAGAAATACTAGCGAAACGTTATTCTCTATGCACAAGTGCATAGCATCTGGGCTAACTCCCTTATAGCCAAAAACAAGGACTGATTCTAAGTTAAGAATTGGAACCTGAAGTTCCTTAGAGCCATTGGCGCGAACAATCAATGTCTCACCTTTTGCCCCCACATAGGCATCGGGCAATGTAACGTACAGGGTATTTAATAATCGCCTAATTCTTCATGGCCTCCTATGTTCTGCTCGATATAGTGTGCTGCCGATTTAGCACCTAGAGAACTGAGCCTCGGCTGGCAAAGCTCAAAAAGAGAGCATTGTTTACAATGTTGTTTGTACACAGCCCGAGGCGTGATGGCATTCTCGTAGTAATAACTCATTTGAGACAATAGCTCCTCAACCCTATGACGATACGGTTGCGTAAATTCGATACTCTCTCTTTTACGAGTCTCAGCATAGTAGATCGCCCCTGCCGAGATAGATACTTTAAGCATTTCCTCCAAACAAATAGCTTGTGCACATAATTGCACTATATCCCGATCATCAACTTTGGGTTTTCCCCTCTTATATTCCACAGGGAGTACCTTCCAGAATCCTATGCGACCATCTAAAGTTACCGTCTCTTCAGATGCTACTAGAACTCTCCTAAATTCAACCACATCAGCAATGCCGCGTACTCCTAGCCTTTCTGACAAGAGCGGCATCGAACGAACAACTCGCAAATCACCCCGTGTTTCATCAGCATGTTCATCGTCGACACGTTTATGAACGTATTGACCTTGAGTTGTTAGAACATTTTCTGACCATTGTTGTTCAATATGAATCAGGGCCCATTGCCGCTGACAAAAGGCAAAGTGTTGAATACCAGATAACATGAAATAATCGTCATCGTCTCTCATAGCAGTGCATGTATCCTAGAGTTTTTCGATGACCGTTACACCTAGCGGGGCATCGCTGATCACCACATCATAATCATGAAATGAACGCGTAACATCCACTTCTGGTTTTCGCATGACTTGTACCAAATCAAATAGTTTATGCGCCGGTGCATTGCCTAGCACAGAAGAATGTTCAAACACAATGAGTTTTTGCGTTGCCATTTTACCGCGCGAAGCTGAATGATCATGATCAAACATGTTAAGTAATGCTTCCCAAAGAAGTTCCAGATCTTCCTCATTGAAGCTTGTGTGATTCGCGAGTGGAGCCGATACAAATCCCTCCATGCGATAGAGTCCATAAGGCACAATGCTCTTTCTGCCCATTGTCCTCTCTTTTTCTGCATCTCTTTCATTTGTTACAGCCATACGCGTAATGGTAATTTCCTGTGGCGAGATAGGATCAATACTTTTCGCAAAACTAAATTGAACCGGCCCTCGTACCTGTCCACAATTCACCCCAGTGGTCATGACTGCACCGAATGTGCGTATATCGTAATATTTATCGCACATCCAGAGAGCGAGTGTTTGCTGATCCTCTTTTTTCTTCGCTTCCATTTTGTCTGATTTGTTGTCCTTCACTTCGATTTCGGGGTGACTTAGAAAGGCTTCCTTATTGAGGTTATTCAATACCGCAGCTTCTTTTACGTAAATATCAAATGATGCTACGCCATTCTTGGCAAGTTCAACATAATTTCGCACCTTACGCTTGATGCAGACATCTGTCACTAAGCCACAGCCTGTTTCCGCATCAAGTCTTGGCAAGTTTCCAGCGTCAGGGTCGCCATTTGGGTTCCCATTCTCAACATCAAACAAAAGCACAAATTCATACCGTTTCGATAATGGCGTTATCTGTCTCATCGTAAAATACCCCTTTTCTGGTTCCGTTTATTTTTCAGCCTTTTTTGTATATAAGTCTTGTCTTTGATGATAGTATCCCAAGGCAAACATACCTTGCTCTTCTAAAGATAATCGTTTAGGAAACACCGTCGGTAAATCATTCATCACCTCCTGAATTTTTTGATCATTACTTCTACCCCAATCCTCATCCTTCGCGATGTGATGTTGTGCCAAACTCAATAAACGAGGAAATACATTGGCTGGTGTGGCAGATGCGGCTCCCCAAAAACGATCACGAATCGTGGCATTAATGCCTTGCCCAAGAGCACTAACCTGTGTCTTCTCAAGACAAGCAAATAATCGTCCTAAGTGGTAGGCCACACTAGGCATGTTTCTATTTAACGTCATAGTAATTTCCCCTTCTATCGGATTTTGCACAGCACGAAAGTGGCGAATCAAATAAGCTTTGATCATGGCAGCACGAACGGTCCCAATTTTATATAAACCCTTTTTAGGATCATCCGCCTCACTTCGAATACGATTCATCAACTGTGCAAAGATTGCCCTTGAATACGGTAATCCTTGCAAAATGGATCGCAACATTTGGCCTTCCATATTGGGTGGTATATTTGCCCATTCATGGCCAACTGCAATTTCTCTAAGTAATTCCTTTACTGACGGACTTCGTTCCAAGCCGATGATTGACAAGTCACTATAATGTTTCCATACTTGCTCTCCAATTTGACCAAGCGTTCCACGATACCAGAACCGCACTGAGAGTCTTGCTGCATTAGGCGATAATCCTAGCAAATAAAATGTGGCATCGGAGTTAAGATCCTGAAAGGTATCTCGGAAGCTTTGCCCCTGTTGGATTCGCATAACCGCACTTTTTACTCGTGATCGGATACTATCTTCATTCGGAACATCTTTTTCTGAGAAATCTTGAAACAAACTTGTTAGCCACTCTTGTTCTTTGACAACCGATGTCTCAGCCCAAAACAAAAGCGTGGTGTCATTCATCCTCACATGATGATTTCGTTCAGCCAAAAACTTGTTGAGTACATACCCATAAGCATCGGCTGCTTTTTGCGACGTAGGGGCATTATACGATTGTTCATGGCCATAGGAACAAAATGATTTAACATTGAAAGAGACTAGAGCCGCACCAGACGATTGCGCGCCAACAATATTCTTGATATTTGGATGCAGTCGAGCTATGTCACTCATAGGCATGCGTTCCCCACTGACTAAGCACGTCATTTGGTCTTCACTCGTTGACTGCAGATCTTTCGCTAACGCACAATATTTTTCCCACGTTTGCTTAATAAGAGAATTCCTATGAAAAAAGTCTCCCGTTGGAGCATACTTCAAAACGCACAGACCACCGCCTTGTAAGGATTTCAAAAGATCGCCATCACTCAAAGCTGTTACTTCTTCCGTTAATTGCTCCAAAGATAGATCTAAGAACGCGCGTAGGGCTTGAATTTCAAGTGATTCAAATTCTGTGTAACGCAAAACTTCATCCCATAGCACAACCATCTCTTGTCTACATTTTTCACGCATCGATATGGCTGCTCCCAATAAATACTCCGCCTTATCGCATAAAAAATAGGGCTTTATACCGAATGCTCTTTTGTCCTGTTTCGGTACAATTTGTGGTCTCTTATCAATTTTCCCCTTGTCATTAACATAGGGAACAATCGCATTCAAATGACCCTTATCATCAAGATGAATTTCAAAGGAGACACCAACTGATGAATATTCATCAGTTGGCAAGCTTTCATCATGGTTGTCCTGCAATACCTGATAATATCGATAGAGTGCTTGTAAAATCATGGTCTCGCCTCTTGCCATTTAGGGACATCGATAACACCGTGAAACATTGTCGCTCGAAAAAAATGAGGGATCGTTGTTTGCGTTTCCCCTTTGCTGTTTACCTTAAAAGATTGATCCAATAAGATGTACCCCAAGTCCCTGGTTCCTTCGTTTGTATAGGCGCCATTAGCCATGGTTGACATGTCTTCAACCAACTCGAAATTTACAGGAAATTCACGACAACCAAAGTAAGGACGATGGAAGCATTGTCCTTGCCTTGCCCTTCTGAGAAAAATATTATAGTGCTTTTCAGCAGTATCTTGTTCCCCCCATTTACTGCTACTTTCAAAATGTGCCTCGATGATGTATTGAACATTTTTTAGAATAAGGGAAGCACGTTGTTGCCTTTCTTCGGATGCATAGATCACCTTCTTACTCGCTGAAGCTTTTGATTTCACTTCATTGCGACGAAGATTCTCAAATTGAATGGAATTTAATACATGGATTCGATCAATTACCCAAGTAATCGCAGGCTTCCAATAAATTGCTTCTAAAATACCCCGTGCTGCTGAAGGCGTCATCACATCATAACTTACTCGTTCAGCTTTCATTTCAGGCCTTGTAAAACATGCGTAATCTCCCCAAACCCGTAATGCAATACCATAACCCATATTTTCATCCCCTTCTTAAAATATCAGCACCTCATATTCCGGCGTATCGGTTACCGTCAAAAGACCCGCGGCAGCGTGATAATAGGATGTATCGGTCAATACATGTACACCTTCAACATCCTTTACAAGATGATTTCTCTGTAACTCCACGAATTCATGTTGGTAAATTTGCACCGTATAAGACTGCAAACGACGCAACAAAACCATCGGATAGTTGCTAAAGGGTAATTGTTCAATGAGATGTTTAGCAACGTCATCAAAAGGAACCACAATAGTTTGCATGTTGCCATCAATCAATTGAAACCGGTCAGCGATATCTTCATAGGGGATCTCAAAATTGGCATTCTTACTTTTCAAAAGATCCATTATACCTTTTGCATCCGTTATTTCATGAACCTGACCATCACGTATCCCATGAATCCGTTCGAAATAGGTATGAATACAGATCAGTGACAAAGGAGGTTCTTTTTCATAAGCCCAAGTATTTTGCGTCTCAATCGCCGTCTCCTTTAACCATCCCCTCGAAGGCATACCATGCTTTTCTGGATAAAACACCCGTACAATCCCGGACTGTCTACGTCCTTCGCGGTTACATCTTCCCGCTGCCTGCGCAATGGAATCCAACCCTGCCCAAGCGCGTAATACCAAAGGGAAATCAACATCAACTCCAGCCTCGATGAGTTGCGTAGAAATTACCCGACAAGGTAGTTGCGCTTGTAACCTATCACGAATAGCTGTAATTACTATAGATCGATGCTTCGCACAAAGGCGGCCACTCAAATGGTAGACACCTTCTAAATCTTGCTCTGCTATCTGATCATACAAAAGCTTGGCATGCTTTCGTGTGTTCACTATGCATAAAACTTGCTCTGAATCTTTCATCCAATCGAAAATCTGTTGATCGCATACAACATCGGTCTGGCTTCCATAGACCACTACCTCTACTCGTTTAAAGGCGTCCATCAACTCATCCGGTGTGGGAGTATCCATTATTTCTTTAGCATGAATACCAAGCCCGCTCCATGACGGTTGCGTCGCTGTACACAAAACAACAGAGCAATGATATGCATGGACCAGTTCCTTCAATGCTTGTAAGCACGGACCTATATACCCCCGTGGCGTACTTTGCACTTCATCAAGAATGATAACCGAATTGGCTATGTTGTGAAGCTTACGGCATTTACTGCGTTGCACGGAAAAAAGTGATTCAAAAAATTGTACAGCGGTAGTTACAACAACCGGCGCGTCCCAATTTTCCGTGCCTAGTTTTAGACGACGAACTTCGTTCAAACCGTAGTTCTCTTCATATTCGTCATAATTAAAACTGCTATGATGTTCCAAAACAGCATTATGTCCAAGCGCTATGCGGAATTGTTCAGCATTTTGTTCAATAATACTGGTAAAGGGAATCACATAAATAACCCTCTGCATTCCGTATTGATTTGCGTGACGCAGTGCAAAGGACAGTGAAGAAAACGTTTTCCCTCCACCTGTCGGCACAGTAAGAGAAAATATCCCAGGTTCAGATTCAGCTTGACGTTCACAAGCCGCTAAAATTTTTCCCCGTAAATCATTGATTGGTGTATGGGGTGTACGAGCAAATTTTTGTACGAGAAAATTGTCAAGTTTATTTTTTAAGTCTGCCATTGTAGGTAACTGTCTATCAGGTGATACTTGGTTATCAGTTACTTCGCAAAAGTCTCTTGTATCGATCGAGTCTGCATCAACCAAACAGGAATAAATCATACGCCCCAAGAAGCTATAGCTCCATGCAGGATGATCCTTATTCCACGTTGAAACAAGCGACTTCTTTATCGCTGACCAATCCTGCCGACAAATTTCAATTTCGCTCCACGCGGCGTTCCAAGATGCTAAAGTTTCTTTTGCAATTCGATAATTTAACGATCCTTCTTCATCGATTGACCCATAGTTTTTTAAACCCCCATGGTGAAAAGCAATAGCAAATGCAATTAATCTAGCTAGATAGAGATCAAGGCGAGTGTTGCCCAGATAGTCACGCACTGTTTGATCACGCATAATCCATTGAGCCCCTGCCGAAGAATGATCTACTGAAATGGGGTTGCCGCGGATGCGATGTTGAAATTCCGATGAGTACTTTCCAATGTCATGTAAAATTCCTGCTAAATACCCCAAATACCCCGCGCTAAAAGCTTCCGCATAATGCATACTGCGATCAGCGACACCATGGAGATGTTCGCTTACCATTTGGTATTGCCCATCTTCTCGAGTATGAGCGTAGAACTTCATGTTTACCTCCTATCCAATATTAGGATAAATTTCGCTACTAAAATGTGAATTCCTTCTTAGAGTTATACAAAAATTGGTTAACTTTTATATTAAAGTAAACTGCACCTAAGAAGTTTACGTTTCCAAGACCTGTCTACTGCGCTCTTTTCGACATTCACCGGCATATGATATTGACTTTAACGTTGCGTAAAGGTTTACAGTCCTTTTATCAGGAGGTGAATCATGGACTTCACAATACAAAAGCTCGCAAAAATCGCAGGGATCAGCACTAGAACCCTCCGGTACTATGATGAAATTGGACTTCTTATGCCAGCAAGAACCAATTCTTCAGGATACCGAATCTATGGGCAATGGGAAGTCGACCAACTTCAGCAGATCCTGTTTTACAGGGAATTGGGCGTGGGGCTGGAGGTGATTCGAGAGATCATTATGGACCCCGCGTTCGACAAAGCTAAAGCACTGAAGAGACATCGGGAGCAACTCTTGAATAAACGAAAGCAACTAGATTCATTGCTCGTCAATGTCGAAAAAACAATCGCGTTAACAGAAGGGAGAATTACCATGAGTGATGAGGAAAAGTTCGAAGGTTTTAAGCAGCAGATGATTGATGACAATGAAGCAAGGTATGGTAACGAAGTTCGAGAAAAATACGGCGACGATGCGGTTAATAAATCGAATGAAAAACTGAAGAAAATGACGTCGAAAGAGTTTGAAGAGTTTACTCAGCTTGGCAATGAAGTGAAAGCTACTCTTTCCGAGGCTTTTAAAACTGGCGATCCCGCCAGTGACATGGCCCAAAAGACAGCGGAACTTCATAAACGATGGTTGACCTTTACCTGGGATACGTACAGCAAGGAAGCTCATGCTGTACTTGCGCAAATGTATGTTGATGATGAACGGTTTAGAGCATACTATGACGCTGAACAGCCAAGTGTAGCAGAATTTTTGCGGGATGCGATCCATATCTATACAGGATTTAAGAATTGAACCGAGCAAGTTCCTTTTGCGTTTACCAACAAAAAAAATGCAACGTGAGATATGCCCACGTCGCGCAAGAATCATCATCAAAAGGGGGTCAAACGTGCTTACACGATTACTATAAAGCTTCACCATGACATTCGGGTTACAGATATTTGAAGATCATATTACTCAAATGTACTCGAAAGATATTAAAAAAAACCGGAGAATCCCTTGATGATCAAAGGGTTCCCCGGTTTGGTTTGTTGACTTACATCATGTCCATGCCACCCATGCCGCCTGCGCCGCCTGGTAGTGGTTTATCTTTTTCCGGTTTGTCAGCAATGACAGCTTCTGTGGTCAAGAACATGGCCGCAACAGAGGCTGCATTTTGCAATGCCGAACGCGTCACTTTCGCTGCGTCCACGATACCTGCTTTGAACATGTCGACCCATTCGCCAGTCGCTGCGTTGAAACCTGTGCCAACCGCTTCTTTTTTCAGGCGTTCGACGACGATGGCGCCTTCGAGACCTGCGTTGTCAGCGATTTGACGAATCGGTGCTTCAAGGGCACGGCGCACGATGTTGACACCGGTCAGTTCGTCACCTGTTGCACTCACAGCATCGAGGGCTCTGATTACGTTGACAAGAGCGGTACCGCCACCTGCCACAAGACCTTCTTCCACAGCCGCGCGCGTTGTATTGAGAGCATCTTCAATGCGCAATTTCTTTTCTTTTAGTTCGGTTTCCGTCGCGGCGCCGACTTTAATAACAGCTACGCCACCAGCAAGTTTGGCCAAACGTTCTTGTAATTTTTCACGATCAAAGTCTGATGTCGTATCGTCAAGTTGCACACGGATTTGATTGATCCTGGCGTCGATATCGGAACGGTTGCCAGAGCCATCCACCACGATGGTGTTTTCTTTCGAAACACGTACTTGACGTGCACGACCGAGTTGGTCGATAGTAGTATTTTTCAGTTCTAAGCCAAGCTCTTCACTGATCACTTGACCGCCCGTCAAAATAGCGATATCTTGCAACATCGCTTTTCTGCGATCGCCAAAGCCAGGTGCTTTCACGCCGACAGCGGTGAACGTTCCACGCAGTTTGTTGACGACAAGCGTTGCGAGTGCTTCACCTTCGACATCTTCTGCCACAAGCAGAAGCGGACGGCCGGATTGCACAACGCGCTCAAGGACAGGTAGAATTTCTTGGATATTGCCAATTTTCTTATCGGTGATAAGGATGTAGGGTTCATCCAAAACAGCTTCCATTTTGTCTGAATCTGTCACCATGTAAGGTGAAATGTAACCACGATCAAATTGCATACCTTCGACGACTTCAAGTTCTGTGGTGAATCCTTTGGATTCTTCGACGGTGATCACGCCGTCTTTGCCCACTTTTTCCATAGCGTCAGCGATCAACTGACCAATTTCATCGTCACCAGCAGAAACAGCTGCCGCTTGGGCAATGCTATCGCGGCCTTCGACAGGTTTAGAAATACGTTTAATTTCTTCAATCGCAGCCGCAACGGCATGCTCGATACCTTTGCGAAGAACCATCGGGTTTGCACCTGATGTCACATTTTTCAAACCTTCGCGAATCATGGCTTGCGCAAGCACCGTCGCTGTGGTGGTTCCGTCACCAGCAACATCGTTGGTTTTGGTGGCCACTTCTTTGACAAGTTGTGCGCCCATATTTTCGAAAGCATCTTCTAATTCGATTTCCTTAGCAATCGTCACACCATCATTCGTAATCAAAGGAGAACCGAATTTCTTCTCCAAAACAACATTGCGTCCGCGTGGTCCGAGGGTCACTTTTACCGCATCGGCAAGTGCATCGACACCGCGCAACATCGCACGACGAGCTTCTTCACTAAATTTAATCTCTTTCGCCATGTGGTCAAACCTCCTTAAGAAATGGATTACCTATGTAGCCTTCAAGGCTACGGTTAACGAGAAAAAACGATTTTAACGAACGACTACAGCGAGAATATCAGCTTCACGAACGACAAGATACTCTGTACCGTCAAACTTGACTTCTGTTCCAGAGTATTTGGAGAAAATCACACGATCTCCGACTTTTACGTCAACTGCAACAAGCTTTCCATCTTCGTAACGTCCCGGCCCAACTGCAATGACTTCCGCTTCTTGCGGCTTCTCTTTAGCCGTATCCGGAAGGACGATTCCGCTAACGGTCTTTTCTTCACGATCAACGGCGCGAAGAACGACGCGATCACCGAGTGGCTTAATCATGCAAAAACCTCCTCCAATGTTCCATCTTTCAAATTTATTAGCACTCAACGCCATCGAGTGCTAACGACAATCATTATATTAGCGATTAACGGACATTTTTGCAACCGCCTAGACCGTATTTTTTTTTAAAAACTTCGTGATCTGGAA
Source organism: Bacillota bacterium (assembly GCA_021820975.1). Lineage (GTDB taxonomy): Bacteria > Bacillota > Bacilli > Alicyclobacillales > SLC66 > JAKACU01. Next base: position 26,137 of record JAKADA010000010.1, read on the forward strand.
TTTGACACCCCTAATCCTAGTGTGGGAAGATCAGGATAAAAAGAAGTAAGGATGAGATCGATGCAACCCGTCGTATTTTCTGGCATTCAACCTTCTGGTCAAATCACTCTTGGCAACTATTTAGGTGCTCTTAAACAATTTGTCAGCGTCCAAGGTGACGCTACGGGCTATTATTGTGTCGTGGACATGCATGCGATCACCGTAGCGCAAGAACCAAAACAACTACGCGAACGTATCTTTGATTTGGCCTCATTGTATTTAGCCGTTGGCCTTGATCCTAACCAATCGACGTTATTCGTTCAATCCGATGTCAAAGAACATGCTGAACTTGGTTGGATAATGCAATGCGTTGCCTACATGGGCGAACTGTCCCGCATGACACAGTTTAAAGAGAAAACCGAAGGCAAGGATGGCGTTTCTGCCGGCTTGTTTACGTATCCCGCTTTGATGGCAGCCGACATTTTACTCTATCAAACCAATCTCGTTCCCGTCGGCGATGATCAGAGACAGCATCTTGAGTTGACACGTGATCTTGCACTTCGCTTCAACACTCGTTTTGGTGAGACATTTACCGTACCTGAAGTGCTTTTAATGAAAGAAGGCGCGCGTATCATGTCTCTCGATGATCCCATGAAAAAAATGAGTAAAAGCAACCCCAATCCAGCGAGTCGTATTGAAATGTTAGACACACCTGATGAGATTCGCAAAAAAATCAGTCGCGCTGTGACGGATTCAGGTCGCGAAGTACGCTATGATCCTGAGCAAAAAGCGGCAGTAGCTAACTTGCTTGTGATTTACTCTGCCGTATCCGGACAAACGATCGAAGAGGTCATAAAGCAGTACGAAGGTAGAGGCTATGGGGATTTCAAAAAGGGATTGGCCGAAGCTGTCGTGTCACACCTTGAACCGATTCAACAGCGATTTCATGAGATCCGTTCAAGCGGGCACGTGATTGATGTGTTGCATGACGGCGCAACACGGGCACGTGAGGCCGCGCAAAAGACGATCGACAAAGTCAAACGAAATGTCGGTCTTGGAGCAAATCGTGCATAGTGGCACCCTGTTTCGCGCATAGATAGAACAGCACACTATCTATAGCAAGCGAGGTGACATAGTGACTACGCTAACTGAAATCGATGAGGCGCACATGCATGCCAAGATGTTGTACGCGAAACTGCACAGCTTTTCCCTTGAAACGGTCAATCCAACGGCTAAAGCGATGTGGACACAGTTAGCAACAGATAGCCTGCAAATTGCGACGAGTATCGAAAAAAGAAAAGGGTATATACTCGAACGAGAAAATCAAATCAAACAAGCAACAGCGCCCGAGAGGTAACGTACCGGACGCTGTCTTTGTATCTCATCATTTATTCACGTTCTTCAAGGTCAATGCCTTTGCGAGGGGCAATCACACGTGATTGCGCACCTGAGGCACGATCGGTTACGTTTTCGACGATCTTATCCTCTGCCACAGGCAATGGCTCAATCACAGGGTCCGCAACTTTTGTTTGCGCGCTGACGGCAACCTCCTGCGAATCGACCGTCGTTGACGATGCCATCACATCACCACGTTGCTTCTTTCGATACGCTAAGGCAGATAAGCCAATACTCACCTCATACAGTAAGATCATTGGGACTGTCACAGACAAGTGTGAGATCAATTCAGGTGGACTGATCAACGTGCCGAGTACGATACAGACAAAGTACGCGTAACGTCTGACTTTTCGCATCCACTTTGGAGTTAAAAGACCAATTCGCGTAAGAAACAGCACAACGACTGGCAATTCAAAGACAATCGCAAAAGGCAAAACCACGTTAAACAGAAACCCAAAGTATTCCGTCGCTGTGATCATAAAATCATAATGAAATAAGGCCAGTTGTTTTAAGAAGTGATAGATTTCCGGAAACACAACAAAGTACCCGAAACTTGCACCCACAAGAAACATGATAAATACAGGCGCGATCAGGCGAAACGCGTAACGGCGCTCTTGTTCGCGTAAGCCTGGTGCGACAAACAGCCACAATTGCCATAGCAAAAACGGGGTTGTGACAGCTAGTGCCGCAAACCCCGCAATCATAAAGTACACACTAACCACATCGCCAGGTCCGAGCACCGTTAGCTTTTGACCCTGCGCAGGTAAAACAAGAAAATTATAAATGTTTCCCACAAATACAAACGATACGATAAGCGCGGCAACGAAAAAAATGACGATAAAAAGGATGCGAATCCGTAGTTCTCCGAGATGGCCAAATACGCTTTGGTCATTGCTGACCTTACTTTGTTTCTTACGAATCATGCTTTACTGCTGCTCATCCTTTTTGACAATTTGTGAAGTGGAGCTGTCGGATGTAAGATCACGCGTCGCATCTTTAAATTCTTTTAATGAGCGACCGAATGCCCGCCCGACCTCTGGTAACTTACTTGGCCCAAAAACGAGTAATACAGCAATTAAGATAAGAATTAATCCAGGTAATCCAATATTGCCCAACATAGTGTTGCCTCCTCATGTGTGCCGCACAATCACGTCAATCATCCCTCGGATATCGTCTCTATGATACACCGGGCAAACGGACCCGACAACACGCAAGGGGGGGTTCTGGACCACCCATCCCATGACGAAATGGTGAAACTCTTTGTCACAGGAAAAATCAGGGAGGCAATATGCCCCTACCTGTTCATCAAAGCGATCTTTTTCAATAAGTACCCACTTCTTTATCGGTGCCGTTTTAAAGCCCTCGATGATCACGATATCCACGCCTTTCATCATCGATAACAAGTGTTCGACTTGTGAAGGCTCGTCCTCCATGAAATCCATCGCCACATGACCTTGATCATCAGCGACAATCGTACGTTTGGCACCTGATAAGGCAAATTGCGCCGAGTCGGTTCCTTTAGGATGCGCGAAAAAACCATGACGGTCATGCTTAATCGCCCCAACCTTACATCCTTTTTCAGACAACTCGGCAATCAAGCGAGCAATAAGGGTAGTCTTTCCCGTGTTTTTGTAACCTGCGACGCCAAACACAAAAGGCCGACTCACAACAAACCTCCATGAGCAAGTTGCGCGATGTCTTTTCTAGTCAGTCGTGTCCCCGCTACAATGCGTGGCAACAAAACGTCAAACGCGGTATACGCATCATAGATTACACCACCAGGCAACCCCATAATGACAGCATCGTTGTGATAAGCAAGCATCGTCATCGCACCAGGCAAGATCGGCATACCATACGTGACTACCTCCGTTGCTACTTTACCAATAGCCGCAGGACTACGATCATCTGGATCGACTGACATCCCCCCTGTCACAAGGACAAGTTGCACACCTTGCGCTAAAAAGCGCAATATTGCACTCACAATATCTTCAAGGTGATCATCCACGATCACTTGTTCGCGTAACGTCACCGGGAAATGGCTCAATCGCTCTTGTAACACTGGGCCAAAACGATCTTTGATCCGCCCTTTAAACACCTCACTGCCTGTCGTGACAATACCCACTGTCATCGGTTGATACGGCACCACTTGGATGAGTGGTTGCGTACTTTTGGCTAACTCCTCTTTCATGAAAGCTAATTGATCAGCGTCTACGACTAAAGGGATCGCTTTAAGTGAAGCCAGCAAGTCCCCTTCACGAACAGGGCTATACGTCCTTTTCGTCGCCACCACCAGTTGTCGAAGCGTATTGATACTAGCAAGCGTCAAGACATCGACTTGAAGCAATCCATCAAAAGCCGCTTTTACCTGTACCTTACCCTCATGGGCAACAGTTTTGACGAGACTATGATGCGTAACAAAACTTGCCATAGTTTCTGCCGCATCATCTTCGTGGATCTGCCCCTCATCGAGTTCAAGAACGAAAATGCGTTCTTTGCCAATCGACAGAAGCGCTTGAATATCCTCTTTGGCAATGATGTGTCCCTTCGTAAACAGTGGCCCTTTAAATTCCCCTGGCACAATTTTCGTCACATCATGTGCCAACACGAAACCTACGGCATCCTCAACACGAACTTCCCTTTTCACCCCATAAAACCTCCATCAGCTAGATGTTGTAATACTTTTTCATAATCATCTCTGGAATTTAACATCGTAAAACTAGCGTGGTCAGGATCAAACGGTTCCCACTCCTCTTGCGCTACATAACGTGTTGCAACATTTTGTAAAAAATCTATTACACGACGTTTTTTTTGATCTAACCTTTGTTGTATCTCCGAAAGGCACGAAATGTGGTAAACTGAAATTATAGGGTATATTTGATTTCCTAATATTGGTATAATTGCCTGCAATGTTCTTTTTTGTTGCGAAATAAGCGAAAGCAGATAGCGTAACAATTCGACACGGACAAATGGTGCATCGATAGATAAGCAAATAACATACTCATATCGGGCTTGGCTTAATCCGGCTTCTAGCCCAGCTAATGGTCCTTCACCTGGTCTGATATCATAGGCCACACGAGCTTTCGTTGAAAGCTGCACTTGATCAATACGTCGAATAATCGTAACATCATCGGACAAATACGATAATTTTTCTACAATCATAGCAAGATGGCTCTGCCCTGCTATCGTGAGAAGTGCCTTATCGATACCCATTCTACGACTATAACCGCCTGCTAACACGATCGCACTCGTTAGATAGGGCTCACCATTCTCTGAAAACATGAGTTTCACCTCGATGATTTGGAAAGGGGAACCGTCGTTGCTAAAAGGCCCTCACGACATTAACACTCCCGATATTTTAGCCTTTAGTCGGTGGACGATGGTCTTGATCGCCGTCTTACTTGGCCTTCAGGCCCACGCACCTTGGCTGAGTTTTTATACAGTCCTTGGCATCCTATTTCTTGGCGAAGCAAGCTTTTCTACAATACAAGTGATAACACGAACTTTTTCAAAATCTCCTTGGTATGCACGCTTTGCTACTGCAGAGGCTATTGCCATAACGGGATTGCTCTATATGACTGGTGATTTTTCCCAATGGTATCTATACATTTGGTGTATCACGAGCACTACCTTAAGTTCTCGCAGTCGTTCTGGTTTTTTGATGACGTTAGGTATTGACATCTTGTCCATCTTTCTCATTGTAGCACGGATCCATAACTTCGATATACAAGTCAAATGGTTTGCCATCGTAGGCTTTTTCACGTTTACGGCAATTCCTTTAATCTATCTTTCGTATTCACATGGGCGACAGCAAAGAGAACTTGAACAGCAACTTGACGCGTATCGACGACAAACGAAGCGCGTTCAGGAACTCGAACTGATCGCTTCGCAGATGACCGATTATACGATGGATGTGCAAAACCGTGCGGTGATCGATCAATTGACAGGTCTCTACAATCAAACGGTTTTTCATCACCGCTTGCTCATTGAAGTTGAGAAAGCTCGGCAAACTGGATCTTTGATCAGCCTTATTCTTTTTGATATTGACCATTTTAAGTCATTTAATGATCAATTTGGCCACTTTCTTGGTGATGATGTTCTTCGTTCTGTCGCTAATGTGTTACATGATGCATCGAAAAACGACTCCTATATAATTGGGCGCATCGGCGGTGAAGAGATGTGCATTGCTATGCCTGACGTTACCTTAGAGCAAGCTAGAAACCATGCTGATCGTATTCGTGAAGATGTGGCAAATATTATAATTTCTGGCCCTGAGGGCCCACTACGTGTCACCGTCAGTGCTGGCGTAGCAAGCTTTCCTGCGATGGCCAAAGATGCCAGAGAACTGACAAAATGCGCTGATTTTGCGATGTATCGTGCCAAAGAGTCCGGCCGCAATAAAACGATTATCTACGAGAACTCCATCTCTTCGTAGAATAGACGCATGTGGGTGTGATGACCGTATGAACTAAGTGATCGTGGGGATACACAGGAAGAGAAGACACCATCTGCATATCGTAAGCAACACCTACAAGCTCCGTGGTTGTAGCAACGTGTTGTAGATAACGATCGTAATACCCTCCACCATAGCCTAACCTTGCTCCTTGCGCGGTAAAAGCGAGTCCTGGAACGATCACCATGTCGATCATTTGCGGACGTACTGCAGGACCCTGAATGATTGGCTCTCGAATACCAAAGGATCCAATCGTCACATCCTTTAGTGATGTCACCTGATAAGCATGCATGATGCGCTCTTGATCACCAGGTATAACTTTAGGAGCACATACCACCTTATTACGAGACAAAGCCTCTTGCACGATGCGATCGGTGTTCACCTCTTGTGGTGAACTTAAAAAAACAAAAATCGACATCGCTTTTTGAAACACATCGAGTGTATACAGACGTTCAAAGATAGCATCATCCATCGCCTTTTTCGCCATAACGTCAAGCCGATTGCGTTCTTCGATAATTTGCTTTCGCAACACGGCTTTACTGTTCGTTTTTTGCGCATCATCCATAAGGTATCCACCAACCTTTCTGCGCTCACTTTACACCATCTTACCGACAAGGTGTACAAGCAGGCCCGCTGCAAAAGGTAGCCACCAGATTGCATACGGCACGACCAAAGACAAACTGCCTAGACCCGCAAAAAAGATCGTACCAACCACCATCTTACGAACGCTATGACCTTGGTTTTCCCATGGCCAAACAGCAAAAAGCAGCCAACATGTCGCAACAAAGCGACCAAATGATACGGTATCTTGCACAAATGGCGTAAACGTCAGTAAAAGTAGGATCAAAGGCCACAACACGGCGCTTGATAATGGCAAAAAGGCAATCGTAGTGCCAATCACCCACCCTGCTAAAACATCAATCGGCCAATGAACACCTAAGTACAATCGACTCAACCCAATAGCTAAGGGCATAAAAAGTAGCAAGATACGCCCTATCCGCCTAACATAACGTGCTATCGTTACATAGTAGACTGTTGATACCATGGCATGACCGCTTGGAAAAGAAGCCCCTGCAGCTGACTCCGTATACTTTGAAAGAATACCTGGAACGCCAATCGGACGTGTGCTATGCACCATAGTTTTGATTAGATCGGTAAAACCCATCGTAAGAAACATGAGCAACGCGACCTTTTGCCCTTGTTGATGTCCGTACCACCACATGACAAGGGCTGTCAGATACATATAGGTAGAATAATTGCCAAGAAACGATAAGAGTACAGCAATATCGTTAATCGGTTGTGCTTGTATGCTCTGTATCTCATGCAAAATAACCCATTGTAACCCCATTGTCTTCTCCCCCTCAACATGTCCATCCTTTAAAACTACGTCATGCGATCAAGGAAAAGACATGGTACACTACACGATATCTAGGGAGTGACGCACGTGAGTTTATTATCTTTGACCGATATTCATAAATCCTATGGCACAACGGTTATCTTACAAGGCGCTAATCTTGAAATTGAACCGCGCGACCGCGTCGCCTTGATCGGTAAAAATGGTGCAGGAAAAACTACTTTGATTAAAATCGCGGCAGGTGTAAGCGATGGTGATCAAGGTATACGTAACCTGAAGCGTGGAATAAAGGTTGGGTATATCAAACAAGATAGAACGGCACAACAAGATATTACCGTCTGGCAAGAGGCACGCTCTGCATTTCTTTATGTGGATGAACTTGAACAGAAACTTACCCTTCTGACACAAAAACTAGCTACCTTGACCAAAGAAGAACCTGACGCAGAACTTATTGCCGCCTATGAGCAAGCTCAGCACGAGTTCGAGAAAGCTGATGGCTACAGCGTCGATACGAATGTTCGTCGCGTGTTATCCGGTTTATCGTTTGACGCCTCTTTTTATGACAAAAAGACGAGCGAACTATCTGGTGGGCAACGTACAAGGTTGCAACTTGCTCGGTTGTTGCTCGAAGCACCAGATTTGCTCATTCTTGATGAACCTACTAACTACCTGGATATGACTACCTCGCAGTGGCTAGAAAGTTACCTCGATAGCTTTGCTGGCGCCTTGCTTGTCGTTTCGCATGATCGTTACTTCCTTGACCGGACAACGACGATCACCTACGAACTCATGGATGGCAAAACAGCGCGTTATCCTGGGAACTACAGTGTTTATGTACAACTGCGCGAACAACGAGATCAGCAACTTCAAGAAGCGTATCAAAAACAACAGGAAACGATTGAAAAGTTGGAAGATTTTATTGCCAAAAACCTCGTGCGTGCTTCAACCACGAAACGCGCGCAAAGCCGCCGCAAGGTACTCGAAAAAATGGATCGAATCAACGCACCGAAATCGGAAAAGACATCTTTTTTACAATTTCCTATCCTCGTATCGAGTGGACGCGAAGTACTGGAATTACAACAATTTGCTGTAACCTTTTCCGGGCAGGCGCTGTTCGATACGATCTCCTTGCAAGTTCGCCGTCATGAACATGTCGCCTTACTTGGTGATAATGGTACAGGAAAAACCTCTTTGTTACGCGCTTTACAAGGTGAAGTAGACCATACGGGGAAAGTCCGATTTGGCACCAATGTACAAGTAGCCTATTTTGCCCAAGAGCAAGTCATTGATCACAAGGAACGCACCGTACTTGAATCGCTTTGGGAGGCTTATCCGACAAAAACCGAAACAGAGATTCGAACACATCTTGGTCATTTGTTGTTTCGCGCAGAAGATGTTTATAAACCTGTCGGCGCATTGAGCGGCGGTGAACGAAGTCGCCTATTTTTAGCACACATGTCCTACACAGGTGCCAATTTTCTACTTCTCGATGAACCAACAAACCATTTGGATTTAGCCACCAAAGAAGTACTCGAAGAGGCACTTTTAGCGTTTGAAGGTACAATTCTCTTTGTCTCCCATGATCGGTACTTTATCAACCGTATCGCGACTCGGGTAATCGAACTCACACCACATGGCTTATTCGAATATGACGGTAATTATGATGATTATGTACGCATCAAACGCGATCGAGAGTCGAATGATCAAGTCGAGCAAAATGCGCAACCAACGGCGAAAAAAGAAGCACAAGAAGATCGACAAAAGCGAAAGCAAACGAAAATGGCGATCAAACAACGGCGTGACCGTATTTTACGAATTGAGCAGACCATTGAGGCGATGGAAGCTGAAAAAACTGTCCTTGAAGAAACCATAGCATCGCAAGATACCTATGCCAATCCCGAAAATGCAATGACTTTAACTTCCAAATATATGGAGATCCAAGAAAACTTGCAACAACTCTATGAAGAATGGAGCACACTCGCCGAGCAATTGGATGATGATGCCATAGAAACAACCAGCAACTAAGATCAACAGGGTTATCCACAGAAGTTTGTGGACAACCCTGCTTTTTTTGTGGATAACATGGGGACGATCAGGGGATAGACATCGTTTTTCTATTCTGTCCACGCGAAATATTCGCACTATCCACGCTAAAAAAGAAGTTATCCACAAAAACTGTGGACAACTTCTGGGTAAACTGTGCATAACTCACGTATTCATCCACAACACTCGTCTTTTTCGTCTACCAAGCATCAATAGGTAGTGTTGCGATCGCCGTTAAATCTAGATCACTTAGCTTGCCTTGTTGATAACGATAGTAAGCCGCAGCACCGATCATCGCTGCATTATCGGTACAAAGCCACAAATCCGGTACGACAAGCCGCACACCACGAGCTTGGCATGCTTCATGGAGTCGATCTCGCAGTACGCTATTGGCAGCAACACCACCTGCAATCACCAAGGTAGAAAGCCCTGTGTTCTGAAGTGCCATCATCGCCTTTTGTACGAGAACATCGACCACAGCCATCTGGAAACTAGCCGCAAGGTCTGCCACCGGAACCTCTTTTTGCGCTCGCTTGTGTTTATCAAGTACAAGTAAGACAGCAGATTTTAAGCCGCTAAAACTAAAATCTAGCGATCCTTCTTCTAAAAGCGCACGAGGAAACTCAAAAGCAACAGGGTTGCCCACTTTGGACTTTTGTTCGATCGCAGGTCCACCAGGGTAGCTTAAACCAAGTGCTCGCGCAACTTTATCGAACGCCTCTCCTGCTGCATCATCTCGCGTATGGCCTAATCGCACCATAACGCCATGGTCAGTTACATGAAGCAATTCCGTATGACCACCTGATACGATGAGCGCCACAAAAGGTGGATCTAGGCGATCCGAGACAGCCGACGCATAAAGGTGCCCCGCTAAATGATGAATGCCTAACAAGGGCAGATCAGTTGCAAGCGCTAAGGACTTCGCCGCTGTCACCCCCACAAATAAAGCACCGATCAAACCGGGCGCAAACGTCACTGCAATAGCTTGCATATCGTGCAGTTGCTTACCAGCTTGTTGCAGGGCTTGTGCGATGACTTGGGTAATTTGCTCCACGTGTGCTCTTGAAGCCACTTCAGGGACTACACCGCCAAAGCGCTGATGCGACACAATTTGTGAAGCGACCACAGAGCTTAAGACGATATGCCCATCACGAATCACGGCGGCGGCCGTTTCATCACAGCTTGATTCGATCGCTAAGATATCCACAGGCAACGAAGGATCGCTTTGCCTTGCCTGACTATCCGCAACATATCGAGCTGTAGCGCGTGTCTGATAATCACTACCTTTATTCATTTTTATCAACTACTTCCGACAAGGCAGGCAAATCACGATACATAATGAGTGCATCCTCTTGGTTATCGGTATAATAACCACGGCGAATACCGCCTGGCGAAAACCCGAGTTTGGTGTACAATCCGCGCGCTTTATCGTTACTCACGCGTACTTCAAGCGTCATTTTTTGTGCACCTTGAGCAATCGCTTCGGCCATCAATCGGCGAAACAATCGTTCTCCGTACTTTTTCCCTTGATGTGCTGGCAATACAGCTACGTTCGTGATATGTGATTCATCCATGATCACCCACATGCCGCCGTACCCGATCATCTCGCCATCGATCAACATGACGATATAGCGTGCAAAATGATTTTCTGTCAATTCGCCATAAAAGGCATTACGTGACCAGGGGCTTGTGAAAGCCTCCCTTTCAATACGCAGCACGTGTTCAATATCTCGAATCGTCATCGGTCGAAACGTAATTTCATTTGTCATGGGTAAGCGGCTCCTGTTGAAGCGTACGCCAGCGCGCCTCGGCCTCGGCCAATTGAAGATACGTTGGAACCAGTATCTGCGCATCTTGTGTCAATTCCCCCTGTGCACGAGTCAGCCTTTGTATCACCTCTGGCAAAGCCACCTGATAGACATCTTTCGCACTGACTTGTATTGTCTGATTTCTAGGTACTACCTTTGGCATGCTCTGCTCTGCAACATGCATAGCCTGTTTTATACCGTTACCGACGACAATCACACGCTCTTGTTGATAGCTTATAGCCAACACTTTAGCTTGCTTAATTGCTTCTTCATACGATAATTTCGTTTCCTCAATCAGCGATACTATATTGCCAGCATCAGCTAGATAGATGCCGGTATACGCTTCGCTACGTCTCGCATCAAATACAACAAGAACGATCCCTTGCTGATCACGTTGTGCATACGCAGCGGCAAAGAGCGATGACACGCCTAAAACCGGAATTGACAAAGCAAACGCTAAAGATTTTGCGGCCGTTACAGCGATACGCACACCTGTGTAGGATCCAGGCCCTACTCCCACTGCAATACCTGTAAGATCTTTAGGCGTCAAACAAAGTTTGGCTAACATATCATCGATGACAGGATGCAACAACGTCGCATGCCGCTTACCCATGACAAGTGAATACTCTGCAATCAGTTGCCCCGTATCATCGCCTAAAGCAATCGTCAACGTTTCAGTCGACGTATCCATAGCTAAGATGGTCATCATTTCACCCACTGTGCAAAAACATCTTGTGCGATCGGTCCTCGTGCCTCTATCGTAACATGTCTGGACCCCTCATGGCGAAATCGCACATCTAAGCGATCCTCAGGCAATACCGAATCAAGTAACTGCGCCCATTCAATCGCGCAGACACCATCTGCATAGAAATATTCTTCAAACATGGCTGCTTCAAGCATTGCCTTGTCACCTAAACGATACACATCGAGATGGTAAAAGGGCAACCTTCCTTCATCATAATGCACGACAAGGGTAAATGTCGGACTTTGCACCGCTGAAATCACGCCAAGTCCCTTGGCTAAACCTTGTGCAAACGTCGTTTTACCAGCACCAAGCTCACCGTATAAGGCTATCACTAATCCTTTCACAGCGCATTCTCCCAGACGTTGCCCTAAAGCCACCGTATCGTGCGCACTTGGCAAAGCGATGGTTATCATGACATCACCGTCTTTCATGAAAAATGGTCATATCCACCCTTTTTAAGTTCTATACGACGACCATCGCGCATCATTTCTACACAAGGGCTTGCATCTTCTATCCGGCCAATCAGCGTTACTTGAATCCCTTGCAACTCACACATCGCTAACAACGCACCTGAGCGATTCGGACGAACCGTACCGACAATTTGATAATCTTCCCCACCGTACAAAGCAAAGCTAAGCGCATCGACATGAGCAAGACGCGCATAGTGACGCAACGCAGGTAACGTCTTTATGCGATATGCTTCAATAAGGATCGACACGTCACTCGCACTTGCAATCTCATGCAGTTCTGACGCTAATCCATCACTGATATCATTTGTCGATGTACAACCTTCAAAGTGCGCCAACAGTTCACCCATTCGCACTTGTGCCAAAGGCCTTTGGTGCCGTTCTTGCAATACAGCCACATCTTCCGGTGCAAGAATAGCAGTTGACTGATGCTCCATCAAATGCAAATAGGCGGCAGACCCGCCAAGATCCCCTGTCACAAAGACCAAATCACCAGGCTTAGCCCCGGAACGAAGCAAAGGCTTTTCGCCAAGAAGTTCACCAGTTGCTGTAACAGAGACAAGTAATGGCCCTGTAGTACTCACCACATCGCCACCGACGACTGTGACGCCAAAGTCATCACAAGCTTGTCTCATCCCTTCATAAAGAGATACGACAAATTCAACAAGTGTGTCTTTTGCTATGGCTAATGTGACAAGCGCATGCATTGGACGTGCTCCCATGCAAGCAATATCACTCACAGACGCTGCAATCGCTTTGTACCCTGTTGAAAATGCATCGATCAAATCTTCACGAAAATGCACGCCTTGGACCATAGCATCCGTTGTCATGACAACAGGGCGGTTGTATGTGACAACCGCCGCATCATCGCCTATACCCACATTAACCGTTTCATCGCTTCGTTCAATGATTGCTTTTAACCGTTCGATGAGGCCAAATTCGCCAATCTCCGAAACGAACACACGGATCCCTGCTCTCTTACGCTCTTTCACGGTATTATACCTGTTTGCGTAAAAGATGGGCAATTGTTGGAGCTAACATTTACGCGCCAATCTGCGTGCGATCGACAAGAAAGATCGACAAAGGCAATTTCGTCATATCCACACCGGGGATACCTCCAAGCAAAAAAACTGCTTTACTCTCTTTTCCTGGAGGGATGACGTCAGACTCTCCTGCTACAGGCGTAATATCATCAAAGTACTTGTAAGTCCCTAAGGAAAGTAGCAAATCACCAGGTGCGTTTTGAAAAAACAACATGGCTAAAGCGGATCGCATGGACCACGGGGTATTGGATGCATTATGCAACATGGCACTGATCGAAAGGTATTGCATGCCATCGGGACGTGTCGAAAGTACCTGTAGCTGTACCTGACTCACACGCACAGGTAGGGTACCAAGCTGTAAAGTCGGTTGGTTTGCCATTGGTTTTCGATAGAGCCAAATCACGTGCGCATAACGATTGACTAGTGACTCAAATGGCGGTGCGGGGTTTGGCGAAAATGACCAAGAGACACTTTTGTGCGGCGCAATAACTCGGCTTGGTCCGTTGACAAAGTACTCCCAATCTTCTTTTGCAATAGGGTTCAGCCCAACCGGGGCGTCGAGTATAAATAACATTCCTTGCAAGTCTTGTCCCTTTACCGGCTGTTGACTGTTATTATACAATCGCATCTTTATCATTAAAGGTATTCGGCTGCGAGTTGCGAGTTTTACAGACATACTCTCAATGGGGGCAAGCGATGCCGTCAGTTGTACCGAAGAAGACATTGCATTCATCGTCGTGTTCGCTCCATGCGCTGCTGAAGATGATTGTGACGCTGACGAAACAAAGCCAAACCCATTTTGAGAAAGCTGCGAAGTTGTCTTTACACCAAATTGAAAAATGACCAAAAAAAGTACAACGCAAGCCACAGCACCTGTCAATCCCGCTGTCCACGCCATACGTACGCGCCGTGAGCCAAAGTTAACGCGTTTCCTTTTTATCGCATTGTTTCGCGCATGAAGTTTTTGTAAGACAGCTTCTTGCATACTTTCAGAAAACTCGAGCTGTTTTGTCCCCTCTTTGAGGACCTGGCGTATTTGTTTTTTCCATCGTTCATCATCGTGATCGTTCATCGAATTCCCTTCCCTCCAAGGCCTTGCGTAACATCGCCCGTCCCCTATGCATCCGGGTCTTGACAGTGGCTACGCTAAGCTGTGTCACCAAAGCAATCTCCTCAATCGAGAGCTCTTGCTCATAGAAAAGCCAAAGCGATTCGCGATAAATCTCAGGCAAAGAAAGCACGGCATGCCACAAGACACGCTGTTCTTCGCGAGCAAGGAAGTTGTCTTCGGGTGATGCACCCCCAGGAAGATACGTCAAATCATCAACAGGCGTAATTTTACTCGCCGCTGAACGCAAGTAATCTTTAGCTCGGTTGATGGCAATTTTCAGCACCCACGTTTTATAACTGCTCTCTTTACGAAATGTGTCCAAATGATCGTATACCTTAATAAAAACTTCTTGACTTAAGTCTTCTGCGATATGCCTGTCTTTCACATAGCTGTACAAGACTCTAAGCACATCATGCCCATGTGCTTCCATTAAGGCACGTATTATTTGTAATGGATCTTGTTGATCTTGTACAGATGACAAGCATCTCACCTCACGCAACTGCACTGTAGACGAAACCAAACACCCTAAGGTTACACAAAACCAATGAATTAGTATATGTCACTATTAGAAATGATCCAGTTGAACCATCCGTAAGTAGTGGTTACTTGCCTTATGATTCATGTAGGTAACTATTTTCAATCAAGGCAGGTGACTTTATGTGAATGTTTTCCTTGACAGATGGCAATTTGCCTTAACAACCATCTTTCATTTTTTCTTCGTTCCGATGTCTATCGGACTCGTTTTCATGATCGCCATTATGGAAACATTTTATGTCGTTAAAAAGAACGATACGTACAAACACATGGCACAATTTTTCGGTAAGTTATTTTTGATCAACTTTGCTGTCGGTGTTGTCACAGGTATCATGCAAGAATTCCAATTCGGCATGAACTGGGCAAGCTATTCCCGTTTTGTCGGAGACGTATTTGGCGCACCGCTAGCCATAGAAGCATTGCTTGCGTTTTTTATGGAGTCAACGTTTATCGGTGTTTGGATCTTCGGTTGGGATAAATTACCCAAAAAAGTGCACTTGACGGCCATTTGGCTCGTCTCGATCGGGACGATACTGTCTGCTTTTTGGATCTTATCAGCCAACTCGTTTATGCAAGAGCCTGTCGGGTACACGATGATCCATGGTCATGCTGAGATGAGTAGCTTTGGTGCATTACTTACTAACCCACAGCTATGGGTTGAGTTCCCTCATGTGCTATTTGGCGCATTGGCCACCGGTGCCTGCTTTATCGCGGGGATCAGTGCTTACTATTTGATAAAACAGCGTTCAGTTGATCTGTTTAAACGGTCATTATCTATTTCTCTTGTAGTTGGTCTGTTAGCCAGCGTACTCGTCGCCGCCATTGGACACGAGCAAGGACAACACCTTGTCGTATCCCAGCCGATGAAGATGGCCGCAGCGGAAGCACAGTGGAATACCAGTGGTGATCCCGCAGCATGGAACCTGATCGCAGGAATTAATGAAACAAACCACACGAACTCTTTTGCGATACAAATTCCCGACATGCTGAGCTTTTTGTCGTATGGTACGTTTCATGGCAAAGTAACAGGGATCAATGAACTGCAAGCGCAAGAAGTGAAAAAGTACGGACCTGGTAATTACATTCCGCCCGTGACTCTCACTTTTTGGGCGTTTCGTATCATGGTCTTAGCTGGTACCCTCATGATCTTACTCAGTTTATACGCGCTAATTCGTGTATACAAAAAAAATCTATTCGCACAGTCGCGTGTCTTACGATGGCTTTTGTGGGGAATTGCACTTCCGTATATCGCGAACACAACGGGTTGGATTATGACAGAAATCGGTCGCCAACCATGGGTGGTAACGGGCCTTTTGAAGACATCGCTCGGCGCTTCTGTCAACGTGGGTATACCATCTATCCTCATTACAATGATCGGTTTTGTCGTCATCTATACCGTTTTAGCGATTCTTGCCGTCTTTCTTGTGCTTCGTTTCATTAAAATAGGCCCTGACAATTAAAGTCTGGATCGCAAAGAAGATAGCATGCTACCACACATTCGACTATCTGCTAGTGAAGGAAGGTGACGTGCAAGCATGAACCTCAATATCTTGTGGTTTATCCTGATTGGTGTGTTATTTACCGGTTATTTTGTTCTCGAAGGGTTTGATTTTGGCGTCGGCATGTCTATCCCTTTTCTTGGTCATACTGATGAGGAACGACGTATCGTGATTAACAGTATCGGTCCTTTTTGGGATGCCAATGAGGTGTGGTTCTTGACTGCTGGTGGTGCTATGTTTGCTGCTTTTCCAAACTGGTATGCAACATTTTTCAGCGGTTTTTATCTGGCGTTATTTTTATTGCTCATCGCTTTGATCGGTCGCGGTGTTGGTTTTGAATTTCGAAGCAAAATCAATGATGCGCGCTGGCGCAAAGTTTGGGACTCGGTGATTTTTGTTGGTAGTTTACTGCCTCCCCTGCTTGTTGGTGTTGCTTTTTCAGATTTTATGCGGGGTATGCCCATTGACGCCAACATGAATTACATGGGAGGATTTTTCGGTCTTTTATCTCCTTATTCTGTTCTTGGAGGCATCAGTTTGGTCCTGTTGTCGCTTGCCCATGGCAGTTTGTTTTTGTCATTGCGAACAACAGGATCGATGCAAGATCGCGCACGGCAACTCGGTGTTCGCACCGGCGCTATCGCAACCATCGCCTTGTTTATCTTTTTGATCGCAAGTGCCTTTAGCACCTCGATGTTCCAACGAGGTATTTTTAGTCCTGGGTATCTGGCTTTGCTCGGTGGCATCATCCTCGTATCCACGCCTTTTTTATTAAAAGCCAAAAAAGATGGATGGGCGTTTGCGATTACGGCTATAACGCTTTTTTGTTCCACAGCAACGGTATTTCTCACGCTCTTTCCAAACGTGATGATTAGCTCAATAAATCACGCCTTTAACCTGACGATTTACAACGCAGCATCCAATGCCTACTCACTGCACGTGATGACGATCGTGGCCCTTACCTTAGTGCCTATTGTTCTTATCTATCAAGGATGGAGTTACTGGGTGTTTCGCCGGCGTATCAAGCCAACGGATCACCTGGATTACTGATGCAACGTAAGCTTTCAGCCATGGTGCGCCAAACACCATGGCTGTTTAGCCTAACCATCGTCAGTGGCACTACGAGTATGGTCATACTATTTTGGCAAATGAAAGTCATCGCAGCATTTGTCCAATCCGCCTTTTTAGGACGGCAGATTGTTGGCCTTCGATTTGTCATCCTTTTTAGCGTTATAGCGATTACCCTGCGCGCCATGTTGTCATTTGCGCAAGAAAAATCTGCGGTTACGATGGCAGCAGGAATTAAAAAAATGCTGCGAGAAGATGTCGTTACACACATTTTTTCCTTAGGCCACTCGTTTGTTCAATCGGAGCAAGTCGGTGAATTGTTGACCACTTGTTTTGAAGGCGTCGAACAAATCGAAACGTACATTGCACGTTACTTGCCACAGCTATTTTTAAGCATTTTGGCACCTATAGCCTTGCTTGCCTTTCTGTTTTTCATCGATCCAATCTCAGGCTTCATTCTCTTCATTACAGCACCACTTCTTGTCTTTTTCATGATCTTGATTGGCAAAACGACAGCGAGTCGTGCCGAGCGCGAATGGAAGACATTAAGCTTGCTTAGCGCTCATTTTTATGATGTATTACAAGGCCTACAGACACTCAAGGTGTTTTCTCAAAGCAAAAGGCAATCACGTCAGATCGAAGAAGTGGGCGAAGCTTACCGTATCGCGACGATGAAAACACTTCGTCTGGCTTTTTTATCGGCCTTTGTCTTGGAACTCACAAGTACACTAGGTACCGCTGTCGTGGCTGTTTTTTTGGCGTTGCGCCTCATCGACGGACATATTTCCTTTGCCGATGCACTGACTGTACTCCTAGTCACACCCGAATTTTATCTGCCATTTCGACTGTTAGGTACACAATTTCATGCGGGACAAACGGGCGTTATCGCAGCGAAGCGCTTGTTTACTATCCTCAATCGCCCTTTAAAAACCGCGATTGACCCATCACAAAAAGTATCACCGCCGTTTGAAACAACACGTTCAACACCTTTTTCCATCACGTTTGCTGATGTCTCATTTGCCTATCCTGATCAACAAAAAGGTTTGCACCATCTTAACTTTTCCATCGCGCCAGGTGAGTCCTTAGCGATCATCGGCCCTAGCGGCGCAGGAAAGAGCACCTTGCTTGATTTGCTTGTAGGTCTTTTGACCCCTACTGAAGGCACCATTTTGTTACAAGGTATCCCTATACAGAATATATCGGTCGCCTGGTTACGCCAGCAAGTGGCGTATGTTGCGCAAAACCCACATGTGTTTTATGGTAGCGTGCTAGACAATATTCGCATTGCTTACCCTAAGGCTACCTTGGAGGATATCGTGCGTGCGTGCAAAAAGGCACATATTCACGATACGATTGTTGCGATGTCTGATGGGTACGACACGATCTTATCGAAAGGTGGCACGAACCTCAGTGGTGGACAGCGCCAGCGACTCGCCTTAGCACGTGCGTTTTTGCATAGAGGTTCTCTTGTCGTGCTTGATGAACCAACGTCATCGCTTGATGTGCAGACGGAACTGCTTCTTGAACAAAATTTGCGTGATTTAATGAAGGAAAAAATGGTGATCTTTGCAGCCCACCGTATGGGAACGGTGATGTGTGCGCCCTTGGTGATGGTTCTTGAACAAGGTCACATAAAAGAGTATGGAGCACAAACGACACTAGCCAACCATTTTGGTTTGTACCAACAACTCCTTTTTGCGTATCGAGGTATCTCAACATGACCAGATTCTTAGTGAGTTTACTGCGTCCCTATCACTTGAGGCTAGTCCTTTCTATTGTCCTTGCATCACTGACCACGCTTGCTCAGATTAGTTTGTTTGCCGTGGCAGGATACTTGATCTCGGCCTCTGCGCTGCATCCGATGAGCGTCTTATTACTCTTTGTTCCGATCATCGGCGTGCGTTTCTTTGGCATCTCCCGGTCCGTCTTACGCTATGCGGAGCGACTCATGACACATGACGTGACATTTCGAATTCTTGCACGACAACGCGTGTGGCTCTATGACCGTATTGAACCAAGAACTACGCGCCTTGCTTTTACGATGGGGCATGGCAGGCTCGTGAATGCCGTGACGCATGATGTTGATTTGTTGCAGTATATTATCATTCGTGTCATCACGCCCATTGCCTCATCGCTTGTCACGGTAATCGCTGTATTTTTCTTTCTTGCACATTTTAGCCAAACTATCGCATGGACGACGATCACGTTACAAGTTATCGCTGGTGTTTTTATCCCTGTGATGACGCATTATCTTGGCAAAAAACCGACGAAGCGTATGCTAGACACTCGTGAGCGATTTTACGCACAATGGGAAGATGCCCTTGTTGGGATGAAAGAGATTCAAGCTTATGGCCAAGAATCTGCCATCTTGCAAAAACTCTCACAAGAAGAAGACAATCTCATCCAAGAACACAACAAAATTGCCCAAATCGATAGTTTAGCAGTCGCAGCGGTACCTTGGTTTAGCCAAGTAGCCATGCTACTTGTAACTGTACTTGCCGCATCGCTTGTGGTTCAAGGACACTTAAAAGGTGTTTATCTCGCTGTAATAGCCTTTGTGTCACTCTCCTCTTTTGAAGCTTTAACGGGTTTGCCTCAGGCATTTTTGCAACTTGGCGCCATCAAAACTGCGCTCACGCATTTACAAACCATCGCATCGACAAAAAAAGACCTTAGTGATCACTTGGAAACGACGCCGTCTTCAATCTCTAGGCATACGCTCGCTGTACGAAATGTCACGGTCACGTATGATACAACACTTGCACCTGCCGTTCGACATGTTAGTTTTGATTTACCGATGGGTAAAAAACTGGCCATTGTCGGTGAAACAGGATCAGGGAAAAGTACACTTTTGTCATGCTTAGTACGATTGATCGACTACACCGAAGGTTCGATCACGCTCGACGGGCAATTCCTTACTCAACTCGCTGTGGACGATGTGCGAAAACAATTTAGCGTCTTAACGCAAGACAGTCACTTATTTCATACTACAGTAGAGGACAACATCCGCCTTGGCAATCCTGCAGCACCGCTGAGTGAAGTCATCGATGCCGCACGAAAGGCGCGCATTGCACAATGTATCGAACAACTTGATCTCGGCTATGACAGTCTGACGGGGGAATTTGGCGCGCAGTTGTCTTTTGGTGAACAGAGGCGTTTGGCTTTAGCGCGCACCCTTCTCAAAGATGCACCGATCCTTGTGCTTGATGAGCCGACACGTGGTTTTGATGCGCTTTTGGAGCAACAATTCTATGAAACCTTGCCGTCAATAACACAAGGGCGTTCCTTATTGCTTATCACCCATCGATTGCTTTTTATGCAAGATATGGATGAGATTCTCGTCATGCAACATGGTGAGATCGTCGAGCGCGGAACACATGCAATACTACTCAAGGAAAATGGGCTCTATGCTCGTATGGTTCGTCTAGAACAGGAACAACTCACATTTGATTTGCCAAAAGAAGCTATCTCAGGTACGCTATCTATGTGGTGATCCTCATGAAGCAACATAGACTCGAAGTTTGCACAGATAATTACGCCTTAGGCACTGAAGATATCCTAACTCAACTAAAGCGCGAGTTTCCCGACATCGAAGTGGTGCCTTGGCGTTGTGTTAGCTATTGCCATCAATGCTTTCACAAACCTTTCGTGCTTTTGGATGGGATAAACGTAATTGATGCCCCTGATGCACCCACGCTACTCGTCATACTGCGCCAAAAGCTAGCCAAAAAAAATACTTAAAAAAAAACAATACTTATGATAGATAAAGATATTGCTTTTATCGACATTTTTCGCCACAATTTGATTATGGAAAAAAAAGTCGATGGGACTGATGAAAATTCGCATCGGTGTGCAAAAAAAAATGGTCAGTGTTGTACTCATTCCATTGGTAATTCTGTTAATCGCCATACTTTTGGTGATGTCTTCGGGGAGGGTTATTACGTCGTATGTCAGTCAAGAAAGTCAGACTGACAAGTCGCTCATGGTTGTCTCCGAGCAGATCGCACAAAGGTATTATCGATGGGACGATGATTTGAACATGGCTGTTTTAGCGCTGCAAGACCATCACCCTTCGATGAGCAGATCACTACTCGCTGATGCCATCCTCATGCGTGAAAAGATTTTTTCCCAGTTGCCTATAGCCAAAAGATATACTAGGATTCCTGACCAAGTGAGCCAATTGGCCAAGGAACTGAGGTCCTATTCCACTTATGCAAACCACGTCATTATGGATATTCGTGCAGGCAATGTAGCACAAGCGACAACAACGCAATTACTTCGCAATGAAAATATTTCTACGGCTATTATTCATACATTATCTTCTATATCTAAAGATAATACGACTCGTTATGTTACTGTGGCCAATGCATTGCAGCAATCTATGACCAAAATGCGTATCCTTCTTGTGATGATTGGCTTGTCGGCGTTCGTCCTATCGATGATTACAGCAGCGTGGTTGGCCACATCGATGGCACGGCAGATTCGTCGTTTGACTAAGAAAATTGAGCTGGTAGCTGCTGGTGATCGATCCCTGGATGAATTAGCTGTTATTCCCCATGATGAGATCGGGGATGCCATGAATGCACTTTCCTTGAATATCCAAACGCTACAACAGACAGAACAAAATTTGCAGGATCAAGTAACTTTTCAACGGTCTTTGTTGGCCGCCATTCCCCTACCTGTTTACTACAAAAATTCCAAGGGACAATCACTAGGGGGTAATATTTCCTTTCTGGAATTTCATGGATTATCTCTACAAAAATTGCTAAAAGCAACTGTTAATGATTTTGCGCCACACGACCTAGCCGAATATCATCAAGGTATCGATGCGTCGTTGCTAAGCGGTGATAAGGAATCGATCGTTTATGAATCCACTGCAATAGATCGTGAAGGAAAAACCCACGACGTTCAATTTCACAAAGCTGTTTTTCGTGATTCTGGTAATCAGGTTGCTGGCGTGATTGTAGCGATGGTTGACGTTACTGAGCAAAAGAAAAGAGAGCAGCATATTCGCTACCTGAACCAACTGTATGCGATGCTAGCACAAACGAATCAATCGATCGTCCATTGTTCGGATGAACTGACACTCTTTCAAGAGATTTGTCGTGTTGCAGTAACCTATGGTGAGATGACTGCTGCATGGATAGGGTGTGCAGACACCACGACAGGGGAGATACGTCCTATCGTGGATTACGGGGATATGCATTTTGTGGGACATCTTCAGGCATCGTACCGAACAGATATTGCACAGGGGCTCGGTGCTGTAGGTAAGGCTTACCGTGATCAGCAAACCGTGATCATTCAGGATTATTTACAGGATGAGCAAACGAAACCATGGCACGACATCGCAAGACAAGCGAACATTGGATCGGCTGCTGCCGTACCCATCTTTCGAGCTGATCAAATCTATGCGATCCTTGTCGTCTATCATCCAAACACCTATATTTTCGATAAAACTATGGTGGATTTATTAACGGAAATGGCGATGGATATTGGGTATGCATTACATCAACTCGATCTTGAAATGAAACGCAATACTGTTCAGGCTCAACAGCGGCTATTAGCGAAGGTCTTTGAACAAAGTAATGAAGGCATTGCCATTACAGATAGCCAGGGAAATTATCTGGCGATCAATAACTCATTTACTGAAATTACAGGGTACGAGCTACAGGAGCTTCTCGGTCGTACATCGGGTCGCAAAAATCCCGATGAATACCATGAGTTATTGCAACAAAGTCAGAATAAAGATTTCATTCAACAAGAACTATGGAATTTCCGAAAAGATGGCACAAAGTACCTTGAGCGCATCAGTATCACTCGTATCCTTGATGAACAAGGACAAGTGACCAATTATATTGCTATCATCGCTAATGTGACGGAAGCCAAAGCAGCCGAAGAACAAGTGCGCTTACTAGCTCACTATGATTCCCTAACAAACTTGCCCAATCGCACACTATTGACAGATCGCATCGATCAAGCTATTCATGCTGCACAGCGTGATCATAGACCATTGGCGGTACTCTTTTTAGATCTTGATCATTTTAAAAATATCAATGATTTCTTAGGGCATCGTATCGGCGATCTGCTCTTGATACAATTGGCCGTTCGCTTGACCACCTTCATTCGTGAACAGGACACCGTATCACGACTTGGTGGTGATGAATTCATCCTTTTATTACCTGATATGAATAAATACGAAATTGTATATTTTTCTCAAAAATTAACACAGATGTTAGCTGATCCTTATCACATAGAGGGGCACGAGTTAATTGCAACATCATCTCTTGGAATTGCTCTTTTTCCGGATGATGGCGATAATTGGGAAACATTGTATCGGCGAGCTGATATAGCTATGTATAACGCCAAGCAGGAGGGAAGAAACACCTTTCGGTTCTTTTCTAAAGAGATGCAAAAGGATTCCGAACGTCGATTGCAACTCGAAAGCGCTCTGCGAAAAGCGTTAGAACGTGATGAATTCGAATTGTATTATCAACCACAAATTTCTTTGCGTGATAGGTCGGTGCCTGGTGTCGAAGCTTTATTGCGCTGGAAAAATCCTGAGTTTGGCATGGTTTCTCCGGGAGAGTTCATTCCACTAGCTGAAGAGAGTGGCTTGATTCTTTCCATCGAAGAATGGGTGATACGCTCAGCAATCACGCAAATGAAGCGCTGGATCGATCAAGGACTATTGCTCACGACGATGGCGGTGAACCTGTCAGCAGTACAATTGCACCAGCATAATTTGGCCCATATGATTCAGACAATTTTAGATGAAGTTGGACTTCCTGCACATTATCTTGAACTTGAATTGACGGAAAGTGCAGCGATGCAGCAACCTGAAGTAGCCATTGTGGTAATGGATGATTTGCATCGTTGTGGAATTCGGATTTCAATCGATGATTTTGGTACTGGCTATTCTTCATTGGCCTATTTGAATCGTTTTCACATTGATAAAATTAAAATCGACCAATCTTTTGTGCGCAACATCAATCGTACCCCTGATAAATCACTCATTGTCGATGCGGTAATCAGTTTGGCAATGAGTTTACATTTGCAGACGGTTGCCGAAGGCGTGGAAACATGGGACGAATTGAGTATTGTTCTTGAAAAAGGTTGTGATGAAGTACAAGGATTTTACTATAGTCGTCCGTTACCCGCCGATGAACTCATGGTATGGATACAAGACTACCAAAAGGGGCTGTCCGAAGACAGCCCCGCACGACTAGACAACTGACGTCAGCTCGATATGCCCTGCCTACAGCCTATTGCAACGTTACGATGGATGCGTCTGAGCTTGTTACTTTGGCTTGCACTTTTTTGACAATGCGCCCATTGGGATAATTGAAGATATCCCCCGCGACAATCGCGTCCATAGCTTTGTTAACCGCAACTTGATCGATTGGAAGTTTTGGATTGGGTATTTGCATATGCACCTGTTTGTTCAAACTTGTCAAAAACGTCAATTGGAGTACTTCCTTCATACAATTCTCTCCTTTAAAATCAAGCTATATTACGCTGTGGTACTCGTTGCATCCGGCTGAATGCCTACCGAATCCACCCTTCCCATACTGTACACACTATCAGTAAAAAGTGGTGATAAGGCGCTTAAGATCGTGGCGATAGCATCATCTGTTACCGTAACATCCACATGCTGGTACACACAATTTTTTAACTTAGGTGCGCCTGTCGTTGTCGTACCAACCTGCAATTGCACTAACAAATGACGATTAAGCGGTGTAACGACCATGATGGAATTCCTCCTTTAGCAAGACGATCTACCGCATTCGCTGCCGGCAAAGCGATGTAGGATTTTCGTCTTTGCAACTAGGAAAGTGCAGACAAACTGCCATTTAGGGGATATACTTTCAGACGATACATATGATAATTTTTGTTGGAGGATGTTCATGGCTCTTTTTTGGAGAACACTGCGTACGATCTTTTATAAACTGGCCGTTTCGATCATTGCTCTTCTATCCGGGATCATTGTTACGCGTTATCTGACCGTTGGTGAACGAGGTATTTATACGGAGACCACAACAGCTTTTCTTCTTGGTTCTAGTTATCTTGCCGGATATTCGAATTTCTTCAATTATGGTATCAATCGTCTCAAATACGATAAGCAAACTGTTTATAGCGTACTCTTTCGTCAATATTTGCTCATATGTGGCGGTTTGGCTGTTTTACTTGTGCTTGCGTTATTGGGTATCCATTTTAATTCTATCTTTTTGTATGCTGCTATCATCTTATTTACCTTACCTTTTGCGCTGTTTCTCGCCTTTTCCACAAAACTCGTCAATGCGCTCAATCAAATAGACCTGTTAAATCGACTGAATATGATGCAAAACTCGCTCATGTTTACTTTCGCCTTGGTCTTGTTTATCACGGTAAAAGTATGGTGGCACGGGACTCATCCGCTAACACTTTCCTTGACTTTGCTCGGTTGGACGCTGTCTTTTGTGATCGCTGCGATCCTCGCCATGCGAGTTTCCTTGAAGGTCGGCGAGGTTAATCTGCGTACCGTAAAAAATACCGAAATTTCTCGAAAACTCAATGACTATGGCCATAAAATTTCCTTGCAAAACTTCTTAACGTTACTTAATTATCGGGGGGATTTATTTTTTGTCGGTCTTTTAGCAGGGTCGACTGCCCTTGAACGCAATACATCGGCAGGGTTATATGGGATTGCCGTGTCAGCCTCCGAAGTGCTTTGGCAGGTGTCACAAAGCATCTCCCTGATGGTGTACTCTCGTGTCGCAGCAGAGGAACGCGAACATTCAACGGCACTTACAGAAAAAACGTTTCGTTATATATTTTGGTCGCTTATTGTACTCGCTTTGGTGATGACCGCTTTGTCCTTTATGGTCCCAATCGTTTACGGGGCAAAGTATGAACGCTCGATACCACCGTTTAACATTCTTCTTATCGGAACAGCAGCGTACGGAACGACAGGACTTTTAACGCAATATTTCACCGATCAATTGGGCAAAGTCAAATACCCTGTGTACATGCAAATTGCGAGTATCGCCACCAATGCGTTGATCTGCGTGTTGCTCATTCCGCACATCGGGCTAATCGGTGGCGCAATCGCATCGTCAAGTGCCTATGTGGTCGCTTTAGTGATGTCCTTGGCGTATTTTCGTTATCATAGCAAACGTAAATTACGCCACCTCTTTATCTTTACAAGAGACGATTTACACAAGTTATCTGGCCTCGTGGCGCGTGCGCGCCGCGTTCACCAAAGCTGAAAAAAGCGCCAACTGTTTTGCGTCTTCACGCCAAAGATTCTCTGGATGCCACTGCACACCAATCACAAAAGGGTCTGTTGTTGATTCGATCGCTTCAATCAAACCGTCTTTACTATGCGCCACCGCAATAAACCCTGGTGCCACCTTTTTTACGGCCTGATGATGCCGCGTGTTAACGTACGTCTCGGTGACACCAAGAATTTGCGCCAAGCGCGTACCCTCTTTCACGATGACCGCGTGTGCCGCGTAGTTAACAGGACCCTTTTGACTATGTTGGATAGCCGCTCCCATTTGCCGCGGCAAATCCTGATATAATGTCCCACCCAAGGCAGCATTCATCACTTGAATACCTCGACAAATCCCAAGCACAGGTTTTTTTGTCTGTAACGTTGCCTGAAGTAGATACATTTCCACTTCATCGCGCAACGGGCTGATTTCTCCAAGACCAACGTGAGGCTCCTCGCCATAGATTCGTGGTGATAGGTCGCCACCACCTGTTAATATCAGTCCATCGATTAGTGCAACAAACTCATCAAGTGCGCTCAAATTTTTCGTAAAAGGAATAACCAAAGGAATGCCACCGGCAGTATATACACCATCCGTATAATCCTGACCAAGATACAAACCTTTACGGTCATTCGCCTTACTCTCAACACTGCCCGTCAATCCAATGTAAGGTGTCATACGTCTCGCCTACTTCCCATAGCTTTTCTAGCCAATCGTATGCCACAAGGGGTTTTCTTGCAACTAGAGCGGCATAAACACCGCGATCAGATAGATCACGGCTGGTAGAGCAAACAATGCATATAAGATACCCGCTGTCATCGCATCATTTTCTTTTGCGTTGTCAGGCACACGAAAGGAGAGCAAAGATGCCAGGATCAGCAACCATATCAGCACGAAAGCTCCCACTTCAAAAATGAAAAAAGAATGCCCGACAAACCGATAAATAACGCCAGTCCATAGCATATGGCCGATTGCGATACCGTACATAAGGAGGATGATAAGCCGCAAATTTCTCTCCTTGGTCATCATACAAAACCTCCTGGAAGCACTCGATTGACCATAACTGCGATAATGAAGATAAGTATACTAGCCCCTATTAACCCGATTATGACAGTCCGTTTACCAAATACACGCGGAAGGAGCAACAAGTTGCGAATATCTGCGGTTTGCCCCATCAACATAAACGCAAGCACCGCACCTGGAGAAAATAAACTGGTTAAACTAGCGGCTACAAACGCATCTGCTTCAGAACATAGCGAAAGACTCGCACCGAGAATCATGAGCAAGGGAATTGACCACAAAGAATGTTGTGTAAAAGTAGTGACAAAATGGATCGGCCAGATACCTTGGGCAATTGCAGCGAGTAGAGCACTTGCGACAAAAAATGGACCAATCGCAAATACTTCCGACGTGGTGTGATCTGTGATCATCCTAAACAGACGAAAACCACGAACATCGTGCTTATGTTCGACAGACACTGATGTCACCCACACCTCAGTAAGTGAATCTTCGCGAAGTCGCACAAGAAATCCAGCTACAAGAGCAACGATAAGAGCAGAACCTGCACGCAAGAACACCCAACCGATACTTTGGTGAAAAGCAATGTACGTGGAGATAAGCGCCAGTAAGTTAAGCGTAGGGGTACTTAAGACAAACGTGAAAGCGATCGATTCACCAACGCCCTTTCGGCGTAACGTGCGGGCAACAGGGACAGCACCGCAATCGCATACAGGCACAGCCAGCCCCAACAGCCCTGCTGTTGTACGACCAAGCCAAGTATCCGATAGCAAATTGACGAGATATTCAGGTTTGACAGACCATTCAACGACAGAGGAGACAAAAGCACCAAGTAAAATAAAAGGAATGCCTTCCCATACGATACTTTGAAACAAAACCCGAACAGCGTTGGCATCGAGGAAGTTTTGTAACCAGCCCACCTCGTGCAATAAAACGGTGGATAAACTTAAGACAATCAGCAAGAGGAGTATAAATGTGCGCGTTTTAATTCCCGCTATGGCGCCATGCATCAATCGCGATCCGCCCCTTCACGTACAAACAGCTATGTTTGTACACTGTATTCAGGGCTTGTTCGTATCATGATCAAAATAAAAAGGCACTGATAAGGTCTCAGCACCTTTACTCAAAAGTCCATCAAACCTAAACTAATTTGTAAAGCTTCATTAACTTGTACCATGCGATCTTCATCTAAATGCGTAATTTTTTGTGTCAACCGTTGTTTATCTATCGTACGAATCTGCTCTAGCAACACCACCGAATCCCGCTCAAGTCCATACTCGGACGCAGGGATTTCGACATGGGTTGGCAACTTTGCCTTCTGAATTTGTGCGGTGATAGCGGCGACGATAACCGTTGGACTAAAACGATTACCGATGTTATTTTGCAAGATAATCACCGGGCGAAATCCACCTTGCTCCGATCCCACCACAGGCGACAAATCCGCATAGTAAATGTCACCGCGCTTGACGTTCATCGTCAACCTCCGCTTGCAAGCCGATGAGCGATCTGGTCCGCTTCCGTTTCCGCGAGAAACGCTTCAGCTGCCAAGCGCAAATTAAGCGGTGCCATCTCAACATAGCCTTGTTGTAGCCACTCTCGAATACGTTCTCGTTTACGTTGCTGAACATACATCATCGTAGCCTGCCGAATGACGTTACTCCTTGAATCCCGATCTTTTGCGACGAGTCCATCTACCTCTTCAAGCAAGCAAGGGGGCATACTCACCGCAATCCGCCTCGACTTTGACAAAGTGGATCCTCCTTACACCGCGCAATTCCAATTCTAGTATACCGCATTTTACGAAGTCACATCCACTTCTTTGCAACCTTGTCGACTACTGAGAATACACTCTTTTTACACGGTCCGATATGCGGCAAAGAAGTTCATACGTAATCGTATCAAGCTGTTGCGCTGCGTCGGTCAAAGAGAATCCAGAACCAACATCCCCTCCGTACAAAAGCGCTTTATCCCCAACTTGCACATCAGGGATATCGGTCACAAGCACCATCATCTGATCCATACAGACTCGCCCTACTATCGGCGCTTTTACACCGCGAATCGAGACAGATCCTACATTGGATAGACCGCGCGGCACACCGTCTGCATAGCCAATCGGAAGCGTGGCAATACGTTCCATTTTTGTCGCGATAAATGTGCGCCCATAGCTTACCGCCTCACCAGGTGCAATGCTATGCAACCGTACGATATGCGTCTCAAGTGACAACACGGGGCGCAAATCAACATCTTGGCCAAAATAGGGTGATGGATGGTAGCCATATAAACTGATGCCTGGACGAACCATATCAAAGTGATAGCGCGCATCACGTAATAAACCAGCACTACTTGATGCGTGCAACACAGGAATTGCTATACCTTTTGCCTTGATTAAAGAAATCATGTCGATAAAACGTTGCCGTTGTCGTTCCGTCTCCGATAAAGCAAGATCACAAAGAGGCTCATCGGACGATGTAAAATGCGTATAAGCTCCGACCAAATCTAACCACGGATCGTCATGAATCATCGTAAATAGAGCGACAGCTTCCTCATCGTCTTTTACGCCTAAACGGTTCATTCCTGTATCGATTTTTACGTGAACGCGACAACGTTCACCGCGAGCTTTCGCAGCCTGGGACAAAGCGAAACAATCGGACAGCGTAAATACCGTCTGCATAATATGATGCGAAACAACCGCATCAGCAGCTTCAATCGGCAATGCGCCATACACTAAGATGTCTGTTGTAATACCAGCATCACGAAGTTGCACCGCTTCCTCGACGGTGGCAACAGCAAGCTGATCAGCTCCAACCTCAAGTACTTTTAGGCTGATCGCAACTGCTCCGTGTCCATAGGCGTTCGCTTTTACCGTCGCCATGAGCTTTACGTTAGGGGCCAAGCAAGATTTCAATGCCCGTACATTATGTGCAAGACACGTAAGATCAATCTTGGCATAAGTCTCTCTCCACACGCCATATCACCTTTTACAAGGATACCATAAACTCACGCCTGTGAAGGACGCAAAGTTTGCATTCCTTATTTTCCCATACTTTCGATAGTTGATGCAGCTACGCGAATCAAGTCGGACGTTGGCATACGCGTCATCATCGTAAATTCAACACCACCATTGATCCAATATAATTGATTTAGAGACCCGCTTTTCGTCAATACTGCAGGAATAGCATACAATGTCACCATCGATCCTTGCCCTACATCGATCGCATTGGATGTGGGGCGATTTTCGATGAGCGTAAACGGTGACGATCCTTCATATCGAACAAATATGGATCCGTTTTGCTCTGTTTCATCTAGGATCGAATCATTGCCAGGTACCCAAGTCGGTTCAATGACACCAAACGCCTGCTCGCCAGCTGAAACAGGCATTTCTACCGGTTGCAATGTCGTGGTTTGTTCTGGGGAAAAAGCATTCGGTGCAAAGGTAACCCCTTTTTGATAAGAAAGATAGTCCACTGTAATGATTGGCTGTTTTTCACGATCTAATAAAATGACTTGTTTGGGTGCATACGTCGAACTGTCAAGCACAATTTTTTGGGCATTGACTAAGGGGATTTGTGGATCACCCGCCATCGTAAAGGTCACCAAATTCTCCCGATTGCTATACACGGGATTGTCAGTCGCTACAATTTTACTAAGCAAGGTATGGTACAGATAAAGTTGCCCCTGCTTCTCTGCCCAGTCTCCTTGAAATTTGATCACTTTTTTTGTATTCGGACTGATGATGTATATGCCGCGAGCGTTGTGCAAAATGATCTGCGAAATCTCTTTATTTTCATTACCGAGTGCGATGCGATAGCGATCAGGTGCCTGAAACCAAGTCTCCACATAGTACTTCTCAATGCTTCCAGGCAAGTGCACCGTCATATAGGCGGTCGTTTTATAACTCGTCAGGTTACTTTGCACATTTTGCAATTGTTGTACGACTTGTGTGACACTGGGTTGTCCGCAACCAGCTAAAGTGAGCCCAAGGGCTAAGGTGAGAACAAACGCAATAAGGTGAGTTTTACGCACAAGATCACTCCTCTTGGTCGATAGCCGTCGAACGTCGATGGATCTTGTTGTCAATTACCCGGGAAATGTGTCGACAGCTACAGCGGTACCTTTTGATCACGCAATTGATGAAATGCTTTCCCAACCCACGCCAATATATCCGAAGCCATCAAGGACTCTTCACTCTGTGTCTGCTGAATAACTAGATCTGCACTCAGGCCATGGAGGTAGACGGCTACGCACACGGCTTGCCATAGCACATCGCTATTGGCAATAAGTCCCGCAATCATACCTGCAAGCACATCACCTGTACCTCCTGTTGCCAATCCACTATTGCCCGTGGAATTAATCCATGACTGACGATCAGGCAAAGCAATCACCGTACCGGCGCCTTTTAGTACAACAATCACATTGTTTTTTTGTGCAAAGTCCGTTGCAAAAACCACGCGATTTCTTTGTACATCGGCTGTATCAAGCCCTAAAAGTCGACCAAATTCTTTTGGATGTGGTGTGATGATGGTGGCCTCTTTCCGTCGCGCAAAAAACGCTGTACCGCGATCAGGCATAGCGGATAAAGCATGTAAAAAATCCGCATCAAGGACCAATGGAATGGCTAGATCAGCAAAGGACAAGAAAGCTTCAGGGTGTTCCCTTGCAAGATCGATCACACCTTGGCCAATGCCTGGCCCGCATAAACCAACAGCCGTTTTGCGAAGCTGATCTACTATTGCCTGCACAAAAGGTATCGTATGGCTAACTTCATGTATCGGAACTTGCACCACTTCAGGCGCAATGAACGTCATGAGGCTTTGCACAGCCATTTCTGCCGCCAACAACCGAACTAATCCTGCTCCCGTCTTATACGCTCCTAATGAAGCAAAAAAAGCTGCTCCATACATCCCTTCGCTGCCTGCAAAGACACCTATCGTCTTGTACGACCCTTTGTGGCTATCTTGCGCGCGTACAGGAAGAAACGAAGATGCATCTTCTTTTGTTAGCAAATGGCATGTTGCCTTAAAACTACGTGCTAGACTCTCCGGCATGGAAAGTCCAACCTGCACGATTCGTCCACTGTGTACATGTCCTTTGTGCTGATAATGACCAATCTTAAGAAACCCCATCGCTACGGTAACCGTGGCCAGCACGGCATCTTGATCAGCTTCCCCAGTTGATGCATTGACACCTGTTGGCACATCAATGCTTACAACCAATTTTTGCGCCTCTCGTATTGCTACGGTCCAGGTTCGTAATTCATCACGCAAGTTTGCGACTGCACCTGTCCCTAGCAATGCATCGATGATCACGTCAGCATCCGATAAACTGTCTTTCGTTTTAGCTACGTATCCGCCGAAAACTTCATAAGACTTGAGTTGTGCTTGGCACAGCGGTGAACACAAAGTAGGTTCATAAGCCATATACACAACCACTTTTCGTCCGTATGAAAGCAAATGGCGTGCCGCTACCAAACCATCTGCGCCGTTATGTCCCTTGCCCACAACGACTGCAAACGTGTGGTTTTCCCCGGCGATTCGTATCGCCTCCTTAGCTACCGCAACTCCTGCTACTTCCATGAGTGCTAACGCACTAACTTGTGCGTGTTCGATGGTATACGCATCCACCTGTTGCATTTGCTTACTCGTAAGAAGCAACAACCTAATCCCTCCGGACGTTACTGATATATTCATCCTTTTGTACAAGTATGCCGCCTGTCCTTATATGCACATAGGCACCCTTAGAAAGGGTGCCTGAATCCTAGTTTTATGGTATGGAATTTTATGGAGCGTAAACCACCACAGCACCCGCTGATGTGCCTTCCTGTACAACTGAGTTGCCCGTACCTAAAGCGCGACCAACCTGTAACCCCCAAGCCATATCACCTGGTGGATAATTAATCTGCGCAGGATAGGTGCCACCGCTTCCCATCCATGTCACAGGAAATCCATCTGCTTTAAGCTGATTGGCGGTTGACTGTGATCCATAAAACTGCACAGGGATGGTAGATGGATCAGGCAGCGGAATTCCTGTGCTTGATCCGGTCGACCCATACGGCTTGAGTAATTTGGCCACTTTGCTTGGATCCATAATGTCGTAAAAAGCACCCGTGATGTAATTTTCCTGATTGAGGCCAGGTGCCGGAGCACTCGCTACCATCATAGAATCCTTCACACTGCCGATATTGATATGCACCATTTTAGCACCATGGACCACTTCAGCTGCTCGAATGAGGTCTTGTAAGGACATGTCTGTCGCTACATCCTTCATCCATGTGGAGATAAGTCCTGGCAGATTTGCCAGATCATTTTTTGAATGAAGAAGTTTCGCTTGCAAGGCGGTTAAGAGTTGCCCCTGAGCATCATCACGCTGAAAATCATTGACTTGATAAACACTTGCCGTATTCTGACGCACACGAATGAATTGCAAAGCCATCTTACCATTCATGTTATACCAACCTTTAAAGAAGTTAGCACCACTGTGCGCAGGGTCATAGATGCGGCCTGGCACATAGATGCGTACCCCGCCAATAGCATTAATGGCATCAGAAAACCCTTGAAAGTCAGTCACTACCCAATGATCAATATGCATCCCCGTAAACTGCTCTACAGCTTTGACTGTCAATTGAGCTGCCTGATTAGGTTGCATCTGTGCACCAATATAGAAAAATGTCTTAAGTTTCGGTATCGGATTGTTATATTGAGGCATTGCAAATAATGTATCGCGCGGAATAGAGATCAATACCACCTGATGTTTGGCAGGGTCAAGGTGAGCAATCATCATAATATCTGCTTGTCCACCACCACCTGCAATGCTTAATGGGCCTGTAGGTGTTCTCGCATTATTACCAATCAAAAGGATGTTTTCTGGCTGGCTTAGTTTTCCAACAAGGGCGTTGGTCAATCCAGCAATGCCACCGCCACCTTTTGCTGCAAGCATCGCAAAGCTGATACCAACGCCAAGAACGATGGCACCCAATGCCGCCACAGATATGAGAAGTCTCCTTTTCGCTTTATTGCTCTTTTTCTTTTGTGATGTAGCAGGTACAACTTGCTTTTTCATGCATCTACCTCTCAATCCATAAAAATTTCTCCGCAGAGTTAGACTCATTCGGGGATTATGGCACAAATACTAGATTCCGTAAAGTGTGCGTTGTACATGGTACCAAAATCACCTTGCGTTTTGCTTGCGATAAGCAATCGGATCTTGCACGCCAGCTTGCCGAAACCCTTCTAAACGCAAACGGCAACTATCACATTCACCACAGGCTTCTTCTTCACCTTGATAGCATGACGTCGTCAATTCGTATGGTACACCTAAGCTCGTTCCAAGTCGTACGATATCAGCTTTTGACAAATGTAAAAGTGGCGTTTCAATTGTCATAGGCAACCCCTCAACACCAACTTTTGTACCAAGTTTGGCTACCTGTTGAAAAGCTTCGATAAACTCTGGTCGACAATCAGGATAACCACTATAATCCAAGGCATTTACACCAATGTAGATAGCGGAAGCTTGTACGGTTTCTGCATAGGCTGTTGCAATCGACAAAAAAATCAGATTGCGGCCAGGCACATACGTTATGGGAATTTCTCCTTCTTGTACACCTCTCGTTGGCACGTCGTAAAGGTCCTCTGTCAGCGCGCTTTTTCCAATATCTTTTAAGAAAGGAAGTCTAGCAATCCGATGTTCTTTCACTTTGTAGTGTTGCGCTACCTTTTTAGCCGCCTCAATCTCTACACGATGACGTTGCCCATAGTCAAATGTCAACGCATACACATCATAGGAAGCATCCGCAGCAACACCAAGGCATGTTGTACTATCCAATCCACCACTTAAAATGACGACTGCTTTTTTGCGTTCTTGCATACATAACCTCTCCTTGTGCTTTAACCCATTTGCCGATCAAACACCACGCTTTTGCGGATCCCATATCACTTTATGAATTTGCAAACTTAACTTGGCTTGCGGTAATGGTTTTGCGAGCATCTTTTGCACCAAAATTTGGGGTTCCATCGATTCCCACACCGGGCTAAATAGTATCACAGACGCTGGCTTGTACACTTGAAGGACATGGCAAGCCAAATTAAAATCGTCGTCATCAGCCACCACAAACTTGAGTTCATCTTGGGGCCGCAAAACTTCAAGATTGGGCAAATGCATTTGATGCGACTCACCCGATGATAAAAGTTTATAGTCCATGATATAACGAATCTTAGGTGATGTCAGTGCACGTAAAAACGGATGCAACGGTATAGAACCAGCCGTTTCGACATGAATATCGACAAGACTATCAAGCTTTGCCAACTCTTGCAATAGCAATGCGGATCGATCGCCATGCAAGAGTGGCTCGCCACCTGTTAAACAGACGTGTGCCGAAGAAAATTGTTTCACTTTTTCACAAATTTCTTTGATCGTCATCACATCAGCCGCTTGAAACGGTGGATAACTGTACGTCGTATCGCACCATGAGCAGCGCAAAGGGCATCCAAACAAACGAATAAAAACCGTTGGATAACCCGCCTTGGTGCCTTCCCCTTCCACCGTTTCAAAAATCTCAACAAGTGGTAATGTTACGGTATCGGGAGTCATATGTGACAATTCGATTCGATCACTCATGTCATCATCGCCTCTCGAGTAAGCTCCACGGACGATGTTGGGGTCTCCCAAAGAATCAAACGTTCCAATTGTGCAACATTTTCTTGCGCAGTCAGGGCCGCATCGATTTGTTCATACATCCACACAATCATGTTTTCTGCTGTTGTATTCATCGGTGGCAAAACACGATTCAGATAATGATGATCTAACTTTTGCACCACATGTTCTTGAACGATCTGTTTAATAACACCAAAATCCAAGCCAAGTCCAATTGCATTGGGACGAGCACGCACAGAAACTTGTAATCGATAGGTGTGCCCATGAAGCTCATGACATTTCCCATTGTAAGCATGCAGATGATGTGCTGCGTCAAACGTAAATTCTTTTGTAATTAACACCATTTTTGTGTGATAACGAAGTTGCTCTGTTGTGATATCCGTCCCCAGTTGTTGTAACTGCACAGGTAATTCATAAGCCATATAACCACTCCTATCCACAACGCATGGTATCACAAAAACAAGCCATGGGCATCTAGAGCCCACGGCCTCACTGAAAAAGATACGTCGTCGTTACGTGTGTCGCCTTACTTTTGCGTTTGTTTAGCCAGCCAAGCAGCCACCTGCTGTACCTGACTCGGATCTGATAAACCGCCACTTGGCGGCATGATACCTTTGCCTTGCGTAATAAAAGACTGCAATTGCGTAGCCGATGCTACATTACCAATCCCCAGCAAAGACGGACCAACTGAACCCTGCAAATTTTGCCCATGACAGCCAGAGCACGTGTTTTGAAAAATCGTATATCCTGTCGCAGAAACATCCATCACTTTGGTGTCACTCGGATGCTGCGTAGGAAACGGTAAACCAGACGCGCTTTGTGAACCTTGCGACGAACTGCTACCGCCACTGCTGCTACTGCTGCCACTTGTGCTACTACTGCCAGAGCTTCCTTGATACATACCGACAGCCGGGAGCTTTTTCATATTTTCATGCGTCATCGAGTTTGGCAATGTAAAGATACCCGCAATCCAGAGTCCCACACCGACGACCGCACCCAGAGAAACGATGAAAACTCCGGTCCCAGATAGTTGCGGTTCTTTTCGTTTCACGAATACTTTCCTCCCCATGCAACCACACTTCGGTAAAATTATAATTCGCTAGGAGGACATGGATCAATCATTTCAGGGCCATACTCGCGAACATTGTCTGAACTTCACGGGAAAATAAGGGTCTGCTTACTGTGCGCCCATTGCCGTTCCAGCACTAGCACTAGCTGAAAAAAGTTGTTGTCCTTCATTATACGCCGTCGCCAAACGAACGATCGCTAATGCCGCATCCGCTATCGTGACATGCCCATTTGGCATGAATTTGCCATTTACAAGAGGTAACATGCCCAAAGCATAGGCGATTGCATCACCTGCAATTTGGTTCTTAGCAATACTTGCGGCATCTTTTGAAGGTAACGTAAAAATCTCAGCATGGTTCATTACACCAGCATAACCTAACGCTCTCGCTAAAATTTGTGCGGCATCACCGCGCGTGATTAGACTCGTCGGATGAAGAAGTTGCCCATGGCTAAGCCAACCACGGTTAAACGCTGCCTGCATCTCCGAATAACCCATCGTACTCGTGCTGCCAGCATTGGAGCTTGACATACTTGATGAAGCCATATGATAAATAACGGGTTGATTTAGCCCCAATGCATCCACGACTAATTTGACAAAAGCCTCCCTCGTCATCGCAGTTTGCGGATGGACATCACCGTTAGCATCTACGGTTAAAAGACCGTACTGAGCCAAAAGAGCAATCGCTGGCTTTTGCTGTAATCCCGCAATATCTTTAATCGTCCCCGTATAAGCCACTGGCATATTTGTAGTGATCAGTTTTCCTGTCACGGCGTTTAGGCTGCTTACACCATACGTACCATTCACGGGTGCGTACAAAAGCAACGCATTTTTTGACAAGTTTTGCGGCAAAGCATAAATTTCTGTCAAGGGATAGTCTGTTGTCCATAGATTCGTTGCCTTTGTCGTCGATATTGCCTTCGTGGGTGAAACGAATGCATCCGGTGAGGTATTAAAATCACCCCAATAAGACTGCACCATCCCTGTCTTGCTATTCACCTGAATATTACCAGTCATACCCGTCACAGCAATGCCATGTAGGACTGGCTCAACAGTAAAATCTGTAGCAAGTTGCTTCGTGCTGTTTTCAAAAGAAGGAACAAAGACAGCGAGACCACCAGTATCTTTTGGAAACAATTTAGCTACGAACGCTTGTGCAACTTGATTGATCTTAGTTTGCGTCAGTTTATTTTTGACAGGAGCCAGCTTGGGAGAAAAACTACGCCAAAAGCTCTGCATTGTTCCTTCTGTGGCATCCACCGTGGCGTTCACTGTTCCTACTTTGGCTAAGCTCCAGCTAAAAGTCCACAAAGAATGGCCGTTTGGAAAGGACTGCGACAAGTTGGCGTCCGTCAAATGATACGTTGTCGTGATGCCTAGTACTTTTTGCGCATACGCTAATGCTTGTTCACGATTCCATGAGACATGTTTTGCAAACGGATACTGCGTCGGGCCATTAGGTGAAATAACGACCGGCACAACAAATGGTACAGCTTTAGCAATAGCACCAGTCGACGTGATCACGCGTCCTGTCAACGCATCGATCGTGGGTTGCCCAATTGAATATTGTGCGCCATAGGGCGTAGACCACCATCCGACGTTAGGCGGTGTGGGCATTTGGTACGTTAACGCGATCGAAGATTTACCGTTATTATAGTTGCCGGTATAGGCCATGTAGAGATGCGTCCAAGCTTGGTACATTTGATTCGCTTTGGCTACAGAAACTGCTTTTGAAGGAGTCGGAAATACCACTGTATTCGTCCAATGGTCCGATGCACCGATAAGTTCACCATTTTGATCGATAGTGAGACTAAATCCGTCAAACGGTGCAGGAATGCCACTCACGACGCGTTCAAAGTTAAATTGATAAGTCACAGGATTGAGCAACGATCCGCTACTCGGCATCAAGGGCAATAGGCGAACATGCGAGACTTGGTTTTTGAATAACCGATCGGCCCAGGTCATAGCGATCGTCTTTGCTTTCGCGGCAGATACCGGTAAAGGATACACGAAACCGTTCGCACTGCTGTCCCGAGAAAAATTCATAATCTGTCCGTCGGATGCTGATACGGTGACATTTACATAATGATTGCTTCCGTCAGGCGTTGTGTACAAATAAACAAGGTTATAAGAACTTTGTCCCTGTGCTGCATTGATATCATAGTACTCTTGCGATAACTTGTAATAAGATGGAATAGAAAATAACGTCGTTGCCTCATGTTCGGCTTGTTGACTAGTAATGGAAGGCGTTTTTATGCTACTGGCATATACCGCACCTACGGAAGGCGTCAACAAGGTAGTTAAAGCAAGTAAGAGGCTTACATACACCGGCAATCGTTTGGACATGCGCATTGGCTCCTTTTCTCTTTTCATAGTATGCAGACGAAAGAGATAGCTACTAGGTTACACTTCTTTTCTAGAATGGATCATTTTCTCATGATCTGCAACGCCATCATAGAAAGAAAGCTTAACTTAAACCAAATTAACTGAAGTCTCCACGCCTAGGATCTCTCCCGTATACTTTGGCTTTCTCGTAGCCGCTAAGATGCCAAAGAATAAGAACATAATGGCTGTGCAAAGGAGTGCTCCGCGAAAAGGTGGCAGCGTAGTCCATGTAACGCTCATAGCGATAATACTAAGCAGCGTAAGAACCCATGCACTAACCGCTAAGCGGGCGAAAAATCCTTGTCGCACAAGAGCAAACCCTACTTCTGACAGACTGATAGCAAGTAGCACAACCACGGAAACCGACAAACCAATCCACATCGGGTTAATAGCGAATAAAAACACGGTGGCGGAAAATCCTGTTGCAGCATTCCATAAAATGCTCGTCACAACACCGCCTATCATCGACCAAAGTACACCTTTTTTCGTTGCAAGCGGCCATAAGAAGTAACTGACCGTCGGAGCAAAAATGGCCGCGCTGCGAATCGTCTGTCCAAACACGCGCCACCACGCTAATTCATCTGGGCGAACCAGAGCGACAACCACCACCAAAAAACCCTGAAGTAGTAATCCATACCGTGTCAAAGTTCGAATATCCAAGGATTTTCCCTTATGTTGCACTTTGCCGAAAATATCCGCTCCAAGACTTGCGGCACCCGAAAATAGAAGGGGTGCACACCAACTTAAGGCAGACGCCCATACGCCAAGAGCGACGAGTGCAAGTTCAAGTGGTGACGCTGTGCGCTCTAAGGCCATCGGGAATGCGGCTAACGCTTGCGCCGCATGTGGAAACATTTCACGCGTCTTCATGCCAAGCCACACAGGGACAATCGTAAAAGCGACTAAGACGAGCGCGGAAACATACACGGCAGCTTGCCCACGATGCGGTTTTTGCACAGAAGCGATCGCTTGCATTTCTGCCTGTGCACTCACGCTGTTTAAGAGATTCATCATCACCCAAACTACGATCGTACCAAGACCTACACCCATGAAGGAATGAAACCCTTTCGTTGCGACAGGATGCAAAGCTACGCTTGGCATGTGCCAAAATGCGACTACAGCCGCAACGATTCCGATAGTCAGCACCACTAAGTTCACTGCTTGCGTATACGCTAACGACCACATGCCGCTTTGTGCCACATAGAGCACCATGATTGCTGTGGTAACGACAAGCGTTGCGGCAAAAGGAAAGCCAAGTAAGACGTGCACGAATTCCGCCGCCGCAAGGACATTAGACATTGCAAAGATAGGAAACGTCAAACCAATCACCATGGCTGAAAAACGCTGTGAGACGATGCCAAAACGGTTACCAATCAAACGCGAATTGGTCAAATATTGAACACGCTGAAACGGCTTTAACATATACCGGGCAACGACGATCGACATAATGATTACAGAAATCCCGAACCACAAAGCAGAAATCCCTGATAAGAACCCTGTTTCAAGCTCCACCACAAAGATCGATGAGGCCCACATGACTGTTACAAGAACGAACACATGGCGAAACCCAAACGTACGTCCACCATGCAAAAAAGCTTCACCATGACTTGCTTTTTTACGAGCTCGCGCGGAAAGACCTAGCAACACAAGCGTATACAATGACAGCACCAAAATAATGATCCATGACAACGTAGAACTCACGATTATCGCTCCCCCTTTTATGATATTTTCTATAATATATAGTAATCCTAGTTATTTAGTTGGATTTATTATAGGTGAGATGTTATACCACGTCAAGATGTGATACCATTTCTCTTGTAGGAGGCGATTTTATTGAAGAAAATTGGGTTTATCGGTCTTGGTACGATGGGTTTACCTATGGCGCAAAACCTATTAAACGCTGGTTTTGAACTTGTGGTATATAACCGCACAAAGGAAAAGGCTGCACCACTTCTTGCACAAGGCGCTGTCTTTGCTAATTCGCCATCGGAAGTGGCACGAAATGTCGAGGCTGTTTTTACCATGGTGACGGCTGATGCTGCGCTTGAGGAAGTCATCGAGGGAAAAAATGGCATAGCAGTGGGAGCCCCCAAAGGGTTAATCGTGATTGACAGTAGTACCGTATCTCCTTTGACAAGTACACGACTTGCCAAAGTGCTTGAGAAACAGGGTATTGATATACTTGACGCCCCTGTCAGCGGTAGTGAGCCACATGCCAAACAAGGGTCTCTTGCCTTTATGGTTGGCGGTAAAAAAAACGTATTTGACCAATGTGAGAAGCTCTTTGCGGCGACTGGAAAACAGGCATTTTATATGGGCGATCACGGTGCGGGTTCACAAACGAAACTGGCGATAAATACGATCGTTGCCATTAATATTACCGCGCTCTCTGAAGGTACCGTGCTCGCTCAAAAAGCCGGCATCGATCCGTCCTTATTTTTACAAGTCGTACAAAGTGGCGGCGCAAAAAGCGGAGTGGGAGAATTCAAAGGTCCAAAGATTGTCGCACATGACTTTCAACCACAATTTGCAATAAGCCTCATGCTCAAAGACTTGCGACTCGCAGGCGCTATGGCATCAGACTTGCAAATGCCTACGCCACTTTTAGGTATCGTACGAGAACTCATGCAAACGGCCGTGGCTAAAGGCTTTGGTCAAGAGGATATGATGTCAATCGTCAAATGCTATGAAGAGTGGGCCAATCTTTGTTGATATTTGCAAAAATTGCTTTACTAAGGTATGGGCCAGCCATCGAAACAAGGCTGGCCCTTTTCGGATAGTACCGCATGTTCTGGAAATAATGACGAAGACAACCTGACTTGACAGGAGGCATCTTCACCATGAATGCGACAAATTCCTATCCGATAAAATTTCCACCACAGCATCAAAACGAAGTCCCAGGCATAGAGTCATTAATGAACCCGATTCCCTTATTTGACGATCCAAGCTATCTTCCAAACAAGAAACTTTTAGGCAAAGTGGCGATCGTAACGGGCGGTGATAGCGGGATTGGCAGAGCGGTAGCGGTAGCCTTCGCTAAAGAGGGTGCCGATGTCGCGATTGTGTATCTATCCGAACATGAAGACGCCAAAGAGACACAACACGCCATCGAGAAATACCAACGAAAGTGTTTACTCTTGCCAGGCAATATCGGCAACCCTACCTTTTGTCAAGAAGCTGTGACAAATGTTTTACGAACGTGGAACCGACTTGATATCCTGGTGAACAATGCCGCAGTGCAGCACCCACAACCTGATATTTTATCGATTACCCCAGAGCAACTCGAAAACACTTTTCGAACAAACGTCTTCGGTTATTTTTTTATGTGTCAGGCTACACTTCCCCACATGAAACAAGGTGCCACCATCATTAATACCACCTCAGTTACCGCTTACGAAGGTAATGCTCAACTGATCGATTATTCTTCAACAAAGGGCGCCATCGTGACGTTGACGCGTTCACTGTCAGCGTCGTTGGCAGGTCAAGGTATTCGTGTCAATGGTGTAGCTCCCGGACCTATTTGGACACCCTTTATTCCGTCGACTTTAAGCGCAACGCAAGTAAGCAGTTTTGGTGCCAATACCCCATTAAAGCGTGCTGGCCAACCCCAGGAATTGGCTCCTGCTTATGTATATCTTGCCAGTGACGATTCATCCTATGTATCTGGACAAATAGTCCATGTCAATGGTGGTACAATCGTTAACGGCTAAACCGATTACAAATAGCCGTTACAGAAAACTTACCCAAACTTACTCAGGCTCGTTTTCTACTTATTGTTCGCTCTCCGCTTTTGGAACCACGGTATCCTATGCTGGAGTCTGGCCGTTAACGGTGGCGAATGACTGTACTAGC
>JAKADA010000038.1 GCA_021820975.1 Bacillota bacterium
GCTTGATCAGACTTTGACAACAAATGGCTTAACTTCATGATTTGTGATGGCACGAATGAACTGCTCAGGTGCGAGATCATACAGACTCCCGTGAATTCGGCGCTGGTTGTAAAACGAAATATATTCTATCACGACTGCGTACGCTGCTTGA
This sequence comes from Bacillota bacterium, assembly GCA_021820975.1. Classification (GTDB taxonomy): domain Bacteria; phylum Bacillota; class Bacilli; order Alicyclobacillales; family SLC66; genus JAKACU01. The sequence goes on from JAKADA010000038.1 coordinate 152, forward strand.
TAGTTCTCAAACTCTGCAGCAGACAGTAGGTCGCTTTCTAACTGTGAATGAAACGATTCAATGTGTGCATTCTTGTTTGGTGTCTTTGGCGGAATACGCTCATGCGTCACACCTAGGTGTTCACAGCCTTCCTCAAAGGCATGGCATTAGAATTGAGCAATAACGTGATGGATGACATGGCGATTAAGAAAAAGACAAATCCTAAACGATCGAACCGTTTTTTATGCTCAACGACAATCTTCGGTACAGACAACAAACCTAAGAGAAGTCCAGCAATTCCAAACGGAATCGTAACTAAGAATGTGGATTGCCAGCCATAACTTTGTGCGAGCCAGCCTCCAAGTGCTGGACCGAGGGATAAGCCAATGTACGTCATGATCGCTTGCATGCCGAGTACTTTTCCGCGCTCAGAAGGAGCAAATGAAGTTGTTAGCAAGGCTGGACCTACCGCTAAAATCATGGACCCTGCTAAGGCTAACATGGCACGTCCGATGAGCAACCACAGATCACTTTGTGCTATGCCAGAAAATAAGGCAGATAGGGTAAAGAGCACAAAACCAAAAAGAAAAAGAGTCCTGTGGCCGACAAGATCAGACAAGCGGCCAACAGGCAGTAGAAATAACGTTAAGACCAAGAGATAAATGAGGACAATCCATTCCGACTGCCCCATCGTGAGATGAAATGCATGCTGAATGACAGGCAAAATCGTGTTGGTGATGCTGGTATTTAAGGATGATAAGAAAGTACCAATTCCCACCGTGACAAGAACAAGATAGCGATGATCCGACTTTTGCACTATGCTCATTTGGCTTTCGACTCGAAGTATTCCTGTCCTTTTAATTGCGCTTCAGGGAGGAAGAAGGTTCCAATAAAACACAGCACAGCAAAGACAAGGCTAACAGCAAAGAGTTGATGGATACCAAACGTAAGTGACGTTTTGACTGCCTTCATAAGTTCTGCATACATCACATTTCCCGCAGCACCTAATTTACTGAACTGCGATTGAATCAATTCTTGTGCTTGTTTGGTCAACAAGGATTGTGGACTAATCCCTGCCAACTTGCTTGACATTTGATGCATCGAGGCAGGTAATGTGCTTGATAGCTTATTCTGAAAGGCTTTGTTGAGCACGGAACCAAAGATGGGTGAGGCAACGACACCACCAAGTGAACTGACAAACTGCTGAGTCGAGTTTACTGTGCCCATCATTTTGTAGGGGAAAGCATTTTGCACAGCCACGTTCATAAGCGGCATCAAGGAACCGATACCTAAACCAAGTACGATCATGTCTACGACAACGGTAGACCATGATGTATTGATACCCATTTGATTGAGCAAAAAAGAACCAAGTACGATCACAACGCCGCTAATCCATGCAAGCGATCGATAACGTCCGGTTTTTGACATGAACTGACCCGATATGATGCTTCCAATGATAAAACTGATCATCATCGGTGCCATGACCCATCCACTGCCTTGGGCATTGAGTCCGATCACACCTTGAACGTAAACAGGCAAGAACATGATGCTACCAAACATGGTCATTCCAACTAAAACGCCAAGTATGAGTGATGTTGTGAAAATGCGGTTTTTAAATAATACAGGTGTGAGCACAGGGTCACTGGCTCTACGTTCCCAAAAGATAAACAGTACGATAAGAATCAGACCACTGATAAATAGGGACAGTTCGATGGGTGAACCCCAAGCATACTGTGAGCCTGCCCATGTGAAGCCAAGCAAGATCGGAATCAAGCCAGCGACAAGAATAAGAGAGCCCAACCAGTCAAGCTTCACTTGATGATCTGTACGAACCTTCGGCAAGGTGAAAAGTACGCCGATAATGGCAAGAATGGCAAATGGAAGGTTAATGTAAAATACCCAACGCCATGACAACGTATCGGTGATCCAACCACCAAGTGTTGGTCCAATAATACTGGCTAATCCAAAGACAGCCCCCATGACACCCATCCATCTGCCGCGCTCTTTCGGATCAAAGATATCACCTACGGTCGCGCGCGGCATACTCATCATGGCACCGGCGCCAATGCCTTGGAAAGCCCGTGCTAAAATTAACTCGAGCATGGTATGCGATAAACCTGATACAGCCGATCCTACTGCAAAGACAATCAGGCCAAATAAATAAAATGGTTTGCGCCCAAACACATCTGACAATTTTCCATAAATAGGAACGGTCACTGATGAGGCCATCATATAAGCGCTAAATACCCAAGCATACAAATTAAAGCCATGCAGATCACCAATGATGGTTGGTAAGGCTGTAGAGACTACCGTTTGATCCATGGAGGAGAAAAACATCGTTAAAAGTACAGTGGCTAGTGCCCACCACTTTCTCGTGCCTGTAATTCGGTTGGTGGATTGGATTGAAGAATTCGCCACATCGATGGATGCCATCGTTTGATCGTCCCTTTCTATTCTACGAGTCAAGGATGACTCTGATGTCCAATTTGCTCGACACCTTTGCGAGGTTCTCTAAGGATTCGACTAAGGCGTTAAGTTCTTTATCCGGTAACTGTGATAGGCAATACAACATAATCTTTTTGCGAGCCTTCATCACTTTGGCTAAGGCTGTTTTACCTTCATCGGTCACAGAGACCGTGACAACGCGACGATCGGTTTGATTGCGAGATCGTACCACAAAATGATGGCTTTCCAAGCGATCGAGCATGACGGTGATCGCACTTGGGTTGACCTCCATTTTGTCGGCGAGATTCGATACACTGCAATGACCTTGTTGATCGATGAAATGCAACACAAATACTTGTCCTGGGGTTAATCCAAGACCTGCTCGTAAGATCAACTGAGGGCCTAAGTTCTGGATCAACGTAAAAAAAGTTGAATCAAATCGATCACCGAGAGCATCGATGTCGATTGACATGGCAACTCACTCCTTGCAATAGCATTTGCTGTATATAATGTTTCACCTAAGAAGTATTTATACTATATAAACAAATTTATGATTCGTCAAGGTTTTCATCACTTTGTCCCGTGCGATACTTGTCGTATCATTGACGCGCTTAATACTTCATCGTCAATTCATGAAGTATGCCCTCGCGCAAGGACTAATTTATGCGGCCATGTTCGGCTATATTTCAGGATCTCCTTAATGTTTAGCGTTATTTTCGCTATAAACGGTCTAGGTATTATTCTTGCAGGACAGATTACAGCGAAAATGGCTCGTCGATATGGAGAGCAAAGTATTCTGAATGTGGGGCTTTTTATGGCTTTAATTGGAGGGGTTACCTTAGTCCTAGCAGCCCTTTTGCATACGGGCTTGCTTTTGATCTTACCAGCCTTATTTGTCGTGGTGGCCAGTGTAGGTGTGGTTGGCACGATCGCCACAGCGCTTGCCATGCAAAGCCAAGGTCAAAATGCGGGTGCAGCAGCTGGGTTATTAGGCGCTACACAGATGCTTTTAGGTGCATTAGCATCACCGATGGTCGGGTTAGGTGGAAGTGAAACAGATTGGCCGATGGCTATCGTGATTGCCTCATGTGAAGTACTTGGTGTTCTCGTCTATGCGTCCCTCGGTGCTAAAAGGAGAGCACCGAGGGCGATAGATAAGCAAGAGACGGTTAGCGAGTAGCAGCTAGTTGTTTTGTGCTTGATAATGATGTGTCTACATTGCGCTTTAACATGAGAACCATAATGGCTGAAATGACCGCTCCGATAAGAATTGATAATGTGTACATTGGCCAGTTGCCGATCAGCCAAAAGACGAAAATTCCTCCGTGTGGAGCCGGTGATGTGGCATGAAATAGCATCGATAAAGCACCTGTGATCGCTGATCCAACAACGATCGATGGAATGACACGCAAGGGATCGTTTGATGCAAAAGGTATCGCGCCTTCTGTGATGAAGCACATGCCAAGTATGGCAGCAGCCTTTCCTGCATCGCGTTCTTCTTGATGAAATTTGCGTTTATTGATAAATGTAGCGAGTGCAAGACCAAGCGGTGGTACCATACCTGCGCCCATAACAGCCGCCATAATGACCTCAGACTCTGCTGTATGTGCACCGAGTAAGCCTACGGCGAAGAAGTAAGCCACTTTGTTGACGGGTCCTCCCATATCAAATGCCATCATGGCACCCAGGAGAAGGCCAAGGCCAATCGACCCTGTCGCACCGATGTGTTGTAACCCGTTTGTCATCGCCTGCATGACAAACGCGATGGGTTTGCCCAAGACATAAATCATCAGGAATCCAATGATACCGACAGAGAGTACGGGCAAAATGAGTACAGGTTTTAACCCTTCAAAAGTTCGCGGCAGGCGAATGCCTTTCTTAAGAGCCAAGGTGATGTAGCCTGCCAGAAAGCCCGCGATAATGCCACCCAAGTAGCCAGCACTTGCGTTTGGACTGCCATACATAAAACCTTGAGTACCGATCCAACCTCCGACGAGTCCGGGTGCAAAACCAGGTCGGTCAGCGATGGATTGCGCGATAAAGGCTGCTAATATAGGGACAAACAAGGTAAAGGCAGATTTGCCACCGATATTCATGAAGGCAGCAGATATAGGATTATTGCCATTAATGTCGATTGCAAAAGAGACGGCGATGAAAATACCACCTGCAACAACAAGTGGTAACATGTGTGAAACACCATTCATTAAATGCCGATAAAATGCTGGTGTTTGAGCTTTTTTTTCGGATTTCAGCTGTTGGACCTTATTTAAATAATCACCTGTAGTATCTCCGTAGATAGGTTGTTGAAGAGATTTTTCAAATAAGGCGGTAGGGGATTTTATCGCACTTGATACAGAGGTCTCAAGTAAACGCTTTCCAGCAAATCGCGTTAAATCAACGGCTTTATCAGCAGCGATAATGACAGCGTCAGCTGTACGAATATCTTCGTCACTTAAGACGTTTTCAGCTCCGCTTGCACCTTGTGTTTCTACTTTAACGTCATAGCCTAATGTTTTGGCTGTTTGTTTCAGTGCCTCTTCTGCCATAAAGGTGTGCGCTATGCCTGTCGGGCAAGCCGTAATGGCAACAAATTTCATCGTGAAACCTCCTTTTTATCGAGTAACTTAATGCATACTTTTTCTAAAATAGTTTTGACTTGAGTGATCAGAGGTTGTGTCACACCAACTTGACTTACGGCTGCGGTTCCCGCGGCAGCAGCAAAACGCAGTGTTTCTTCGAAAGAGAGATGGCCTACCTGACCATAAAGCAATCCAGCGACAACCGTATCACCTGCACCGACAGAAGAGACGACGTTCACACGTGGTACAGTAATTTGATAAACGGCTTTTTTTGTGACTGCAACAAGTCCATCAGGCCCCATGGATACAATGACTTGGGATACGCCTTGTTCAATGATCTCATAGGCTGCGTCAACCACCTCCTCAAGGGTTGAAAGTTCTCGATTGACGAATTGACTAAGTTCTTGCGCGTTTGGTTTAACTATGTCGGGACCAGCAAGTATACCTAAGCGAAACGGTTCATCGCTTGCATCGAGTAAAATATGTGCACCACGAGCTTTTATTTTGTGAATCATGTTGTTGTACCAGGACACATCACAATTAGCGGGAAGGCTACCGCATAAGCTAACCCATGAATCAGGCGTAGCCGATCGTAGTATTGCATCCTCTAAATGATGCCAAGCTTCTTCGTTTGGTACGTTTTCCTGGACGCTATTGAATTCCGTTACTTTTGTATCAGAGCCTAGGATTTTAATGTTGACGCGTGTATCAAAAGGCACTTCAATAAATTGTTCTTCTAATCCCAAGACGTGTAACTGTTCCCGAATAAATTGTCCATGATTGCCACCGAGAAATCCCGTACTAATAGATGGAATATCAAAAGACTTCAAAGCTTTGGCGACGTTAATTCCTTTGCCTCCAGGTTGTTGCACAATGTTGTTTACACGATGTAAAGTGCCGGGCACGAGTGAATCCACGGCAAGAAACATATCGACAGCAGGATTGAGTGTAACTGTAGTGATCATCCATCTTCCTCCCATGCGTCTGACAATGGTGGTTTTACAGCAATGTTTTGTTTCGTAAATTCGGACAAGTACTCTGCACTAGGCAATTCATCGGTGATGATGCAGGATAGATCTTTGACGTCACATATCTTGGCAAAGTGAATTTGTCCAAATTTACTGTGATCGGCTACCAAGATAACTTGGCGACCTGTCTGAATCATGGCTCGCTTTGTACTAGCCTCTGCACTATTGGGCGTTGTCACACCTTTAAACAGATCAATGCCGTTTGCGCCAAGGAACACTTTATCGACATGGATATTTTGTAATATCATTTCGCAATATGCCCCTACTAAAGCTTCTGTATTGCTACGTAATTCACCACCGAGCATGACCAATTTGATGTTTTTACGTCGGGATAGTTCTGTACCAATAGGTAAACTATTGGTAACTATGGTTAGATTTTGATCTGGTAAGATTCTAGCCATTTGCAATGTTGTGGTACCAGAGTCAAGTAATAGTGTGTCCCCGGTTTTTACCATGGCCACAGCTTGTTTGGCAATTTGCATCTTTTGTTCTGCATAAAAATCAGCCTTTTCCACCATGGATGGTTCAAAGGAGGCCATTTGAAAGGTAATAGCCCCACCATGCGTACGTTTTAAAAGACCCTGTTCCTCAAGATCCTGTAGATCCCTTCGAATCGTGGTTTCGGAAACATCTAGGGAGGTTGCCAAGTCAGACACAAGGATACTTTGCGATTGATTAAGCAAAAATAAAATTTGAGTCTTGCGTTCATCGGCAAACATCGCAATCACTTCCATGATCGAATATGAATGTTATTGATCGTTTGTGCTTGAATGTGCTCATTATATTCGCTATAGTAAGCGGTGTCAACGTAACAATTCAGGATCTGACGAAGGGATGGAACTACTTTGATCGAAGAACAATTTGTACTCTTTAACGTTTCGGGTACGACACAAAGAGAAGTCGTCGGAGTTTTAGTCAATCATGCAAAAATGGCAGGACGGATTACCTCTGTGGCGGAAGTAGTCGACGCTGTATTGCGTCGTGAGGTTGAGGGAACGACCGGATTTGGTAAAGGAATTGCGATACCACATGGCAAATGTAATGCGGTTTCTGAACCGACTTTACTTTTTGCTCGGTTGCAAAATAAAGTTGAGTGGAAGGCGATGGATGATCAACCCGTGCAGGCTTTGTTTATGATTCTTGTTCCAGAAAAAAGCCATAATGACCATCTTAAGATTCTGGCGCAACTTGCACGAAAACTCATGCATGATGATTTCGTAGAAGGCTTGTTATCGATTACATCACAGTCACAAATGGTCGTTTTTTTGACCGAGCAGTTGGCGTGATGGCAGGTATAAACAAGCATGAAAAAATCGCAGCGACAGTCTACCTGTCGCTGCGATTTGACCTACATGAAAACGAAAAAGTTAATTTCGAGGTTGAAGCGGGCTTTTACCGAGAGGTAAGACGGTTTTGTTGGCGGATGTATTAATCACGCCAGCTGCTGATGTATACAAGGCCAAGATACCTGTTACCAAACCGATAATACCACCTAAAACGGTTGTTGATCCAGAAAAATTAGCAATGGCTAAAAGAAAGAAGGTCAGCATCAAAAATAAAAAGACAAGGAATAATGAACGATTGGTATACAGACTCCCAAACATCATATAAAGCGTGAACACACCCCACATCAAAAGGTACACTCCAACACCTTGTCCAGCAGATGTACCAAGAGAGGCAGCGTTATTGATTAAAAAGTAAAATGATATCCAAAACGCTCCATACGAAGTAAATGCCGTTGCACCAAACGTATTGCCTTTGCGAAACTCCCACATACCCGCTAACAATTGCGCGAATCCACCGTAAGCGAGGGCTAAGGGCAGAACGACACCCATAACATGCGATGAAACAATGTGTGCATTGAGTAAGCTAAGGACGACTGTCGTTAGGCCAAAACCAGCGAGTCCAAGTGGCCCGGGATCGGCTAGGGAAGATTTGATTTCACTCACGTAATTTGCCCCCTCTTTGATCTTTTATAAAGAAGCTTTGCCATGGCTAGCTTATCGTGGTGAAGTTACAAATAAATGGCCACCCCCTCTGTAATGTATTTGAAACCGTTTACAAAAATAGTATCATATTTAGGAGACCATGAAAAGAACTAGTTACGATTAATCATGACGTTGGTCTTAATATAGTCTTGACGGAGTTCGAATATACGGTGTGATATACATCACGACACAAAATTCCAAATGAGCTAAAGTGAAAACACGGTGAGAAGTTAATTATGAACGATGGAGATGAAAAAGATGTTTGAAGCTATTGATACACTTGGCGATGTAGTAGCCCGTTTTCCTGTGGCTGGAACGATTTTTAAGGATCATAAAATTGATTATTGTTGTCATGGTCAACGTACATTAGAAGAAGCAGCTAGCGAACAGGGACTAAGTACAGATAGTCTGCTTAGTACGCTTAATACAGCCTATGATAAAGCTATCGAAGAAGGCCACAAGGAACACGATTGGTACACCGAGTCCTACTCAACAATGATCGAGTATATACTGACCAATCATCATGCGTATTTGCAAAAGACAATGCCTGTTTTAGGGGAATTGACCGCAAAGATATTGCGTGTTCATGGTGAACATCATGGTGAAGAGTTGCGTCAGGTGCATCGCTTGTTTAATACGTTTAAGATGGATATGGAAGCTCATCTCATTAAAGAGGAAGAATCCGTGTTTCCTCAGATTGTTGCCTTTGAAAAAACCGGGGATCGTGATGCGCTTGTAGAGGCTTTGAAAAAAATTGCTGAATTAGAATCGGAGCATGAGGCGGCGGGTGATTTACTACGGCAGATCAATCTGGTGACAGCGAATTATGCTGTTCCAGAAGATGGTTGTGCGACGTATCTATACACGTATGAGAAACTTGAGCAGGTGGAAGAAGATACATTTCGTCATGTGCACTTAGAAAATAACATTTTGTTTCCGCGCCTTAGGGAACAACTTTAAAAATTATTTAAGTCACGATCGCTAGACAAAGAAAGTTTGTCGACGGTAGTATAAGTCGACAGGTTGTTTAGGGAGTGACGGGATGAAGTTTCATAGGATCGGTATCGCTTTAACAACAATGGCCCTTAGTTCGACGTTGTTCACACAAGGTGGCATGGTCTTTGCAAAAAGTATACCTGCTTCCCTTATAAAACGGGAAATTGCGATAGAAGGACAGCCTATCTTTCATCCGTTTAGCTTTGTACTGCATGGAGCAACCTACATGCCTGTTGCGTATGTTATGCAAGCACTCGATAAGCTGTCCATTACTAATCATTGGAATGGTTTACAAAAAGGTTGGACAATTACGGGGTCTTTTGCCACAGTTAAGCCTGTGACAACACATCGTTATACACCTATCTACGTGAATGATGTTCTTGTTTCTGACGTTCCTTCGGTTGTCATAAAAGATCCGGTTTCTGGTATACGAACAACGTACATGCCGATTTATTACGTCATGCATGTACTCAAGTACCTTGCTATAAAAAGTACATGGAAAAACGGTGTGTGGGACCTGTTGAAAGTGCAAACAGGTCCTACATCTGCGCCACTATCAGGGACGACATCGACCTCTAACGGCGATAGCCAAAGCAACACGGCGGAACCTACGATAATTTATAATGCAACAGCACGCGTGATCGATGGTCAAAACGTCCCATCATTGACGTCGCCAAATGCCGCTTTAGATGATGCTTATATGTGGAAACGAGCTAGTAAAGACTTGTATGTATCGGCTCAAACCAATGACCCTTCAAGTTCGAGTCAGGGTACTTCTTTATTATCTGTTGAGCCGTCGCAAAAGCTGTATCTATTTGCTTATAATAATGTAGCTAATGTTAAACCTAGTTTAACTACTTGGACGGTCAATAGTCCCGATGCACAGATTTTGCCGAGTGCATCAACTTGGGTGATGGGTCAATACGATACGTCAAAAGCGGACTTTGTAGCACAAAAACCAGGCATATATACTGTACAGGCAAAAAACGGGAACGAGTATAGTGTACCATTGGTGATTATTGTTGGATTTTCACAATTGATTTCGCAACCGTTTCATGTACCTCAAACACTTTCTGGTGTCACAAAACTCTCGACGCAACTGACGACACCTTCTACGATCACAGCATCTCATGTAACGTTTACACCGTATGATGCAGTGGGTGACTGGATACCTATCAAAGGTAGTACTTCATTACCTATCTCTAATATCACGGTTGCTGTTCAATCGACAACAAATACGATGAATAGCTGGGATTATCGTTTACCTGTTGTTGATGGACAATTTTCTGGAGAAGTACGTTCTCCTTTTGCTGGGAAAGTTCAGGTTACGTTATTTCCACAATATCTACAGACATTAACTAAAGCAGCTGACACCAATGCAACACAATATCCTGTTCCCAACAGCTTTTATGATGTGACGGTGTCAGCACAAACGCCAGATGCGTTACAAACAGCTTTGTTGGCATCATCACAAGGTGATTATACGATGAGCACGCGGTTTTCCGATGTTGCTAGTTCACTACTTGAGAATTCCCCGAGTATATTTACGGCTATTGCTGCTGTGTCGAATTATGTGAGTGAATCGCTAGTTTATAACACTACAGAAGCAGAGATTAATGCACAAGGTTTCTCCCCGAATTATCGCTATGTGGACAATCTCTCATCTTGGCAAAGTGGGACTGGTATCTGTCAGGATTACGCTACACTTACGGCATCTTTGTTGCAATCTATTGGTGTACCTGTACAAACGCTCGGGGGTTTTGCGAATGATACCTGGTCGACTCCACCTGTAAAAGATGCAAATGCTGCGGCAGATGCACATGCATGGTTGCAGGCTTATACCGGTTCAACTTGGATGGTACTCGATCCGACTTGGAACAACGATTCACAAGGGACAGTGGATACGGGCATTACAAGTGAATTTACAACAGATACAACCAGTTTGGCAGCAACACACTTGCTAGACCCCACACAAACGAATGTCCCGATCTGAACTAGTTTACAGAATGGCAGAGCCGGTCATCCTGCATTGGCCGGATCAGTCGATGAAGTGCCGTTGATTTCTGTCAGACTGCGGGCCATGTCGATCGTATCGGACGCTGTAGCCGGATTGGCCGCGAAGACTCCATATTGTGTTTGATCTATCGTTAGCATGACGAGGGTACCTGTGGGTAGTGCGTATACACGCCCTAGTAGCTTGCCAATGGTCACTGGATAGGACTTGACGTGGGCGATATGTGCAGCATAGGGATTAGCAGTGCCTCGCACCCCGAAGACTGTGAGGGCGGCTTGTGACAGGTCTGCTGGCCAAGGTTTTGGAGAGGGTCCGCCGCGGTCATTGACACTGACCTGAAATTGAATCGCCGCATATCCACCAGGGATGTTTTGGATGCTCGAAAGCGGGAATGCATGAAGCATCGAATACGGATCCGTTGCCCCAGAAGCCCACGCTGGCAAGAAAAATGGCACGGAGGTCGATTGCGTGCCTGAGCCCATTAGATAGTAAGCGAGATTGTATGCAGCTACAGGGGGAAGGTTGTGCCCGGTAGCGAGATAGGGGCCAGCTTGATCGGTTGGGAGAATCGGCTGTGCGCCAGGAACGATGTGTAGCGGGAGAGTGACCTGGTTGCTCCGTGCGCTAGTTACCGTGAGCTGAGGATCATAGAGACCGGGCTTGCAAACATACCAACGGTTGGTCTCAGATCTCCCTGGGCCTAGATCATAGATAGCTAGTGGGATTGGCAGAGTCGCTGTGAAATGATTACCATTCACGCGTGTATCTGACAACGGTGAGAAAGATACGTTGTTCGGTGTGCCCCACCATGGCAATGGCTCCGTAGGTGGGTAGGTATGAACTTGCCCCGCGCCTGTGTGAACAGACCAGGTAATGCCGAACTGGGTACCGGCTGGGGGCGTCGGGGAGACCATACCGCTCACCTTCACGGTGCCCCCCGCGTGCGCAGTTCCTTTCACGTGTACGTTTGAGAGGGCATAGGTCGGGTATGTCGATATGCGTGAGGCTGGGGTCATCTCGTACTGCCACGTGAAGCCGCGTCCCACGCCTTTATGTACGCCTGCACGATAGAGCGGGTATATGGGACCAACAACCACAGGCGATGTTTCATTGAGTGTCTTCGGAAGCGAGGAGAGGTCGAGGCGCAGCTTTACCGTATCGTTGTAAGCAGGCGGTTTCGACTGGCTGTCATTTGGAATCGACGTGAACGCAAATGGCTTCGCAATCACGCGCTGTACACCTTGAATGGTTAGCGGCGTCATATCGTTTCCGAGCGCGATGGCCGACTTGCGTCCGCCTGATCCCGCGGCGATCGGAACACTGACTTGGTAGACGTAGTTATTTATCTTCCACGTGAGCGTTGTATCGCTGCCGCCATTGCCTGTGATGTTGCGAAAGTAGGACAGGTACCCAACGACGCCTGTACGCAGCGTAATTGGCAGACCGGACAGGTGATTAAAGTTCGTATTGGCCGGTAGATCCAACCACGCATAGGACGCCAAGCTCGGCGTCGCTTTCACGCCGGCGAAGGAGAATGCCGTGCGGTTACCCATAAATATCGGCTCTTGTGTCGACCATGGCGGCAGAGAGGTGAAGGTGAGCGTGACGGCGTAACCATCTTGACTCATATTGACGACGGTTCCGGGAAGACCTGTCGACGGACCTTGGCTGACAAACTTTAGCCAGTAACTCTGGGACATGCTACCAAACGCCGGAACGAGAACGGGTATGTTTGCATAGCGCAGTAGCGCAGGGTAACTTTCTACCCACGCGCGCGATGGTAGCGCAGACGTAGCAGGGTTCGAGTGCGTCTTTGTATGTGTCATGGCGTTGGCAGTGGGAGGAGTGTTGGCGAGACCACTGAGGCCACTTGCGCTGATGGACGCGACGCCAAGCAAAACAGAGAGGATGAAATTTCGCATGAGCATGTGCCTCCTGAATAGGTTGCTCGGGGAGGATAGAGCCCGAACGTAGAGTGTCTGGTGCACTCATTTGACGATCGAACGTCCACTTTGGTTACATGAAATAAATTGGGCGGATTAAAATGAAATTCCTAGTTTAGAATCTACTTTTTTTGGTAGATTAGTCATGTGGGAGCCAAATCCTTTTTGCGCATATTGTACAACAAACACTTGTGCAAAGGGGATAAAGATGTATGCCTTCCTTACGCATGCTGTATTGGTATTGTACGATTACCGATATGGGTAAAAAAGCATTGACTCCTTTCACCAAGCTAGCTCAACTGGTACCACGAAAAAAAGCAAAGAAGATTTTGGCATCTATAGAACAACCTAAACAAGAAACTGCACCAGATCCTACTTTTCAGGTAAAAAATAGGAAGGCAAAGAAAAATGCTAAGATGGCCCCAAAGGCTAGCGCAAAAACAAGGTCGAAATCACAACACTCGAAATGGAAAGCAAACAAACGCCATTGACGCATGACGTACCACCGTAAGACAGACAATAGACTGACTTTGTTATTGTCTAGTCTTGCGGGAGGTGCTGTATGCAACCCTTTATTCCTGATCGTGTATATTTTGAACCTGATGCTTTGAATTATCCGATTGGTCAAGATATTTACCAGAAGATGCAAGATATGCAAGTCGAAATTTTTTCTACCACTTCGCATAATCGTATTATGAACTTGCAAGGTGATAACGAATTGCAACAGTACCGCAACGCAAAACGTACACTTGTGGTTGGTATTCGTAAGACTTTAAAGTTTGATACATCAAAACCATCAGCAGAATACGCAATACCTATTTCCACAGGGTGTATCGGTCATTGCCATTATTGTTATTTGCAAACCACATTAGGTGCAAAGCCCTATGTTCGAGTCTACGTCAATATTCCAGAAATTCTTGACCAAGCTAAACGTTACATTGAAGAGAGAAAGCCAGAAATTACGCGCTTTGAAGCCGCATGCACTTCGGATCCATTAAGCATAGAACATATTACGGGTAATTTACGACGTCTTATTGAATTCATGGGCAAAGAAGAGCTGGGACGACTTAGGTTTGTTACCAAATACGATCTTGTTGACTCTTTGTTAGATGCAAAACATGATGGACATACGCGTTTTCGTTTTTCCGTTAATGCTGACTATGTGATTAATCATTTTGAACCATCTACAGCACCGTTACATGATCGTATTGAGGCCGCAAAAAAGGTAGCCTTAGCTGGGTACCCCTTAGGGTTTATTATTGCTCCTATTTATCTTTTTGAACATTGGCAGGAGGAATATTATGCTATGCTTAAACAGCTTGCTAAGGAGATAAAACTGCAATTTCATCCGAATATCACCTTTGAATTAATTCAACATCGTTTTACGAAGCCTGCGAAAAGAACCATTGAAAAGCGCTATCCTAAAAGTAAACTCGTTATGGATGAGTCGGTTCGTAAATACAAGTGGGGACGCTATGGTATTGGTAAATACGTGTATCAAGACGACGAGCAAGTAATGATTCAAGAAGCGTTTCATGGATGGATAAACGAACTCTTTTCAGGAGCTAAAATTGAATATTTTACCTGATTTCATGACTGAAGGGAGGTTCAGTATGGAAACGATTCGCAAGATTCACCTTATTGCCATCGGTGCTTCCACAGGAGGGACAGAAGCTATCTATCAAATTCTGCGTCGGTTGCCAAGTACCCTGCCTGGTATTGTTATTGTTCAGCATATTCCACCAGGTTTTTCAGCGCGTTTTGCCGAACGCCTTAACGCGCAAACCGATATCAATACTAAAGAAGCACAGACGGGTGATGTAATAAAAGATGGTCATGCATATGTTGCTCCTGGTGATCAACATATCGTTGTTGTTCCATTTGGTGATCAATTGCGCATTGCGTGCACGAAAGATGAACGTGTCAATGGTCATCGTCCTTCTGTTGATGTTCTTTTTCATGCGGTGGCAGAATTTGTTGGTTCTATGGCAATTGGCGTCATTTTAACAGGAATGGGTGCGGATGGAGCACGCGGTTTACTTTCTTTACGTCAAAAAGGTGCTTATACCATTGGACAAGATGAATCATCAAGCGTTGTCTACGGTATGCCGCGAGCAGCATTTGATATGGGCGCTGTTCAAATTCAGAGACCTTTATTATCAATACCCTCAGAAATTCAATCTATCGTTTCTTTATCCTCACGGTAATCCGTTTCTATCAGGCCCATACAGTGCAGGTCACGAGTGCGTTATCAGCAAAGTCCTGAATGACAGGATTTCGTTTACAGAAGACGGGAAAGGGAATTGATATGCTCAAAATGATTATCGTAATACAGAAATAAAAGACCTACGAAAAGACCAAGTAAAAAGTATTTATTAGCTACAAGCCGCCAACTCCATTGGACGGCTTCATGGCGTAACCTCGAAAAGAAGTTCGCTGTCGCAAGTCCACATGCAACCGCCAGGATAACGGCTAAAACCAATCCAAGAAGATGATGCAAGGAAGTACCGCATCCTTTCGACCGAATCTTACACAACCTTACAATAATCGCGCAATATTACAAGAATATCACAATAATATTACAAAACTAGTAGTTGTAACTTGTCAAAGCAAGGGTGGCAGGAATCGGTCTGATCGTTTACTCTATAAAGAATAGTATGATGGGTGGGAAAGGGAGATTCGTATGCGGTTTGTCAGTACACGTGGAGGTAGTTCTCTCGGATTTATTGATTCGTTTTTGGAAGGATTAGCACCTGATGGTGGCTTATACGTACCACAGCAGATCCCAGTCATTGACAAGGAAAAGCTTGATGGTTGGCGTACACTTTCTTTTCAAGAATTGGCTTTTGAAGTGCTACGCTTGTTTGTCGATGGTGAGATCGTTGATCATGACTTAGAAGAACTGATTCATACTAGTTTTTCCACGTTTACTGACGATGAAGTCGTTCCTATTAAAATGGTACGTGAAAACTTGGCCATTCTTGAACTTTTTCATGGACCAACGTACGCTTTCAAGGATATCGCTTTGCAATTTATTGGTAATTTGTATGCGTATATTGCCAAACGCAAGCAGGAAGTCATTCATATTCTTGCGGCAACATCAGGTGACACAGGAGCCGCCGCAATCTACGGTGTGAAAGGAAAGCCCGCTATTTCGATTGCTGTACTTTATCCATCCGGAATGGTGAGTCGTGTACAAGAATTGCAGATGACAACAGTACTCGATGATAATGTGTTAACACTAGCTGTGGATGGCAATTTTGATGATTGTCAGCGGATCGTCAAGCAACTGTTTTCTGACGAGGCGCTTAAAAAACCGTTATCACTACGTGCGGTGAATTCGATTAATTTCGTTCGCATCATTGTGCAGATGGTTTACTATATTTATGCGTATGGTAAAATGCGCGCCGATGGCTATAACGGACCGATTTCGTTTAGCGTACCAACCGGTAATTTTGGTAATATCTTTTCTGCTTACCTAGCTAAACGCATGGGTTTACCTATTGCGTCTTTACTTTTGGCGACAAATAGCAATGACATCCTTACTCGATTTATCGATACAGGGATCTATGAACCTAAAGATTTCGCGATGACATACAGTCCCGCCATGGATATCCAAGTAGCGAGCAATTTTGAACGATATCTGTATTACCTATTTGATGAGAATGTCAATCAGGTGAAAACCATAATGGAACAATTTGCAGCGACTGGTCGCATCACGGTAGGCGATGTGTTGTTAAGTGAGGTTCAGAAAGATTTTCTTTCCTATAGTATTGATGATGAGAATTGTGTGCGCACGATGAAAACGTACAATGAAGAGTATGGGTATGTACTTGATCCACATACGGCGTGTGGTATAGCTGCTTTTGAAAAAGCACGGACAAAAGAAACTAAGCCTGCACTGTGGTTGTGTCTTTCTACCGCGCATCCGGCGAAATTTTCGCAAGCCATGGCCGCGGCAGGTACGGTGCCACCGATGCCTGAATCGATTTCATCTTTGATGAATGAAAAGCAGAAGGTTGAAACGATACCATGTGATGCGCAAGCCGTAGCTCTGCGCTTGACACGATTTTTCGAGGTGGATCATAGCCAATGATGGGATGGAAAAATTGGCGTTTATTGTAGCGAGTGTACCGTACTATGTGTTTGCAGCATCAGCAGCCTTTCAGGCGGTCGATCGCTCCTTTGAACGAGCGTCGTTATCGTTAGGGCGTACTCCAACTCGTACTTTTGTTTCGATTACGTTGCCTCTTACTTTTAGAGGACTATCTACTGGCATAGCCATGGCATTTGCGCGCGCTATTGTTGCCTTTGGAGCTGTGATCGTAATCGCTTATTATCCGTCGCTACCCTGTGCAGATATGGCTTGCGCTTCAAGAGCAAGGTCTTCCACTACTACTTATCGTATGGAGGATTGCGAAGCATGATCGAGTGTAGCATGCAAATTAAACGAAAAAAATTTCGTTAGCTATTTCTTTCATGGTTACTTCCGATAAAGTGTTGTGTCTTTATGGCAGGATTTGAACAAGCAAGTCATTGTCGTTTATACCACGATCATGAGGTAATCGAAGATACAGAAGATCCCTTAGTGACAAGACGCCAAATATGGAAACGACATTTTGCGTATGTCGAACAAACACCGCGCTTATTTCCTCATATGACGTTATTTGACTTCCTCCTCCGCATAAACGCGGAGGATTCCTTCCTGCCATCAGAAGCCTTATTGCACTTCTTAGATTGGTCCCACTCTTTTGGGTTAGAACCAACTTGTCTGCGTTGCTACGCAGGCAAACAGGCGATCCGGGTCAGTCCGACCCGTAATACATTCATAGCGCCTACGGTATCCGCATTGGCGTGATAACCACATTTTGTACAGGTGAAGTCAGCTTGTGAGATACGATTCTC
>JAKADA010000083.1 GCA_021820975.1 Bacillota bacterium
ACGCAATTTATTTATATTGAGTTTTGTTTCGGAATCCGTAACTGGAGTTTTTGACATGTCGTTATCTTCCTTTCCTTTAAACATGAAGTCCGCCACCTTTCTGGTAGTAGACATTCTGTACACATAACTAAAATTGCAAACCAACAACGATACTCATTACCCTTATAAGCATAGCCAAAACTTCGCTCATCGTCTACTAAATATCACAAGACAACGTACCCGGCCCCGAATTGTTAATCAGGCTGCCATGATGGGTGGTAACGTTGGATACCACAGGCATTTTCGGTGTCACGCTTGCACCACAACATTTCCTATTGTGATCGTATCAGGATTTGGAATTATCTCTCCGCGTTCACGATAAACCTCTAAACAAAGCTCTATAGCATCTTTGATGTTTTCTAATGCTTCTCGCAAGGAGTCGCCTTGGCTATAACACCCAAGAATAACCGGACACGATACAACATATCCACCATCTTCATCAGGCTCCAGGACAACGGGAAAACTTTTTGCGATCAATCCAATCATCTCCTACGCTAATATTGATCGTACATTGCGCAAAATACGTTTCATGAACTCTGGTTCGGATGAAACGTTGCCCACAACTTTGATTTTCCGTGTCTTTATGTCCAAACTCTTTAATTGATCCGTGAGAACAACACCCGTAAAAGGTAAATCATCAGGCAGAGCAACTTCAAACGCATAGTCCTTAACTTGATTGGTAATTGGACACACCATAGCAAACCCGGTCAGTACGTTAAAATCCATATCCGATAGTACAATAGCTGGACGGCGTCCTGCTTGTTCGCGACCAGATTGAGGATCAAAAGTAAGCCAGATTAAGTCGCCACGTTTTGGAACGGTCAAAGAAGTTCGTCCCCTTCGATGCCTAAGTCAATTTCTGCATGACGCAAAGAATCAGGTTTAATCGTTGAAAGCAACATTTTTAAATGTGAGCGTAAATCCTCGTTAGTTTCTTCAGGCTGTACAGTAGGATGCAACAAAATATCATTTTCCGGTGTTACAATCACTTGCAATTCAGTACCTTCCTCCAAATGCAGCCGCTTTACCACTTGATTTGGAATACGCACAGCTATACTATTTCCCCATTTACTTAGCATGGCTCCTGCCATTACGATCAGGCCCTTCTCATGGTTTTGTTCCAAGTATATCTCACCTTCTCTCATTTTGTATATCCATATGATATACAACACTACCGATTTTGATACGTGGTATGAATTTTGTAACCTCAAAAAGAGCCTAACCCCGATTTAACGAGGCTGGCTCTCTGCAGTTACTACAGCTCGGAATTTTAGAATTCGTGTTACTCACGCATCCGGAATATCAAGCCTAACACCTATTTTAAGCAGCTGCTCTGAGGCTATCCAATCTTTTGGCTGTACCTTCGGATTAAACCATTTTGTTCCACTGGTTAACCACTTTAAGCGATATTCATCGAAATTTTCTTCATCAAACCCAAATTCATACCCACAGCAATTACAAATATCATAGGATGGATTTCCCTCTTCATCAAAAGGCGGTGCATTTAAACCATCATAGCCGCACACTGGACAAGAATTCATAAAGTACCCCTACCTTTGACTATAAAAATATTCAATCCCATTTGTAGGTTTGAAGAATGTCTTAATTACACCATTGTTTGTAATGACAGCAAATTCGTTGCTTGCCTTATTGTAGAACATTTTGTCGCCATTAGACCGTGTATAGGTAAGAATGTCTGCTCCAGGCTTTGAAGTCACCAAACCTTTAGCGTCAGATACATATTGTTGTTCTGTGATGCTACCGAACTCTCCCTGTTGAGAAACGTGCTTCTTGTAGTGGTTTTGTAGAGATTGTTCGCTTGCAAAGTTCGGATCATCTACTGAAGGTGTATCCCAAACTTTTTCTGTATTATTGGTCTGCTGATTCGAGTATACACCCTGCTCACTGTTCAAATTTTCATCGTCCGAACGAAAATTATTGACCGATGCTGCCATTACGACAGATCCAGCAGCAACCTCCCCGATAGATATAACGTCCACGCCAACGCCCACCAATGCCCCTACAATCGTTTCAGACGTTGCTAAACCCCCGATTGTGCCAACGGTCATTCCAGTGAGTCCCTCAATGGTTAGTGCCAGACCGCCTATCGACGCCAACATATCGCCAATTACTTTCCCTGCATAATAGGCGTTTTCGGCACGTGCATTTCCCATAGGATCACTACCATATGACGGCAGGCCAAAATCATTCAGTATTGCCGTCGTACCGCCCTCGACGAAATGAAACTTGTCGGATTTCCAGCCAATGACGATTAACTTTGCTAATTTTCCAGACTGCTTATGCACGTCTTGCAAGAATGTGCTAGCACTATTTAGTGCAGTATTCGTATTTTGATCAACGTTATTGAGGGCTGCCAAAACCGCATTTTGAGAAAACTGTGGCAATTTTTTAGCCTTACTTCGAAGTATGGCCACAGCACGATTAAGTGATGCCCTCGTATGTGAAATTCGCGCTTGATCGTTTTGCATCAGTCGTGAAAGATCAGGCGCCACATTTAGCTGTTTAGCCAACTGCTGTCCAAGAGACTGTTTAGTTCGTCCAACAGCAACTTGCTTGGCCGCTACAACATAGTTAGGTATGGTACTTACATTTGTTTCTGCGAAAGCCGACAGGCCGATAGTGCTCAACATAGTCGCCATCGCAATACTCGTTAGGGCTACTCTGGTTATAACTGAACGAACAAATCCTCTCAAACAGCAACACCTCCTGCTAAATTTACTAAATTCACCATACACAAAATTTGAGCTTGTCCACTATCTGGTTTCAGTCAACTTTTGCGAGCAAAACAAAAACGCCAACAAAATCGGCGCACTGTTTATCTCTTCAAAGAGACGTTTACATTTTTCGCTTTTATCTTCATTCGTTGGTTGCATTATTTTTTTATAGTTGTTTTTACCATACCTAACCACTCTTGAACCGATTCAATATATTTATTCGGCACGATCTTCCATAATAACTTGGGATTCCATGCTCCCACCAGCAATCCAATCGTCCAAAAATAATGCCAAACGGTAAGAAATGAATTACCATTAACACCTACTGATGTTAATCCATTACTGCTTATTTCACCAAATTGGGAAAATGTGCTTTGAAATCCATCGAGATACGATACCGAAAAATGCATCACACCTGATCCGATCAGCACCACCAACGTTGCTACGATTTTGAAAAGGATTTGCATATCAGCGATAGCAGTATTGTTTCCCTGCATTCGAATATAAAACATTAGCCACAATACTAAGAAAACCGCAACTCCCGATAATCCAGTCAACCCCATCGCGACACCCAACAATGCGAATACCGTGATAAACATTCCGATAGCCACATAGTTTACTTTTCCTGCCAATGTTCTAGAATGAACATAAATTGCAGCCCCCATAGTAATGAAAAATTGTCCAATATGATTACCGATCGTGGTTACATCCTGAAAAGCGGCAGTTATATTGCCGGTAGCACCGCTGGCACCCAAATCCCCAATCACCCCATTTAAAAACCCTATCAAGATTTGTCCGATGGCATCAAT
>JAKADA010000084.1 GCA_021820975.1 Bacillota bacterium
TGTGTTTTCTGTAGTGTCCGGGTACACAGGCGGGCATATTGAAAACCCTACTTATAAGCAAGTGTGTGAAGGAACTACTGGACACGTTGAAGCTGTTCAGATTACGTATGATCCAAGTATCCTTTCGTATGAAACCATTCTCGATGTATTTTGGCATCAGATCGATCCGACAGATGCAGATGGTCAGTTTTGCGATCGAGGGTCGTCGTATAGGACTGCCGTTTACTATCATGACGAGGAACAAAAGCAATTAGCGCTGTTATCCATTGAAGCGTTAGTGAAGAGTGACCGCTTTAATAAACCTATTGTCACACCGGTTTTACCTGCTATGCCATTTTATCCTGCAGAAGAGTATCATCAAGATTTTTATAAGAAAGATCCTAATCATTATCACGCCTATCGTTCCGAATCAGGTCGCGATGATTTTATTATCACCGTTTGGGGCGATGTAAACAAAAAATAAACGGTTCTTAGTTGAAACGGCGGTGATTTCTCATCGCCGTTTTTTATTTTTAAGATGCATCAGGGCCAGCAAAATAGTGATTGACGACGATCGATGCTGCACCCATGGCACAAGCATCAATGCCAAGCGTCGACAGTTGAACCGTTACACCTGTATAAGGTTTAATAAAACAACGTGTCGATAAGGACTCATTGACGGCATCAAGCAAATGAGTTCCTGCTTGAGCCAGCCGATTGCCAATGACGACGATAGAAGGATTGATGGCATTGATCATGTTGGCTATCCCAATCCCGAGATAATGTCCGACCTTTTGAATACAGCGTAGGGCATAAAGATCGCCATTGTCGAGCGCTTGTAGGATATCATCAAACGTGGCACCTTCATGCACTTGACTAAATTCATGTAACAAGGTTCGTTCGGAAGAAAAAATTTCTAGACATCCACGGTTACCACATGAGCATAGGGGCCCTTGTGATTCAATCGTCATATGTCCAAATTCCCCTGAAAGTCCGTCTTCGCCACGAACTAAATCTCCTTGCATAATAATTCCCGCACCCACGCCAGTTGCAGCACTAATGTAGATCATATTGCTTGCATTTTCTCCGATACCAAATCTTTTTTCTCCAAGTGCTCCAGCATTCGCTTCGTTATCAATCCATACAGGTAAGGACAAAATTTCTTCTAGTTGATTTTGCAAAGGGACATCGCGCCATGAAAGATTGGGTGCGTTTAGAACGATTCCGCGAGAAAAATTTACTAGACCTGGCACGCCTACGCCAACGCCTAACAAACCAAGAGGCGATGGTGCTATATGTGCTGAAATTTCCGTCACGATTTTTTTGATTTCGTGTAAAATACTCGTCACGTCATGATCATTTAGGGGCCGGTGAACCGTATTAAGCACTTTTCCAGCTAAATTGGTCACTACTGCACGCAAAGAATGAACGGCTATTTCCAATCCAATGGCATATCCAGCCTCTGCGTTAAATTGCAATAGTACTGGACGGCGCCCCATTGACGATGGACCGCGTCCAACTTCAAAGACGAGGTTTTGCTCTAAAAGTTCATCGACGATCGATGAAATTGTGGCCTTATTCAGGCCGGAAATTTTCGCAATTTGTGTTCTTGATATTGTAGGTGTTGAACGCAATAGTTGCAGCGCAATGGATTTGTTAAGTTCCTTTATATAGGATTGATCACCAGTTCTCATATGTCACTTCCTAACTCTTCAATTCTTCTCTTGTTATAATAACATACTTGTGTCATACTACATAATTTGTTGACAAAACAAACTTACTATGAAATACTCCAAATGAATGTTTGAAAAGGAGTGAACTTCTCTTGGCACTTAGAAAAGCTGTGATCGGTATCGATGTAGGCACTTCAGGAACAAAAGCTGTTCTCGTTGATCAATTCGGTCACACAGTACGTGATTGTATGATTTCATACAGTTTTGATGTGCCTGTCGCTTTGTGGGCTGAACAAGATCCTTCCGTGTGGTGGGACGCCACAGTGCAAGCGGTTTCGACTTTAATGCATGAGTTAGAAGTGGAAAATGATGAAATTCAGGTAGAAGGAATAAGTTTAACAGGACAAATGCATGGGTTAGTTTGTCTTGATAAACACGCGATGCCAATTCGAAAAGCCATTTTGTGGTGTGATCTTCGCTCCAATGACGAGGCGAGGCAACTTGAGGCACAAATCGGGCGACAAACGGTGTGTGCTTTGACACAAAATCCACCATTGCCCAATTTCACGTTGACTAAACTCTTGTGGCTCAAAGAGCATGAACCTGAGTCGTTTCATCGTATCGCTACCTTTTTATTGCCGAAAGATTATATTCGATTTTTAATGACAGGCGTTTTAGCTACGGAGCCTACTGATGCGTCAGGCACGCTTCTTTTTGACGTAGAGCATCGGATCTGGTCAAAGGAAATGGCACGACTGTCGGGTATTCCTTTGACGTGGCTACCACCCGTTGTAGAATCTACGGCGCTTGCTGGCATGATAACCAAAGAGGCTGGTATGTTGCTTGGTGTACCCGAAGGAACGAAAGTATTCGCAGGAGCAGGAGATCAGGCTGCAGGAGCACTAGGCATTGGTGTGCTGCAAGAAGGTGAGTTGTCCGTGTCACTTGGTACCTCTGGTGTTGTTCTTGCACCGACGAAGGCACCTGTGCGTGATCCAGACGGAGCCTTACATACTTTTTGCCACGTCGCACCACAATCTTTTTATGTCATGGGTGTAACTCAAACTGCGGGAGGATCGTTAAAATGGTTTCGTGATCGTTTGCGCAAGGGTACATCATATGACACGATCATGAGCGACGCAGCAAGTCGCCCCCCTGGCGCAGAGGGTTTGCTTTTTTTGCCGTATCTTATGGGCGAACGTTCCCCTTTGTTAGATCCGCTTGCGCGTGGCGCTTGGATTGGTTTGCAGTGGCAGCACACCGATGCGGATATGGCACGTTCGTTAATAGAAGGTGTTTCCTTTAGTCTGCTCGATTGTCTCAGGCGTATTGAGGCTTTGCGTATCGATCCTTGGGATGTGAAACTAACGGGTGGCGGTGCTGATGGGCCCTTATGGGTGCAGATTTTAGGTGCTGTTTTGAAACGTTCTATCCGTGTCTTGCGTGGTAGTCAGGGACCAGCCTATGGTGCTGCTGTGATTGCTGCCATTGGAGCAAAGTTGATTCAATGGGACGATGTATCGAAGTTTGTGGCAGATACAGATGTAACTCCAGCAGAGTACAACCCTATGTGGGCATCGGCTTATGAATCGTTATTTCCATTGTATCAGCAGGCCTATCGTGATTTGCGTAAACTTTATGCATCGATTGATGAATGGGTATCCAACAAGATAACATGATGGTTTAGACCTTATTTTGCAAAAGATCCCTCTTGGATTCTACTAAGAGGGATCTTTTTCTATGTACGCCCGGCACGGGCGATCTCTATAGGGTGAAAGTCCCGAACGGGGGTTGGCGACACACCTACCGTTAGCCAAGAGCAAGGGTGTCCATCGCGAGGTGGAATCTGAAGGAAGCTGGAGGC
>JAKADA010000039.1 GCA_021820975.1 Bacillota bacterium
TTGCCAATTCTTCATTGTAGCAAGGGATCAGGACCGCAACCCGGTATGACAGTGATTGCAATATACCAAACGGAGGTGCCATGCTTATATTAATATTCTTCAAGCCTACCTACCTGCTCTCTTTTGATTGAATAACATCACGAACTTATTTGTTTAGACCCATTTTGAGATTAGACAAACTCCAAGAGTCATGTTAGACCGCGATGAGGCTATAATACCGACGACAATCAAACAATTAATCACACTATAAGTTTACCAAAATACCTCTCTTTAGCAAGTAGGATGCATCGAAGACAACCTCTCACATCCAAGGAGGGAATACCGAATTCAATGAGCGGTACTACCCCAAGAGGCGTACCTTATTTATGGAATACATTCAATTATCAGGGTTATATCGTCCTATTCGCGTCACAATGATCAATATTAACAACTGTGCAACCCACCATCCCATCACACATCAAAGGCACCGTGCTCAAACAAGCGTGAAGGATATGTATGTGAGTAGTGCCGGACATGATTTAGCGACGCGAGAGTTCATTTTATGGATTAAACGACAGCTTATCTGTTAAGTCCCGATGCCTTTATCAAGTTGAGAGTTTTGTCGGTGGTTAATTCAGTCAAATAAAAATACTGCTTTATATGTACGTAAATAACGTGAGATGGACTGAATCCATCACTAGTCATACCGTCTACGCAATGACACTGAGATTAGCGTATCGAACATGGGTTATTCTAGGTACGAGACAGCCCTGTTCCTAATGTGCTACCATGTGTCTAGCAGGCATCCATTCAGGATAATATACTAAGGAGTTATAAAATGGATATTCACGGTATTAGGTATAGACTAGGTAAATATCTCATCAAGACAATCTACTTCATTTTCGTGCTCGCGGTCGCGCGACAGTTCCTCTGGACCCTTCCGAACGAAGCTCTTGCATGGAGTATAGCCGCCCTAGTTTCCTTGGTTGTTGCTTACTATAAACCAGATCCACCATTAGAACCTAAAGAACATAACGGTCGCCTTGAATTTGTACTTATCGTAGTATCCTACC
This sequence comes from Bacillota bacterium, assembly GCA_021820975.1. Taxonomy (GTDB): domain Bacteria; phylum Bacillota; class Bacilli; order Alicyclobacillales; family SLC66; genus JAKACU01. The sequence goes on from JAKADA010000039.1 coordinate 1,053, forward strand.
TGATGTTCATTTATTTCTTGAGAGCATTATATCCAGATGTATCCTACGACGTACTGAATTATCATATATTCAACTCCGTTAGATCCATGGCTGGGCTACCCTATATTTCCGGAGATTTCTTCCCTATAGTTCCAGCTAGCCCTGTTGCAGACATCATTACAGGAATCACAAGGTCAGTCTTGGGTTACAGACTTGGAACCATAATCAACCTAATGTCAGCAATTTGGATTGCGCTCATTGTTAACAGGGAATTCAGGGGAAAGATCCGACATAAATGGGCAAGGTCTTTGGCCGTTCTATATGTCGTCTCGTCACAAAATATTCTTTTTGAGATTAACAATTACATGACTGATGTTCTGGCAGTCCCACTTTTGTTAGAATCGACCTTCATCGTCCTAAAACTTGATTCGAAGACGTCAAGCACAAGGCAGTTGGCAATGAAGCTGACCTACGTTGGATTCATACTCGGTCTAAGTGTCTCAATGAAATTGACTAGTCTAGCCTTTGTGATACCCATTATGCTAATTGGAGCCTACAAACTTCAGCAGTCATTCGGCATTCGAAAGGCGATCAATCTATCCCTCCTCGTCATAATTACATTTGTGGTTCCCTTAGTTCCGGACACAGTTTATCTCTACGCGACAACGGGCAGCCCGATATTTCCATATTATAATAGTATATTCCATTCACCCTACACATCACCCCAAAACTTTCGTGACATGCGATGGGGCCCAATCGGACTTCTTCAGACCTTAACGTGGCCATTCATTATGGCTTTTAATGTTTCTAGGCTTTCCGAACTACCGGTGTCTTCCTACAGAGTTCCTTTCGCTGTTCTTGTATCACTGCTCTCGACAATCCCGAGGTCAAAAGTTCGCATAAACCGACAACTAGTTTTAATATTTCTGGGAGGCGCATTGCTGTGGAGCTTTACAACAGGATATATCCGATATGGAATTTATCTTGAAGTCATCGGCAGTATGACAATTGTCTACGCTGTGACCTCAGCATTTGAGATAAGTCTCTCTCGGTTCCGCAAACTGATTACGGCGCTCTCTATCAGTCTATTGGCGTTCCAATTCGCACTTTCAACTTTCTACTCATTTAACTATGAGTGGAGCATGCGATCGACCATTTTCGCAAATCCACTGGAATACCTTGGACAGGCTAGGTATCTCTTTACAGATCGTTCCTTATTCTCCTTCATACCTAGAACTGAAAGACCCTTAATATCAAATATTAGAACGTGGATCGTTTGCGACCCTAAAACGACTGCGTTCGAGTCGCTCCTTAGACCAAGCGCGCCAGCTATAAATATTGCCTCTTACCTTGGTTCGAAACCTGCGATGGAAAAGTACCTAACTACCCTAAGTATGGATGGGCATAAGGGTCTTTACACCATTGTCTACAGCCAGGATCTTAAGCAATCCATGCAGACACTCGCTATGAATCATATCGGAGTCGACTCTGTAACACCACTGCTGCTACCTTATTTCTCTAATTATACTCAGTTTAGTCTTGACCTGATAAAACTGACGCCAAACAGTGTTCGCACTGTAAATATAAAACGTGCTAATGCACCACTTCCGTCTGGAGGATACCACGCAACATTGTCATGCGTTCATTGTCCGTCCACGATGAAAGAAGGAAGATCCTACATAATACTCGTAAAGGTCAGGAATATAGGTAACGCGACCTGGCCATCTGAGCCGAGCGCTCAAGGCGACTACCAGATAAGGCTTGGTAACCACTGGCTTTCAGTTCACGGAAAAATGTTAGTGAACGATGACGGCAGAGCGGCCCTTCCAATTGATGTTGCGCCAGGAATGTCGGTAACTCTTCCACTAACGATCAACACTCCAGTAAAAAAAGGGGGGTATATCTTGGAGCTTGATATGGTCCAAGAGGGAATAACGTGGTTTGCTACCAAGGGTAGTACTCCACTGAAGGTCAAGGTAATAGTTCAATAGCAAGCCAAAAGGGGCGATAAAAATCCTTCGTTGCCGACCGAAGGTCATTATTTTCGGCAGTTTAGTTTTTTCTCTTCGTCTCTATCTCTGCCACTACTCGAACCTCCGCAATCATTCCATAGCGTTGGCCTTTTCGAGACGCCCATTCATCGATGCTGATCACAGGTGGTAGATCATAGGAAGAAAAAGATTGACGTTGCATGAGATGAAGGAAAGAGTCTCCGGTTGTGGGCATCGCCAGTTTGTGAGCGAGGCGAGCCCCTGCTTGTCCACCCAGTTGCCATCCAACAATCGCCAGTAATTCGTCCTCTAGACTCTTGGTCTTTCTTTGATGACGTTCTAAAAAGAAAGGAAATTGCTCACAAAAAATCTTAGTTAAACATCGAGGATTTATACAAACAAATTTACGCGAAATCAAATGAAGCCGGACATTTCGTGTTACGAGTGGAAGATCTTCTGAAAAACGAATGTAGCGACTGTGGATACGCCTTGTTCGACGATGATAACCTGAGCAACGCCTCTCAAGTTGATTGAGAAAAGGTCATCTCAATCTTTTCTGCGCGCCCAATCACCTGATGGATCTGAAATCCTGAATAAGCTTCCCAAAAATGTAATTTCCCCCACCTAAGTCTAACACAACTAAAAAAATAGTCTCATGATGAGACATAGAATTGTCATGCGTATGATCATTGGAAACATTGATCTCCAAAAGTGAGGAAGAGCGATATCACTTGCAAGTATCTCTAAAAGATACTTGCTCTCTTAAACCCCCTATCAAGTTCCTATACTTTATTTTAAATCTCCCACAACTCCCGAAGCGAATCCATCATCGAAAACTTTGGCTCCCACCCCATCTGCCTCAACAATGAGGAATTCCCAATAATAATATCATCATCAACCCTCGATAGCTGATCTTGTAAAGTCATCAAATGAACATCAGATAAGCATGCAATATCATGAACTAACATATCAACGATCTCCTTTACACTAACTCCATGCCCAGACGAAACATTTACGATACTACCTGACTCAAAGTTTCCCATGATCATCTGGTATGCAGTAACAACATCCCTTACATCCGTGAAATCTCGCACGGAATGGAGTTTGCCAACTTCAAGATGAGGGATCTCATCAACTCGCGTATTCGCAATTGATGCCTTCAAACGATAGACAAGATCTGAACACACGAAACCTCGCGCCTGCCCCGCGCCTGTATGGTTAAACGGGCGTGCAATAACCACATCTAATCCCTTCGCATGCAAAGACCAAAGAAATGCTTCAGCGCTAGCCTTACTTGCTCCGTATTCAGAAGAAGGCTTGACTGGATCCGTCTCGGTCAATATTTGTTGACCCTTTGATCCGTAAACCCCAGCCGAGCTAATAAATAATAGTCTTGAATGAACTCCGAGTTCTTTCAGCAGAAACTCTCCAAGATGATAAGTTCCCAGACTATTAATCTGAAAATAGTCTTCTGTTGACACCCCAAAGGTTTTCGATATTCCCGCTAAATGATAAGTTTGATCCGGTTGTGCAGACTTCACGAGTTCGCGAATGGAATCCTTATTACCAAGGTCAAATGGTATTACATTCACACCAAATTTCTGCTCAATCTCATCAGCCCAAACATCTCGATGATGGACACCCGCAAATAATTCAATTTCTTCTTGTTTAGACAACAATCGAACCAGATGACGACCCACAAATCCATTCGCACCAGTCACTAATACACGCACACTATCACCCTTGTGCACCTTGACGTATAAGATCTTCTTTCACCATAAGAGTCGCCAATTCGTCGAGCATCATCTTCGGTTCCCAGCCTAATATCTTCTTCGCCTTTTCAGGACTCCCAATCAACAGATCGACTTCCGCAGGTCGTGAGAACTCCACGCCTGTCTTCACATAGTCGCGCCATGTCGTTATCCCTGCCGCATGAAATGAAAGCTCAACAAAATCTTGAACGGAGTTCGTGCGACCCGTTGCAAGCACAAAATCCTGTGGCTCATCCTGTTGCAACATGCGCCACATACCTTCCACGTACTCTTTCGCGTATCCCCAGTCACGTTTCGCATCAAGATTACCCAAAACAAGTTCGTCTAGTTTCCCTGTTTTAATACGAGCAACAGCGTCCGTTATCTTGCGCGTAACAAATTCGATCCCACGAATAGGAGACTCATGGTTAAATAAAATACCTGCACAAGCGTACATATTATAGGATTCACGATAATTCACGGTCATCCAGTGACCATACAACTTAGCCACCCCATACGGACTTCTCGGATAAAATGGTGTCTCTTCGGTCTGTGGAATACTCTGTACCTTGCCAAACAGCTCACTTGTACTCGCCTGATAAAAACGCGCCTTCGGATGAGCGATTCGAACCGCCTCAAGCAAATTTGCCACACCTAATCCAGTAACTTTCCCTGTTAAAAGTGGTTGATCAAATGATACACCTACGAAGCTCTGAGCAGCTAAATTGTAAATTTCATCCGGCATGTGTTTTTTAATCACACGAATTTGGTTCGACAAATCCTCTAGATCCATACTCTCTAGGATTACAAGTGACTCTATCCCTAAGTAACGCAATCGCCACGTATCCAGACCACTTGTACGCCGATAAGTCCCTATCACACGATACCCTTTATTTAGGAGTAGCTCGGCCAAATATGCGCCATCTTGTCCCGTGATTCCTGTAACCAACGCTACTTTTTGCATATAAAATTTCATTCCTCTCATATACAAGCCTATATACAAATATCATAATTTTGATTTAACAAACTCCAGTATACGTCTTTGAAAGTGATCGTTTGAAAAAGTAGCCGCATGATCTTTAATAAAGTCTTTATCATATCTTACGCATTCGCTTTGTTCAATAGCTTGAACGAGACTATCTACAGTTTGTTCCAGGAAAAAAATACCAGTTTTTTGGTCAATCATCGTGTCTTCAACCCCGCCTCGACCGTATGCGATCACTGGACTTCCATGCACCTGCGCCTCAAGTACGGTCAATCCAAAATCCTCCTCTCCCGGGAAAAGAAACGCATCACAGTGCAAATAGAGTGTAGCTGCTTCTTCATCCGTAAACTCTTCGATAAAGAAGATGGTCGGCCCCGCGCTTGCCTTTAGTCGCTGTAATTCTTGACCCGTACCTGCCACAACTAGATTGCGATGAAGTATATTGCATGCTTCAATCGCCAAATCTATTCGTTTATAGGCTACGAGCCTGCCAAGCGAAAGATAATAGGGTTCATCAGTTAAAAAGGGAACCACAGTATCAAGAGAACCATATAAATGTCGACCTGTCACAGGTATTCCAGGAAAAATTATCACAGATTCACGGTGATAATAACGTTGAATCCGTCGCTGCACCTCATGACTTATCGCAATAAATTGATCAACTCTGGAGTTTACAGATAAATCCCATTGCCTCATCCAGAACATCAAAATTGTCATGAGAAGCCTTGATATTCTAGATTGCAGCGTATTCCTATATTCTTTAAACCCGCTCCAAGCATAACGCATAGGGGTATAGCAATAACAAACATGTAGAGCTCCCTTCGCAGGAACAATCCCCTTTGCACAGGAGTGACTGCTGCTAATCACCAAATCAAATCCACGAAGATCCAACATTCTATATGCAAATGGCATAAGAAAAAGGTATTTTTGATACCACTTCACTGCATTCGGAAGCCGTTGAATAAAAGTAGTATGAATTTCTCTTCGCTTAAGTTCCTCTGGCAGTTTATCCTTATCTAGCACAGATGCAAACAATACTGCATTCGGAAAAATTTTCGATAGCTCAAGCAACACTCGTTCCGAACCGCGATAGTTAACCAGCCAATCATGAACGATCGCAACTTTTAATTTCTCAATATCACTGCTTTCAGACACAAGTATATCACCTACTCTATGCATCTAATATAAACAACACCAAAAATACAAATAAGAAATATACCACTTCATTCAAACAAAAATGAAGTCAAATTCTAAGACTGTGCAATACCGATATTATCCATCATATTTTTTGTTGCTTCCCTCCAGGTCAACCACGTCATATCATCCGATCTTGGATGTTTATTTTCCTCAAAGAGTTCCATCCATAACATAATCGCATGTGCAAGATCAGCAGGGTCCTTACTGCCGAAATAAAAACCATGTTCACCCGCCACTTCGTGAAATACTGGAATGTCCCGTGCGATAATGGGAAGCGCGTGCTGCGCAGCCTCTATCAAAGGCAGTCCAAACCCCTCACCTTCACTGGCAGCGAGTAGGCATGTTGAAGCAGAATAGACCATTTCGAGATATTCGTCACTAATGCCCTCAAGCCAAAAAAGACGCTTCCCACGCTTAGGATGGTTTCGCAATGTTTCAATTAGAGACTCGACCATCCACCCCTGCTTGCCAACAATGACCAGGTTCACTTCCACCCCCTCTAACCAAAGTTGCTCAAAAGCAAAAAGAGTTTGCGCATGTCCTTTGCGCGGCTCTATCGTGCCAACCATGAGGAAACTTTTTCGGGCAGATAAAGCGGCATGCACCTGCTCTGCATTCTCCGTTAACCCCTTGGTGGGTAAGGAATTTTCTACATCAGCACCGATGTGTGACCAAGCGATATGAAACGGACGCTGACGATCCGATTCATGTACCCTAAGCCATTCTTGCAGATCGTCAGCAACAGTTCTTGAGATACAGATCGCACCGTCAAATCGTGATATTGTAGTAAGCCATGTCTCGTGGCCAGTAGCAGCACCATGGGGAAAGACATGAGGCATCAAAACAGGAAGTAGATCATATACAACAAAATACACACGTACACCGATATGACGCAGATGCGTTAAGAATTTTTCTTGTGATGAAACAACATATTGATGCAAATCAAGTCCAAGAAAAACGTCTCCAGCCTTGAATTCGATAGATTCGTCAGCAAGAACATCTACCGGACATTCAAGAAAATTCAGAGTGAAATGACGGGCATAACGATAGCCATACTGATCAGTAGTCGCATATACAGGCTCGACACGATAGTTCTCCGGAGGATTATCAATCAATTCTTTCAAGATGCTTCTTGCAACTCGTTCAATACCTGTTTTTAAATCATTAATAACAATTGCAGAAACATCTACTAATATTTGGTGTTTTAATCCATCTAATAATTGGTTTTGCGAGATGGTATCAGCCAGAACCATACACTCATTGTCGCTAGGTTGATGGCCATCAAGCAGAGCAATCGCACCAATAAGACTCTGCGTATCAACTCTGCTATTGACATAAAACTGCTCAATGGCATCAAAGTACTGTCGAGCACAATCTACTGGGGCATGGCGAAGACGGATAATCTCTTGCGCTCGTTGACCTATTCGTTTACGTTCTTCACCATCAAGCCACAGTGTTTCTAATGCTTCGACAAGTTGCTCATCTTCAAACTCATCTGGCAGTTTCCACACTCCCGCATCAGGTAGATCAGCCATACTGCCATTGGCATTCACGATGGTAGGCAGACCATAATTCATACAGTCCAATACGGCGGCAGATGTTTCACCTCGAGAAAGGGTTCGTAACTGTACTCCCATGTCCGCAGCAGACAAGTAGCTATGAAAGGTTGCAGTGTCTACCCATCCGGTGATGCGGACGCGACTTCCTACTCCACTTTGGCGGATAGATTCTAATAAGTCTTGCCCATAATCTCCCACATGTTTTTCACCAACGAAGACTAAAATACAGCGTTCATTCTGCGACAATCGAGAACACAGCCAAGAATGAAGGAGCCGATGATTAAGTTTAGATGGACCAAGCAAACCAAAACTACAGACGACAAATGCATCTTCATCTAGATTCAACGCTCTACGTGCCGCCAAACGATCTGCAACCTGCACTGGTACTCGCAAAAGCGGAACAGTTACCCAGTGATTCACATCAAGCTGCGGATACCACATTCTCGCCAAACAGCGGGAATAATCAGAGTGGACAATCACACCTTGCGCACGCTGCAACACACTGAGATTGCAAGGAAATTTCAAAACCACCTGAGTAGTATCGGCGGCCAGAAAGCGTTCCTGTATCGCTTTGTAGCCATGCGAATGGTATAGCTGCCTCATCCATTTATCATGATTGTATGGGTCATCCTTATCATATCCTACGATGCCAGATAGAAAAAAGTCATGTAAAACTACAATACCTGGTAATTCATCCAGTAAAGTCAACATGTGCTGGTGAAATGGAGAGTTCCCAAAATGATAGAGGACTCGGTCATATTCCTTAGCATGGATGTGAAACCAATCTACATTACGAATGCGACAGTTCGCCCTGACCCAAGGATCAGAAACAACTTCTTGCGCGACGATGACTTCGATTTCATAGTAACGAGCAAGTTCAGGCAAGAGTTCTGCACTATAGTCACTGATGCCAGATCGTTCAGGTGGAAGGGGGGAGATGTAGGCAAGTCTTGGACGACGAACTGGAAGACCGACAGGAACTTTATTCGTTTCCTGATTGACGAACCATGCTTCAATCGCAGTAATCGCTCTCTTTGCGCTTATATCCCACGAGAAGTTTTTGGCTCGTTCCAGTCCATCGCGTTTCAACTCATCTCGAAGCGCATCATCAGTCAACACTTGCGCGAGTTTAGTAGTGATGGCTTCGTCATTTTTAGGATTAAACAGCGCATCCTCACGCCCAATTACCTCTGGTATACTGGAACTGTTCGCTCCGATCACCGCAGCACCGCAGGACATGGCTTCGAGCACCGGAAGACCAAACCCTTCGTGCCATGAGGGGAAAATAAATAGTTTACACAAATTATAAAGTCCTATTAGATCCCCGTCTGGAACAAAGCCAGTAAGAACAAGTTCACCTGCCTTTAGACCATACTCCTTAGCAATTAAATTCAAATGTGTCCGATCTGCAGGTTGTATGGAACAAACAACTACTAGTTGGTGTAACTCCCGTATGTTATTTGGCAATTTAGCATAGGAACGAATAAGACCAACGAGATTTTTGCGAGGCTCAAACGCTGCGCCAGTGTACATAACAAACGGACGAGTCAACCCATAGCGAGCGCGAATCTTATCCTCCTCGTTCTGATCTATAATGTTAGGCTTAAATTTCAAATCGACTGCGGCTGAGACATTAACTACATGCTCTGATGGAAACCCGAGATAGCGGATGGCCTCTTGTCGGGAAGATTCAGAGATAGCCAGCAAGAGATGGGCACGACGTAGATGGTCAAGCTTACGTTCATACCATGCCTCATACACTGGATTTTCCAGATAGAGATCCCGATAGATGAATGGAATGAGGTCATATAAGATTACAGCCGTAGGAATCGTATTACTTAGCATGCCAATACTCGTAACTGCATCGTCACCCAATCCTTCAAACAAACTACTCATGAGGACAAGATCAGGTTTTAAACTAGCTAAAAACGATTCCCGAATCAATTCAGCGACATTCCGAAGCCACTCATTCTCAGCAATAAGGTATCTAACAGGACCAGGTGCTTGCCAAACACGAATACTTTCCTGTAAAAGCAATCCATCGAATTCAGCACGGATCGATTCTATAGTTTCAGGAAAAAGACCATTGAGAGCAAGAATGACCTCATGCTCACCTCGGTTGGCAATAATCGCCTTAACAAGAGATAAAGTCAGGCGACCGATGCCACGATGACGACTATCACTTTGCGCCCCTTGCATATCAATCACGATCCGCATCAATGACCCTCCTTATTTTTTTGAATGGCAACTTTTAGGTCTACATAGATGCGTTTCGCATTTGAGTTAAGATGGTTCAACGTCATGTCTTCTAATGAACTTCCTTTATTTTCACGAGTATAGAAAGACGCTTCTCCCACTCGCATAAGCCGCTCTTTCAACGTAGGAAAACGTGCAAGTACTCGAACGGCAAAAGATTTTAATTTATAATTTTCTTTCACCTTTCGTTTCATAAAAATCAAGAATGTCCGTAGTATGCGTCTTGGACGACTCGCTGGTGAAAAAGTAATCCACGCGATACTTCCATGTACAAACCACCTTGCCGCTTTACCAGCTAATCGAAGCGGATAAGTTACTCTCCATGAGCGACTATTTGCGATCATTCCGTAATGATCCCATGCAAGATTGGCATTTATCTCAGCTTGGTGGGCACGTGATTCCGCCTCAATCGCTCTTGCTACGGACTGTTCTGAGTGTGACTCTGCTTCTACAGCACTTGATTGGGCACGTTCAGCATATAACTCTGCCTCTATTGACCTTTTTGCAGCTCTCTCCGCGTGTAACTCCGCCTCTATCGCCCTTGCTTCAGCATTCTCGGCATGTGACACCGATTCAATCGCCCTTGCTTCAGCACTCTCGGCATGTGACGCCGATGCAATCGCCAATGCTCTGGCCTGTTCAGACTGCAACACCGCCTGCTGGGCATTAACTTCGATAACCGATAGTCTTTGTTCGAAACTTCCTGCTAAAGCATCTAAAGAAATGCCAACATCTCTATTAAAATACTCAGAGAATAAAGTCAGTATTTCTGATGACGCTCTTTTTTGTGCAATCACCGCATAATCGGGGCTCACACCTCCAATGACATCAATTAAATGTATTCCCCGATTCTCGTAGAGTTCTTTGGGCTCTTGTAATCGAAGAACCTTCACCCTAGAAAATCCATAGAATTCCGCCATAAAAGTGAGTAATTGTGGAGGAATCGGACGCTGATGTGTCGGATCAAGATAAAAGTTCATCGTAGCAACTTGTATATTCTCCGGATTCGGAGTTTCAAGAATGAGGAGTCCACCAGGCTTCAGAACACGCAAAGCTTCCTGTACCAATATGCTCAGAACATCAAATGGCAAATGTTCAGCAATGTGAAACCCAGACACAATAGATTGGCTCTCATCGGGAAGTTCTCGCAGGGCGGTTATAGCATCTTTCTTAGATACTTGAAGACCTCGTTCGTCGCAAGCTGCAAGCATCCCACTGTCCAGATCTACCCCAAATGCTTGAAACCCATTGTCAGTGAGCAGTTCAAGCCACTCACCTCTCCCACAACCCAGATCTAACGTTTTACATTCCTTATAAATATCAAGCAACGGAAGTACCAAAGGAATATATACTTGTAAACGGGACTTTATTAACTCGCGAGAACCTCGATGCCTATCTTCAAATGCTCTATAAAAGTTTAGATTATCAGTTGGCATTTTCATCCTCAATCCCTACTATAACTCTCAATCAACACTTTACTTAAACTCCATTGATGAGGCACCCTGCATAACCCTACATCGTTTTGATCAGAGTAAACCTGAACCTGAATAGCCTTTCTCCAGTAGTCGTACGCTTGAGTATCCGCTGCACTGCATGCTACATCGATCCAATATGATCCTGGTAATAAACAAAAATCGGATGACTGAAACGTGATTGAACCAGTTCCCTGATGTAACGAGATATTCCCATAGCGATCCAAACGGGTATTTGTTCCATAACACTGTACATCATCTACCGTAAAAAAACCGATCCCAAAATCGACGTCCTCAACGTCCTTTTTGACACTAAATCGAATGGTGATATCAAGAGGTTCGCCACATTGCACCAGACCACTTCCAGAACCTGAGGAGACCTCCACTTGTTCAATCACTACATCTCCAGTGCCCCATCGGAGTCCACTTTCATCGATAGCACGTTCAAGATCCGCATGACGCGCATCTTCTTGGATTGATCTCGTCTCAGTAGAAGTGGCTATATTCTCTGAGCGCTCAAATGACATCGTGTTCGTTCCCTCATTCGATGCCCTAAATACTGTGGCTAAGTATGCTTGGATACAATTGATGGGCTTTCCTTCCATCTTCACGCGCGAATCATGCATCCAGATCACGCGATCACAGAATCGTTCGACCGCAGAGGTATCGTGTGCAACAATGATAATTGTTGTATCTCGCGCCCTCAGTTCCCTCAATCGGTTCATGCACTTGGCCTGGAACGCTGCGTCGCCCACGGCGAGAATTTCGTCGATCAAGATAATCTCTGGATCAACCGCCACAGCAACCGAAAATGCCAACCTCATATACATCCCTGAAGAGTAACTGCGCACCGGTTCGTCAATAAAATCTCCCAACTCCGAGAAATCTATGATCTCGTCTAGTTTAGCGCGAATCTCTTTTCGAGACAAACCTAGTAGCGCACCATTCATAAACACGTTTTCCCTGCCTGAAAAATCAGGATGAAATCCAGCGCCAAGTTCTAGTAGACTCGATACCCGACCCTGTACTTCAACCGAACCTGCATCTGGGTATAGTATTTTACTCATCAGCTTAAGAAGCGTGCTCTTCCCTGAACCATTAACACCAATGAGTCCTACCGATTCTCCCTTTAATACATCGAGACTCACATCCCGTAAAGCTACAAAATCGCGGTACTTTGCTCTACCGGCATACAGTATCCTTTCTTTCAGCGTGTGATTACGTTCAAGATGTACCCTGAAATTCTTCGATACATTTTTGACACTGATCACGATCTCCTTATTCACCATTGCTTACATTAAACCTCCTCTGCAAAACGGCGATTGAGCCGGACGAACAGCCACCAGCCAGAAATTAGCACTGCAGTGGAAATCACAAAGCCATAGACAAACAGTTTCCAATGTGGACTCTCATGATAGTAAAGTACAGATTGAAAGGACAAAACCACATCAGACATTGGATTCAATTTAAATAGCTGCGCTATCCTCGGTGACAAGATCGTAATCGAGTAGACAACTGGCGTGAGATAAAACCACAACATCAAAAAAATACCGAGCATATGCTCAATGTCACGCAGATACACAGTAAGCGACGACAATAATAAGGATAGCCCTACCGTAAAAATGGTCTCCAACAATAAAATGAGTGGGACGAAGAGCCAATCTACAGTGGGGCGATACCCGCTAATCAACAAAAATGGAACTAAGATGACGAGTGATAACAAATAATTTATGACGCTCCCCCCTACGACCGACAACGGCAATATTTCTCGAGGGAAATAGATCTTCTTCACAAGCGATCCTTGCCTTACAATGACACTTGAGGAGGACTGAACACCCGTAGCAAATAAATTCCACGCTAAGAGTCCAATAAACATAAACAACGAATAATGTGGCATCGTGACTTTCATGATTTTTGAAAAGATAAATGTATAGACCAATAAAGTGAGCAACGGATTGATAAATGTCCAAAGAAATCCGAGAAAAGAGCCTCGATAACGCGTGCGCAACTCGGATAGAATCATACTCCACAGCATCTCTCTGTACTTCCACAACTCACCGATACGACCAAACACGACAGCACATCCTTAGCTCATCATTCAACGTACGTAGAAACCATATCTAACGACGAATCACATGCATTTAGCCGCGCCGTTCTCCAATAACACAAAGCAAACTGAGCGTCTTATCTGCAGTGATTCCCCACTGCATCTGTTCAGCCCTAGCTCTACCCGCAGTAGCAAGCAAGACTTGAACATCGTCATCACAGAGCCGACGCATCTGGTGCGCAATGTCTTCAACTCTGGTTGGATCTGCATACAGACCACAATTCTCGACAACTTCAGGAAGAGAACTTGTGTTGGATACTAAAACGGGAGTACCGCAACTCATTGCCTCAAGTGGTGGTAATCCAAATCCCTCATAAAGTGACATATAAACAAATCCACGTGCATGACGATAAAGCGCCCCTAGCATTTCATCGGACACATATCCCATATACTTGATTTTTTCACCTAACTCACGCCGAACTTCGGCAGATGTATCACCCCAGCCCTCTGCCCCCACCACCACTAGTATAGTATCCGCTCCACAGTGCGAGTTTTGATCCTGCATAAACAATTTATATGCTTTTATCACGCGCGTTAAATTTTTACGCGGTTCCAGTGTGCCCACCGTTAAAAGATACGATCTTTGCTCTAATCCAAGGTTTTTCATTATCACGTCATCAGATACACTGTTCACTGAGAGGGCAAAACGGCCAGAAACACCTAGAGGAACGACTTCGATTTTCTCCACAGGCAAATCAAGAAAGCCCACAAGATCCCGTTTCGTATTCTCCGAGTCCGTAATGATATGGTTGCACCGTCGAACGTACCTCTCTAACCCATAGCGATTGTGCAGATAAGTTACGCGCTTCATCGTTTCTGGAAATATGCGATAAACCATATCATGCACCGTCAACACGGAAGGCGCACCAAATGGCACCAGTGGCATCGCATAGTTTGGGCCCCAGTACACATCAACTCTATCCATACGCAATTGAATCGGCAAAATCGTATGCATCCATGCCTCTGCCGGCCTCATCCGAAACACGCGCTTACGATAGTGAACATGAGACGCTGCAAGCTGTGGTGGAATTTCAAAATCAAGTGCACTATAGAGAATAAGTTCATACGGGATGTCATTTTTGCCCCAGTGGTTTAAAATCTCCCACAGATAGTATCCAATACCCGTTTTCTCACTAGACAACGGACGACAATCAATTCCAATCCTCAAAACGAGCAACCCTCCTGAGTTGATTTCCTTCTGAATTTAAATAGTTCATAGATATAGCTAAAACATTTGACTCATTTCCAAAGTACAATTATAAACTTCAAATTTCTTATGTTATAATTATGTCCCCATCTAAAACACGGCCATTGATGTATTGCGAATAATATTCGATCCCGAACCCAAATGCTGCTCAACCTCTTCCCACGTGAGAAACCTACGCATGATATCCTCCTCAGAAAGTCCAGATCCGCGTTGAATCTCCACGAACTCCAATTCTTCAAGCGCCTTTACTGCATGCCATTGTCCACGGGCAACCTTGATGACCGAGCCTGTTGATATCTCGACCATCTCATCTTCGCATACAAAGAGTCCTGCACCACGAACCACTGTCCACGTCTCTTCGTGATTCAAATGCCTGTGATAGCTAATGCTTTTCGTGGCATCCATTCGAATGTAGCGCACCTGCATCTCCTGTTCCTCAGACAGTTTACGGTGTTCAAGCACACGATAATCACCCCAACGCCGTTCTACGTACATTGGACGAAGTTGCAGCGACTTTGAATATTCCTTGACACCTACACTATGCTGCTTGTCCGAAACAAGAATACCATCAGGAGTGGCAATGACTACAAGATCATGCGTTCCAGCCACAATGATTGGGATGTGTAGTTCATTAATGACATGCGTGTCAAGGTTATCCACCATTACTCCATTCCCAATTAACGGGTGGGAAAGTTCGGAGGTCATCACATCCCACGTGCCGAGATCCTTCCATGTCCCTCTATAGGGAATTACGATCGCAGAAGATATCTTTTCGACCACTTCGTAATCAAAGCTAATTTTCGGCAATTCATCCCAATGTTCAAGCATGGCATCATAAGAAGTTGGATACTCGTTCTCTGCTAGCCATCGCCGCATAAACTTGCCCTGAAAAGCAAATACTCCACAGTTCCAAAGTGCGCCTTGACCGATTAGTTGCTCTGCGCGAGCCACGTTTGGTTTCTCGACGAAACTGATAACTTTGTTATAAAGCGAATTCGCCACGCGTTCAATGGAAATATAACCAAACTTTGAGGAGGGTGTCGTCGGATGTACACCCATAAGCGTAATATCAGAGATTACATCCGTGGTATACTCTTCAAGGTGAAGGATGTTGTCAAAGAAAGACTGCTCTACATAGGGATCAATCGGCATCACTACGATCGTCTCATCTTCACACTTGAATCGATCCATGAGATAGAGCGTTGAAAGAGCGATTGCTGGAAACGTATCTTTTGAAGATGGCTCCTCTATGAGAGGAACGTCACCCACTTGATTGAAGATCTGATCGGAATGAATCGAACTCGCACAGATATAAGTTTTATCTGCAAGACCCGCTAGCTCAAGCTGCCTCCATACTCGCTGTAGCATCGAAATCCGATTGCCGTCTTCATCACTTAGTAACTTTAAAAATTGTTTTGATCGCACGTCATTTGACATAGGAAATAGACGTTTCCCTGATCCACCTGAGAGAAGAATAATTTTCACTCACAAGCCTCCCAAAACCCGACGTCATTCAACATAACATTATCATACTTGCACTTATTTTCCAAGTAAATGATATAATTTGAGAATCTCGATATATCCCTTAAACAGCCCTGCCCTAGTACGCATTGCGATTGTGCAATCCCTTCGCAATCGTCAGGATGACGATGCGTACATCCAAGCTAAAGGTCCAATCTTCGATGTAGTGCAAATCATATTCGATGCGGT
>JAKADA010000040.1 GCA_021820975.1 Bacillota bacterium
GGCTAATCGCGTGATATTGGCAGAAAGTATAGGCGATCATCACCGTTAAACCCCTCCGCGAAGGTTTCACGCAACCCTTTCAGGCAGGTCTCCTGGCTTACAGCACGACAATTCGTCACCAACTCGCATGTAGCGGTGGTAACGGTTGATTCGAGGCTGTTTACAGTGGCGGGACCGTACCGGATTTTCACCGGTTTCCCTATTCTCTCCGTGAAACGGAGCACCTGAAAGTTGTTATAGTATTGCCTAGCGAGTTATGCGCACAAATTGCTCAATGAGCTTTGCTTGTTCACGCAAGACTGTAGCATGCATGATCGCCGATACGACAGCAACGCCACATGCACCTGCCCTCACCATAACAGATGTATTGTCTTTTGTCATGCCAACGTATCCCATGCATAAACTACTGGATTTTTAGCAAACTTGTGCTACAACTTGTAGTATGACATCTTATTTCGACAAGTGAGGACTCCGAAGTGAAATTACGGAAATTGTATCGTATAAGCTTAGGTTTTATTTTGCTGTTTTTCATGAATTTTCACCTAGGCTATGCTCAAAGCACTTTAATAAACGGGGCCTCTACTTCGAGCACCCATCACCACATCTGGAACCCATTGCTAGTAGGAGTAAGAACAAAATTTACCTACGAAACAATTCAAAACACCCCGGAAACTCTTTATGTTTTTAAACCAGTAAACCATCTATATCCCTTATCACCCGTCGTCGTTTATGTTCATGGCGGATTTTTGATGTATGGCAATGCCATCATCGGTTTTGATACTGCGCAATACAATCCGCACGATGAAATGATTGCCCGCATCGAAGCAGGCCTAGTATCACATGGCTTTACCTTTGTGACGATCAATTATCGCCTAGCACCCGCCTACAAATGGCCTACGCAACTCATCGATGCAAAAACGGCTATTCGTTTTTTGCGTGCGCATGCAAGTGATCTTGGGATCAATCCAATGCGTATCGGCGTCATGGGTGACAGCGCTGGAGGTGGCTTAGCGAACTTCATCGGTCTCACAGGACATGACACCAAGTTCGACAATGGCCTATGGCCTAATGAATCAAGTAGCGTTTCTGCTGTCGTCGATATGTTCGGACCGTCCAACCGTCGACCATTTGCCTTACGTTGGCTAAAAACACATGGTACCTCACCCAATCCGGTTTTTGGCTACTACACGCCAACCACGATTGCAAACGAAAGTGCCGTTGACTATGTTAAACCTGGTGACCCACCCTTTTTAATCTTGCAAGGCCTTGACGATACAGTAGAGCCGCCCTATCAGTCTTTTGATCTGTATAGTCACTTACGATCTTCAGGTAATAGCGCGCACTTGATCCTGATTCAACATTCCCAGCATGAATTTCATGCCGTGGGTGGTCCGATTTCTCCAAATATTGCAACGTTAAGCAATGACGTCGTAACTTTCTTCTTTCATCATCTTGGTTAATCTGGAAATAACATTCGGTACCCTACGCCAGGTTCTGTTACGATAATCTTTGGACGAGTGGGATCTTCTTCTATTTTTTTTCGAAGATGTCCTATATAAATGCGCAAATATTGGCTCTCGGTTTGCCATTGCTGACCACCCCAAACATGTTGCAAGAGATACTTGTGTGTCAGTACCCTCCCACTGTTTTGAGCTAATAGTTTAAGTAACTCGTATTCCGTTGGGGTTACTTTAATACGCTCAGATCCTCGCATTACAGTGTGTTGTGAGAGATCAATATCAATGGGACCACAGTGTAAAATGGAACCTTCGTTTGATCCTATGGGCAATCTCCGAAGCAAGGCTCGAATACGTGCCATTAACTCACCCATACTAAACGGTTTCGTGACGTAATCGTCTGCACCAGCATCAAGAGCTTTTATTTTTTCTTGTTCTTGATCCCGAGCCGTCAAAATGAGAATCGGCACCTGTGACCAACTTCTAATACTTGATAAAACATCAACACCATCAAGATCAGGCAAGCCCAAGTCGAGTATGACCAGATCAGGTCGAAAAGTACTCACTTTAACCACGCCATCTTGCCCTGTTGACGCTTCAGCTACCTTAAAACCATGGGCGCGGAGTGTCACACAAATTAATTTCTGTATGGGTGGTTCATCGTCAATAATGACGATACTGACTCCGTCTGTTGACAAAGCAATACATCCCCCTCGTAGCCAATATCTTGTTGAAATTTGGTAGCTATCCATAAAACAATAGTCGTTCCATGCAGAGCAAGTTCATTGTCGCAAGCTTTAATCCAACCATTATGCGCTTCAATGATATTTTTACAGATCGTAAGGCCAAGACCCGTCCCGGGATGATGATTGGCATTTTGGCTGCGGTAGAATTTTTCAAAGACGTGTGGTTGCTCCTCTTTAGATATGCCAAAACCCTGATCAGAAATAGCGATTTGCAACCCCTCACCACGAAGCATAACAGCAATTTCTATAGGTTCACCCACCTGCGAGTACTTCGCAGCATTACTAACAATATTAACAATCACTTGCTCAAGCAACACATCGTCAATATACACGAAGGGCATGGTATCCGGTATCTTCACCATAACTGGATGAAGTGTTAAGGTGTCTTTCAACTGTTCGAGTGCAGCACCGATGATCTCATCGATATAGCACCACCGTCTTTGCAACTTCACCATTCCCGTCTCCCATCGAACCATATTAAGTAAATTTGTGACAAGCCGGTTCATTCGCATAGCACCTTCACGAATCATCAGTAAAAGTTCTTGCTTATCCTCATCAGTCAGCACATGATCACCGTCAATAACGGCTGTTACCGAGCCCATAACTGTTGCAAGTGGTGTTTTTAACTCATGAGAGATCGAATCAAGCAAAATATTTCGCAGTCTTTCTGATTCCTTGGCAAGATGCACTGATTTGGCTTGTTCGGCAAGTTGAACACGAGCCACAGCCAATGCGCATACACCAGAAATAGTATCGAAACGTTGAAGTTGTTCTTCGAATAATTTATTGTCATGAAAAAGATCATAGGCCACGACTCCGCAAACGACCTGCTCTGTGCTAAGCGGTACATAAACCCTGTTGGATTGCGACAGTCGAGGTGATCCACGACCAGCTTTCTCTTGATGCTCAAAAACCCATTTAACAATCTGCTCTTCACCGTCAATTGGCATCCATGCGCTATGATCATCAAAGACAACTCGCTGTAGCACATGCTCGTCCTTTGGCACGTATAGAGCGAAGTTGTTATACATGATGGCTGGTTTAATCGACTGCATCACGGCAACCACATCAGCAAGGCTACTAGCCGCAGCCATCTTCCTGCTAAGGAGAAAGAGCGCATTGGTATATTCTTCATTTTGACGCATCTTATAAATTTGCAATTTGAGTTCGCTTGTTAATGTTGTTGTGATAAAGGCGACAAATAAAAAAACCGCGAAAGAGACTAAATAACGCAAATCGGAGACCGTAAAACTGAGCATCGGCGGAACAAAGAAAAAATCAAAAGCGACTACACCAAGCGTGGCTGCAAAGTATGCCGGGCCACGTCCCCACATTCTTGAAGTCAATAACACAGGGATTAAATAAAGGACAGCAGCATTCACTCGTTCTATCGATAACCCAGTGACATGAATGACAAAGGTTAATGCAGTTACAAAAACGACCACATAGAGATACGGGAAAAGTCGAAGATGATCTGTTTTCGTGATCATCAACTCCTATCATCTTGAGCATTCGAGACGACATGAAGGTCTACAAATTCTGCATGTTGCAAAACGTAGTCGACTGGGCTTATCTTCCACCGTGCAAGCAAAGGGCGTGGCGAAGGTGATTGACCAATAACAATTTGCGAGACCAAAAGTTCTGTCGCCATCTGAACGATCGTCTCACCTACGCTTCGATCCGTGCTATTTTTCATTACAAACTCGGCTTCAAATTGTTTACTGAGATTTTGAATACGTTCCAAATCTCGTCGTTCTTCATCAGTCAGTCGATTGTCTAAGGAAACCACTAAAACATACAATTGCGCTTGATGACGATCGGCAATCCGCCACCCACGACGTATTAATTTCTCAGAGTGTGGTCGGTAATTCACGCATACAAGAATACTTTCCTGCGCAACCGGTTGCGACGATGCTTTATACCCGTTTTCTGTTTGCCGTTGTTTTCCCAAGCGTTGATCAACATCATCGGCTACCTCGAGTAACGCAATCTCCCTGAGTGCGGACAAATTAGCAAAACGAAAAAAATGATCCAGTGCACGCTGAATCTTATCTTCTTCATAAATTTTTCGTTGTAAAAGCCTTTGCTGCAAGGTTTCCGGGCTCACATCCACGAGTTTTACTTCATGTGCTAGATCCATAAAACCATCTGGCACACGTTCTCGAACCTTTATCCCCGTGATATGCTCAACTTTATCTCGCAAACTCTCTAAATGCTGAATATTTACCGCAGTGACAACATGAATGCCATGCTTAAGCAAATACTCAATGTCCTGATAACGCTTTTCTCTCGGTGATCCTGGTACATTGGTATGAGCTAATTCATCAATCAATACAATATCGGGTTGACGAGCTAGGATGGCTTCAACATCAAGTTCATCATAAGTCCTTCCTTCAAAACAAATCTGACGTTTAGGCAACACTTCTAAAGCGCCTATTTGTTCCTCTGTATCAGCGCGCCCATGTGTTTCGATGAGCCCAATCACGACTTTTTTCCCTCTTGCTTTCCAATCGTTGGCATCCTGTAGCATTTTATAGGTTTTACCGACGCCCGGAGCCGCACCCACATAGATAGTTAAACGACCGGTATTAACCGACGGTCGCAATGGTGTTTCAGGTATTCTAGGATTAAACCGATCAAGCAACCTCCAATCTTTCCATCCAACAATGCGCAAATCAAAATATTTCATGTGGTCTAACAAATAATGAACAGGATTATTTTTCCAAATCAACCACGATCGATTTTTGTTGGGTTGCCCCACGACGATCTGCGTCGCATTGTACTGCATAGCGATTTCGAGAATAATTTCTCCAACGTGACGATCATTTCTTACAACAACACAATGCTCAGCCTCATAATCATGAACCATTTGTGCAATTTCTTCAAATTTGGCTGATGCTTTTGCTGTTAAATCCGTTTTTGGAGCTTCGATGATCGTAAGTACAATCAACTCAGCTTTCATCCGATCAGCAACTCTTTTCCCAATTTGAAGGAGTCTCTCAAGTCTACCTAAAAAGCCCGCACACACCAAGATCGTCTCACGCGCTCCTACAGGCCCCTTAATGTTCGTGCGTTCAAAAGACATTTGCAGTCGCTCGTCCACATTTTCCGCCACTTCGCGAAGCGCAAGTTCCCGAAGCGCCGACAAATTCGTTTTGCGAAAAAAATGCGTCAACGCCTGTTCCACTTTCTCTTTAGGATATATGCTCCCATCACGAAGACGCTGACGCAACGTTTCGGGTGTGACATCGATGACTTGAATTTCTTGCGCACATTGCAAAAATGACTTAGGAATGATCTCCCGAATGCGAATGCCAATGATGTTTTGTGCTTCTTGCGCCACTGTTTCTATGTGCTGAACGTTGACTGCACATAAAACGTCAATGCCGTGGCTAAGCAAATACTGAACATCCATATACCGCTTTGCAAAGCGAGATCCAGGAACATTGCTGTGAGCGAGTTCGTCTACAACAACGACTTGAGGTTGACGAGATAAAATAGCGTCAACGTCCATTTCTTCAAATTCCCGATGATGATAATGGATTTTTTTTCGCGGTATAATTTCCAAATCACCAATTTGTGCAGTAGTTTCTGAACGTTCATGTGTATCAAGAAAACCGATCACGACATCAATGCCACGACTGCTTAAAACATTTGCCTCACGAAGCATGGTATACGTCTTACCCACGCCAGGAGCTGCACCGATATAAATGCGCAATTTACCTGCGAGACGTTGTGTTGAAGATACACTACTCATTTTTTCATCAATTCTTTAATTGCAACATTTAACGTCATCACATTGACCATAGGCTCTCCCCATATCCCTAAAAAACGTCCTGTTTCATAACGGCGAACAAGTGAACCCAGGACACTTTGCGACAATCCCGTCGTTTGTGCAATACGTGGAACTTGTAGCATAGCGTCAGCAATAGAGATGTCAGGGTCTAGTCCAGATGCACTCGATTCAACCATATCTGTCGGGATAGATGATAACTTTGTTCCAGGCAAAACGTTTAAGGCACGTTCATTATTTCTAATTTCTTGGATCAAAGCGGGATTCGTTGGTCCCAAATTAGAACCTCCAGAGCCATTACCAGCATATTGAACAGCTGAAGGTCGTGGGTGAAAGAGTCCTGATGTGTTTACTTGTTGGGCGATCAGCTCTGAGCCAACTACATGCCCTTGAAATTTTATCATACTCCCGGCTGCTTGAAACGGAAAGGCAAGATTCCCGATCAAAAGGATAAAAAGTGGATAAACAAGGCCGAGTAAAACGGCCATAACCAGTGTCACGCGAATGGAACGCCATAGATTCGTCAAGAAAACCACCTCCTATAAGTGAGCGACGCCAAGCCAAGTAATGATTATGTCAATCACTTTAATCCCCACGAACGGAGTGATTACGCCGCCAAATCCATAAATAAAAATGTTTCTCATCAAGAGGGATGTAGCGCTCATAGGACGGTATTTGACACCTCTCATTGCCAGAGGAATTAAAAACGGAATAATAAGCGCGTTAAAAATCAAAGCTGATAAAATAGCACTTTTCGAATTGGTCAAAAACATGATGTTAAGAGCACGCAATTCAGGCACGACAGAAGCAAACATCGCCGGAATAATGGCAAAGTATTTGGCTACATCATTCGCAATGGAAAATGTCGTAATTGCACCCCGGGTAATGAGAAGTTGTTTTCCGATCGAAACCACTTCAATCAATTTTGTCGGATCGGAGTCAAGGTCAACCATATTTCCGGCTTCCTTGGCTGCTGCCGTACCTGTATTCATCGCTAAGCCAACATCAGCTTGAGCGAGCGCCGGTGCATCGTTCGTTCCATCACCTGACATAGCAACCAATTTCCCTAGTGCCTGCTCTTCTTTGATTAAACGCATTTTATCTTCTGGCTTTGCTTCGGCGATAAAGTTGTCAACCCCAGCTTCAAGAGCAATGGTGGCAGCTGTCAAAGGATTATCACCCGTACACATCACTGTTTTGATACCCATCTTACGCAGTTCATCAAATCGTTCGCGCATACCTGGCTTCACGATATCTTTCAAATAAATGAGGCCAAATAATTCGCTACTTTTAACCACAGCCAAAGGCGTGCCGCCTTCTCGCGCAATGCGATCCGTTTTCTCATCAAGGTCTGGATAAATTTGACCGCCGCGACTATTTACAAATTTTTTAATAGCGTCAACAGCACCTTTTCGATAAACAGTCCCATCAGCAAGATCCATACCACTCATGCGTGTATCTGCGCTAAACTCGATGTTTTCCGCATCATGATAAGATTCTCGTTCCTTAGTAACGCCGAGCTCTTTACCAAGTGTAATAATAGAACGACCTTCAGGTGTCTCATCAAATAAGGAGGACATCACTGCCACTTCTACTAACTCTTCGCGTTGGTGCTTTCCAACAGGCACGAATTCACTCGCCAAACGATTACCAATGGTAATCGTCCCTGTCTTGTCCAGTATTAGCGTATTTACGTCGCCAGCTGCCTCTACTGCCTTACCGGATTTTGCGATAACGTTAAATCGGATGACACGATCCATGCCAGCAATCCCGATCGCTGACAATAGAGCCCCAATCGTGGTGGGTATCAAACAAACTAAGAGTGCAATTAAGGTCGCAACGTCAATGCTCCCATTAACATAGTGAGCCAAAGGCTCAAGCGTAATGACAACGATGAGAAAGATCATCGTAAGTCCAGCTAACAATACAGACAGTGCCAATTCATTCGGTGTCTTTTGTCTACTCGCACCTTCAACGAGTCCGATCATCTTATCGAGAAATGATTCGCCGGGATCTACCGTGGCTTTGATAATCAATTCGTCCGATAGCAGTTTCGTGCCTCCGGTCACTGAACTAAAATCGCCTCCGGCACCTCGGATAACTGGCGCGGATTCTCCCGTGATCGCTGATTCATCGACACTGCCAAGGCCTTGTAAAACCTCACCATCAACAGGAATCATTTGTAAGGCTTCTACACGAACAATGTCGCCCTTTTTTAACATACTTGCTGCGACAATTTCATAAGTACCATCCGTTTTGCTACGCTGTGCCGTCAGATCAGTTTTGGTTTTGCGCAAGGCCTCAGCCTGTGCCTTTCCACGACCTTCAGCAATCGCTTCAGCAAAGTTACCAAATACTACTGTAATGAATAAAACTACCGTAACAATCAAGTTAAATATCCATTCATTAGGTCCATACTTGCCACCAAATACATCCGGAAAAAAGGTGAGCACAAGCGTAATCACAAACCCAATCTCTACGACAAACATCACAGGATTTTTTATCATAATACGTGGATCCATTTTGGTTAACGATGCCAAAATAGCACCACGAACGATGTCACCTGTCATCGATTTTTTAGCAGATATAGCCATCAAAATTCTCTCCTATCCTATCCACATGTGAAAGTATTCGGCAATCGGTCCGACGGAGAGCGCTGGAAAGAAGGTCAACGCGCCAACGATAACGACCACGGCAAGAAATACCCCGCCAAACGACCACGTATCTGTGCGCAGCGTACCAACACTTTCAGGAATGATAGATTTTTGCGCCAATGACCCTGCCATCGCAAACATAGCAATAATGGAAACATATCGGCCAATGAGCATGACAACACCTAACATAAGATTGTAAAATATCGTGTTCCCATTAAGGCCTGCAAAAGCGGATCCGTTATTGGCAGCAGCAGATGTGAATGCGTATAAGACTTCGGATATACCATGCAGACCCGGATTCAGAATGGGCGATGTGCCGGCTTTCGTAATCAATGCGATAGCTGTAGGTACCAAGATGATAAAAGGGTGAACCAGTAAAGCAAGGGTGGCCAGTTTAATTTCTCTAGCTTCGATTTTTTTTCCAAATATCTCCGGAGTCCGTCCGACCATTAAACCGGATAAGAAAACTGCAATGATCAAATACATCAAGATATTTAATAAACCGACGCCTTTTCCGCCAAAAATCACGTTAAACATCATAAATAGCATCGGAATAAGTCCACCTAGTGGCGTCAAGCTATCATGCATCGTATTTACAGCGCCTGTTGTAAAAGCTGTGGTCGCCCCCGTAAATAGGCTACTCAGAGCAGGTCCAAAACGCATTTCTTTACCTTCCATGTTAGGTCCGTAGATGCCAAGAGCATGACTAACCATCGGATTACCACTCGCTTCACTACTGTAAATAACAAAGGTTCCGACGAGTAGAACCCCTGTTAAAAACACATATAAAATGAGGGCCTGACGACGATTTTTAATAAACATACCAAATGTCGTGATGAGTGCTGTTGGAATCAATGCCATGGCGATAATTTCAAGAACACTCGTTAATGCTGAAGGATCTTCAAACGGGTGAGCAGAATTTGCATTAAAAAACCCACCACCGTTTGTCCCTAACTGTTTAATCGCTTCAAGAGATGCCACAGGTCCACGCGAGATTGTCTGTAATAATCCGCTTAATGTGTGCACTTTAGCTGCTCCCGCCAGCGTTTCTGGAAGGCCGAGCCCAACAAAAACGATAGCCAAGATAGTAGCCAAGGGGAGCAAAACACGAGTATGGATCTTAATAAAATCGACCCAAAAATTCCCTATCCAACGAGACTTGTTGTTTACTAGTGCCCGCAAAAACGCAATCGCGGCTACGAATCCGGTAGCTGCTGATGTAAATTGCAAAAAGGTGATGCCTAGCATCTGTGATAGATACGACAGCGACTGCTCACCTGCATAATTTTGCCAGTTGGTATTAGTTATAAAACTAACCGCCGTATTGAATGCCAGATCCCAAGGCATACTCTTTATGCCGTCTGGGTTTAATGGCAAACTGCCTTGTAATCGAAAGATCAGATAGGCGAATAACAACATAACGAGGTTAACTAACAACATCGATTTGATATATGCCTTCCAATCCATTTGACTTGAGGCATTGATGCCCATCAAACGATAAAGCCCATTTTCCACAGGATGAAAGACATGGTCCATTCGTGTGGAATCCCCAGAAAAAACATGGTACAAATACTTCCCCATTGGAATGGAAAGAAGTAGGATGATAACTATCGTCGCAAGGATGCCAATAGTTCCTGCCAACGTCATAACGGCTTGTTCTCCTTTACAACCTTAAAATTTTTCCGGATGGAAGATCACATAGGTCAAATAAACCATCAACAGCAAAGCAATAAGTAATAATAGAATCACAAATTCCGCCCCCTGTACTTCAAGCCCTATCAAATACCCGAACAAAGTAGGAAAATAAAGCAAATAGAATTAGAATCATGCCAACTGAAATGATATCGCCCATAACGTTCACTCCCTTCAATGCCGCTCATGAGAAACTTTAACTACCAGTGCTCATTGTAAGGCGAGTGCTTATAAAAATGGCATAAAGAATTAGATCTGATGTATAAAAAACACATAAAAACGATCCTGCCCCAACTGGTGTATAACGTATTATGTAACAATCCTTCGAACACTATGTACAAAGTGGTTGTCCGTAAAAATGCACAAAAAAAAAAGCCCCGGAATTTGGGGGCTTACAGAAAATCCAAGTATCGTCAGGAACGTTGCGACTGTGTAATACCCATCGCAAATAGGTCAAGAATAATGACAACAACGCCAAGAATAATATCCGTCCACATGGTACCCGTTGAAAACTTAAAAGAGAAGGATTCGATAATAGCAAGAACACCCATAAGTAGTGCGATCCAACTTTGCCAGGATGCCCACCCTTTTATTTCACTTTGCACAGCGGCCCAAATTGATACAATGAGAAGGATCGCACCTACAATGATGCTAAACCACAAGGCACCACTATCCTGGCTGTAGCCCAGTGTCCATGGTGAAATGATCAGCCAGACTCCAATTAGCGCATTAATCCATTGCGCCCACTTCATAAAGACCACCTCCAAGAGTTAATTCAAGCATTTCTCTCTACATAAAGTAGATGCATTTTATAGTGATATATGACTATATTCAATATTTTTGTAGCCCATTTGAACCGCATCCGCACAATGGACAGTAAAAAACGGAGGTCTCATTATTGAGAACCCCCGTTTTTCCTTGATCTTATGCGCTTTTTCTGGAGCCACTTTCCGGACTCGAACCGGAGACCTGTTCATTACGAGTGAACCGCTCTACCATCTGAGCTAAAGTGGCAAAGAAATGGTAGCGGAGAAGGGACTTGAACCCCCGACACCACGGGTATGAACCGTGTGCTCTAACCAGCTGAGCTACTCCGCCAACTGGCGGAGAGAGTGGGATTCGAACCCACGAGACGGTTTTAGCCGCCTACACGATTTCCAATCGTGCTCCTTCGACCAACTCGGACATCTCTCCGCAAATAGAACAATGCAAGAGATAAGATACCATGAATTGCCCAAAGAAGCAACTATACAAGCTGTTTTAGCACAAGGAAATTTAAACCATTATTTAACCGGTGGTACTGTTTTGAGCTGTGTTTTATAAGCACGTAGCACACCTAGAAGATCATGAAACCACGGACCACCATAGGCGACCAACACACCTGCTGACGCATAATCCAAACCATTGGCAACAATTCCTGATGATCCCGCCCAAATAGGAGTGAGTTTTAGCATCTGTAATGGATGAACTTGAGCTAACCCGGCCAATACAGCACCGTTTACGCCTGCAAGGACATGGATATTCACCCTGCGCAAGGCTTCTTCATACATTTCATCAAACTTATTTTCATTAGGTTTCGCCTTCGCTTGCAGATGCAGAAAAATAATCCGTTTTTTCATTTGTTGCGTGATGGCCTGCGCACCAGTCGACAATGCAGCCATGACTGCAAGAAATTGGATCAGATCATCCATGGTTCCTCCCCCTTCGCACCTTTGTAAAAAGCCTACGCGAAAGGGATTGTCCGTTAGAACTGATAGGAACCATGAGAACACTCATCGCATACATCTATAACAGTGTGGCTCGAAGAGCACCCAACTTATGATTGCATTCCTGCCATTCTTGATCAGGATCCGAATCAGCTACAATACCTGCTCCTGCTTGTAGGTAGGAGATACCATTTTGATGTACCACCGTGCGAATGACAATCGCCGTATCAAGATTGCCAAAACAATCAATCATGCCAATCACACCGCCGTATGGACCGCGGTGAAAATCTTCTAACTCATCAATAATTTCCATAGCGCGCACCTTTGGCGCACCAGATAGCGTTCCAGCAGGAAAAGTAGATAAAAATACATCAAACGAACTAATGCCTTGTCGTACTTTTGCCGTTATCAGGGACACCAGATGAAATACGTGTGAATATTCTTCAATCTGAATCAACTGTTCCACGTTAACTGTCCCCGGAACGGCGATACGTCCAAGATCATTTCGACAAAGATCTACAAGCATAACGTGCTCAGCACGTTCTTTCTCGTCTTTAAGCAAGACTTCTTTTAGACGCTCGTTTTCTTCCTTTGTTTTCCCCTTTCCTTTAGAAGTACCTGCGATAGGTTTCATTTGCACGATGCCATTTTCCATGCGTACCTGCATCTCTGGGCTTGCTCCAAACAAGATGTAGTCCCCATAACTTACATAAAACATATAGGGAGATGGATTCATCGATCGTAGTCGACCATATACAGACAGCGTGTCAATAGTACCTTCGACACGAATGCGCTTTGAGATAACGCATTGAAAAACATCACCTGCTGCAATGTATTCTTTCGTTTTACGAATTCGTTCAACGTAATCTTCATAGGAAACATCTTCCGAAACTTGTAACTCGGCAGAAAGAGAATCAGAAAAAGGAATCGATGATTCCCTTGATTCTTGCATTAACTGTTCAATATCGGTAATTGATGGTCCATCAATCCCAGCAAAGTCATGCACATAAACAACAATATGATCGGGTGAAAAATGCATAATCATACGATGTACTTGAAGATAAAAATCATCAATTTGCCGATCATCCGTTGTCGTTTCAGGGATATTTTCAAAATATCGGATCGCATCATACCCGAAAAAACCCAAGTAACCAAATGCATATGCGGGAAGTTTTGCATCAACTTCAAATCTACCCATTATACCGTCTAAAAGAGCTGGTAAATTACCAATAATCGTTGCAGTTGTTGGAAATTGAGCCTCTTTAAGGAGTGTACTATCGCCCTCTACGCGCAATTGATCTCCCTTACCACGGACAGACAACACTGGAAATAAACCAATCATCGAAGAACTATACTTTGACTCGTTGCCTGTAATAGAATCCAATAGGAATCCTTGTTCATCACCATACCGCCTAACAAATGTGCGAAAAAATGCAAATGCTTCGGTTTCTGGTGAGAATTCATAACGCCTTGTGTGTACAGAAATCTTAGTCACCTGATCTATCATCCCCGAAGCACCTCCATAGGTTGACTATCATGCGTTTTGCATGTACGCAAAAAATTTGCAATGATGTCATGCCCATATTGGGATAAAATTGATTCCGGATGAAATTGTACACCGAATATAGGATACTGTATGTGTTCGATGCCCATAACGATGCCATCCTCAGTTACAGCCGTACTACGTAGTACGTCCGGCATCGTCATAGCATCGATGACTAAAGAATGATAACGTGTGGCTAGAAACGAAGTTGGTAGCCCATCAAACAACACATTATTTTGTATTTGGAAAACCTCCGATACTTTACCATGCATTACCTTACCGGCGCGCACAATGGATGCACCAAAAGCCTGACCAATTGTTTGGTGTCCTAAGCATACGCCTAGCATAGGGATTCGTGTAAAGGCAGTACGTACAAGTTCGAGGCTGATGCCAGCTTCATTGGGTGTGCATGGGCCTGGTGATAAGACGATACCTTGTGGTGCCAAAGAAAGTACCGATTCTACAGAAATCTCATTATTACGAAAAACAAGAACATCTTCTCCTGCCATCTGCATGTACTGAACAAGATTGAACGTAAACGAATCATAATTATCGATAACAACAATCATCTCCACTACCCCCTAACCTATTGGTGGAAAACAAAAAAGACCACCGTCGGGTATGGTCGTGGCCGAGAGCACAGAGAATCCCAATAAAGCAGACATAGGGAACCTCACTATGCATTTTTGCTTGCTCAACTCGACTCAACTCTACAACCGACTCAGCTGAAACCGATGTCGCTCATGACATCGCGTTTTTAGAATCATACATGCAAATTGCTTTTCAGTCAACAAAAATCCGACGTCATAAACGTCGGATTTAAATTTTACTATGGTGGGCCTAAGTGGACTTGAACCACTGACCTCACGATTATCAGTCGTGCGCTCTAGCCAGCTGAGCTATAGGCCCATAAACTTTATAAAAGATAATTGGTTGCGGGGGCAGGACTCGAACCTGCGACCTTCGGGTTATGAGCCCGACGAGCTGCCAACTGCTCCACCCCGCGACAGGCAAAACCAAGCAATAAAAACTCAAAACTGGTGGGCGGTGGCAGGATCGAACTGCCGACCCCTCGCGTGTGAGGCGAGTGCTCTCCCGCTGAGCTAACCGCCCAACAATTGGTGACCCCAAGGGGATTCGAACCCCTGATTCCGCCGTGAAAGGGCAGTGTCTTAACCGCTTGACCATGAGGCCAAAAAATGGCTCCCCGAGTAGGATTCGAACCTACGACCCTCCGGTTAACAGCCGGATGCTCTACCGCTGAGCTATCGAGGAACGTGGTGGAGCTAAGCGGATTCGAACCGCTGACCTCTTGAGTGCGATTCAAGCGCTCTACCAACTGAGCTATAGCCCCATTTGTGGTGCCGAAGGCCGGACTCGAACCGGCACGGGGATCACCCGCGCGCTTTTGAGGCGCGTGCGTCTGCCTATTCCGCCACTTCGGCATACATGGTGTGCCCGGAGAGATTCGAACTCCCGACCTCTTGATTCGTAGTCAAGCGCTCTATCCAGCTGAGCTACGGGCACTTATAAGAAGCGAACACCATTAGAATATCAAATTAGAACAAGTGAGTCAAGGGAAATGAATTAGAAATTTATTACATTTTAAAATCCCTCATACGCCCTCTCTGTTAATTTATCTCCCCCTTCTATATGCCCTGCGTAGGTATGATTCCTATATAGAAGAACAAACTGTGTAGTAAAAGGAGGTGACAATATGCTCGATAAAGGTGAGAGAGCTGTACTGTCATCGTTTCGTTCACGCGAAGCTGCCGAGGGTGCTGCACGAAAGATTCGTTCCCTTGGTTTACACGACCTCAGCATTAACTCGTTTTCAACACTGGCCATGGATTATGGTCGTGGTAATAACTATCCTATATCAGGCAACATAACATCCCTAGCTGGGCTCGTTGAAGATGCTGATCTATCATCCGATGGTGATGGTATCTTACTTGCCGCAGATCCTGTTAACAGTGGTATGACAGACGGAGAAGGCGTTGTAACGGGCTATAATTGGGGATTGACCGTAGTCTCGCCCGATGCTTTAGTAGATCGTGTCGTGGCGATTATTAAGGCCGCAGGGGGATTCACCTAATACACATTTTACAAAACGTTATCCCAAAGAGGGTACTTTCCTATGGAAATACCCTCTCTTTTTAGGAAACTATTTTATAAGCGAATTACGCAATGGTAACATCCTTACACAGATACACATCTTGAATTTCTTGTAAAAGTTTCGCTCCTTCTTCCATAGGGCGTTGAAACGCCTTACGACCTGAAATAAGTCCCATACCACCAGCACGCTTATTAATAACAGCTGTACGCACTGCATCAGCAAAATCATTAGCACCTGATGCGCCGCCAGAATTAATCAAACCAATCTTACCCATGTAACAATTGGCAACTTGATAACGAGTCAAATCAATCACATGCTCCGATGTTAACTCTGTATAGATGCGTTCATCCGTCTTTCCATAACTGCTACCTTCCATATTTAATGCTTTAAATCCACCATTATTCTCAGGCAATTTTTGCTTAATAATATCTGCTTCGATCGTCACACCAATATGATTGGCTTGACCAGTTAGATCAGCCGAAACATGGAAATCTTTATCTCCAACTTTAAACTCTGGATTGCGTAAATAACACCACAAAATCGTAAACATGCCCAATTCATGTGCTCGGTGAAATGCTTCACTGACTTCTTGAATCTGCCGCGTTGACTCATCTGATCCGAAATAAATCGTTGCCCCAACACCAGCAGCGCCCATATTCCATGCTTGTTCCACGTCAGCAAACATGATTTGATCAAATTTATTTGGATAGGTCAAAAGTTCATTGTGATTGAGCTTCACAATATAGGGAATTTTATGTGCATATTTGCGCGCAGTTAGTCCCAGTACCCCTAGCGTCGAAGCTACTCCGTTGCATCCACCTTCAATCGCTAATTTGACGATGTTTTCTGGATCAAAATACACTGGATTTTTAGCAAAGGAAGCCCCCGCAGAGTGTTCAATTCCTTGATCCACTGGCAAGATCGATGTATATCCTGTATTGGCCAAACGACCTGTCCCATATAACGATTGGAGACTCTTCAGCGTCTGATTGTTGCGATCAGACAATGCATAAACACGATTGATCACATCACCAGAGGGCACGCTTAGAGCTTCCTTCGGAATGGTGCGGCATGTATGTTGAAGTAAATCATCCGCATTCTTACCGAGCAATGAAACAATATGATCGATCACAATAACACTCCTATCTCAATCCATATGTAAAAAATCGTATCTTTGTACATGTAGTATACCATCTTTGCTTGTTATCATCACTAAAATCACCTCTTATTAAAAAGAAAAGCGACTCGCTAGCGAAAAGTTCTTCACTAGCGAGTCGCTTCTATGTCAAGCTCATGTACTCTTGCCTGGCAACTTCCTACTCTCCCAGGACCCTGCGGTCCAAGTACCATCGGCGTTAGAGGGCTTAACCGTCGTGTTCGGGATGGAAACGGGTGTGTCCCCTCTGCTATGGTCACCAAGCTCGG
>JAKADA010000011.1:0-32793 GCA_021820975.1 Bacillota bacterium
GGAATTTGTGCTAACCTTGTCCATGGTAAGCTCCTTTAGACGGAGTTGGACAGGGCAACCTGTACTTCTCATTCTAAAGGACTTTTTGTTATATAGGGGTGTCTAAACATCGAATATTAGCAATCTTACGTATACCGTTTGATGCGATCAGTTCACTTGACATTTGGGTAAAAACTTTATGCAACGCTAGTGAATGGATTCAATTATTTTGTAGCTGTGATCATAAGCAACAATAAAAAACTGCCACTCTGGTTTCCCAGTTGGCAGTTTCGCAGAGGAAATGTTGTTTGGCGAAACAGATAAGTCATACACCCTATCATTTTTCATGCGCACTTATTTAAGTTGCTATGGCGCACTCCGGCCCTTATGTCCCTTTAGACTGCCGCGCCGATGATCGCATAAATATGCGCGAAACGTTAACCGCACCTTATTAAATTTGTGCTTTCGTTTGGGAAAGAACCTCAGTTAATTCCTACAACTTTGCTTCGCCGTTCTAACAATAAAACGTCACGCCAGATTCCGTTCATTTGACCAATGCGTTCTCTCCTGCCAACTTCTCTAAAGCCAAATTTCCTGTGCAGTTCAAGACTCGCTTTATTTTCAGGAAAGACCCCTGATTGTAATGTCCAAAATCCATGTTGTTCGCTGGCTTCAATGAAAATGTTAATCAGACGGCTTCCCACACCACTACCTTGATGTTGCGGACTTACGTAAATACTCATCTCAGCTACGCCAGCATATACGCATCGACTGGAGGTGGAACTTAAAGCGGCCCAACCGATAACTTTTCCTTGTGAGCGTGCAACAAGTCGACACTGTGACAGGTGACTCTTGTCCCATTCTTCCCAAGATGGAGCATCTTGCTGAAACGTCGCATTACCCGTTTTTATCCCTTCCAGATAAATTCGCCGAACATCTTCCCAGTCGCTTGCATGCATTTGATCAATTTCTATAAGCTCGTTCATGCTTATCACCCTCCCAGTGCTATCAAAATCATTTTGGACTTCTGTCAAGTTACTGAACAGAAGTCCACTTACGGAATGTTGGGTTCGGAGTACCGTCCATCTTTGACTAAGAGTCCAATGACACGTGCATCTTTGCGGTCATTCTTGGTCGGACTGTTGTCCTCCA
The DNA here is from genome assembly GCA_021820975.1 of Bacillota bacterium. Classification (GTDB taxonomy): domain Bacteria; phylum Bacillota; class Bacilli; order Alicyclobacillales; family SLC66; genus JAKACU01. Next base: position 1,132 of record JAKADA010000011.1, read on the forward strand.
GTTCCTTGGTCTTCTACACGTGGAGCGGATTTACTAGCACGACATGAATCCCTTCACGACGCAGGAACTGAGCGAGGTTCATCCAATAATGCCCCGTCAGCTCAACACCAAACACAACGCTGTCGCAACTGTGGTCAACCATGAGCGACTGAATTCACATGATGAGCCGTACAAAACCATGCCTTGTGTTGTCGAAGGTCAGCGGCTTTCCAAGTTCCACGCCTCGCACGTCACAGGCACGTGCCACGTGGACCCTCTTGGCAATGTCTGCACCGACAACCAAGGTTGAATCTGTGATCCTGCGTATCTTGCCGTTTTGCGTTATACTCATGTAACCGATATACCTCCTGATTAGTGGTGAGTTCTCGACAAACCCAATACTATCAGGAGTTTTTTATTGCCTCAAACCCGATTTTTCTTCTTAACAGGAATGCTACCCGTTAACTGATGAAGTGTAACACATAGATAACGGCTAAATATGCAATAATATGAATAAATGACCACTAACCTTATTGATAAGGAAATTGCGACTCCGGAATAAAGCCTCATATCTGTACCAGCGTCCTTGGCTGGCTTATGGGTTGTGTTGTGTTAACGGCCGCAATCTTTCGACATCTTACAGCATTAGCATTTTGGACATTATGAGGTAACTAAAACACCCAAGAGTCAATAGTCGAATCAGAGAACACCGATGGTCGGAAACATTTCCGCCGACCATCGGTCCATAAGTCAACTCAGTCGATGCTCCACAAAGCTAAACTTGATGTGCTGCATGCTCACGTCACTCGAAAACATCTCCACGTAGATGCGCACCGTTTCCATGCTGCTATGACCGAGAATTCGTTGCAGAGAAAAGATGTCTCCACCTGCCAGAATGTAATATTTCGCCATTGTGTGTCTAAATGTATGTGGAGAAACTCGTACATTTGTGATCCGCGCCATTTCGCCATATTGCTTGACGAGTTTTTGCACCGTTCCAATGGCAATCGGCTCCCCGTCGATAGTCACAAACAGCGCATCGGTCAATGCATTTCCTCATTCTCGCATGTATTTCTGCAATACTTGTCGCATCTTGCTCTGAATGGGTACCAATCGCCGCTTTGAACCCTTGCCATGCACCAAGATATTTCCATCACGGATACGGATATCCGCCATCTGAATGCCGACCAATTCAGAAATCCGAATCCCGGTTTCAAGTAACAAGAGCATCATGGTATAGTCTCGCAGACCAGTAAACGTAGTCTGGTCAGGCTGCCGAAGCAAACGCGAAACCTCATCCTCACTAAACGTCTGAATGATGACTTTCTCAGCCTTCAGAACGGGCAAATCCGTACTGTAATCGCGGGGCAGATAGTTTTCCCGGTGAAGGAACTGAATCAGCGCTCGGACCGACCGAATTCGGCCATTGATGGTGTTGACCTTCAGTCCTAGATCTTCGAGCATATAGAACACAAAACGCTCCTTCAAAAATGGTACCGTGAGCTTTCGACAGTCTTCCACAACAATGTCTTGCATGCCCAACACTTTCTCCAAAGCATTCAGGGTCTCCTTGTGCCACCGTTGCGTCTGCTTCGCCAGCCCTCGGATATCGCGTAAAAACTGCGCCCTAGCGTTCACAAGCGTGAGGACTCTTTCCTCCGGTATGGCCAGCTCTTCGATGAAATCAACCGTATTTTTTCTGCGTTTCGCCATATCCACACGTCTCTTTTTTGCGGACGTGTGGGGAATTCGGTCAAAATGGCCCATATTTCTGCGAACGGTGTGTGTCCACACGTACATGCAAAAATCGAGGGCAAATTTCACCGCAAAATGGTAGCAGGGTTCTTGAGCTTAAAGGCTCAAAAACCCTGCTACACTGCGGCATTTTAGACTTTCTTGGTGTCGAGGACGGGACTTGAACCCGTACGAGTTACCTCACACGCCCCTCAAACGTGCGCGTCTGCCAATTCCGCCACCCCGACATGTAAATGGCTTTATCCTAGAAGATATTCTTCCAAAATACATTCTGTATTATACAGCATGAACCAGTAAAATACCAGCACGCCTAGACATGTATTTATTTCCATTTGTTAAAATGTTGACTAATAAAACCGCTGAAAAATGTCATAAGTGTACAAGACGCGAGCCACAAAATGACGTGTTTCTAAGACAGGGATATCCTCCACAGAAACCTCATCTCCAGACCACACGCCCGTTGAAAGCCATCGTTGTACACGATTAGGCCCCGCATTATAGGCGGCAATCGCTTCAGGTAAGTTATCATGAAATTGTTTGATCAGATACGCTAGGTAAAAAGAACCTAATCGAATGTTAACCGAAGGAAGCGCCAGTCGAGTTGCTTTATAATCTCGCTCACCCGCTTGAAGCGCCACCCAGCGAGCCGTGGCAGGCATGAGCTGCATAAGACCGATAGCCCCTGCATGAGAGACATCATCCTCGCGAAAATGACTTTCCACACGGATGATCGCCGCCACAAGCGTTGGTTTTATCCCTACTTTTGCCGCTTGCGATTGAATTTCTCCATAAAAGTAGACAGGATAGACAGCACGAAAAAACTGTGGCGTAGAAAGCACAACCACAACCGCAATAAGAAGCAGGCCAGAGAGGACAATTCTACTGCGCATAAAAAATAATTTTCGCCGCCTCAAAGGCTCACCTCTTTGCAAACAAAAAGTCAATGGTCAGTCGATTTTTTCACGTTTCACAACACTGCGATCAAAACTTCCGTCAGGCAGCGCACCACGTTGCGCAAGTTGTACGAGCCGATCATATAAATTCTTTGCAAGTTGCAAAGCCTGCACAGGATCTCCTATATTAAAAACAATCCAATCAGCTAATTCACGCTTATCCTCAATCGGCATTTGGGCATCGATTCGATGTAATGCCTCAACTTCTGCCATTGCGTTACGCGCCATGAGTCGTAGCAATTGCTGATCGCGCGTAGCATAGATAAGGACCGTCACATCGGCTAACTGCTGAAGGCCACTCTCAAAAAGTAGTGGGATGTCCAACACGACAATTCGCTCTGGTCTACCTTCTACATAGGCGCGAGCCTGTCCCCACATGTATTCCCGTACTAAAGGATGAACGATATGATTCAATTTATCTCGTAACACCGCATCCGAAAAGATAACTTGTCCAAGTTTTACCCGATCAAGCTCTCCATCTGGAAGTAAAAATCCCGTACCAAAGGTGTCAACAATCTGCGCAAGACCTTTACTATTTGGAGCTACCACATCACGTGCTACACGGTCAGCATCAATCACATACAAACCCATCTCTTGCAGATACGAACTAAACGTGCTTTTTCCACTAGCGATCCCACCACTAAGTCCAACGATCATGTGGATGCCACCTATCGTATTGTAGCTGCTCGTGGCGCTTTTTGACACGACAAGCATACATGAGTTCCACGTCCAGCCACGCGACCTTTATATATCGTACTGCCACAGCGCAGACAAGCTTGCCCCTGCCTACCGTATACACGCAACGCGTATTGAAAAGAACCAGGTTGACCATAGCCATTGACATACGATTTAATCGAACTTCCACCTAGTTGAATGGCATGTTGTATCACCTCAACACTGGCATCCACAATACGTGTTAGATCTTTCATGGATAGCTTACTTGCCATACGTTCTGGATGAATTTGCGCAGCAAACAAGATTTCATCAACGTAAATATTGCCTAATCCAGCCACCACACTTTGATCAAGCAGCACCGCTTTAATGGGTGCTCGCCTGGTCCGAAGTTTTTCTTTAAGATAAGCAGACGTAAAGTGAGCATCTAATGGCTCTAGACCTAAAGAACTAAGCGGTATAAACTTCTCAAGATCACTTTTTGCCAACAAATCCATCGTACCAAACTGTCGAACATCTTGATATCGCAGATCCATATCCTCTTTAAAGTGAAAAATTACGTGCGTATGCATAAGGATCGGATCAGCAGCAGCATAAAACCCAAACCGTCCTTCCATTCGCAAATGCACGATGAGTACATCATGGCCAAGATCAAATAAGAGGTACTTGCCTCTGCGCGATACAGCTTCGATGCGCGCCCCTTGCATCCTAGCCATAAACTCAACAGGATTCGGACGACGTACGATGCGTAAAAGTCGCACGTCGACACGATCGATTCTACGGCCTACCGTGAGTGTTTCAAGACTGCGGCGCACCGTTTCTACCTCAGGTAATTCAGGCAAGAAACTTCACACTCCAGCATTTGATCATTACTTTGCTTCATACCACGTTGGGCCTTCATGCATATCAACTTGCAAGGGGACGGTTAGCGAAACAGCACCTTCCATTTCTTTCTTCACAAGTTTTTTCAGTTGTGTCAATTCTTCTTTCGGACATTCAAAGATCAGTTCATCGTGCACTTGAAGCAACATTTTACTTTTCATACCGGTCGTCCTTAGTACATCACCAAGACGCACCATGGCTACTTTAATAATATCAGCTGCAGTTCCTTGAATCGGGGTATTCATGGCCGTACGCTCAGCAAAACTTCGCTCATTGAAGTTGCGGCTATGGATAGTTGGCAGATATCGCCTTCGTCCCATCACGGTCTCTGCATAACCGAGCTCTTTGGCACGTTCGATCGATTGATCCATATACCGTTTAACGCCAGGAAACTTAGCCAAGTAATTTTGAATAAAAATGCCTGCCTGAGCGCGAGAGATATTGAGATTCTGTGATAATCCATAATCACTAATTCCGTAAATAATTCCAAAATTCACGGCCTTAGCTTGGCGTCTCATCAAAGGCGTAACCTCTTGCGGCGGCACATCGAAAACATCACTGGCTGTACGTGTGTGGATATCCATATCCTGTAAAAAGGCATCAACTAAAGCCTCATCCTGGCACAGATGAGCCAAAATACGTAGTTCAACTTGCGAATAGTCTGCAGACAAGATCAGCCAATCATCGTATGTCGGCACAAACGCCTGACGAAGTCGTCTGCCCTCTTCCATACGTATCGGAATATTTTGCAGATTGGGTTCAGCACTCGATAATCTACCCGTTGCCGTCATCGCCTGGTGAAACGACGTATGCACCCGGGATTCTGGTTCACGAACAACACGTAACAGCCCTTCAATGTAGGTAGATTGAAGTTTGGTCAACTGTCGATATTCGAGAATAAAGGAAACAATCTCGCTTTGCGGTGCTAATTTTTCGAGTACGTCAGCACTGGTTGAGTAACCGGTTTTCGTCTTTTTGACTGGGGGCAACCCCATTTTTTCAAAGAGTACTTCGCCTAACTGTTTTGTCGAGTTGATATTAAATGAAAATCCAGCTAGGGTATAGATCTTCTCAGTAAGTGTCTTGATTTTTTCCATCAGTTCGCGACCGATAGCGCTAAGTCGGTGCGTGTCAAGTCGAACACCATACACTTCAAGTTCAGCAAGAACAATCGCTAAGGGAATCTCTACATCTTCATATAAGGTACCAAGGTGTTGTTCTTCAAGTTGCGTCGCTAAATTTTCCCACGATGTACAAAGCACCGTTGCACACATAACGAAGGCTGGCACTTGTTGCGGTCCACCCTTGATCAGTGCATTTCGTAGCACCTCAGGCATGATGAAAGCTGGATCAACACTTGAAACGACATCAAGTAAAGTCGGCTCACCGTCTGAAGCGTGCGTCAAGTACATAGCCAAAAGCATATCAAAGACGTGCGAAAAGCCATCCACCGGGCTTTTAATCATACCTTCTTGCGTTAGTCGTACGAGCCATGCCTTACTGTCAAAAATAACCTTTTGCACTGAATCATTCTGTAAGAAAGCCGCTAAGGCATCCCATGCAGGCTGATCTTGGAGAATACCGATACGCGAAAAGGGGACGAAAAACGCATCATTTGCATGGGCGATGACGAATCCTTGCAATATTCCTGTCTGATAATCACCGTCGATAACCATCAGCAGTACTGCCTTTTCCTTAATTATCTTGAGCGCATCCGGCAGATCGGCAGGTAACACTTCACGTACATGCTGCGATTCGATCGCCGGCACCTCTTGTGCGACTTTTTCTGCCATTTCATCTTTTGCATGGTAAGGTTGTAGGCGATCAGCCAACGCCTTAAACTCAAGTTCTCGAAATGCCTGCGCAAGGGCGCTTACTTCATATCCCGTGAATTGAAGTTCATCAAGTTGAACCGCCAACGAAGCATCGCGAATAATGGTTGCCAAGTGCTTGGATAGCAATGCTAAATCACGATGATCTTGTAACTTCTCACGAAGTTTCGTTCCAGAGATCTCATCGATGTGGGCGAGTACTTCTTCGACAGAAGGAAACTGTGTCAATAACTTAATCGCCGTTTTCTCACCAACACCAGGTACACCGGGAATGTTGTCAGATGGGTCACCCATTAAGCCCTTGAGGTCAATAATTTGCATAGGATCAAGAGAAAATCGTTCGCGAACCATGGCTGGGTCATAGCGAACCAAATCAGTCGTGCCTTTTCGAGTCAGGCAAGTCGTTACACGCGGGGACACAAGTTGCAAAAGATCCTTGTCACCTGATATCACGATAACCTCATACTCCTCATCGACTTGTTCTGCCATCATCGATAAGGTACCAATGATATCATCCGCTTCATATCGTTCATCTTCCAGATAGCGGACACCAAAATGCGTAAGTATATCACGTGCCAATTGAAATTGCCCAATCATCTCAGGCGGAGTCTCTTGTCGCTTACCTTTATACTCAGGAAATTGCTGATGTCGAAATGTTGCTTTGCCCTTATCAAAAGCCACTACGATATGCGTAGGTTGCTCATCTTTTAGAAGATTTAAAAGCATCATAGAAAATCCATACACTGCATTCGTATAAAGCCCTTTAGACGTCGAGAGCAGAGGTAGGCCGTAAAACGCTCGATATAAAACACTGTTACCGTCAATCAAAAGCAGTTTTTTCGCCATGCCTGCCTGTCCCTTCCTAGATCATTCTTATGTATTGTACCATATCTAAAACCACAAAAAAGCAGACGAAATGCACTTTGCATCTCGTCTGCTTTGTGGATTGTAAGGTATGATTTTACAGATTAGAAATTAAGGCATCCGCAAATTCTGAAGTTTTAACCTCTTTTGCGCCTTCCATCAAACGCGCAAAATCATACGTGACCACTTTTTGGTTAATCGTCGTTTCAAGTGCTTTAACGATGCTATCAGCCGCTTCTTGCCAGCCCATATGTTCGAGCATCATGACGCCAGATAATATCACAGAACCTGGGTTGACTTTATCAAGATCTGCATACTTCGGCGCTGTACCATGCGTCGCTTCAAATACTGCATGGCCTGTCACGTAGTTAATATTGGCACCAGGTGCAATACCAATTCCACCCACTTGTGCGGCTAAGGCGTCTGACATGAAATCCCCGTTTAGATTCATTGTCGCTACAACATCGAATTCCGCCGGACGAGTCAAAATTTGTTGTAAGAAAATATCAGCGATAGTATCTTTCACGACAATCTTACCTTGTGCAACAGCATCTTTTTGCGCTTTATCAGCCGCATCAGAACCCGACTCATCTTTGATGCGATCGTATTCATTCCAAGTAAAGACGCGATCCCCAAATTCACGTTCGGCAAGGTCATAACCCCAGTTTTTGAAAGCACCTTCGGTGAATTTCATGATATTGCCTTTGTGTACAAGCGTAACGCTTTTGCGTTGGTGCGCGATCGCATACTCGATAGCAGCGCGAACCAATCTTTCCGTTCCTTCTTGCGACACAGGTTTGATGCCAATCCCTGATGTTTCTGGGAAGCGAATCTTTTTGACACCCATTTCTTCCTGCAAAAATTGAATGACTTTTTGCACTTCTGGTGTACCTGATGCCCACTCAATGCCAGCATAAATATCTTCTGCATTTTCGCGAAATATCACCATATCAACAAGTTCAGGATGCCTGACAGGAGAAGGAACACCATCAAAATATCGCACAGGACGTAAGCATACATAAAGGTCCAGTTGCTGACGAAGGGCCACATTCAAACTACGAATACCGCCGCCAATCGGTGTAGTAAGCGGTCCTTTAATGCTCACCAAGTACTCGCGTAAAGCAACCAATGTATCGTTTGGTAACCATTCACCAAACTTGTTATACGCTTTCTCGCCAGCAAACACTTCAAACCAAGCAATCTTGCGTTTACCACCATAACTTTTTTCTACTGCAGCATCAAGCACACGCTGTGAAGCACGCCAAATGTCACGGCCCGTTCCGTCTCCTTCAATAAACGGTACAATAGGATGATCCGGAACGTTTAGACCATCACTTCCCATATGAATCTTCTCACCTGTTACAGGCATGTCTAATTTCTCAAACAAACTCATAGGTTCCCCTCCATAGTAACGACAAAATCCTTCATACATGATACCATAGGCCGACAGCTTGGGCAATGGATTTTTCCACTGTGCGAACCACTGTTTCACCGTGCGATACGATCACGCAGAAATAAGATGATGGACAACAACAAAACTGCAGCACCAAAAAACCACCCTAACGACAATGACTGGTGTAAGAAGACGTAAGCCAATAACGTGGCTACGATCGGTTCCCCAATGATCGACATCGATATCGTGGATGCTTTTAGATGTTTAAGTAACGCGTTAAACACAGCATGCCCAAATAGCGTTGGTACGAGCACAAGCAACAACGTCATTGAGATATCTTGCCTAGACAGGCCAAGGAACGAATAGCCTTTGCACAAGCTATAAACGAAAAGCGCGATTGCCGCAAGAAAAAAAACACTGACGTTATATTCGTTAGCTGATAAGTGCTTGCGTAGGCCTGATCCAGTCACCATGTAGAGAGCACTTGCACCGGCGCTGACTAAGGACAAAAGATCACCTAATAACGCCGTGTTCCCTAGACGTAAATCGTGTAGGCCGATAATGGCTGTACCAAAAATCGCCATTACTACGTACACCCAAAGTGTCGGTTTGATACGATAGTGAAAAAAGATACGCTCAAAGATTAAAGCAAATATCGGTTGAAATGCCAGCAATAAAGTTGCACTGGCAATGGAAGTATAAAATACGGATGTCATCCAAAAAAGAAAATGCAAAGCTAAAAAGAACCCGCTAAGGAACAATCCAAGCTTTTGCCTAAACGGGAGTGCTCGAAGCGATGACCACAAGGTTTTTCGCACCAAAGGCGCCAAAATAACAGCAGTAATCACCATGCGATACATGGCAGTGATAGCAGGCGGTGCCGTTGTTAGACGCACAAAAAGTGAGGCAAAAGAAACTGCGATAACGGACATAACCAATGCCGCATACGGACCATAATGCCTGGATTCAGTCTTTTGCAAGTTGCAATACCGCATGCACGTCAGGCAGTTTACGATTCAGTCGAACGGGATGCATAGCGCGATCTGTCGCTACGTGTTCCGTTTGACCACTGGCAATCAACGCATCACCGTCGGGCCGTGTGATGGTATACGAAAAAATCATCCGAAACCCGTTGTATTCAACCAACCTGACTTGTACCAAAAGAACCTCATCAAAGTGCGCTGCAAGGTGATAGTCGCACGTTACCTTGAGTACAGGCAGTAAAATACCGCGATTTTCAATTTCTTTATAAGAGAGTCCTTGCTCGCGCCACCAATCTAACCGCCCAATTTCAAACCATTCAATATAATTACCATGCCACGCTACAGCCATTTGATCGGTTTCCCGATAGCGCACTTGAATGCGTGTTGATGAGACGATGCCCATTTTTCTCCCCCCATAAAAACAGACCCTGCCGACATGTTTATCGGCAGGATCCCTAGCTAAAGACCTTTCAATAGCTTACAGCACTTGCGTCTTTCCGCGATACAATAAGCCACGTTCCGCATCAACCGTGACCATTTCTCCATCTTGAACAAGCCTCGTTGCCCCTACAGCGCTAACGATCACAGGAATGCCCAAGGATACGCCTACAACTGCCGCATGTGATGTAATGCCGCCTTCTTCCGTAATCACGGCCGCAGCCTTTTCGAAAGCTGGCATAATATCCTTGTCGGTAAAGGAGGTAACAAGAACATCCCCTTCTTCCACACGAGCTAAAACGTCAGCAACTTTCGTTGCAACAACTGCGCGACCTGCAATGCTATTCATGCCAACACCAATACCACGCACTATCACATCGCCAATCGTATGCACCTTGAGCATATTGGTCGTACCAGCTTCACCAACAGGAACGCCAGCTGTAATCACAACGATATCCCCGCTTTGTACATAACCTGCCGCAAGCGCGCCATCGACAGCAATCGTAAGCATGTCATCGATGTTTTTTGATTCACGAGCAAGCACAGGATAGACACCCCAGCAAAGCGTGATGCGACGTGCAACTTCTTGCGAAGGTGTCACGGCGACAATCGTACAGTGCGGACGATGCTTTGACACCATACGCGCTGTAAATCCACTTTCCGTGGAAGTAATGATCGCTGTGGCATCTAACTCATGCGCAATGGACGTAACTGCTTGGCTGATTGCATCCGTTTGCGTACGTTCAACAATGTCCCGGTGTCTGCTTTGCACTTCTTGCGACAGCAAAGCGCGTTCGGCTCGCAAAGCAATAGTTGCCATGGTTTCTACAGCTTCTATCGGATAACGTCCCGCCGCCGTTTCACCACTTAACATGATCGCATCTGTACCATCAAAGATTGCATTCGCAACATCAGTCGCCTCAGCACGCGTCGGTCGTGGATTTCGTTGCATCGAATCGAGCATTTGTGTCGCAGTAATAACCACTTTACCTGCTTGATTCGCTTTTTGAATCAACATTTTTTGCGCGATAGGCACTTCTTCGGTAGGAATCTCCACACCAAGATCGCCACGCGCTACCATCAAACCATCGGTTACCATAAGGATCTCATCGATCATATCAAGGCCCTCTTGAGCCTCTATTTTAGCGATAATCTCACAGTGATGATTGTGATCTTCAAGAAGTTTGCGAATTTCTAATACGTCGGCCGCTTTGCGCACAAAAGATGCAGCAATAATATCGACGCCTTGTTCAATACCAAACAAAATATCTTCAATATCTTTATCCGTAACACCTGGCAAACGCAAACGCACACCTGGTGCATTAATCCCTTTACGATTTTTAAGCGTTCCACCATTGGTAATCACGCAATGTATATCGTTAGCAATAATATCAACCACTTGCAGTCCAATAAGGCCATCGTCGATACGAATCGTGGATCCTACGGAAACATCTTCCGGTAACCCTTCGTAACTGATGGAAATGCGTTCTTTCGTCCCCTGCACCTGCTCGGTGGTAAGGACGATATGTTCACCATCAATAAGTTCCACTTCGTCATTTTCAATAAGCCCTGTACGAATCTTAGGGCCTTTAATATCAAGCATGATGCCGACGATTTTACCTTCAAGTCGTGATGCCTCACGGATTCTTTCGATGACCTTTTTGTGGTCATCATGCGTTCCGTGTGAAAAATTCAGCCGTGCCACATCCATTCCGGCGCGAATTACCGCGCGCATCACAGATAAATCACTTATTGCCGGACCCATCGTACAGACAATCTTTGTCTTGCGCATGAATTTCTCTCCTTCAAATAGATAAAATGCCTGCTAGCTCGTAAATGGACAGATCAATCTCATGCTTCATTTCCAAGACCTCGTCGATATCCGTTGCGATTAGTTTCGTCCCGCGAATGCCAACCACCTTGCTTGTATGTCCCTCAAGTAAGAGATCAACCGCCATAGCTCCCATGCGCGAGGCGAGTACGCGATCAAACGCCGTCGGTGAACCACCGCGTTGTAAATGGCCAAGCACGGTGACGCGAACTTCCCAGCCCGTTTCTTCAGCGATTTTTTCACCGATCTTCATGCCATGGCCAACACCTTCAGCAACGAGAATAATGCTATGTCGTTTGCCTCGATTTACGCCGTGACGAAGTTTGATCAATACTTGGTCGATATCAAACGGATACTCAGGAATGAGAATGGATTCGGCTCCACCAGCAAGACCGGCTATCATCGCGATATCGCCAGCATTTCTACCCATGACTTCAACAACGTAAGTACGTTCATGAGATGTTGCCGTATCGCGAATCTTATCGATAGCTTCAATGACGGTGTTCAGGGCCGTATCAAAACCGATCGTATAGTCTGTGCCAGGAATGTCGTTATCGATCGTACCGGGCAACCCAATCGTCTTGACGCCCAAATGGGATAGCGCTCTTGCACCACGGTAAGAACCATCGCCGCCTATGACAACAAGCCCGTCAATGCCGTGTTCCCGAAGAATCTCTGCGCCTTTTTGCTGCCCTTCAGGCGTTTTAAATTCCTCACAACGTGCGGTAAACAGTTTTGTACCACCGCGTTGAATAATGTCAGCTACTGATCCGAGATCAAGCAGATCCATTTCACCGCGAATAAGGCCGGCGTATCCATGTTTGATCCCGACTACATCAAGGCCGTGATAGACCCCTTTTCGCACCACAGCACGAATGGCAGCATTCATTCCGGGTGCATCGCCACCACTTGTCAAAACACCTATTCTTTTTAAACTTGGCTCGGTGACAACACCGTGTTCTCGTTCAGCCATTCGACGCACGCTCCGTTTCTCCTGTCACCTGGAAGTGGTGAGTGTAGACATAATTTGCCCCAGTAGGACATTTTCCGTCCCGCTCAAACTGTACATCCACATAGCAAAAAATTTAATTAGTACTAAAATACGACAGCGAATTTCTTAATCCTGCAAGGAACTGTCATTACCTTCATAAAACACGCCCATGTTTCGAAACTTTTCATATCGTTTTTGTAACAATTCATCCACGGGCATACAACACAAATGTTCAAAAGCACTGGCTACAGCCGATTTGACAGTATGGATCATTTCTTGTGGCGCTCGTTGCGCACCACCGAACGGTTCTGGCAAGACTTCATCCACTACGCCAAAACGATAGAGATCTTGTGCCGTAATGCACATGGAATCTGCAGCACGTTGCCCTTGTGTCGCATCTTTCCATAAGATGGCTGCGGCTGACTCCGGTGCAATGACCGAATACCAGGCATGTTCAAGCATAAGTATACGATCACCAACGCCAAGACCTAACGCGCCACCGCTTCCACCTTCACCTGTCACAATACACACGATGGGTACGCGCAACCCCACCATATCAATCAGATTATGAGCGATTGCCTCACCTTGGCCGCGTTCTTCCGCCCCCGTACCAGGATAAGCGCCCGCCGTATCAATAAAAGTAAGTATAGGCCGACCAAATTTCTCAGCCTGTTTCATCAGTCTCCGCGCCTTACGATACCCTTCTGGATGAGCCATACCGAAGTTGCGATAAATATTTTCTTTTGTATCTTTACCCTTTTGCGTCCCGACTATGGTGATCGCCATGCCTCCAAAGCGTGCAATACCACCCACAACAGCTGGATCGTCACGAAATTGTCGATCACCATGCAACTCAACAAAATCATCGCACAATCCGCGAGCATAATCGAGTGTAGTAGGCCTGTCAGGATGACGTGCAATCTGCACTTTTTGCCAAGGTGTCAAATCACGATATATAGCTTGCGCAAGAGCTGTTGCTTTAGCCTCAAGTGTAGCCACTTCTTCGCTCATATCGATGCCCTTTTCTTCCGTAAACCGTTTTAGCTCATCAATTTTCACACGCAATTCCACTAGTGGCTTTTCAAACGGCAAATCAATCGCCAAAATCTTCGCCCCCTTTCGTGTGTAATGATAAAATGGTAGACAGTGTTGCGCGCATGTCTTTACGATGGACAACACGATCTATCATGCCATGTTGTAACACAAACTCCGCTGTCTGAAACTCATCAGGAAGCTTTTGGCGAATAGTTTGTTCGATAACGCGACGCCCAGCAAACCCGATAATTGCACCCGGTTCTGCCAAATGAATGTCGCCTTGCATGGCAAAACTCGCCGTAACACCGCCTGTCGTGGGATTCGTCATAATCGATATGTAGAGTAACCCCGCAGATTGATGGCGCGATAAAGCGGCAGATACTTTTGCCATCTGCATAAGCGATAAAATACCTTCTTGCATTCTCGCCCCACCTGAAACGGAAAAAATCAACATCGGAAGGTTTTCCGCCACAGCACGTTCGATAGCTCGTGACAACTTTTCTCCCACAACAGACCCCATGCTACCCATAATAAACCGAGCATCCATAACACCGAGCACAACGGGTTTGCCATGAATCGCGCCTCTACCCGTGATGACAGCTTCTGTCAGTCCTGTTGCTTCAATTACCTTTTCTACTTTTTGAAGATAATCAGGAAAAGAAAGTGGATCAGCTGTTTTGAGTTCTGTATCAAATTCCTCGAAGGAGTCCTCATCCACTGTCATGGCAATGCGTTCAGGCGCACTAAGCGTAAAGTGGTACCCACAATGTGGGCATGTTTTCATATGCTTATCTAATTCTTTTGATAAAAGAATCTCACTACAGTTCTTACATTTATTCATGAGTCCCTCCGGGACCTTGTCGCGCGCACTCGGATGAGGTGCGATCGTCGCATAACGTTTCTTTTTCGGAAACAGATCTTTTAGCACTCTTTCACCTCATGTTCGCTACTAGGTTCCAATTTGCCTATGACATGGATGCATGGATAATATCGTTTAAAATCTCCTTGACGTCATCAAGTTCCGTCTCAGGTACCAAAATCTCATATTGCTGTTTTGCCATGTTCGCTTGTCGTTGTTTCACTAAAAAACCTTGTGTCTGCAAATTCGAGCAAATGCGTTCCGCAATTTTCAACGTTGGTGCAATATAGATGACGGTCCACATGACCATCGATCCTCCTAAACGGCCTCATTCAATTCCTTTAATCTTACCACGCAAAATTCAAGAGACGCAACCAACATGCTATGACTTTTCTTCCGACCGATTGGTCGCTTCAACGATTCTTGTCGAATTAGGTCCCGTAATCATTTCAACTTGCGCTAATAAATCGTCAGAAACAACAATATTCACGCGATCGAGTAGACGCCTTGCGCCTGTTGCATAGATAAGAACGACTTCGTCCGCTCCTTGATATTGCAAAAGTTTCCTACGAAGACTGAATAAGGCATTTCGATCATGTTCTAATTTTTCATCAATTTTAATATAAAGCCGCCTTCTTTGTGTGAATTCGCTATTTTTTGACATGTCTTTTACTTTTATAGCTATGAAATGGCGATCACCGTTGAGGTCTTTACGAACATCAAGTCGTACAATTTGATGAAGTTGTGGAATCTCCTTCACTAAGCGAAAAACACTTGGAAATAACACAATTTCCATCTTACCAGAGCCATCTTCAACCGTTAGAAAAGCCATCATCTCTCCCTTTTTTGTTCGAACTGTACGCCATTGCGATACCTTAGCTACGATGTCCACGATAGGGTTTTGCGAATGTTGGTCCTGATTCCATTTTGTAAGTACTTCTGATATCGTCATCACACAAAGTGCCTTTTGTACGCTTCTCACCTCTGCAAACGGATCGCGAGAAAGCTCCATACCAAGCAGATCGTGTTCCCAGCGTGCCATTTCTTGCTCATCATCAGGTAAAGCAAATGTTGTTGCCATTTCCTCATCTTGTTGCAACGTATCCGTTGCTGATAACAAGGAAAGTTGTGAGCCTTCTTTTGGTGTCTGTACAAGAGTATCAAGAAGCGTAAGCATTCCCTTTCGCGATGTTGCAAGAGCGTCTAAAGCACCTGCTTGAATGAGCGATTCGAGCACTCGTTTCGTTATCGATCGAGCATCCATACGATGGTACAAATCCGCTAAAGAACGATAGGGACCGTTTTTTTCACGATCTTTCAACATCGCCTCAACAGCATTGACTCCGACATTTTTAATAGCAGATAGCCCAAATCGAAGGGCAATATGGCCATTGTCTAAACGTTGCGCTGTACAATCACTAAAACTTTGATTGATATCTGGCAACAAAACAGGAATGCCGGCTTGTCTACAGGATGAAACGTAATGCGCTACTTTGTCTGGTCGTGAAAAACTATCGCTAATCAATGCAGCCATAAACTCCGGACGAAAATGAGCTTTGAGATACGCAGTACGCAAGGCTAATACCGCATAAGCGGCAGCATGTGAACGATTAAAGCCGTAATCAGCAAAACGCACGATCAGGTCATAGACTTGGTTGGCAACCGCTTCTAAAAAGCCATTTTGCAGGCACCCCGCAACAAACATGGCACGAGCTTCATCAAGCACTTCACGTTTCTTTTTACCTACTGCACGTCGCAAAACATCCGCTTGACCAAGTGAAAAACCTGCCATGGTATGAGCGATTTGCATAATCTGTTCCTGATACACAATAATGCCGTATGTCGATTTCAAGATAGGTTCCAGTTGCATCACATCATAGCGAACAGGAATCTCACCACGGCGCGCTTTGATAAATGTGCTGATTTGTTCCATCGGCCCTGGGCGATACAAAGAAATGACGGCAATAAGATCCTCAAGTTCTGTCGGCTTGACATCGCGTAAAACCTGTTTGACGCCATGTGATTCTAATTGAAAACAACCGTCCGTATCGCCATCAGAAAGCAGATTACTTGTTAGTTCATCCATCTCGATAGTATCGTAGTTAATCCGGATACCGCGCGTTTGTTCCACATAGCGGCGTGCACGATCACAGATGGTTAATGTACGCAATCCCAAAAAATCCATTTTTAACAAGCCAAGCGCTTCGATATCTTCCATGCTGTATTGCGTGACAAATATACCTTCTACACCTTGTGCCACGGGTGCCAAGGAGTGCAAAGGCGCACGAGAAATAACCACGCCCGCAGCATGGGTAGAAGTATGCCGCGGAAGCCCTTCGATCCCTTGCGATAGTGTTACGACGCGCCTTGCATGAGGAGATGCCTGCACAAGTTTTTGCAGTTTGTCATCATCGTCTAACGCCTCAACAATCGTGTTAGTTTCTGCAGTCGACAATTCAAGTACACGTGCTACATCACGGATTGCCGCCCGCGCAGCGAGCGTTCCCAGCGTGCCAATCTGTGCAACATGCTGTTCCCCATAGCGCATCGTGACGTAACGAATCACCTCATACCGTCTTTCCGTTTCAAAATCAACATCGATATCAGGCCAATTCACCCGCTCCGGATTTAAAAACCGCTCAAACAACAAGCCATAGCGTACAGGATCCACATCAGTGATAAATAGTGTGTAGGCGACTAAACTACCTGCAGCAGATCCACGCCCTGGTCCCACCGAAATCCCATTTTCGCGGGAAAAGCGGATAAAATCCCAAACAATTAAAAAGTATCCTGCAAATCCAAGACGCTCAATCACGTCGAGTTCATGCTGCAACCTATTTTCATAGACTGACTTTTGCGCGATACTTCGTTCGCGAAGTCCCTTATAGGCTAAATCACGCAGCATTCGGCACTCCGTTTGCCCCTTTGGCAAAGGGAATACAGGGAGACTCAATGCATGCAGAGGAATTTCAAGTTGCGTTTTCTCGGCAATTTCCAAAGTAGCTTGTAGCGCCTCAGGGTATAAGGCAAACATAGATTGCATCATAGCCTTATCACGAAATTCACTGATCAACCCTTGACGTTCCTGTGCTTCTTGCAGCATCGTCGTACCGTGTTTTATCGCTTGCAATACATCAAGCAGGCGCACATCATCAGCCTGCAGATGACGCACAGGTGAAGTGGCTACCGTCGTCACTTGTGCCTGAGAAGCAATACGTGAATGTGCCTCAATGACAGCTTCATCCTCAGGTTGACCACGATGTTGCAATTCGACATAGACATCGTCTTTTCCAAACCATTCTTGTAACTGCTTTACAGCTCGGACCGCCTGTGAACTATCCTGTAAATAGGCGGCATGCACAGGTCCAAATGATCCGCCCGTAAGACACAGCAACCCTTGGTGGTGTTGCGCCACTTCTTTCCAAGTATTTACTACTTGCCCGTCATTTCCTTGCTTTGTCGAAGCTAGGGAAGCTAAAGTACACAAAGACTGATATCCTATAAAGTCCTTTGCGATCAGCAACAACTCAACCGGTTGTTGCCTTGCATGACGTTGGTGGACCACGAAAACAGATTGCCCTAACACATGCTTCAACCCGTGCTGTTGCAGCGTCTGATAGATCGATATTGTGCCATACATGGCAAAATCAGCCGTTCCTAGCGCATGCATTCCCTGTTGTATCGCGTATTTTGCCAAATCTTTAATACGAGCCGCACTATACAATAAGCTATATTCTGTGTACGTGCGCAAATGGACAAACTCACTCAAGATAAGTCACCAACCTGATCGCTTGCAGCCAGCAACATAATGGTAACCTCTGTACCTTCATTTTCTTTACTACTTACTGTAAGCGTCCCTCGCGATGCCTCAATAATCTCTTTGCAAATTGCCAAGCCAAGCCCCACGCCGCCTTCTTGCCGACTTCTTGCTTTATCCGCACGATAAAACCGCTCCGTAACATGAGCAAGATCATCTGGCGGTATTCCTTGCCCAGAATCCTTAATCACAAGGACGACATAATTCTCTTGACGCGCTACTTGAACACGAATGGTACCACCTGATGCCGTATATTTTCTTGCGTTATCAAGTAGTGCACGAAGCACCTGTTGCAGGCGAACCTCATTCATTTTGACAAAGGTACTCAAGTCATCAGCCACGCTAAGTTGCCACGAATAATCAGGATAAAGGCGCATCCAACGACGTGTTACAGTCGAAGCAACGTTTGTTATCGAAACCAAGTGTTCTTCGGTGTCTTCATTATCCACGGCAGCTAAAGTGAGCAATTGATTGGACATATCCTTTAAATGTTTCACTTCATCTTCAATCGCTTGCACAGCTTCTAATCGCACTTTGGCATCATCCCATCCCCAGCGACGGAGCAATTGAACGTACCCTTCAAGAACGGAAAGTGGTGTGCGCAATTCATGGGATGCATCAGCAATAAATTGCCTTTCACGTCGAAATGCAAGGGAAATTCGATCAAGCATCGCATTAAAGGTGTGCCCAAGTTCAGTTAATTCGTCTTGCCTTTTCGGCACATCAATGCGGCTACTCAAATCGCCTGGCGTGATGGCCTGAGCCGTCGCGATCATTTCCCGAATCGGCTGTAACGAATAACGCGCCAGAAAATAACTAGCAATCAAAGCAAGCAGCAGTCCACCAATGGAGCCTGTAAGCAGAAGATAGAAAACAAATGCGATACTATGGTCCAACGACTCGACATTTTCAAGCCATTGCAACGAAACCCACCCGCGATCGAGATGTACCCTTGCTGTTGCTACAAGCAACCGCTGATCGATATGCTGATACAAGATAACACCACTACCAAGACTGGTCTGCAGGCTTAATCCTCCATTGACCCAAGGCGTCATAGAAGGACCACTCGTTGACGTCAAAGTAGCCCCACTGTCTGTCACAAGTCGTATCATCTGGTGAGGGTCTGGCACGATCTGCTTGACGTCCGCCACAGCAGCAGATAGCGTTTTGTGTTCTATGCGGCGGGCTTCATCATCGAGATTAGCTAAAATAATCTGCTTTTCATTTTGGATGGTCACGTTCATAAATTCGAGGTAAACAAAAGCGTTAAATAGCACAAAAATAAGTGCAACAACAAGCGTGGATAAGGCAGAAAAACGCCAGGTGATCGTAAGTTTCATAGTTTCCTCAGAACATAACCCACACCGCGAATCGTATGAATTAGGGGTGGCGAAAACGGCTCGTCGACTTTCAACCGTAAGTAGCGAATGTATACGTCAACCACGTTCGTTTCCCCATCAAACTCGTAACCCCATACTTGCGCTAAAATCGCATCACGAGATAGCACTTTATCAGCATGACGCACCAGATAATGCAAAAGATCAAATTCACGCGTGGTCAATTCTAACGGTTTCAAAGCGCGATAGGCCCGTCTTTGTTCAGGAATGACAATAAGATCTCCAACGCGCAACTCTTCCCGACTTTTACCCTTGCGAAGTGCCGCGCGCACTCGGGCAAGAAGTTCTTCCGTTTCAAATGGCTTTGTGATGTAATCATCGGCTCCCGCATCCAATCCAGCCACTTTATCTCCTGTACTGTCTTTGGCTGTCAAAATGATGATCGGGGTATTCTTCACTTTACGTACCGATTTACAAACCTGTAGCCCATCCATTCCGGGAAGCATCCAATCGAGCAGAATCAAGTCCACATCGCGCTCAAGAGCGATGCGTTCTCCAGTTTGACCATCTGTTGCAATGACCACAGATAATCCCTCATGCATCAGCTCAAGTTCAATGATACGAGCTATACGTCGCTCATCTTCCACCACAAGAATAAGCGGACTCGCTGTTTGCTCCATGGCTTCTCCCTCACTTAACGTTCGAGCAATTGCACCGTTATGAGCGATTTTCCGACAAGCTCTGCACCCCGATACAGTTCTACATCAACCTTGCCGACCTTTCGACTCGAATCTACGATGCGCGCGCGCGCTTCGACACGTTGCTCGATTTGAATCGGTTTTAAAAAGTACAATGTCGCATTATCAAGCATCATGTTGGCATCGCGTACTTTTTTCATCGCTTGCATTGCCGCTTCTGTCATAATGGTCATGAAAACGCCCGGGGACAGCCCACCATACTGTGTAGACATCTGCGGTGTAACCTCACCAGAAAACACTAGTGTGTGATTGTCGAAAGTCTCAGAAAAGCGATTAAGAACGATATCCTCCATCGTATCCCCGACTTGCGGTTGCTTTTGATTGTACTGTAACGCTTTAATCACGTCTTGACGGCTGATTAATCCGACAAGACGCTTAAATTCGATGACAGGCAAAAGATCGATACCTTCCCAAACCATCATGTGAGCGGCTGAAGCAATCGACGTTTTTGGTGTCACAGACAAAGGCTTTTTACTCATCACTTTGCCAATCATCATATCTGAGCTTTGGCGATTAACATCTGTCGGAGCTACGACACCAATCAAACGCCCTTGATCTTGCAATACGGGAAATCGTAAGTAACCGGTGGTTTCCACGAGTTGATGATAATCTTGCACAGTTTGATGCTCACTCATCACAACAGGAGGCGATTTTCCCAAGATATCTTCGACTAACAAAATGTCTTTTTTTATAAGTCGATCATAAATAGCGCGATTGATCAAAGAAGCTACGGAAAACGTATCATAAGCAGAGGATACTATAGGTAAATCCAAACGATCAGCCAATTCCACAGCATCAGCATGCGCGGCAAAACCACCCGTAACAAGTACGGCAGCACCCTCTTGCAATGCCGCCAGCTGTACCATATCGCGGTTACCGACGATAACAAGTGACCCTGGATCGATGTATTTGACCATCGCATCGACTTCCATAGCACCAATCACAAATTTGTTTAATGTCTTAAACAACCCACCACGACCACCGAGCAAAGTGCCATCAACAATGTTGACCACTTCCGCAAACGTCAAGCGGTCAATATCACGACGTTGCTTTTTTTCGATGCGTACTGTTCCAATACGATCGAGCGTCGATACTAATCCCTGGCCTTCGGCCTCTTTAATCGCCCGATACGCTGTTCCTTCACTTACGACAAGCTGTTTAGCAATTTGACGTACGGAAATCCGTTCACCAACCGATAAATCTTCGATGTGTTTCAAAATCTGATCGTGCTTTGTTTGCATGACAACCCCACTTTCTCGTCATGAAAACTATTATACAACAGATGACGAGATCCCTGCCCCACTCCAAAAAAAATCCATCATGGTTACCGCTAAATTATCCGCAGTTACCGCTTTTTCTAATTCATTAAAAAGTCGCATATGAAAAGAATTTAATAATGTCAGATAGGCTAATGCATAAAAGTGTGCCGAAAGAGGCTTGACCTGTCCTTTTTCGATAGCTTCTGCAAAAGCTCTCATAATTCTATTGGTCAGTTCCTGTTCAGCATCATGCATTGCTTGCCGCTGTTCTTCATTAAGCGATAAGTCCGCTTCATGCAAAACCATATCAAAGTCAAGACGAGTGCCACCCGTCATAAGACGGATCTTAGCAATCAACAGCAACCGTTGTTGTAGTGGTTCATCACGATCTAAGATCGCTTGCGTTTTTTGTGCAATGGAATCCATAAGGCGAATAACAGCCGCAGTAAATAATGCTGCTTTGGTTGCATAGTAATAATAAACAGTTGCTTTTGTTACTTGACATTCCCTAGCAACCGCATCAACAGTGACTGACTCAAAACCCTGAGCCATGAATAAATCAGCAGCTACCTGAAGAATCTTTTCAGAAGTCGCTACTTCCTTTGCATGAGCAGGCGGTCGGCCAGGGGACTTCTTCCATGTGCTTGACACCCGCTTCACCGTCTTTCCTGTAAGTTCCTTTCAGTGTACCACAAGAAATCCTAAAAAATAATTCTCGCCAAATAATTAACCTTCTGGTATATATAATTATATAAGGAGGGTGGGTTACCATGATAGCTGGGAAAAAATCAAAATGGGTTACCGTTTTTTTATGGCTTGTCGTGACTGTCTTATTATCCGCTTTTGCACCATCCGTAAGCAAAGTGGAAAATAATAATGCAGCCCTTCTACCATCGAATTCTTTTTCTGTACAAGCGCAAGCCATTATTCAAAAGGATTTCCCAAACCACCAAGGAACGCCTGCTTTGATTGTTTTTTATGCTGCACACGGTTTAACTCAGGCGGATGTAACTTCCATTCAAAAAGCATCAAAAGCTGTAGCGTTACACAAAGCACCTGGCCAAACGTCCGTGATTCCGTTTTATGCGATGCCAAAAACGGCATTTTTATCGTTGGCATCCAAAGACCATACGACTTTTGTTATGCCTGTGTTTTTCTCTTCCTCACTAGCTTCTACGTCTTTACAATCTTCCATAAAAAGTATGCAAAACACGATTACAAAGGCGCTTCTTTTCAATCCGTTCACAGCATCCATCACGACACAAGGTCTTCATGCAAGAGTTTCTGGGCCTGTCGGTATCGCAGCAGATGCTCTAGGCTTGTTCAAAGGAGCCGATGTGACGCTACTCATCGCAACGACGATGCTAGTCCTCGTGCTTTTGATCATCCTTTATCGATCACCCATTCTCGCTTTTGTGCCGTTACTTAGCGTAGGAGTAGCTTATGGCGTGATCAGTAGCATCCTCGGTCTTCTTGCTAAGCATGGCGTTATCGTAGTTGATGCACAAGGCATCTCCATCATGACCGTCTTACTGTTTGGCGCAGGAACAGATTATTGCCTTTTCTTAGTGGCTCGCTATAGGGAACGTCTCTTGCAAGAGCAAGATTCAAACATGGCTATCAACCTTGCATTGCGTAAAACAGCAAGTGCTATTTTGATGAGCGCATTGACCGTCATGTTAGCTTTACTGGCATTGCTTTTTGCACGCTATGGCTCCGATCATCGCTTTGCCATACCTTTTTTCGTTGCGATCTTGGTCATGGCAGCAGTTGGCCTAACCTTCGTGCCAGCGTTACTCGCCATTCTTGGAAGATGGGCTTTCTTTCCCTTTATCCCACGCGTCGGCCAAAAGCATGCCCGCACGCGATTTTCTTTTGGCGCATTTGTTGTCAAGCGACCACGCACCATAGCGATAGGTGCTACTCTATTGCTCATTGTCTTGGGGAGTTTTGCAACACAAATTCATTTTACGTATAACCTGTTGTCCTCCTTTCCAAGTACGATGCCCTCTCGTGAAGGCTATACTATTTTAGCGAAGCATTTTTCACCAGGCACGTTAGCACCAGTTGAAGTCGTAACACAAGGTGGAAATGCCACTGTAATTACAAAAACGTTAACCAACCTGCCTTTTGTACAAAGCGTCAGTCAACCTACGACATCTCCAAAGTACTCAAATAGGCTGGCCTTTGAGGTAACTTTGAATAAAGATCCTTATTCGATGAGCGCATTGAATGATATCCCAAAAATCCGCGAAGCACTTACCAATAAAGTAAATTCTTCGTTGCCACAATCATTGTGGATAGGAGGAGAGACATCGACTCAGTACGATACACAAGCCTTAACAAATGCCGATACGAAAGTTGTTATCCCTATCGTCATTACCATTATCGCAATTTTACTTCTTGTGTATCTCAGAAGCATTGTGGCTATGGTTTATTTGATCATCACAGTGCTTTTGTCCTACGCCTCGGCGCTAGGCCTTGGCTGGATCGTGTTGCACAATATCATGGGGGTACAAGCGATTGCCGGAGCCATTCCTCTGTACGCGTTTGTTTTCCTCGTTGCACTTGGTGAGGACTACAATATTTTTATGGTTTCCCGTATCTGGCAAGAAAGCCGACACATGCCACTAAAAGATGCCGTGGAGCTTGGGGTCAACCGCACAGGTGGAGTGATCACATCAGCCGGACTTATCTTAGCGGGAACGTTTGCCGTGCTTGCCACGCTTCCTATTCAAATTCTCGTGCAATTTGGGATTGTAACAGCCATCGGTGTCTTGCTTGATACGTTTATCGTGCGGCCATTTCTCGTCCCCGCCATCACGATACTCGTTGCAAAAGCCGCTTTTTGGCCATCACGTCGACCCATTGTCAACGACTAGCTTCGAGAAAAGGGGTATGAGATGCCAAATAGCATCATACCCCTTTTCTTGTAACATAATCGACTAACTCAACGGTCATATCATAGCGCAGCATGGGCGTGATCAAATAGATCCCGTGAAAATAAGCCTGTGCAACATGGATCAATTCTTTCGCAATGGCCACACCTTCTTGGCGCGCGCGTAGTCCATTATAGTTAGCCATCCTTTTTCGCGCATCATCCGATAACGTGATGCCTGGAACTTCATTGTGCAAAAATTCAGCATTGCGATGGCTTAACAACGGCATAATTCCAACAAAAATCGGCACTTGCAGATGCTTTGTCGCCAAATAAAGACGTTCAAACATTCTCTCGTCATAGATGGGCTGGGTCATAATAAAGTCTGCCCCTGTCTCCACCTTACGTACTAAGCGCGCAATCGCTTTATCAAATTGCGGGACGTTAGGGTTAAAAGCTGCACCCACGGAAAATTGCGTTTTATGTTTAATCATTTGGCCAGAAAACGCCATGCCCTCATTGAGTTGTTTGACCATGCGAATCATATCAAAAGAGGACACATCAAAAACAGACGTAGCACCGGGTAAATCCCCGAAGCGAGAAGGATCCCCTGTGATGACAAGGATCTGATGGATACCCAAGGCATGCAAACCCATCAAATGCGATTGTTGACCGATCAAATTGCGATCTCGGCAGGAAATATGCAACAAAGGCTCGATGTTACGTTGTTTCATCAAAGCACCCACGGCCATATTGCTCATCCGTGTTACAGCTAGAGAATTGTCAGCAAGTGTAACTGCGTCGGCGCCAGCATCGCGCAACGCTTTAGCACCCGTCAAAAAAGTATCGATCGATAGATCCTTTGGCGGATCGAGTTCAACAATGACTGTCTGCGTATGAAGTGCTTTCTTATGCACAGGTTCCACCGTCAACTCACGCGTTTGTACTGCTTCCAAAAGTGTGCGATCTTTTACTTTAACGGACGGGACAAGCGCATCGCTATCACTTTTTTCGTGTGGTGGTGATGGCACCGTGGTAGGAGATAAGCCTGATAAAGCATCTGCCATTGCCTTGATATGATCCGGCGTCGTCCCGCAACATCCGCCAATCACGCGTATCCCAAGTTCACGAAATGCAACAGCCATTTTTGCAAAGTAAGCAGGTTCTGACGTGTACTTGTACTGTCCATCGGTTAAACTGAGCAATCCTGCATTGGGATATACAGACAACAATGTTTCATTTGCTAAATGCATTTGCGAAAAAGCCTTTTGCAGATCGGCTGGACCAAAATGGCAGTTTAGTCCTACAATCGTAGCTCCTTTATCAAGCAGGCGCGAGAATGCTTCAACGACTTTCACACCATCGCGTGTCACGGTTAAATCCAGCAAAGACAACTGTGCTATAACGGGAAGTGAAGTCAGGGAACGGGCAACCTCAACTGCGACTAACAATTCTTCAAAATCTAAGAAAGTTTCAAACAAAATACCGTCTGGCGACTCGGCCAGCAATGCAGCTACTTGATCTTGATAGCCCCTTGCTAAATCAATTGGCTCTGCTAGCTTTTTTCTAATCCCGCGCATCGAACCAACCGTTCCCACCACATACGCATCGTCACCAACCGCATCACGTGCTACGCGCACGGCCGCACGATTGATCGCTTCAACTTGATCTTCTAGACCGTACCGTTCAAGTCCCACAACATGTGCACCAAAGGTGTTCGTTTCAATTAATCGCGCACCTGCCTCATAGTAGGCACGATGAATAGAACCCACAGCTTCTTTATGAGATACATTGAACTCTTCATAACACATACCTACAGGCATACCCAATTGATACAATTGCGTAGCCATAGCTCCATCCCCAATAATGAGGTGGTCTTTTACATAAATCCCTAAATCAACCCGGTTACCCACAAGTCGCACTCCCTTATGCTCGCTCTCAGCCAAAAACCGTTAAAGCCATTTTCATGGACAAAACAATCGAAACTACGATAAATAATGGACGAATGAGCGGCACGCCTTTTCGTATTGCCATCCGCGATCCAACACGCGCTCCTATCATCATGGCAAATCCCATCGGTAATCCATAGAGATATACGACTTTACCTTGAATAATAAACCAGAGTAAGGCGGCCGTATTGCTTGTAAAATTCAATACACGTCCATTGCCTACCGCCGTAATAAAGTCAAATCGAAACACAGCCAAAAAGGCAAATAATAGAAATGAACCTGTACCAGGCCCGATAAAACCATCATAAAATCCTAGGGCAAACGCAATAAACATAGCAATGATTCGCGTTTTCAAGGGATAAAAAACGAATTCGTTCGCTTGTCCCAAGTCACGTTTTAACCATGTCATCACGGCAATCACTAAGATGGCGATCAGTATGATAATTTGCAAATAGCGTTGATCCACATGCAGTACCGTATCAGCACCACACAATGCACCAACAAACGTAAAAGGTATCATCCACAAAAGTAGCCTTCGTTCAAGATGACCAGAGCGAAAATACGTCCAAGAACTTGTCGATGAAGCAAACGTCGACGCAATCTTATTCGTGCCTAAAGCCATATACGGGGAAATACCTGAGGAAAGTAAAGCAGGAAGCGTAATCACGCCGCTGCCGCCGACGATTGAATCAAAAAAGCCAGCAATAAATCCTGCAACCATAAGTCCTAATATAGCTAAAATCATAGAATACAAGGTCATAACCCCTCAGCAACACCTGCAACTCCTACAGCGATGAGGCAACTTCTGATGAATCAAACAGCAATTGCACATCTTTTGCCAATACTGTAAAAGATCCTTCTTCTAGCATAAGGTGAAAAGATTGCGCATCTACATGTGAGTGTAAAAGTTTATGCAAATCAATCCATAGATTTGTCCCGTTACCATAAATGCCACGTTCATCGGATGTGATCGCTTTGAGCAGTGGCGTTAACACAAAGTCAAGTGATAAAAACCACTTCGATGCATGGATACGAATCATAACTTGCCCAGCTTGTTCATCGAGTGCAACTTCTAACTTCACATCCACTTTAACGGCCTTAGCCTGCACTGTGCACAGAACAAAGTGTTTAGTTACGTGAACGGCTGACACAAAAAAACCTGGAGGAAGCAACGTATTTACAGCTTCCTCCAATTGATTTTGTGTCATCTCAAATTGCACTTGAGACAAGCGAATCAATCCGTTTCCCTCTTTCCTTCTGATGCACTTTCCGATGCACTTAGTTTGGATCGGATCTCTTCAAGTTCTTTAATTTGCGTCTCAAGCTTCGACTCTTGTTCCCGCAACACATGCAAGTTGTCACGCAAACTGCCAATACTTTTATCCACATCATCAATCATGGCAGATAACTCATCCGAACCCACTTTTTCAATACCAGATAACACCTTGTATAACTTTAATCCAGATAAGGCCGCCGTATTCGCCAAATTTGAAGCAGCAAAAGCAACACCAGGAGCTGTAGCACGCATACCCGCCGTACCAACGCTAGCAAGCCAGCTCACTGCCTTACTTGCAGGTGTACCGCGTCTTTTCAAAAACTGTTGCAAATCTTCTTCTTTAACCAAGTATTTGCCGCTTGAATCGTCCGCTTTGAGTAATCCGGTGCGTATCCAACGGCGCACTGTTTCTTCTGAGACATCTAAACGAAATGCAATTTCGTACGTAGTAAATTCCATGCGTATCATCGCCTCCAAAGCTTTCTACGCATAGTATAGCACACGCACACGCATATGTGTGTGCGTGTGCACCGGGTTACGCAAGTAATGGCCGAATCCGATCTTCAATCGCAGCAACATACGTCTGTAATAGCGTCTTTGCTTGATCTTTGTCTTTGCCCTTTACACCGACATATACTTTTAATTTGGGTTCAGTACCCGATGGACGAACAGCTACCCATGAATTATCTGCAAAGCGAAACTGCAACACATCCGATGAAGGTAACGTCAATTTGTCCTGCGTACCATCAGCATAAGTTTTTTCACCTGAAAGATAATCTTCAACAACAAGAGTTTTGCTTAGAGCAACAAACAACGGTTCCATTCGTAACGATTGCATAAAGTCATTCATCTTTTGCAATCCCGTAAGTCCTATAAAGGTATAACTTAATAATTTGTCTTGAAAATAGCCAAACTTCGTATAGAGTGCTTCTCGTGCCTCAACAAGATTGGTACCTTTAGCACGCAATGCTGCGATGAGATTGGCGATCAGTATAGCCGCTTGCACACTATCTTTATCGCGCACAAAAGGCAAAGCCAGATACCCAACACTTTCTTCATAGCCAAACACGAATCGTTGATTGCCTTGTTGTTCATAAGCTTCTATGCGATCTCCTATGTACTTAAATCCCGTTAGTGTACGTTCTGTCTGTACACCATAGCTTTTTGCAATAACTTCCCCAAAGTCAGAAGTAACGTTCGTCGTTACCATCACAGCGTCCTTTGTAAGTTTCCCTTGTACAGCAAGTTCCGGTAAATAATCGGATAAAAGCAATGCGCCAATCTCATTACCTGAGAAAAATACATAGTTGCCCGCATTGTCTTTTGCCATCACACCGACGCGATCTGCATCAGGGTCAGTAGCCATAATTACATCTGCAGCTACTTCTTTTGCCGTTTCAAGCGCCAAGTCATAAGCAACATATTCTTCAGGATTGGGATTCTTTACGTTCGTAAAATTCCCATCAAGGTACGACTGTTTGTCCACAAGCACGATGTTTTCAAAACCGGCTTCGCGCAGTGCTCTTGGCACGGCAGAACCACCCGTCCCATGTAAAGGCGTGTACACAATCGTCGTATGATCTTTGCTCTCTTGTGCTATGTTGCGATGTAACGGATGCAATGCAGCGAAATAAGCCTCTTCTACCGAAGTTTCGACTGTGCGAACAAAGCCTTCATGCACAGCGGAAGGAAAATCCATGACTGGTACCGCAAATAAATCAACCACTTCTTGTGTAAAACGCACGATTTGTACTGCCGCATCTGGCAACACCTGTCCGCCATCGGCTCCATAAACTTTATAACCGTTATATTCCGGCGGATTATGACTCGCGGTAATCATGACACCTGCTGCACAGCCAAGATGACGAACAGCAAAAGACAGCATCGGCGTCGGCCTTGCATCAGCGTAAACATAAGCTAAAACACCATGTGCTGCCGCCACGCTAGCTACTTCATGAGCAAACTCGGCAGAATGATGACGTCCATCATAACCGATCACGATACTTTGCTCTTTTCCTGCAAATTGACTTTGAATCCACCGTACAACGCCATACGTTGCTTTGCGCACTGTGTACCTATTTAAGCGATTGGTACCCACACCCATCTTAGCGCGGAGCCCACCTGTACCAAATTCAAGATCACGTGCAAAGCGTTCTCTCAGTTCATCAAGAGCATCTTGCGCGACTAACTCTGTCAATTCTTTGCGCAACTGTTCATCCAATCGCTCATCTTGCAACCACTTCTCATAGGTGTTACTTTCATTTGTCATCTTCATACCTCCAACATGTTATTGAAATAAAGGCGGCAAAAAAAAGGGAAATGCTTGTTCCATGATGCAAGATACCTTAAGCAATTGCGATTCAGCAAATGGCCTTGCTACAAACTGAACTGACAAAGGAAGGTGCTCACGAGATAATCCGCACGGGACAGCGATAGCCGGAAAACCTGCCGTATTGAATGGACGCGTAAATTTCGACAAACCGTTGCGTATCGGTTGCACAGCGCCTTCTAGTGTGATCGTACCTTGTCCTAGAGGTGGTGCAACGAATGGAAGCGTAGGCGTCAATAAGATGTCGATCGAATCAAACATTTGTAACAAATTGCGCCTAAATACTTTTCGTTCCCGGCATGCTTTGGCGTAATCCTGTGCTGTATAACGCCTTCCCAGAAGAAGTCGTTCACGTACGTCATCCCCATATGCCTCTGGCATGCGAGAAAGATCGTCATGATGCGTTGTCAAAGCCTCTACAGAAATGATAGCATCGTGAATAGCAGATGATGCCTCAATTCCTGGAACGGCTACCTGTATCACATGAGCCCCCGCATCTTCAAGTATGCGTTTGGCTTCTAAAATAGAAGTGATGACCTCTTCTTGTGCACGAGCAAAATAATAGGTTTCATCAATACCTACGGTCATGCCTCTTATCGATTGCCCTAGCACACTACTGTACGGCGTAGGGGCAACATCCACACTATATGGATCTTCTTCATCATAGCCTGCAATAATGGACAAAAGAAGTGCAATATCACGAACAGAACGTCCCATAGGACCAGCATGATCAAGTGACATCGCAAGGGGATCAATACCAGTCAAACTCACCAAACCACGTGTCGGCTTTAACCCATATGTCCCTGTACATGCGGCAGGAATACGTACAGATCCGCCTGTATCCGTACCAATCGAAGCTGGCGTCAAAGATGCTGCGATGGCGGCAGCACTACCGCCTGATGATCCGCCAGCACTGTGTGCGAGATTCCAAGGATTATGTACAGGCCCATAGTGAGGATTCTCACTCGTTGTTCCATACGCAAATTCATGCAAATTCGTCTTGCCTAACAAGATAGCTCCTTGCTGTTGCATCTTTTGCCAGACAATAGCATCATCTTGCGGCACAAAATCCGCTCGTATACTCGAACCCGCGGTCGTTTTGACACCCTTTGTATGAAACAAATCTTTAAGCGCAATCGGTATACCTTGAAGCGCCCCGCGATGGATACCTTGTTCGCGGTCGACATCAGCCTTTTTTGCATGGCTCAATGCATCTTGTTCGCACACCGTGATAAATGCAGAAAGCATCTGATCATATTGTGCAATACGTTCAAGGTAATAGCTCGTTATCTCCGTGCTGCTACGTTCGCCTTGCTGGAATTGTTGCGATAGCGAAGTAAGATCATCATCCATGAAACATACCTGCCTTCAGCGATGTGTTGTATTGTTAGAAACAAACCTACTTCTAGGAGGAATTTATTTTTGTGAATAGAAAATACAAAATTTCATTAACTTCCATTGTGTCCTTTTGTCTCATATTTGTCCAGATGCCGCCTGTATTAGCTAAAACCGTACCACAACAAGCGGTAATTCTCTATCAAACTGGGTTACAGTTATATCAAAAAAATCCTAAACAAGCGCTTGCAGATTTT
>JAKADA010000011.1:32803-66442 GCA_021820975.1 Bacillota bacterium
CGCTCAGTGCCAAACTCGCTCCTTGGTGGGAACCACCCGTTTACGAACAAGGACAACTGTTAGCTCCGACTGATTTTAAAGTTGCAACGACAATTTTGCTTCATGCAGCAAAACTAGCTCCAAAAGATGATACCGTATGGAACATTCTTGGCTGGGGCTACTATCAACATAGCCAGTTTTCACAAGCCATTCAAGCTTTTTCAACACAACTTGCTATCGCCAAAAATAACGATAATGCACGCTATGGCCTTGCCAGTTGTTACGAAAATAGCGCCGTACGCGAATTTGCTTTGGCGCGTCAACAACTGCTCATCTTACTTCACGACCCGGCTAAAGCTAAACTAGCTCGAAAACTCCTACAATCATTGCCTCCTGATGCGGTTGATCTAACAAGAAACAAAGGGCAGTCTATCACCTATGAAGATGTCATTGCAGCTTCACTTTCTTACCGTAATAATATCTTGTCCACAAAAGTCAACAATGTGACTGCGCAAAATGGAAAACCCTCATCACCAAGCGTTGCCCCCTATATCTCATGGGCAAGTCAGCATGGACTTTTACAGAATCAAACCATACCATCCTTTCAACAACCTGCAACAAGGCTTTTTATCGCCTTATGGTTTGCAAAACTCTACGGCATTAATCAATACGATTTTGTACGCCCTTTTCCCTTACTTGATACAAAAACGGTACCGATCGATGAACAAATGACGATTAATAGCATTCTTGCTACCCGTTTATTACAAGTAGTGTCTCCCAAACATTTTGCACCATTTGAAACCATGACGCGCAGTGATTTTTCACAAGCACTGACGCAAGCCAACGCCATCATGAAAAACCCACCAGCAGAGGATCAATTGCTGACACCCTCTTCATCAGCAATAAAGCAGGCTCCGTATGTCTACTTTTTTGCGACAGGTACACCGGATATAACAAAGCAAAATCAGGATATCGCCTTACATGCAAATTTAATTCATGCCATCGGTCTAACCTATTATCCTTTTATCAAAGATTTTCCAAAAGGTTCGGCAACAACAAGGCAAGAACAAGATCATACACAGTTTTTACTAACAGCAATGTCTGCTGGCCCCGCCGTCTCAGGGCAACTTGCGACGATCAAAATGGAGCATATTGCACCGTTCATGGTACTTGCGAACTATAACAATATCACGCATGAAGCAGACCCAGGCATTGTGGATCAAATGCTAGCCACAAATTCAACGCGTAGCGCACTGATTGATGAAATAGGGACCATTGTGTCACAAGAAAAACTGCAAGGCATTACCGTTGACTTTGAAAATATCTGGGCCAAAGATCGTGCGAACTATGTTGTGTTTATGCAAGCGTTGCATCAAAAGATGTCTGCCCTTGGCGCAACCACGATGATCTGCCTTCCAGAAAGAGATAAAAGCACGTCGGGCACAAGCCCCTATGATTATCGTTCCCTCGCTCAGAATGCGGATCTAGTTATGTTGATCACGTATGATGAACATGTACCAAGCACACAACCCGGAGCCATTGCTGCTTTATTCAATGATCAGCGTGTCATCCAGTATGCCTTACTACAGATCCCTGCACAAAAAATTTTACTAGGTGTTGCTGACTATGGTTATGACTGGTCACAAGGTAGTGGGGTCGAAGTATCGATGCAACAAGCAGAAAATCTAGCCGCAACATACCATGCAACAATTACGGTGGACAAATTATCACAAACACCGACATTTTCTTATAAAGACGCAACAGGCGTGCTGCATACGGTATGGTTTGAAGATCAACAGAGTCTTTCAAAAGTCGATTATCTTATTCAAAAGTTTAGCCTGCGAGGAATTGCTGTATGGCATATTGGGGCAGAGAACGCTGGATTTTGGAAGGCATTGCCTTAGTATCACTTGGGCCTCTTGCATAAGCAAAAGGCCCAGTTTTTCTTTACCGTCTCGACTGTTTCACTATTCCTTACCCAAAGCAAAAGAATCATGCACACTATTGAGTGCGCGCTCAAGCAATTCTTGTTCTATAACACAAGAAACTTTAATCTCCGATGTGCTAACCATTTTCACTTGTGCACCTACGGCTTCTAGCGCTTCAAACATTTGCGCAGCGACACCTGGATTGCTAATCATACCTGCTCCTACAATAGAAATCTTAGATAAACCTTTTTCATGTAGCACTTCTCTAAAGCCCAGTTGTGGTTTTAATACGTCTAAAAGTGTGATGACACGCGGCAAGTCTGCTTCAAACACAGTAAATGATACGTCGACTTCTGACTCTCGAATAATACTTTGCACAATAACATCAACGTTGATATTTTCGTCAGCTAGCGCGCCAAAAAGTCCTGCTAACGGTCTGCTTTGTAAGGAGACACCCAAGATCGCCACACGCGCTACCTCTTTTTCTTGGGCTACACCAGTTACCACACGCAATCCTTCCATTGTGCTCATATCTGTTATCACCGTACCTTCCGCATCACTAAAACTCGAACGTACAACGAGTGCAACGTTGTGCCTTTTTGCTGTTTCCACGGCTCGAGGATGAAGAACTTGCGAGCCAAGGTTAGCAAGTTCAAGCATTTCTTCGTAACTGACCATCGGCAGTTTACGTGCCGAAGGCACCTTTCGAGGATCAGCGGTATAGACGCCATCAACATCCGTATAAATTTCGCAACGATCTGCGTGCAATGCAGCAGCAATCGCAACCGCTGTCGTATCTGAACCACCACGGCCAAGCGTCGTAACAGAACCTAGTGCAATGCCCTGAAATCCTGCAACAATCGCCACGCCATCTTCCTTGAGATAATCGGTTAACGCACGTGGATCGATATCCTCAATACGTGCTGCACCGTGAACAGGTTCGGTTTTGATACCCGCTTGCCAGCCTGTAAACGAATTGGCTTTCACATGCCGGCTTTGCAGAGCCATTGCAAGTAAGGCGGTTGATACTTGTTCTCCCGTTGCTAACAGCGCATCCATCTCACGCGCGTTCGGTTCGGAAGTTATCTGTGAAGCTAACTCAACTAAGGCATCGGTAGAGTGTCCCATCGCAGAAACGACCACGACGACTTGATGCCCTGCGGCACGTGTTTTCACGATGCGATCTGCAACAGCCTGAATGCGCTGTGGAGATCCAACCGATGTGCCACCATATTTTTGAACAATAAGCACAACCATCCACTCCTGTATCTATGGCTCATTGGATTTTCATATAGTACGTATCGTAACATAAACTAGACTCAATCTATAAACCGTAAACCAAAGGGCGGTGTATAGCCGCCCTTTGGTTTATCATGGGTTAGGTCCTTCTTGACTAGCCCTCTTAATCACATCGGACGTTTTATGCAACCAAACTGTCGCCGTTGCGGCAGACAAATCAGCAAGCAGTTCATCTCGCCGTTCTTGATAATCTTTAATTCGCTCTTTTAGCTCATCGAGTGCGTCTTGTAAATAGGCAAGTTTTTTCTTTAAAATAGTATGCTGATCAATCAAATCTAATCTTCTTTGCCTACGTTTGCGACGCTTTTCAAGAAATTCCCTAGCAAGTTGTTCGTCGCCATCTTTCAATGCCTGCGTCGCCTGTGTCTCCAAATCCTGCTCTTCTTTTTCCAAGGAAGCTATTTGCTTTTCTAGTCGTTCAAGCTGACTAAGTACATCACCGATGAATTGTTTAATCTCACCGACACGAGAAAGCATTTGTTCGTAAGCTGTTTGTAATTGCTCTTGTATGTCAGGTTCCTTTGTTAGACGGTCTTTTACCTCATTCTCAATGATTTTTGCCGCGCGCCGAAATATACCCATCATCATCACCCCGCACGCATTTTCCCTAATCGTTAAGTGATAATATCAATTGTGGTTTTGCTATCGTATGCTCACTTGACGTAGGTGTAATAGCCGTACCTACAGCAAAAAATTCGATCACATGGCTTCCCCATCCGTGACTTTTTTCCTGTAAATTCACGCCGACAATTCCCTCTGCATGCACTTCATGTGCTTCCATTTGCATACGTTCCATCGCTAACTCCCGTGCATCGTAAAGACCTTGCGTATAATTGGGCATTTCTACATTTTGACCAACGGAACGCAGATATTGGCGAACCGATTGGTGTGCCACATGATATACACAACTTCCCATAACAAGTGATAATGGACGATAACCTGCAGAAAGCAATGTCCAAAAATCCTGACCAGAAAGATCACTTGTAAAAGGTTTTCCATTAGCGACCCGATAATTGCCCTTATCGCGTGCAGCAACAGCCGTCCCTACCGCAATAAACTCTGCTAGATCTTCGCCCCATTCATAGCGTCCCACTTCAAGACGTACACCGACGACACCATCAGCACCAAGCGCCTGTGCCTCTTCCTCCATGCGCGACATAGCGAGTTCACGAGCATGGTACATAGCTTGGCTAAGCACCTGCATCTCTTCGTTATTACGCCAATTGGCTTGTTGAAAGCCAATATGATAGATCGAACTGCCTACGACCATGCCTATTGGTTCAAAGCCTGCCTCTCGCACGAGTAAAAACTCATTAACACTCAAATCACTCGTGAAAACGCCCTCGGGATGATTTGCACTGCGTAACCCTTGCAATCGTTCTAATGCATGTTTTGGTAGATCTTGAAAATCATCAGACATCTATGAATCCCCCCCTAGATTAACTGTCATCGATACAGTAGCCGAAGATTGAAAGGATGTCGTACTAAGTACAGATCCTAACATAGAGAGATCGATAATATGATCATTCACCGATTCGTTTTCAGCTACCTCGCGTGGCACTTCATGGACATGCAACGCAAACTCCGCGCCGATTACGCCCGATCCTCCAAGCCTTACTGCTTCTTCTTTCATACGCCTACGTACCAAATTTCGTACAGTTGAAACGGCTTCCTGAAACGTATCCATTTCTTGATTATAGTAGCTCATTTCCTGACGCATAGCGCGCCAGCCTGTTACCACATAGTAGTACGACGTCCCAAGTGCTATGCCGATCGGTAAGGCGTCGGCTTGCAATAGGCGAACAAAGTCTTGTCCCGATACGGAAGCAAGCAATGGACGATCATTTTTAGGTAAGCTTTCAACGTGCACCGCGGTACCATAAGTCACGTATTCGATAACCCTGTCTTCATCTGACCAGTTTTTTTGTGCGATGCGCACGCCCACAACAGCATTGGCTCCAAGCTGCTTCGCTTCTTCTTCAAGACGCAAAATCGCTAGGCGTTTGCCTTCATAAGCAGCTTTTGTTGGTGCGATGAGTTCGTGATTCATAGGTATTGAGCCAAGCCCCCACTGCGAGGTTACAAACCCAACTTGAAACACAGAACTTCCCATCACTTGTCCTAATGGTTCTAGCTTAAACGGACGCAATGCCAACCATTCATTGACAGACAAGTCACTTGTCCATGGTAAATTACCTAAACGTGTTTTGTTTAAGCGATCAGCAACATCTTGAGGTAGTGTCCCTTGCTCAAAAGCTTCAAGCGTTCGTTGTGCTCGTTCTTGCCCTGACTTTTTCGAGGCATCTGGTTGCTTTTGAAATAAAAACCCAAACAATGGCTTTCCCCCTCTCATTCAAAGAAATCACAGCAGAAAGTCTTCCAATGATTGTCTGCTTTGTTCGTGTTCTTTGGCATAAGCATCTAGGGTAGCTGATAACTCCGCTAACCAATCTGAAAACGACATATCTAACGTGGAAATGGCAATTCCACGAACAATACGCGCACGTTTGGCCATCAACGTATGCCCTTCTCGAATAACCTGATAACTACGTTCAGCCATCATAACTTCTAATTTCACAATCGGATGCTCATGGCTAAACAGCTTTCGCTCGCGAACGATCGTCACCAATCCTGGTAGAGATTTATCGAGCCGCTGTGCGAGAGCTTCAAAAAACGCCAATTCATCTTGACTGTCGTGGCGCCACGATGCCGCCTTGAGATCAAAAAACATATCGCTCATCGCATCATCCACCCTGTCCGTGCCTAAGTAAGACAAACACTTCTCTTTTTGCTGCGATCTTTTCAGCTAACGACAATCTTATTATAAGCGAAAAAAGCCACCGACGTAGTCAGCAGCCGCTATAAATTAGAATAATTTAAGGGATTTATCGCGTAGGTTTTCGCAACATCTCGGTTTGACCCGTAACTTGAAACACCGTTTTGCGGTGGAGCTTTCGTAACCGTTTTATGCGACGCTCTTTATCCACACCTAAAACAAACCATAAATTAGAAGCAATCACGATGGTTGCAAACGCAAACCATCCGTAAACGAACACTTTTTGCCATGTTGTCATTGCATTAGGTATATATTGCGTCGCCACATATACACAGCCCAAACTAACCATCGTGTATAGCGTAGGTTCCCAGACCGTGCGCATACGAGTGACTCGAATCATCGTGATTCTCCCTTTCTCAATCAGACAAGCTATACTACCACCTTATGTCTGATGATCAAGCACTATGCTTTTAAAGTGCATAAGCGATGAGACGTCGACAAACACTAAGCCCGAAGTCGCAAGAAACCTGAGGAGGGATACGATGAATACAAATTCAACACAGTCCTACATTGATGATTTTAGCAAGTGGAAGGATTTTCTCGGCAATAAAGTAGATCAAGCGCACAATGTTGGCATGTCCAATGATAATATCACGAATGCCGCCGTCAAATTGGGATCATTTCTAGCGGACAAAGTGGATCCAGAAAACCCACAAGAACGTTTGTTAAAACAATTATGGGAAAATGGGTCTAAGCAAGATCAAGAATCCTTAGCTCGCATGATGATCAATATGGTTCAAGATCCGCAATAGTACCCTTTTGCAATATTATCGAAAGCAACAACGAGAGCGTCAAATTTTGACGCTCTCGCCTGGTTTTACTTCATAAGCCTGTATACCTTTCGCTCGCACTTCTTGCACAAACGCATGCGCGTCTTGACGAATCAGTTCAAATGTATCGTAATGTATCGGCATAACGGCCTTCGGTGCCAAAAGTTCTGCCGCATACAGCGCATCATCCGGCCCCATGGTGTAATTGTCCCCAATCGGTAACATGGCTAGATCAAGCGGATGTCTTTGCGATATTAACTTCATATCACTAAATAGCGCTGTATCTCCTGCATGATAGATTGTTTTCCCATCTGCACGAAAGAGAATGCCTACAGGATTGCCCCCATAGACCATCCCTTGAGGAGTATCGATACCTGCTCCATGAAAAGCTAGGGTAAATTTCACCCACCCAAAAGGAAATTCGTGAGCCCCACCTAAATGCATTGCATGCACAGATACACCTTGTTGCTTCAACCACCCGGATAGTTCTGCACAAGCCACCACAAGTGCCCCTGTGCGCTTAGCAATGGCAACCGTATCGCCTAAGTGATCCCCGTGGCCATGTGTCACCAAAATGGCGTCTGCATGCACCTCATCAGCCTTTACTGGTGCAAGTGCGTTTCCCGTTAAAAATGGGTCAATTAAAATGGTGTGTGAATTTGTTGTAATAGAAACCGCAGCATGACCAAGAAATGTTACTTTCATCAATCACCCATCCTTCCTATATTGTATGTATTTTCAGGAAATGGATACTTCCTCTAAAGCATCCGTTAAAATCTTTTGCACATCTTGCATAAGTGTCCCCAATTGATACTCTGCTTGAAGATAATCGCGTACTGCCGTATGCAATTGCAAAATCTCATACAACTTTTGCAGGTCTTCCTGATCTTCTTGTGATGGTTCTTCATTCATCAGTCTCTTACGTTCATATTCGAACTGTTTCATGTGAAAATCAAGAAGCATTTTTTTCGCTTGATCATCCGGATCAATTTTTTGTTTTGCCATTTTCATGGCACGAAATCCGTCCGATTCACGAATCGCTTTAGCTAATGCATGCGCGTGGTCATACGGGTTCATCGCAATTTCTCCTTTTTATGTACAGTATACACAAGGATAAAAGCTTAACACATGCCATGGTTTGTTCGCCAAAAATTACATTTTCGTGCATAATGTAATTATCTAAAAAGGGAAAGGCATGGTTGGATATGGAAATAGCAAGCATGGATGCATTGGCTATCAATGCGATCCGCACGCTTTCAATCGACGGAGTAGAACAAGCAAACTCTGGGCATCCTGGACTTCCTATGGGTGCTGCTCCAATGGCTTATGTGTTATGGACACGTTTTATGCGACACAATCCGCAAAATCCAACCTGGTATAACAGAGACCGCTTTGTGCTATCAGCAGGACATGGATCGATGCTTCTGTATAGTTTGCTGCACTTGCTACAATATGATCTTTCAATCGATGACCTGAAACATTTTCGGCAATGGGAAAGTCGTACGCCGGGTCATCCTGAATATAAACATACACCTGGTGTAGAAACTACAACAGGGCCTTTGGGTCAAGGCTTTGCCAATGCGGTTGGATTTGCTATGGCAGAGCGCTTTCTCGCTGCAAAATTCAACCGAGAAAAGTTTCCCGTCATTGACCATTATACATACGCCCTTTGTGGTGATGGGGATTTGATGGAAGGTATTTCGTATGAAGCGGCATCTCTTGCCGGACATTTAAAATTAGATCGTCTCATCGTTTTGTACGACTCAAACGATATCTCTTTAGATGGCCCCACCACACGTAGCTTTACGGAAAATGTCAAAGAAAGGTTTTTAGCGGCAAACTGGAATTACTTGCGCGTAGAAAACGGTAATGACACACAAGAAATTGAGCAAGCGATTGCTCATGCTAAGCAATCGACAGGCAAACCGACCATCATTGAAGTTCGTACCGTGATCGGTTTTGGTAGCCCTGGTAAACAAGGCACTTCGGCTGCCCATGGTTCCCCGCTAGGTGCTAAGGAAACACAACTGGCTAAAGAGCAATATGGATGGAACTACGAACCGTTTTTTGTGCCATCTGAAGTGAAAGATCATTTTGCAAGCAAAGTTAAGCAAGCCAAGGAATATGAAACGACTTGGACAACTATGATGCAAGATTATGCCACGCAATTTCCAGAAGAGGCAAAGGAATTTTTCGCCACTATGCAGGGAGAGTTACCTGCGTCATGGGAGAAAAACCTCCCCTTTTATGATGTCGACAGTGAAAAAATGGCAACACGTAAAGCGTCCGGTCTTGCCATTAATGCGATTGCTAAAGGTATTCCTACTTTTCTCGGCGGTTCAGCTGATCTTTCATCTTCGAACGATACAACAATCAAAGGTGAAGAAGTATTTTGTGCAGACAACTTTAGTGGACGCAATCTTTGGTTTGGTGTACGAGAACATGCGATGGGCGCTATCTTAAACGGGCTCGCTTTACATGGTGGAATACATCCATTTGGCGCGACGTTTCTTGTCTTCTCAGATTATCTACGGCCGTCTATTCGACTCGCTTCGCTCATGAAACTTCCCATTGTCTATGTGTTTACTCACGACAGCATCGGTGTCGGTGAAGATGGTCCGACACACCAACCTGTTGAACACGTCGCTGCCTTACGGATCATTCCTAACCTCGTTACATTTCGACCTGCCGATGCCAATGAAACAACGGCAGCTTGGCGCTATGCACTTGTCCATCGGGATCGTCCCGTTGCTTTGGCGTTAACAAGGCAAACACTACCCATTTTGCCTAGCACAAAGGAACAAGCCGTGGTCGGCGTCGAAAAAGGCGGCTACATTGTTGCAAAGGAAAATAATTCTTCGATTGATGCACTTTTGCTCGCCACAGGATCGGAAGTCAGTTTGGCTTTAGAAGTAAAGCAACAATTAGAAAGTGAAGGACTTTCTATTCGCTTGGTAAGCTTACCGTCATTGCGGTTATTTGACGAACAGCCGCAGGCCTACCGCGACATGGTTTTACCGCCAAACGTCAAGGCACGCGTATCCATTGAGATGGAACATCCTTTTGGATGGGATAAATACGTCGGTGACAATGGCATTGTGATTGGCATCGATCACTTTGGCGCCTCTGCCCCTGCTGCTATTTTGATGAAGGAATTTGGTATAACAAAAGAAGCTGTCATCGAAGCCGTAAAAACCAGTATGAAAAGGAGCCAAACGGCATGAGCAAACTTCATGAACTAAATGCCCTTGGGCAAAGCCCTTGGCTAGATTACATCCGGAAAGACATGGTTGAAAATGGGGAATTAGCCCATTTGGTCGAACAAGGGGTTCGCGGTGTTACATCGAATCCTACGATATTTGAAAATGCCATCGCAAAAAGTGATCTTTATCAAAAAGATATCGAAC
This sequence comes from Bacillota bacterium, assembly GCA_021820975.1. GTDB lineage: Bacteria > Bacillota > Bacilli > Alicyclobacillales > SLC66 > JAKACU01. Next base: position 43,023 of record JAKADA010000011.1, read on the forward strand.
GGTTGGCTCGCGAAAACAAAAGCACCACAGAAATTTACGATTTACTAGCTTTTTCAGATATTCAAAAAGCGGCTGACGTTCTACGCCCCGTCTATGATGAATCGAATGGAGCGGATGGCTTTGTTAGTCTCGAAGTACCACCTGATATGTGCGATAACCATCAAGAAACAATTACAGAAGCCAAGCGCATTTTTGCTGCAGTAAATCGCCCCAATCTAATGGTTAAAGTCCCTTCCACTCAAGAAGGTCTGCTCGCCATTACTGAACTGATCAGCGATGGAATCAATGTCAATGTCACTTTAATGTTTACACAACAAGATTATCTTGATGTTGCACGCGCTTATATCGATGGGCTTGAAAAACGTAGATCAAAAGGTGCCGACATCAGCCATGTAGCGTCCGTTGCAAGCGTTTTTGTCAGTCGCATTGATTCTGCTGTAGAGAGTCTCGTGGATGACGACCTTTTAAAGCGTCTTGCGGGCAAAGCAGCTATAGCTAACACGCGAAAAATTTATGAATTATTCCAGAAAGAGTTTGCTTCACCAAGGTTTCACGATTTGTTGGTTCATGGTGCTAAGGTGCAAAGACCTTTATGGGCTTCGACGGGTACAAAAAACAAATCCTTATCAGACACGCTCTATGTAGACGAACTAATCGGGCCAGACACCGTTAACACGATGCCGCCAGCTACGCTTGAAGCCTTTTTGTCTCGTGGGAATCCTGTCGTAACCGTGGATCAACACCGCGAAGAAGATGAAGCAATTTTGGCGTTATGCGAGAAACAACAAATTAATCTTGTAAAGATCGGTGACGATTTAAAACAAAAAGGTTTAGCTTCGTTTGCAGAGTCATTTAATCATTTGGTGCAAACGATCGATGACGTGCGCAAAACAGCCATTCAACACAACTAATACAATCTGCACACTGTCTCCTCTCGATTATTTAGAGGAGACTTTTTTGTACATGAATTTGGCTACAAGGTAAAACACGAACAAAATTCAAAAAGTCATCATTTTCGTTCGTGAATTCTATTGACTGTTTCTCTTAGTCGGGTGATACTAGAAATTGAAGTCATCACACAGGGAGGTCATTATGCAAACGCAAGAAGCATATGGCGATGAAGTATTGCACGTCGAACCTCATGGTATTGATCCGATTTCGGAAACAGAACGCCATGGCCGCACGCGCAACATTTTTACACTTTGGTTTAGCGCAAACCTCGAATTTGCCACATTAAGTCTCGGTGTATTATCTGTTGGTGTATTTGGTTTGAATATGTGGGAGGCGGCTTTAGCGATTGTGATTGGTACCGTAGTAGGTGCACTCGCTATTGGTGCATTAACTACATTTGGATATAAATGGGGTATACCCCAATTGATCCAATCCCGAGGCGCTTTTGGGTTTATTGGTAACATGTTTCCCGCCTTATTTAATTTTATAGCTGGTATAGGTTGGTATGCGGTCAATACAGTACTTGGTGTGTATGCACTTCAATGGGTACTTCCTATCGGATTTTTACCCGATTTACTTATTATGATTGTCCTACAAGCCATCGTTAGCGTTTATGGGCATAATCTTATTCATTTCGTAGAACGTCTTTCTGCTTTAATTCTTGCTGCTGTTTTTATCATTGTTACCTTTTTTGCTATTAGCCACGTTCATTTAAATATTGCTGAAAACTTGAAAACCGTAAGTAATTTTGGCGGTTTCTCCGGCGCATTTATTCTCGCTATCGGTGTTTCTCTTTCCTATATGATGGGTTGGATGACATTTAGTTCAGATTATAGCCGCTATCTTCCCAAAAACACTTCAGCCAAAAAAGCTTTTCATGCTGCATTTTGGGGTAATGTCATCCCTTGTATTTGGCTCGAACTTCTTGGTGCAGCTCTCGCCACAGTAAAAGCTGTATACATTCCAACCGATGTTGTGTCTGGTATCTTGCCACACTGGCTCGGCGTTATCACGATGTTAGCCATTATTCTTGGCACACTTACCGCAAATGTCTTAAATATCTACTCCGGATCCTTATCTCTTCTGGCCATTGATGTCGCTTGGATTCGTGCTGTAGCACCAAAACGTTGGGTTGCTGCTTTGATCGTCGGTATACTTGGCGGAATCTTGTCTTATGTCGGCGGCCAAAATGATTACTATCAGAACTACAGCAATTTCCTTTATGTACTTGCCTATTGGGTCAGCCCGTGGTTGGCCGTGGTTTTACTGGATTATGTGTTATTTCGTCGGCATCGTGGCGATGTACGAGACTTCTATGAAAACGCAGGGAGTTTTCGTGCCGGTTTTTGGGCTTTTGCCATTGGTGCTCTTGTCTCGTCACTGTTTTTCAATCAATTGTACTTTACTGGACCTATCGCAAAGAGTCTCCCACAAATTGGTGATATTTCCTACTATGTGAGCTTTATCGTGGCCAGTATTTTATACATCTGGTTTTCAGCCTCTGCACGCAAAACAGCACGTGTTACCGAAGCCAAGTTAGCCTAATGATAGTACAAAGCCCGCCACTTGTTGGATCAGGTGGCGGGCTTTTCTTTATCTTACGACGGTGTATTTGACCAATGATCAACCATTTTTCTTAGATCATCAAGCTCTCTATGTAGCTTACGTTCCCTTGTTATCAAGACAATCATATAGAGAAATGTTCCTATCCACACGACTAAGGCTGCGGCTAAAACGTATCCCACGTGTTATCACCTCTCATTTTGTTGTTGATGAATCTTCTTGCGAACTTGCTCACGTAAATCATCCAATGCATCTTTATCTTGTTGCAATAAGGTCACCATACGTAATAAAAAGAGGTAAAAGAAGATAAATACCGCAATGCTAAACAATAAGGTAATAACCATACTTGGCGGCATATTAAATCCCGAGGCAGTGATGACACTTGGATGGATACCTCGCCACCATGTCACCGATTCATGAATAATAGGAAGATCAATGGCAGCAACAATGCCAAAAATTGCGGATACTCGAGCGGAACGATCCCGATTCGCGATCGATACCCTAAGCAAAAGGTACCCCACGTACAAAAACCACAGAATAAGCGTCGATGTGAGCGTTGGATCCCATGTCCACCATACGTTCCATACAGCCTCACCCCAAATGGAACCACTCACTAGTACAAGCGTCGTAAAGACCAAACCAATCTCCGCCGACGCAGCAGCAAGTCGATCCCAAAAAACGCTCTTTTTTATCAAAAAAACAATGCTTGCAATTGCTGTGATTCCAAAAGCTAAGAATGCATCTGTTGCACTTGCCACATGATAATATAAGATACGTACCGTATCGCCCATCTGAGCTTCTGGAGGCGACCAAATAAAATCAAGATACATACTAACGATCATCGCAATAAACAAGATAACTAAAAAGCCCTTACGAAATTGAACCAAGACCATCAAACCTCCACAAGAATCTCAAACAGCAAGCCAGGCATGACTAAAAACAGCACCGCATAACCAACTAAAACCGCCCACCACGCTGTCAAAAATCCCAGTCCTGAAGCATACCAAACAGCTTGTGTAATCGTCTGCACAGCAAGGAACAACGGAATGGCCAAAGGAAATAAAAGGATTGGCACGACAATTTCCCTCAGATTACTGGCGCTTGCGACACTTGTCAAGAATGTGCCTAATGCCATAAAGCCTAGCGTACAAAGTACCATCGCTACTATAAAAAGCATCGGCACTTGCGGAACAGATTGCCGAAGAACAACCATAAAAACCGGTACTAAGACAAGTTCAATGAGAACCATAAAAAGGGTATTCGATAAGACTCGCGCATAAAAGACGACACTACGATCAATAGGTGCCATAAGGGCTCCCAATAGTGCCCCATCCCAGCGCTCCTTATCATCTTGCCGATTAAGTCCAAGGTAGCCAGCTATAAAAATCAGCACCCACAATATAGAAGGCAGTGAATGCAGTTCAAACGCGCTCCATCCCGACACAGAGAAACCAAAAAGCACGACGAGCAAGCCAGCAAACGTCACAGCCGATACAAAAAGTGTCTTTGTACGAAATTCTATCGCCAAGTCCTTACTTGTGAGCACAAAAAGGCTACGCAGATACATCAAGTCAATCCCCCTTGAAGCAGGTAGCCGCCATCGATGGTAACGCGCCGTGTCGCTAACTTCATAACTTGCTTCTCATCATGACTGACAAAAATTACACCAGAGCCTTCTTTAGCAAAGCTTTCAAACCATGATTCAGCTAGAAGTGTGTGCCGTGCGTCAAGACCATCAAATGGTTCATCTAATAAAAGAATTTGCGGCTTTGGTAGTAGGGCCCGCGCGATGGAAACTCTTTGCCTCATCCCCTTTGACAAGGTCTTTGTCATTTCATCAGCATCCAATGATAAATGAACCTTTTCCAACCATAATGCAACTTGATCTTTGGGATCTACCACGCGATACAGTTTGGCATAATAAAGTAGATTTTCCCGCACAGTCAAATCCCCGTATAACATCGACTCTTGAAATACTACGCCGATCGCTTTTCGAACTGATGCCGTTACTGGTTGACCTAGTACCTCAATAGTACCTTTTGTCGGCCTAGACAGCCCTGCCATGACGCGTAATAGTGTGGTTTTACCGCTGCCATTTAAACCTTGCAGGCCAACCATTTCACCTTTTTCTAAGGCGAAATTCACTTCGGACAAAAGCATACGATGGCCTACTTCTTTACAAACATTACTAAGTGTAAGCAAGTTCATATTATCCACGGTCAGCGCGCAGCGATAATTCGACATCCACAACTTTATCTTTGCACATCGTCCGTTGCGTCACATACTCAGATTCGGTTAGTTCACCTGCATCATGTTGTTTCTCTAAATCAAGCCAGCGCTTCATCAGATCATTTTTTGCACGAAGCAATTCTTGCCTACTTGCATCTTGAACAGGAGAAACACGGCGCCTTGTCTGCCCAGATCGGCGAATCGATAAGATACCAACTGCAAGAATCAACACCGCTAGCACAAGGTTAGTTACTGCTTCAAAATCAGCAGAACGTTGGTTATACGAATTAAGTATAGGCAATCCAGGCAACGGTTTTGCCTGTTTACCATTTGCTGTAGGCAACATCGTCATCGACAATTGCCAGGGCGTATTTGGCTGTAAAGCTAACTTGGCAAATCGCCGAAATATCATATGATTGGCCGTAAAGGTGGTTGATACAGTCTCAAATCCACCTTCTGCAGAAAGCGCCAAGGACCCTTCAGGGATCGCTACAAAAAATGATCGAACAACAAATGGTGATGATAACACCAAGTTCGCACCTTGATCTTGAAATGGGACGCTTGCTTGAAGCGAAAAAGTCGTCATGCCGGGATGAATTAGCGCAACCAAACGTTGATTTGAAATTTGCTTAGGCGTTGTATTGCCGCCTAGGAACCGAACATTTGTAAGCCCTTGTAAAAGAGGCACTTTTACCTGTTGCGAAAGCCCTGAACCGTTATACAATTGGATTGTATCGACAAGCAAAACTTGCTGATCATTTTTGGTTGGCATGGCAACAATCTGTTCTTGATTGATATACAACGAGTTAGTGTTGATCGCGGCAGCATTAACTGGCCATGCGTACATAAGAAACAACATCAAACCGACAACCACGAAACTTGCTCTTACTTGTTTAACGAAAGGACCATGTGCTCTCATCGCGTGGCCTCATCTGCATGTAGACGTTGCAACTCTTGTTCCACTTGCTGTGCAATGTGTTCTCTCACCGTTTGTTCTGCTTTTTCTACCTGATTCAATGTTGATAATAGCTCGTCTCGAACAACGAGATAACTTTGTTCATTCACTTTACCCATATGCCGGTCATACTCTAAATCAGCTAACTGGGCATACGTAAGATCCTTTTGCCCGAGAACAGTAACCACTTCATCACTCACATCATAAGAAGATATTCGGATATGGCGAGAAAACAGAAAGGGCCAAGCAAGGATAACCAAACTAATCACCGTAAAGATGAGCAAAGCGACATTATAATGCATTTTTTATAACCTGCCTTTTTGCTTTATCTTGACGCTTTTTTTCTGGCCATAAACTTACGAAAGTTCCAACGATGTACAAGTAGCCCCCCGCCCAAATAAAGCTGACTAGCGGATTTAGATGTACTTCAAAGAGCGCTTGACCGGTCTGATTATCCGTCCCATCTAAAACCACATAGAGATCCGTCCATGGCGTGCTATACAATGCCATATCAGAAGACGGCGATTGACCATTTTCATAAAACGTAACCGCTGGCTGCAAAACGCCTATCGAGTTACCCTGCGCTGTATAAACCACCAAATCGGCTGAAAGCACAACTTGTCCAGGTTTTTGGCTTGTTCGCAACCCATGATACAGAAGCACATAGTCACCGATTGAAACTGAAGCTCCTGGCTTTAAATTGATCGTCACTTGTTGACTATACCCACCTGTACTTGCAAATCCAATCACCATCACAATCACAGCCAAATGAACAATGTAACCACCGTAGCGTCTACGATTTTTACCGATCATACGCACAAGTGAAATGACTGCCGCTTCACCAGTCATACGCATACGTGCGTTTACACCGCGCCAAAACTCCGACAGTATTGTCCAAACGACAAAGCTTGATGCAAAATATGAAGCTAATGATAATGGATTTCTATAGCCTAGAAAGAAAATAATCAACATAATGATCAAAGCCACAATAGCTGGAGCCAAGAGAAATTTGCCTAAATTTTCGAGACTTGATTTTCGCCAAGCCACCACAGGGCCTATGGCCATCAATAAAATAAGGGCAACGCCAATGGGCAGAACCACAATATTGTAAAAAGGTGCACTCACCATCATTTGGGTGCCTGTCACAGCTTCCGTCACAAGAGGAAACACGGTACCCCAAAACACAGCAAAAAGTGCACCAATGAAGAGGACATTATTTAATAAAAATCCTGTTTCCTTAGATACGATCGCTTCAAATTTGGCGTCAGCTTTCAAGTAGGAAAAACGCCAAAAGATGATCGCTGCACTAAATACCAGCATGATGCCTACAAAAGACATGAATAATGTCCCCATTGGGCCATTCGCAAATGAATGGATAGACCACAGCATGCCGCCTCGCGTTAAGGCTGTCCCAAAGAGCGTCAACAAGAAAGTCAACGAAATCAAAATGACATTCCACGCTTTAAGCATGCCTTTACGTTCTTGAATCATAGCCGAATGCAAAAAGGCAGTCGCAGCAAGCCATGGCATGAGTGCAGCATTTTCAATGGGATCCCATGACCAATATCCACCCCATCCCAGTTCTTCATAGGACCAATGCGCACCATAAATAATACCGCAGCTTAAAAATAACCATGATATTAATGTCCAACGTCGCGTGACACGAAGCCACGTAGCATCGGTGCGCTTAAGAATAAGGGCTGCCATCGCATAAGCAAACGGTATAAGAAATCCGATGTAACCTAAATATAAGTTAACAGGGTGCACCGTCATACCGGGATTTTGAAGTAATGCATTTAAGCCATTACCGTTTTGCGGCGTGTAAGGAAGCGTGTCAAATGGATTAGCAACCGTATTGATGACAATAGCAAAAAAGGTCATCACAAAAGCCATAATCGCCGTAACAACGGGATGCATCTGTTCGCTACCTTCATGCGTAGTAAAACGCACAACCAACAGGTACACACTCATAATCAAAAGCCAAAATAGTAACGATCCAGCATCACCACCCCAAAATGCGGCGATCCGATACAGTACTTCTAAACCCCGACTTGTGTACTCTGCTACGTACGTATAACGGAAATTCAGGGAAACCAACAGCTCAATAAGTGCGCCTGATGCTATGGCAACAAGTACAAATTGCAAAACGACTGCCATTTTAGCCGAGGCTTGCAAACGTTTATTTTTCGTTACCACACCGAACGTAGAAGCTAGAAATACATAGGGCACGACAAACATAGAAAGAAATAGCGCAGCACGCCCTATATCTCCGACAAACATAAAATGAGTCTCCCTCCTTACGTATTGTTACTCGGAGCTTTAGCTTCGTACTTTGAGGGACACTTAATCTCAAGATTAGTCGCTGTAAGCGTTCCAGCATTCATCGTCCCAGTGACAATGACAGGCCAGCCATTGGCAAAATCTTGCGGCCTTGCACCATGGTATTTGACGACAAGACGTTGCTGACCGGTTTTATCCGCGATAGCAAATTGCAAAGCTTCTGTTGAAGAGTTCCAAGCGACACTGTTTGCTACGATATTGCCACTCACCGTAACTGTAGAAAAAGGAGATGGGTTACTTACCAGTGCCTGCGAAACGGTTAGATAATAACTCGTAGAACGTGCTACGCCAACGCCAATCAGCGAAGCAATCACGATAATCACGAATAAAAATGCCAACCACAATCGTACTCTAAGTGATTTGGCCACAACTATCCCTCCGCATTATATATACTTGTCCAGATATCGATCTGACGCATCGACCTGCAACGTTCGCTCCGCATTTTGCTGTAACGAACGATTTACCCTAGCCCGTAAGGTCCATATGACAAACCCGACCAAAATGGCCAAAATGACGAAAGGAAATATCCACACGGTCGCACCAATTCCTTGCCATGTGGGATCTGCCAACACGGATGGCCCATATTGTTCTTGCATATGTTTTATGATTTGCGCCTTTGTTGCCCCCTGCGCTAACATTCGACTTATCTCATCGCGAATCACCCACGCGCTTGGTACCGTCGAGCTAGCTACGGTTTGTGTAGTTGTATCTCCCGGTGCGTGTAATTCAGATGCGATCGACCATAACGCGCTCTGTCCATTAGGACTTGACGAAGTGTGGTGCATCAAGATCACAAACAGGGAAATAAGAAGCACTAGGCAAAGTGATATAAGTGTCATTGAGCGTTTTGTAATCACTTAGCAGGTCCTCCGTATTTAAAAGTCAAGTCTCCATTCAATTCTTGTATCATTATACGGGATCCTTGTGCTTTGCAGGGCAATGCCATAAAAAATCCTAGTTCCTGTCACCAATCTGTTACTTGTATGTACTTTGCATACACCACAACAACTTTGTAAACGCTACGTCAAGGAGGTGCTTGCCATGCCATCAGCCGTAAAATGCGAAGTTGAAGAATGTGTGTATAATGACAAGTTGCATTGCAGTGCAGAAGCCATTTTGGTACAGACCAACGGCAATGCTATCGTAGGTACAGAGCGGGGAACTTTATGTGCCACCTTCTCCTATCAGGACCTTGAAAGTAAGAGCAACTGAGTTTAAGTTAAGTGACGAGGCCACCGCAAGGTGGCTTTTTGTATGTTATTTTAGGAGTATCCATCATATTGCGGGGTGTAAATTGTGGAATATCGTAATAAAATCGTCCTAGTTACGGGTGGTGCTCACGGCATCGGGAAGACCATCACAGAACATTTCGCAAATGCGGGTGCGTTTGTTGTCTGCCTAGACGTAAATCAGGCTTTTGGTACGGCGTGGCAAGATAGTTTCACACGCCATGGATTACAAGGTGTCTTTCTGCTTGCTGATGTTGCCAAAGAAGAAGATGTCAAACATGCTATCGACTATGTACTAGGCCATTATCACCACATTGATATCCTCATTAACAATGCAGGTATATTTCACCAGGCATCCTTGTTTGATCGGACGATGGAAGAATTCGATCGCGTTTTAGCCGTTAACCTGCGAGGTCCCTATATGATGGCTAAATACGCAGGGCAAGCCCTAAGGGAAGCAAAGCAAGGTGTAATTATCAACATTGCATCGTCAAGAGCACTGATGTCAGAAGCCAACACGGAACCTTACTCCGCATCCAAAGGTGCAATAGTGGCATTGACACATGCACTAGCCGTAAGTCTTGGGCCCGAAGTTCGCGTTAATGCCATTAGCCCAGGATGGATCGATGTACGAGAAACACCCAATCATAGCGATCGCGATCGACTTCAGCATCCTGTGGGACGAGTAGGACAGCCTGACGATATCGCCGCAGCTTGTCTTTATCTAGCTTCACCAAAAGCTAGCTTTATTACAGGGATAAACCTTGTCATCGACGGTGGTATGACGATTAAAATGATCTATGAAGAGTAAGTTAAAGCGCCCGAAGAAAAATCTTCGAGCGCTCGTGACTTAAAGGTTTAGGCCCACCATATTTCCGTATTTTTTTCTTTGATCAATAATTTCTGTAAGAAAGTAACAGCTTTTTGAAAACCTTCCGCGACGGACATCAAACTATCTTCATGTTCTATACTAACAGCACCGTCGTAACCAACGAGTTGCAACGCACTTAGGATATCGCACCATACTTGTTCTCCATGGCCATAACCCACCGTTCGGAAAATCCAAGAACGATTGCTTTCATCACGATAGCTCTTGGTATCCAGTACGCCGTTTACTTTGATATTGGCTTCGTCAAGGCCCGTGTCTTTGGCGTGAAAATGGAAAAGCGCACCCGCTTTCGCCAAAACCTTAATTGCAGCAACCGGGTCGATGCCTTGCCAGAACAAATGACTAGGATCGAAATTAATCCCAATCTGTTCCCCTGCCTGCTCACGCAAACGAAGCATACTTTCCGTATTATAGACGACAAAACCAGGATGCGCCTCAAGACCAACTTGAACATGATGTGCTTTTACATAAGCATTTTGTTCACGCCAGTAAGGGATCACTTTGCTATTCCATTGCCAATCAAGCACCCTCGTGTAGTCATCTGGCCAAGCGCATGTGACCCAAACAGGGTTTTGCGATGATTCGGATTCACCTGGACAACCGGAAAAAGTAACCACCGTTTTTACACCTAAGCGTTCAGCAAGCAACACAGTATCTTCAAAAACTTTATGATCTCTACGAGCAACCTCTTTGTTCGGATGCAACGGGTTGCCATGGCAACTTAACGCGCTAATTTCAAGACCACGGTCGCGAATAGCACGCTCAAAAGCTTCTAATTTAGCTTTGTCAGCAAGCAATTCAGCAGGTTTACAATGAGCGTCATTCGTGTATCCACCCGTCCCAATCTCGACGGTCTGCAGACCACTTTGTACCACATAATCTAAGGCATCTTCAAAAGGCATCTTTGCAAACAACACCATAAGTACGCCGAGTTTCATAGGCAACACTCCTCAAAGTCTTTAAATCTACTATACGCTTAAAGAAAGCGTATTCGCAATTATTTTAGACCCTCCAGATGATGTGGTAACCAAAATACGACGATCGTTCCAGCAATAGCAAGAACAGTAAGCGATAAATAAACACCATGGAGTCCATAGGCTAACCCTTTCTGCATAGAATACAAAATATCATGGGGTAGCAATCTCGCCGTCTGCGGCGTAAGGATACGATTAATCCCTGTTCCCAGTAAGCCTTTTGCTGAGGGATGCAAGGTGGCATAGGATAACAGAGATTGATTAAACCACGTACCAAAAGCGGCAACACCGATAGTCTGCCCAAGTGTACGCATAAATTGATTCGATGCCGTAGCCGCTCCGCGAAGATTCCATTCTACGCCAGATTGCACCAAAATAGTGAACGCAGTCATGGTAAATCCAAAACCAAAGCCAACGATCAACATCACAACAACCAACTGCCATTGTGCAGAACCGATAGTAACAAGTGAGAGCCAGACGGTACCGATAAGCAGCGCAAGCATACCAAATAATGTGGTTCTCTTTGCTCCTAGCTTCAGCATAATCCTGCCCCCGATAGTTGCACCAATTGGCCAGCCAATTGACATAGGAGCTAGGGTCAAACCTGAACTTGTGGCACTATGCATCAATATTCCCTGAATCCAAAGCGGTAAGTAGGCATTCAAACCGATTAAAATCCCGCTTACAAGAAAACTCGCAAGATTAGAAACGGAAATAATCCTTAATCGAAATAGAGATAAAGGCAGCATGGGTTCCTTGGCACGAGTTTCTACAAGAAAAAAGAGTGCGATAAAAAGAATGGCAATAGAAAATAAACCCCATAGCGTAGGTGAAGACCATGCATATGTACTTCCTGCGCTTAACAAACCATACAAAAGCGAAGTAATTCCGATCGAAAATGTGATAGCACCAAGATAATCAATGTGTTTTTCCTTTTTCTCAAAATGCTCAAATAAAAATATCCAGATCATTACAATTGATGCAAGTCCAATCGGGATATTGATATAAAAGATCCACCGCCATGTTAGATTATCGACAAAAAAGCCCCCAACAAGCGGCCCCAAGATACCTGAAATACCCCAAATAGCACTAAAGAGTCCCTGAATTCGTGCACGCTGTTGCAACTCATACAAGTCTCCAATAATCGTTAATGTAATGGGGAAAACAGCACCAGCTCCGATCCCTTGAAAGGCGCGAAACCAAATTAATTGATCCATCGTTTGTGACATACCAGAAAACATGGAGCCAAGTAAAAACAAAATTGTACCAATAACAAATATGCGTTTTCTGCCAAATAGATCAGATAATTTGCCCCAGATAGGCGTTGTGACGGCCGTCGTTAAAAGATATACCGCAAAAACCCAACTAAAAATCTTCAAGCCACCCAAGTCACTAACGATCGTCGGCATGGCAGTACTGACGACGGTACTATCCATAGCTGTTAAAAACGTAGCCACCATAACTGCGATGGTGACATTTCTTCGATTTGTAATATGATGCATAACTCATCCCCCAATGATACAAAAAACCGGGTCCCATGAGATATGATCCATGGGATAACCCGGCATCATGTTCTGTCATAAAAAAATTCGATCACCCGTTTAGTGGCACAGAAACTGTTCCCGAATACAGGCCAAGTGCACTTCCAATCATTTCCCAATCAGAATGATCATGAATCGCATGCCGAAAACTAAAGAGGTTTAAAAAGATTTTTCGATTGATCGCATAAGCGACAGGTTTGCCAAGACCATTTTTAATCACTGCAAAATAAAACTTTTGATGAGGTGATTTAGGATTTATAAATTGCCCCAATTCACAAGGCCCTACAGCATGAAGTAAGGTATCCATTTTATGATGGATAAAATACGACTCTTGCACAACACCCCATTTTGCACCAAGTACGTGCAAATTCTCATACAATGTCAGCGGCGAGGCATTAAGCAATTGCACATCTTTTGGCCAAGGCATAGTCTGTACTAGTGCCGAATCACCTTTCGCGAAGGCAGGCAACGGTGACAAAGTAAGCCCAACAAGCAAAAGGCTTCCTAAGACCTTGATCGATCTACGAAAAATCGCGAACATAACTACCACCTCACTACGGCCAACCTGCTATTGTAGCCTTATTATCGCCTCAATAACAGATCGTGACAAGAGACATCATCAATTTGTAACCAAGAATTTATCGATTCACGGAATTCATCGCTGCGTCAGGGTAGCGATTGCCTTTGGCAACACCAACAGGTGCCACTTCAGCAAGGAAAATCAAATCCGCGGACGATAAAGATAACGAAACTGCACCGACGTTTTCTTCTAGATAGTTGCGACGTTTAGTACCTGGAATCGGTACGATGTTTTCCCCTTGCGCGAGTAACCACGCTAGCGCAAGTTGCGAAGGAGTACATCCTTTGGCTTGTGCAAGCGATTCGATGCGAGTTACAAGTTCTAGATTTTTCTCGAAATTCTCACCTTGAAAGCGAGGCGAGTTCCTTCGGTAATCGTCAGGGGCTAGATCTTCAAAACGTTTAATTTGCCCGGTCAAGAACCCACGTCCTAAAGGACTATACGGAACAAAGCCGATACCCAATTCCTTACACACAGGTAAAATTTCATCTTCCACATCGCGACTCCACAGAGAGTACTCAGTCTGCAATGCACTAATCGGATGTACCGTATGTGCCTTTTTCAAGGTCGTTGCTGATGCTTCAGAGAGTCCCAGGAATCGCACTTTACCCTCTTCAACCAAACGGGACATAGCTCCAACTGTCTCTTCAATCGGGGTACTCGGATCTACACGATGTTGATAATATAAGTCGATGTGATCGACTCCTAGACGCAAAAGACTGGCATCACATGCAGAACGAACATAATCAGGATGACCATTTATGCCCAAAAACTCACCATTAGGCCCACGTACATTGCCGAATTTCGTCGCAATAACAACCTGGTCACGTTTACCTTGGATCGCTTTGCCTACTAATTTTTCATTTTTTCCCACACCATACATATCCGCCGTATCAAGAAACGTTATACCAAGTTCTACTGCTCGGTGAATCGTCCGAATCGATTCCTCATCGTCACGGTGGCTATAAAAATCAGACATTCCCATACAACCCAGGCCGATTTGTGATACAGTCAAACCGCGTGTACCTAATTTTCGCATCTTCAACAAACTACACCTCCATAGCTTTTAACTTTACATACAAAACGTCAAGATAGCTTGTGTACCCACACATTATTTTATTATATCACTAATTTTTGTATAGTACTGAAAAGGAAATATTTGATACTCCCGCGTTTTTTATATTGTTAAAGAAAATAACGAACCACTATTTCTATGCCTCCTGCAAAATCCTATACTTATAGTTATGCTATAGATCGGAGGAAAACCCATGCAAATTACAAAAAACGTGTACCTTTTAGAAAAGATGAAAGGTAGCTATGTCTACTTGCTAACGGGCCAAGAACCTGTATTGATCGATACTGGTATGAAGGGAAAAAGTCATCTCCTGATGCAGGCTCTTGACGAACTCGGTATGATCCCAAAAGATATTGCACATATCTTATTAACACATCAAGATGTTGATCACATTGGCAATGCCAAAGCTATCAAAGAAGCATCAAATGCAACTTTGTGGTCCTCAGTAGAAGATTTGCCTTATATTCATGGGCAGAAAAAAGGAACGGGAGTACGCAAAGTCATTCAAACTCTCATGAAAGTCGATCACCCACATGTCGATCAGACCTACCAAATTGGGCAAAAAATCGGCGGTATCGAAATTGTTCCCGCCCCTGGTCACACTCCGGGTCATGTTTGCCTTCTCTATGGCGATGTGCTTTTTGCAGGTGACCTCATTATGACCAAATCGGGTAAGTTATCACCTTCACCATCTTTTCTCGCGTGGAACAAATCAATCCTACAACGCTCCATTCGAGAAGTTGGGAAATTACGCTTTGATTATATCTGCCCTGCGCACGGTGATCCAGTGCGAGGCCACAGTCTTTGGGATGCGCTTATGTAACCATCCGTAACAAACATGATATAGGCGCACATAAAAAACCACTCGCCGCGATTACGCGAGTGGTTTTTACCCTCACAAAAATTTGCGTTGAACGCGATTGCCATCATAGGAAAAAAGGATATTTCGCCCCTCTAAAACCGTTTCTAAGTGCACCGGACGACCCCATAACTTAAAAACATGTGGCAACGTCTTTTCACTATACTTCACGTCAAGTTCCATGCCTTCGTAGGCGTGTTTTAGATACAATTCTCCCGTCATCTGATAATCTCCATCCATCACATAAAGTACAGGATAACCGCCATTGGTCCGACTCGCACACAATTTGTCACGCACTTTTCGCCAGTCCTTTTCCACAATACGCCACTCATTACCAACCTTTTGATAGAGAAACAGATCCAATTCTTCAATCAAATCTTGCGTCAAATAGTTGCGCAAAAAAGAAGCATCGGACTCCATCTCGCGAACTTCAAACATTTGCTGTCGGCCTATATTACCCTCAACATGATATCGATCATGGCGCTCACCTGTTGGCACATCATACTCTTTTTCAATCGCTTCCCAGATCTTTACGCCAAGTAAATAAGGATTGATATGCATCCGTGATGGTGCAGTTACTAAAGCATTGGTTCTGGAATAATCAATGGCCTCAGCAGCTGTCAAATCAAGTTCGCGCATGATGCGCTGATGCCAAAACGTTGCCCATCCCTCATTCATCACCTTTGTTTCAATTTGCGGCCAAAAATACAGCATTTCCTCGCGCAAGACAGTTAGAATATCACGTTGCCAATCCGTTAGTGTTTTGCTGTTATGCACAAGAAACAACAAGAGATCTTTTTGCGGCTGTTGTTTATTCATAGGTTTTTCCTGCTTTGGTTCCGTGGATATCCGCTCATCTAAGGAAAAAAGATCAGCATAAGGGCTCAGTTGACGTTTGTCTTTACTTACCTCTTTTTGCTGTTCATTAGATAGCCGTGCCAAGTGTTTTTGACGTGCTGTTTCAGACGGATCGATGTGTTCTTGAATCGCTAGTACCGAGTCAAGAAATTCTTCAACGGCAGCTTTTCCATACTGCATTTCATACGAACGAAACCGTTCTGCACTTGCAGCCATGCTGTCGACCATGTTACGAGGAGTGTGCCGAAACATGGCATTATTCTTAAAGAAGTCGCAATGAGCTAGCACATGTGCACACACCATCTTATTTTCAACAAGCGAGTTGTTATCAAGCAAAAATGCGTAACACGGATCGGAGTTAATCACGAGTTCATAAATGCGACTCAATCCCAAATCATAGTCCAGCTTCATTCTGTGGTATGATTTACCAAATGTCCAATGAGAATATCGAGTAGGCATACCTTGATAAGCCCCAAACGTATAGAGCACATCGACAGGCACAACTTCAAAACGCATATCGTAAAAATCAAGGCCAAATTCCCGCGCCAATTCAACCATATAATCGATTGACTGTTCAAGTTCAAGCAACTCTGCGGAAGTCATAACACACCTCCTGAGGCACTTTGAGACGGACCAAAAAACGTATGCAAGGAACGATATATGTCCGCCTTTTCGCGAATGATGGCATGTCGGAACAAAGGTGTGTGAATATGCCGATAGGCATTCATCAATGTGCTTGCTCGGTTATACTGATTGAGCCATCCTAGCTATACACCAAAAAGACGTTGACATTCCTCTTTTCATGTGTCACTTTATGAGTGAGTGATTACTTACTTCGTAGGAGTTGAGAGGATGCCTAATAAGGAAAGTATCGTTGCTGACCATGTAACGCGCCGATTCGGAAAAAAAACGATACTAAAAGAGATTAGTCTCGAAGTTTTTTCATCAGAAATATTCGGGTTATTGGGACCTAGCGGCTCAGGGAAAACCACGCTTGTAAAATTGTTAGCAGGTATTGACGAAGCATCAAGCGGGTCCGTCTATATGGGTAACATCACCTTACCTCGGCGTGAAATGTTGTCAAAAATTGGGTATATGGCCCAATCGGACGCGTTATATGAAGAATTGACGGCGCAAGAAAATCTTGACTTTTTCGCATCGCTGTTTGGGTTATCTGGCAAAACAAAACGGCGTCGCATCGAAGAAGTCATGGCACTAGTCAATCTACAAGATGCTATTAAAAAATTAGTCTCATCATTTTCTGGAGGCATGAAACGACGTTTGTCTCTTGCCATCGCTTTGTTACACCAACCGAAAATTCTAATCCTTGATGAGCCAACTGTTGGTATAGACCCTATCTTGCGAGTATCTATCTGGAACGAACTACGGGCGATGAGCGATGAGGGAACAACGATCATTATTACCACCCACGTCATGGATGAAGCAGACAAATGCGATCGACTTGCCATGATTCGTAATGGAAGTCTGATTGCTTTGGGATCACCAGATGCTTTGAAGCAAGAAACTAACACATCCACCATCGAACAGGCATTTCTAACGTACGGAGGTGCCCAAGCATGAGAATCCGCGCCTTAGTTTTTCGCATTTGGCGACAATTTCTCCATGACAAAAGAACATTAGCTCTCATGCTACTAGCTCCACTTTTTGTCATGACACTTATTTCACTTGTTTTTAATGGCAGCACATACAAACCGAAAATTGGGCTCATTACCATGCCAACTGCCTTATCACAACGACTTGCGACTGAAAGTGTGACCTTATCATCCTATGCATCACCCGCAAGTGCCTTGTCGGCCTTAAAAAATCAAAGTATCGATGCTTACGTTGATTTTCATCATGGGCAACTTACGATTAAACTCGAAGGCAGTGATCCTTCAACGAACCAAGCCGTTTTGATGGATCTACAAAAGCTGACACAACCTACAACTACACATCAAGCCTTCAAGCAGCCCATGATTTCTTACTTGTATGGGTCGGCTTCTATGACCTCATTTGATAATTTCGGTCCTGTTCTCATCGGGTTTTTTGCCTTTTTCTTTGTCTTCTTAGTGGCGGGAATTTCATTTCTTAATGAACGCACAACAGGAACACTGGATCGTCTGCTTGCAACACCCATTAAACGCTATGAAGTTGTGCTTGGCTACGTCCTTGGCTATGGCGTCTTCACGATCGTTCAGGCATTTTTGATCACTTGGTTTTCGGTTGATATCCTTGGTATGATGATGACAGGTTCACTATTTGTGTTATTGATTGTGACGTTACTGCTGTCCATGAGCGCTTTGACTTTTGGCATGTTTATCTCATCCTTTGCTAATTCCGAGTTTCAGATTATGCAGTTTATCCCGATTGTCGTAGTCCCACAGCTCTTTTTCTCGGGCCTTTTTAACATTGCTACGATGGCACCTTGGTTGCGCTGGCTCAGTTATCTTATGCCACTGTACTACGGTGCTGACGCTATGCGAAATGTCATGATACGCGGCAAAAGCATAGATGTTATAGGAATCGATCTTCTGTTTTTGCTCGCTTTATCTCTCGTGTTTATTGTGTTAAACGTAGTAACATTACGAAAGTATCGTAAAGTGTAGGTGGCAAGCATGTCTGAAGATGATGAAAAAATGACCGAAAAACAAATTCGAATTATAGATGCAGCTGTAGAGAGTTTTGCACAAAAAGGTTACTCTGCGACATCAACAAGTGAAATTGCCAAACGAGCTGGTGTCGCAGAGGGTACAATTTTTCGCCATTACAAAACGAAAAAGGAACTTTTCTTATCGATCGTCACACCGGTTATAGCAAAATTCGTTGCTCCGTTCGTATTACGCGACTTTTATCAGTTATTCGAAGAGCAATACGAAAGTTTCCCTGATTTTTTACGAGCAGTTTTGCGTAATCGACTCACCTTTGTTATGAAAAACGGCCCTGTGATCAAAATTCTCTTACACGAAATCCCTTTTCACGAGGAACTTCGCCAACAATTTAAGGAACAGGTTTTTCCGCAGGTTGCAGGTCCTATCGAACGCATCATCGTTCATTTTCAAGAGCGAGGTGAATTGATCGACTTAGCTCCTTCAACGCTTATCCGTTTGAGTATTTCGGTCATGGCAGGGTATATCATAACAAGATGCTATATACTCCCGGATAATGCCTGGGATGACGAAAAGGAAGTTGAACTTGCCGTACAATTTATCATGCATGGATTGTCGCCAACTTAAAAATTTGTATCATGACGTTCGAGCGTATAGGCTGCCGTAAAAATACTTTCAAGCACCTTATCGCCATTTCGCACACGTTGCTCAACCCATTGCTGTTGTTGCTCTTTTTGCATAGTAATAATCCCCGATATACTATGCACGGTAATTCGATTGCAAGCCATTTGCCTTGTTACGGACTCCATATACATGGCACCCCCATACTACATCGTATGTACTATGGGCTTGGCTACTTAGCCTGCGATTTAGCGAGGTTGTCCCTCCTCTTTCACCTCATACAATGTAACAGAGGGGGAGGTGAAAGTGATGCAAGATGACCTTTGTGTTGCCATCTATTTACGTAAATCAAGAGCTGATCTTGAAGCTGAAGCACGAGGTGAAGGAGAAACTCTCTCAAAGCATCGCCGCGCACTGCAAAAAATTGTCGACGACAAAAATTATCAACTTTTTGATATTTATGAAGAAATCGTGTCGGGTGAACGCATTCTTGATCGTCCTGAAATGCAGCGATTATTGCACGCTGTGCAAAGGCAAAAATATCATGCGGTGTTATGCATGGATGTCGATCGGCTTGGAAGAGGCAATATGGTAGATCAGGGGATTATTCAAGAAACATTCAAGAGTTCTCATACACTGATCATAACGCCACGAAAAATCTACAATCTAGAAGACGAGCTTGATGAAGAATGGAGCGAATTCGAGGCGTTTATGGCAAGGAGGGAACTAAAGATTATCACGCGGCGCATGCAACGCGGGCGCCAGCAAAGTGCAGCTGAGGGACGCAGCATCAGCAAAAAACCACCTTATGGGTATAAAAGAAATAGCCAACTTGCTCTGGAACCTGATCCAGAAACAGCACCGATCGTAGCATGGATTTTTGAACTCGCCTGCCAATATGGGCATAGCGTCATTGCACAAAAGCTTACTGCACTAGGTATTCCTTCGCCATCTCACAAAACAACCTGGGACAAATCAACTATCCGCTTTATTCTTAATAACCCTGTATATTTAGGTCATATTGTTTGGGGTCGAATGAAACACACGAAGGATCCTGACAAAGGAAACGGCTATCGAAAAAAGGTGCAAGATCCAAACAAGTGGATTGTCAAAGAACATGCACATCCACCCTTAGTTGACCTTGACACGTATAACAAATACTTGGCTATGTGTCAAACAAGAACACCTTCCGTACGCACGCATCGATTGGCCAATCCACTTGCCGGACTGATCTTATGCGCCAAATGTGGCCATAAAATGCAACGACGCAACACCTATGGCGGCAGGACCATGAATGCGTTATTTTGTCCAAATACTTCCTGCACGACAAAAGGGGCACGCTTTGAAATGGTTGAAGAGCAACTGTTGTCAGTGCTGCAGTCAATGCTTCTATTTACCCTAACGAAGCCCTCTATGACCGAAGCAAAATCTGATACCGAGTTGCTTGTTCTCGAACGAAAAGATAAAGCCATTCAATCCGAACTAAAAAGAGTGGTTATTCAACAACAAGCATTACATGATCTTGTAGAACAAGGTGTTTATAACAAAACTACGTTTCTCGAAAGAAACCATGAATTGAAGCAACGGTATAACCTTCTTCAAAAAGAAGCAAAGCATCTGTTAGCACAAAAAGATGACCTGCTTCAACATGATCTATCCATAAATTCCTCTAGCATGCAGCCTACTCTCGTGCAAGTCTATAATGAAGCTACATCGCCTGAGTTCAAAAATAACCTTTTAAAACAAATTATCGACCATGTCATCTATACAAGAGAACCTGACTGGAAAATGACGGATCGTTTTGATCTGGATATCTATTTACGATTATAGTGTGGTATACACTGCAAACTCATGATCGTAGATATCATGGTGAGTTATACTGATTGACCTCTCCATAGCCAAACAGATTGGAAACATCCATCAACTGATGCACCAATTGCACACATTTGTCATTGTCCGATGTTAGATTGTCTCCATCGGAAAAATGCACTGGGTAGATGTTGTA
Source organism: Bacillota bacterium (assembly GCA_021820975.1). Classification (GTDB taxonomy): domain Bacteria; phylum Bacillota; class Bacilli; order Alicyclobacillales; family SLC66; genus JAKACU01. The sequence goes on from JAKADA010000011.1 coordinate 64,298, forward strand.
ACGATCAGGTGAATACTTCGTTTCAATAAGATCAAGAGCAAGTTTATAAGCTGATGAACAGATCGTACCGCCACTTTCACCTTTTGTGAAAAACTCTTGTTCGGTAACAACCTTCGCCTCCGTGTGATGTGCGATAAACTGAATATCAACCGTTTGATACTTCGTGCGTAAAAATCGCACCATCCAGAAGAAAAATGTTCGTGCCACATACTTTTCAAAAGTTCCCATGGAACCGGACGTATCCATCATCGCCAAAACGACAGCTTGAGAATGTGGCTTTTCGATATCTTCCCACGTTTTAAAGCGAAGATCATCAAGTCTGATATCGTGTAATCCGGGCTTGCCGGCGCGCGCGTTTCGCAAAACATTTTCCAAAATGGTACGCTTTTTGTCGATATTACTTTGCAGACCTTTTTTGCGTACATCTTTAAACGAAATATCTTCAACCGTGATGTCCTCTGGGGACTTCTGTACTAAATTAGGCAATTGCAAATCAGCAAATAGCAACTCTTGGATCTCATCAACTGACACCTCAGCCTCATAGTAATCAGCACCAGCTTGATCACCTGCACCTGAATCGTGTCCTGCTCCCTTTTCCGAAGAACCATCCTTAGCGATCACATCCCCGATCGCAGAGTCACCATCACCCTGACCGGTTTGCTGACTTTTGTTGAAATTATACCGAAAATGAAACTCATCTAGCGAACGAATTGGAATTTTAACGACCTGCCTGCCATCCGTCATAATAATGCCTTCCTCGCTGATCAGATCAGCAAGGTTTTTGCGGATGGCCTCCCTTACCTTCTCTTGGTGACGAGCCTGATCTTGTTGTCCTTTTCGATGCAGACTCCAATCATCCCTGCTTATAAGAAAGGAAGTATCGCCCACGGTGAACATCCCCTATCACCACATGCAGTGTGTTAAAGGGGTGCAAATTTTGCACCCCAAGCTGCCCCTTAACGATTCAATAAGCTACCGGTATACTGCAAGAGTTCGTTGGCACACACTGGACAATAGCCAAATTCATCAATCAATCTCTTACTGACTTCGTTAATCTTTTTTAACTGAGTCCCATCAGGAGTTTTTGCAGACGTAGTAATCTTTACGACATCTTTCAAATCTGCAAATAATTTCTTTTCTATGGCTTCTCGTAAACGTTCGTGCGAATGGTACTCAAACCTCTTTCCACGTCTGGCAAAGGTTGAAATGCGAATTAGGATTTCCTCACGAAAAGCCTTTTTTGCATTATCCGAAATCCCAATTTGTTCTTCGATCGAGCGCATCAATTTCTCATCCGGATCCAGTTCCTCACCCGTAATAGGATCCCTCAACTTTTGCCAGTTACAATAAGCCTCCACATTATTCAGATAATTCTCAAGCAAAGTTTTGGCAGATTCTTCATAAGAGTACACAAACGCTTTTTGTACCTCCTTTTTGGCCAATTCATCATACTCTTTGCGAGCAATAGCAACGAAGTTTAGCATCCGTTCACGATCTTCCTTGCTAATCGAAGCATGTTGATCTAATCCGTCTTTGATAGCACGCAACACATCGAGCGAATTGATACAAGATGTATCACGCCGAATGAGTGCACTTGAGATCCGATTGATCACATAGCGTGGATCGATACCACTCATGCCTTCATCGACGGCTTCGTTGCGTAATTCCTTTACATCGCTTTCCTTGAAACCTTCGACCGTTTTACCATCATACAAGTACAGCTTTTTCAGCAAATCCATACCCTGTTTCTTAGACTCTTTTAGCCGACTCAAAATCGTAAAAATGGCGGCTGTAAAAAGTGCATGTGGCGCTATATGAACATCTCGCAAATCGCTTTGCGAAACGAGTTTATTGTAAATCTTCACTTCTTCACTCGCACTTAAGTTATACGGCACAGGCATCACGATCATACGTGACTGGAGTGCTTCATTGCGTTTATTGTTTACAAAAGTCCGGTATTCCGTTTCATTCGTATGCGCTACAATCATTTCATCGAATGTATAATGGTAAGACTAAAATTACAAAACAATTAATCTTGCTAACAACATATAAAATTCTTCTTTTTTTCGCTGAATTTCTTCATCGGACAGTTTTAATTTCGGCACAAAAACATGAATTTGCCCTAAATCAGTCACTATCGTCTTT
>JAKADA010000002.1 GCA_021820975.1 Bacillota bacterium
TGTGGGAACGGCACAGCCCGCCCCCGTCGTTGCGTCACGTAGCGATGCGTCACTCGTCTCAAATGAAGTGCTTACCGTAGTGGCTACTGCATACTCCAGTCCAGGAGGAACAACAGCTACTGGTGCGTCAGCCGGTTATGGGGATGTTGCCGTTGATCCTAGCGTCATACCGCTTGGCACTCGGCTTTATATTCCAGGATACGGATATGGCATCGCCAATGATACGGGAGGAGCCATTCAAGGGTATCGCATCGACTTATGTTTTAATTCACCGGCACAGGCGTATAATTATGGACGCCAAGTTGTGAAGGTTTACATATTAGGAGGAAATTAAGCTACAACTCCTTGTAAACCGCACAATGCCTAAAGAAACTTAAGTAAGACAGCGCCGCAAGACGGGGGAGCGATAGAGCTCCCCTTTGATATGTCTAGCGATATTCATGAAATGAAATGAGGTCTTTAGGTCGAAACCATGGCCACATGAGCACAAGAGCAAAGGTCGTATACAATAAAAAAGGATTCCAGTAGAGGTGGGACATTGGCCACCAACGAGGGATAACATAGCTTGTGATAAATAATAAGAAGCCGAAAGATGAGTAAACCATGACGATGCTTAGAAATATTACCGGTAACACAGTAATCCATCTCGGCATCTGTTTGTAACCTAAGTGATTATTAGGATGCTTCGTTGTATTTGATAGTATAGCAACTAAGGAAGTCATGGTGATGAGTAGCACAACGGTGTGTGTCGTTTCAATCAAAGGAGAAAAAGCAAGGACCGCGATGGAAGATAATGCTATGTCATACATAGAGTGATTCGTTTTTCGTAGCGTGCCATAAATTGCACCAGCCATGATGGTAAGATAACCGTAATAAACCACGAGAACGATCGGATGAGACATGGGTGCAAAGCGAAATGCAGGCAGCAACTGTAAGAGACCGATGAGCGATAGGTTGTAGGGTACAGGACCATTCATCATACTTTGCACACTCATTGCGCCAAGGTGAAAGATATAGTAGATGATTGGATAAAATCCAATGATAAGTCCAGTTCCCATGGTAATGATTACTATCGTAAGAAATGTAGATAAAACGAGATTCCATTCTTTTTTAAGGATGAAATACACGACGATCATGATCGGGGTTACTTTACATAAAACAGCAAGACCTAAGGCTATACCTGCTAAGGATGTTTTTTTATAGCGTATATGAAGGACATAAAAACTGGATAAAAGAAAAAGAATAAGCCAATTGGAGTTTGATACGTTCAAGTCATTGAAAACACCGTAATAGCTCATGACCATGGCAATAATTGTCATGCGAAGTAAAAGTGCTCGTCGCCCATTAGCTGCTAGTGTTGCTAGTAAAAGTGCGGATATCCAAGTAAATAGTAAACCAAGTGAATTCCAAACTAGTGCCGCTACTTGAAATGGCAGTAGTGAAAAAAAAGAAAATAAAACGGCAAATTGAGGTGGATAGACGTATTGATTGGCCTTGATGATCGGATAATGTCGTTGTTTCATCCACGTCTGTTGCAATATACTGTTATACAGATTTTGGCCATGGTTATACCAAACATGGTGAAATGCATAGTCAAAAAAACCAAAATCATAACCCATTGATGTAGACATAGGCAGATGAATAATACGTGTAAAGCCATGCATCCACAGTTGTTTTACGGCATGAATCAAAGGCAGACCTATTACGTAAGGTTGCTGTAATGGTATGATACCTGTAGGTGTATGGATGGCTAGCGTCGGGAAACCATAAGCTAGTATTTGTAATGAACTATAGAGAGATAGCAGAAGTAATCCCATAATCGAAATTTCGTATAGAAAGGATCTAAACAACTTTCTCACAAAGATCCTCGCATTCTATCGTACAGTGATATGGTATAGACAGAATAAGTATACGATCAATCTGATTGGGGTTACAAGTAAAATTATTCGGTGAAAGGGGTATCTTTTATGATTGAAATCACGTCCGTTGAAAATTGGCAAAAAGAGGCTGGTAAAGCCAATGAGACCTATTTACTATACAAACATAGTACGACCTGCCCTATCAGTGCTCGAGCCTACCATGTGGTAGAATCGTTTGAAAAATATTACACGACATTTCCTATTCTTATGGTAAAAGTAATTGAATCAAGACCCTTATCGCTTCACTTGGCTGAGCATTTTTCTATTGAACATGCATCTCCGCAGATCATTTTGATTAAAGATGGTCAGCCCATTTTCCATATGTCCCATAACCGCATTACAGGTAAGACGATGGAACAAGCTATGCAAGATGCCGGTTTAGCCAAAAACTAAGATCATGCATATTCCCGGGCATTAGGTATTTTTGGCCCGGGGATTTTTTTTTGCGATAAAAGTAAACATAAGAGGCCCTATTAGCACGGTTATCATGGCCATGGCCATGAATGTACCTGCTTCGGTGGAAGAAATGATCCTCATTTGTTGAGCGATCATAGTCACAGCAAGGACAAGGGTAAATCGTGTAGAAAGCAGAGCCCCCGATGCCATCGTGTCTCGCCAGGAAAACACAGGCTTAAATGCTAGTGCGGAACCTACTTTGACCAGGATCGCAAAAAACAAGTAAAGAGGGAGATTGCTTAAAACGTCACCAAATGAAACATGCGTCATATCCAGTTGGATCCCTACAGTAATAAAAAAGAAAGGTAAAAAATAACCATACCCTATAGTTTCTAGTTTTTCCCTTACCATAGGATGCTTTGATCCAGCAAGGCTTGAGCAAACCAATCCGCCAATGAATCCGCCCAAGATAACTTCCGCGTGAAAAAAAATAGCAGTAGCCCCGCACATAGCCATAATGGCAAGTGCCCCCCGAACGCCGATTTCAGAAGAGCGCAGCGACTGAGTTCTTTTTGCTAAGCTAGGCAATACGAAACGTCCAAGTAGATAAATGACTGTCCCTAAAAACGTTACTGCAATGATCGGAACAAATGGATTTTCTTGTCTAACTTGTGGTGATTGTAAGATGAAAGAAGACAAAGCCACCGTGACAAGATCAGCTAGCAGGGCAGACATAAGGAGTGTTTGCCCAAGGGGTTGGTCGATCAATTGCTGTTCGCGCAACACAGGAATGATAACGCCTAATGATGTTGTTGATAGAATGATCGTTGTAAACATCGGTTGTGTCGTCTTATGCATGAAGAGCAACAGATGGGATGCAACAAGTGACAAAGCGAATACAGTAATAAAAGAGATAAGTGAAATTAACCATAGGGAGCGCTGGCTCGAGCGTCCCTTGGTCAAACGAATTTCAAGACCAGCTAAAAACATCAGGTAAAGCAAGCTGATTTGTGTGATCGCATGCATCCAATCCGGTTGTGAAATTATTTGAAGCCCACTTTTGCCGATAAGGATACCGCAAAAGATCTCAAGTACAGCAGTTGGTATTCGTAAGATGGGCACTAGAGATGCCACTATCGGTGTAATGAACGCGATTAAATAGATAAAAAGCAAGGAAAAAAGAGGTGCCTTGTCCGTCATACTTGGCCTCCGTGAAAGGGTTTGTCTACATCTTATGGTCCCAAGCACGGATACAGACGTTATTCTAAGAAACGCAAGGCAAGTTCGGTAAGCAAACGAATTCCTGGGTATAAGATATCATCACGCGCGTCGAATTTCGGATGGTGGTGAGGATAGGGAGTGCCCATACCTAGCCACACAAAGGCACCAGGGATTTTCTCAAGATAATAGGCAAAGTCTTCGCCACCCATCGTGGGAGGTGACAAAATAGCTTGCGCTTCTCCAAATAAATCGGCTGCCGTTGCTAGTGCAAATTCGGCCATGGAAGGGTTATTGATTAACGCCGGATAACCACGTGTTACCGTAAACTTTGCTTGTGCACCAAATGCTTGGGCTATTTGTGTGGCAAGTTGCTCCATCTTTTTAGGAAATTCATCTCGAATTTTAGGGGATAACGTGCGCAAAGTGCCTTGCAGTTGTGCCCACTCGGGAATGACATTCATCGCAGTTCCCGTATGCATTTGTGTTACCGATAGTACAACTTGGTCATTGGCACTTACATAACGACTAACAAGAGTTTGTAGTGCTGTAACGATATGCGCTGCAACGACGACAGGATCGATTGTCATTTCTGGCATCGAAGCATGACCACCTCGCCCTTTGATGAGTAGAGAAAAATCATCCGGTGCGGCCATCAGTGCTCCTTTGCTTGTAGCCACCTGACCGAACGCAAGCGGCTGCCATACATGCAAACCGAAAATGGCATCGACATCATCGAGGATACCACTTGCTAAGACATTTTGTGCTCCGCCTGGCAACTGTTCTTCAGCGGGTTGAAAAACGAGTCGTATTTGACCAGCAAAGTCAAGATCGTGCATAAGCGTTTGTGCGGCGCCTATCAGAATAGCTATATGCGCGTCATGTCCACAGGCATGGCATATTCCATCATTTATTGAAGCATAGGGAAGTTGACTTTCATCAGGCATCGGCAAGGCATCCATATCGGCTCGTAGGGCTACGGTTTTTCCAGGTCTGTTGCCAAGAATCGTAGCAACAACACCTGTGTTTGCTATTTTTGTTCCATTTAAACCGATTTTACGTAATTCTTGTAAAATAACTTCTTGCGTTCGGAATTCTTGGAAGGAAAGTTCTGGGTGTTGATGCAAATCATGTCGTAGTGAAACCATGTCCATAGCTGCATTTTGTGCCCATATTGCTTGATTTGTGCTTGATGCCATTTGGAAAGCCCCCTTTATTCGTGCTTGTTCTATCAAGTATATCTTTTCTTGTGGAGTTGTTCATAGTAGAGAGATTTTGCATATAGATTCTATGAGAACCTACAAAAGCGGGTGATAGATTTGAGTTATAAAATTACAATTCGAATCAGTGAGCCCGCGCTAAAGCCGACTGATGAGCGTGGACAAAAAGTATCCTCAATGACACAGGTGGAAAAACCTAAGCCTGATCGTAGTGTCGATCCGCGATTAGAAGAAGTATTGGCTCACGCGCGGGAACTTGCTAGTACTTGGCAACCAGATACGACGTATCAATCAGAAACACCGTATAGAAAAATGCCGTTTTCGCAACGAACCCGCAAGTCACGTAGGCGAGTTCGGGATCTCTTTTTAACATCTTTATCGCTTGCTTTGGCTCTGGGTGCCATTTTGCTTGTTTTATTACACACATTTGCTCCGACTGCGTCTGCAACAAAAACTTACGTGGCGGTTTCTGTGCCTCTTGAGTCATCACCTGCTAATCAATATATTGCGCATCTTACAAAACCGGCGTTAGCTACATGGATTTATGAAGCCGGTATTTATTCTACCTTGGCAAGTGCCAAGTCTGCCGTAGAGGACTATCGAGCAAGTGGCGTGCAACCTGTCATAGCTCCATGGATTGCTTCGGCAGGTGCTGGAGCCAAGGGACGATATACGTTGCTTCTTGGATCCACCATAAATCCAAAAGGTTCGACGATCTATTCGTCTTGGCTCAATCATGCACAAGTTCCGTATTTTATTCGGCCTTGGATTCTGCAGACACAAAAGTTTGCATTTCGTCAAGCGATTCCAACTACTTTGCAGATGCTTTTATCGACAGATGTAAAGATGTTAGAAGCGCTGATTGCGATGAATTCAGGTTATGAAGTTACCACAATTAATACGCTTGCAATGCATCGCCAAAATCTTCGTCAACAAATCACGAGTCAGGCTATAAAGAAGAGTACAGGTGCACAAACGTCCATTTTGCGCTTTGATGAGGCTGTTTTACACGCTTGGCAAGCTCAGCATAATGCAGGACCGTATGGGACGATGCTGCAATTGGCTAAGGCTATCACTTCGTATACACAAATTCGTTGACGTGATCATATTGTGAATTATTTCTTCTAAAAAAGTGGGACAAAGTAAGGAACATGATATACTTTGGATAGGATAAATTTCCTTAATTAGGTTCACGTTAACGTGTGAGCACTTTTTTGGAGGTATACAAGTGGATGTCTGGCTAGCTTCCAGTTCGCCAAGAAGGACGCAACTTTTGACTCAGCTTAAAGTAGAACACCGTGTGCTTTTACCAGGCATCGATGAGTCACAGTTTGAACATCTAGATCCTATCGTTATGGTGAGAGCGCTGTGTGTTTGTAAGGCAAAAGCTGTCTGTGAGCGTGTTTCAACAGGACTCGTCATTGCGGCAGATACCACGGTTGTTTACGATAACGAGATCCTTTCAAAACCGCGTTCAAAAGAACACGCTATAGAGATGCTATCGCATCTTAGCGGAAAGCATCACAAGGTAATCACGGGTGTTGTTGTGATGGATGCAACAGATAAGCGCTATCGGTTGGGACATTCTGTGGCGGATGTTTGGCTTTCACCGATGACGAGCACTGAAAAGGAAGCCTATGTAGCGACGGACGAGCCTATGGATAAAGCAGGGTCATATAGTATTCAGGGACAATTCGCAAGATTTGTCGAACGAATAGATGGGGATTTTTATGCAGTTGTTGGATTGCCTTTGGCTATGACATCAAGATTTCTCGCCGACTTAGGTTATCAATTTTGAATTTCTTCCTATGGAGCGGATGGATTTGAGTGGGCATAGCACTACAGTTCGTGGTACACTAATTGCTGAGTTGCCGATTGTCGAACGACCTCGTGAACGACTTTTACGTCATGGGGCGCAGATTTTAACGACCGCAGAATTGATTGCTCTTGTTATTGGAACAGGGCGACAAGGTGAATCTGCCGTCTCATTGGCAGATCGAATTTTGTCGAGTTCTGGTGGGCTTGTTGAATTACTGCACGCAGATGTTCGTGAACTTCAGGAAGTGGATGGTATCGGCCCTGCGAAGGCAGCGACGATTCTTGCAGCGATCGAACTTGGAAGACGGGTTAATGCGGCACGCGGCACGATGCTTCGTAAGATTTCATCTCCGACTGATGCGGCAGATTTTTTGATGGAACGTCTGAGTTTCTTACGAAAGGAGCACTTTGTCACGATTCATTTGGATACGAAACATCAGATTCTTGGTGAAGAAGTCGTATCGATTGGATCTTTAAATGCTTCGATTGTGCACCCGCGTGAAATCTTCAAAACTGCCTTGAAGCGTAGTGCGGCGTCCATTATCTGCGCTCATAATCATCCGAGTGGGGATCCAACACCAAGTGCAGAAGACATTTCGGTAACGAAAAGACTTGTTAACGCTGGCATGATTCTTGGCGTCGATGTGCTCGATCACATTGTGATCGGTGATAAACGGTATATCAGCATGCGAGAACGAGGCTATATTTCTGATTTACAACACACATAGTGGACATGTTCGAGGGGAGTCGACAGGATGTTTGGCAATTTGCGCGATATGGGAATAGATCTAGGGACGGCCAACACGTTGGTATACATGAAAGGACGGGGCATCGTTGTTCGGGAACCATCAGTCGTCGCCATGCGTACTGACACGGGCGTCATTCGCGCTGTAGGTGAAGAAGCAAAGAAGATGATCGGTAGGACTCCTGGCAACATTGTAGCGGTTCGCCCGATGAAAGATGGCGTTATTGCTGACTATGAAACAACAACGACGATGCTTAAGTATTTTATTCGACAAGCGTTAAAAAAGAAGTCTGTATTTGCTGGGAAACCTCGTGTGATTGTTTGCGTGCCATCTGGTATTACTGCGGTTGAAAATCGTGCTGTTCTTGATGCTACGATTCAAGCCGGTGCAAAAGAAGCACAAACGATCGAAGAACCGATGGCAGCCGCGATCGGTGCAGGGTTACCAGTCGGTGAACCGACTGGCAGTATGGTTGTCGATATCGGCGGTGGAACTACTGAAGTTGCCATTATCTCACTTGGTGGTATTGTCACGAGTCGTTCAATTCGTGTAGCTGGTGATGAGATGGATGAAGCAATCATGAATCACATTAAGCGTAAATACAATTTGATGATTGGCGAACGAACAGCTGAGGAACTGAAAATTTCGATCGGATCGGCTCAAGTAGGTGAAGCATCTCAGGAAGTTGAGATTCGCGGTAGGGATCTTGTTAGCGGCTTACCCAAAACAGTGACGATTTCGGCGACAGAAATGTGTACAGCGCTCGCTGATACGGTAGCTAGTATCGTTGAGGCCGTCAAGGTAACGCTGGAGAAATCCCCACCTGAATTAGCTGCAGATATTATGGATCGCGGTATCGTGTTAACAGGTGGTGGGGCACTCCTACGTAATCTGGACAGGCACATCTCACAAGAGACAGGAATGCCTGTCATCGTCGCTGAAAATCCATTGGATTGCGTAGCTATTGGTACGGGAAAAGCGTTAGACAATATGGAACAATTGCGTGATCGACGTAATCAAGGGCAACGTCGCTATCGTGGACGGTAACTTGAGAGGATGAGGGAGAGGCTGTCGTGTGGGTAGGTTCTTTTCAGGCGGTCGATTATTTGCGTTTCTTGGGCTGATCATCTTGCTCGTGGTTTCAGCTGGAATCTCACAACGATCACGAGCCATTGAGCAGTCATGGCCGGGGAGATTTATTCGTGATGGGTTTTCGCTGATTAGTCGACCGTTTTATGAACCGTCGTATCAAATAGCGACGTTTTTTCATCGCTTGCAAGATTTAAAGTCCATGTACGAAGAAAATGCTCAACTCAAATCCGTAGCAAACGAAGATGTAGCATTGCGCATGGGTTTGCAGGAAAAATCGTTACAGATACAAGAGCTTAAGCAAATGTTGCAATTTAAGGACAAAGAACCACAATTTCAGTTAGTGTCTGCGCAAGTCACAGGTAGAAGTCCGTTGTCATGGAACTCAGATGTCGTGCTTTCTGCCGGAAGTGCAGATGGTATTCGCCGTAACTTGCCTGTGTTAAATGATTCCGGTGCTTTAATTGGCCGTATCGTTGCTGTTGCACAGTATAGTAGTACAGTGTCTTTACTGACGACAACTGATTCGACAGATGGGGTATCGGCAAGTATTTTATCGCCAAAGCAACCTGCTTTTGGCATTGTTTCTGGTTCTTCAACGACGTCAGGTTTATTGAGCATGCAATTTATTTCACAGCTATCTGGCGTCGCAAAACCTGGTGATATTGTTGTTACATCTGGACTTAGTGACATTTATCCACGGGGATTAGTGATTGGTAAAGTGCAATCTTTTTCAGCTGATGGGTCAGGTATTACGCGCTCGGCTGTTATCGTCCCTGCGGCTAATATGAATTACTTAGATTATGTTTTTGTTCTCGTACCAAAACCGGGGCAAGTACTATCATGAAGACGTTCGGATTATTTGCCTTGATCTTAGTGAGTCTCGTTATTGAGTCCACGTTGCTTCGCTTACCAGGAATTGCTGCATATGCACCTAACTTAGTTATTATTGGCATTGTGATGACGAGTATGCTACGCGGTTCTTCTTTGGCTTTGTTGTTTGGCCTTTTGATTGGTTTCATTCAGGATATTAACTTTGGCGCGTTCCTAGGTGAAACTGCTTTTGCTTATGCAGTAGTAGGCTATTTATCGGGTTATGTTCGAAGTCTGTTAATTCGCGAAAGTCTTCTTTTAGGTTTGCTTTTAACGGGAGTCGGTACAGAATCATTTTTGTGGATCACATTTGCTTTAGATCACCTGCTTGGGGAAGTCGTGATGAACGCTCATGCGATGCTTCAATTATCGACACAGACTACGCTGTCTTCGATGGCATTCATGATTCCCCTTTATTTTATCTATCATCGTCTTTTCATGAAAAAAAGAGTCATCAGTTATAATGATGATTCAATGCAAGCGTAATATGCATAATGCCATGTTGGAAAAGGTAACCTACGCAAAGGTTGCCTTTTTTTTACGGGAATACAGGCATGGAGTAGGGTATGAAAGAGTCTTTGAAGCTTGAAGAAAATGAGCGTTTGAAGATGCGGGATACTCGCTTGTGGATATTGCAGCGGTTTCTAGTTTTGTCGATGACGTTGCTCGTTTTACGGTTGGCTTATATGCAAATTGGTCATCAATTTCATTATCTAGCTTTGGCCAATCGCAATCGAGTCGATACGTATGCTACGCCATCCCCACGTGGCACTATTTTTGATCATACTATGCGAGCTATGGCCTATGATCGCCCAGCGTTCAGCCTTATTTATGCACGTTCCAATCGTCCTATTAAGCCTATTGCAAATACACTTTCTCACGTCCTTGGTACTTCTTCTAAACAGTTGCAAGCGAGCATGTTAGCTGACGTTACAGCAGGTGTTCACTGTTTGATTGCAAGCCGTATCTCTGATCGTGCCATTTCTTTTGTTCGCGAGCATCAAAGAGATTTACCTGGCGTTGAGATTATTCCGGATTCGACCAGAACATATCCTTTCGGTGATGTCGCTTGTCATATACTTGGCTACATTAACTCGATCCCAAAAGATCGCCAAGATGATGCGTTGTTGGCGGATTTTCCACCATCCACAAAAATTGGTTGGAGTGGTGTAGAACGTTCTTATGATGATGTATTGCGCGGCCATCCAGGAAAAATATGTATGGAAGTAGATAGCCAAGGGGTTCCGATTCGTCGGCTTGATGAAAGCAGGGAACCTGTATCTGGACAAGATTTGGTACTTACAGTGGATGCATCCTATCAAGCGTATGTGCAGCGACTACTAGTTCAGCAACTTCACTATTTAAAAGCACATGGCCATGCATTCATGGATCATGCTATGGCTGTTGCGCTGAATCCCAATACAGGGGCGATCCTCGCTATGGCTAGTGTACCAACATACAATCCGCAATGGTTTATCGATGGTATTTCCTATGCGGTGTATGAGAAACAATTTGCTCCTGCAGAGCGAAATTGGGCTACGCAAGCACCTGTTGCACCAGGTTCTGTCATGAAGCCATTAACGGCTTTTTTTGCGATGAAAGAAGCTGTTATTTCGCCAAATTCCACCTTTCGCTGTGATGGACAGTGGGATATCCCTTTAACACAGGGACCTCCAATTCGTTGTTGGACACGACATGAAAATGTTTCGCTTCGTTTTGCCCTTGCAAAATCCTGTGATGTGTACTTCTATAAAGCTAGCCTGGCTTACGGTAATTGGCCGCCAAAACATGGAGTTTCTGTCTCGACATGGCTAAAAAAAACCAGATTGTCTGCACTACGGCGTTTAGAAACGATGCAACACCATTTTGGTTTAGGCAATGGAGGTACAGGAGTTGATCTTCCGGAAGAAGCGAGTGGCTACGTCAATGAAGGATCGGGGCAGGTAGCTGATCTACCCTATACAGCAATCGGTCAAAATGAAGTATTCACTACGCTTGAATTAGCGACGTACACAGCTACTTTGGCACATGATGGGATTCGTCCTACACCCCATGTTGTAGAAAAAGTGGGGCGTATACCTTATCAAGTGAGGCAGGTTAACGCCTTGCAAATAAGTGGTTTGCAAAAAGAGCAATTACATGTCATTCAAGAAGGCATGTACCTAGCATGCAATGATCCTTGCGGAACAGCTTATGGTACATTTCATCACGGACGACCATTATCCTATACGATAGCTGGTAAGACGGGAACTGCGGAAACGGGAATCGCCGGTTTTGATAATGCTGTTTTTATCGGGTACGCTCCTTATCGTCATCCGCAAATTGCTATTGCGATCGTTATACCTGGAGGTGGACATGGTGCAGACTCTACAGGACCTATCGCGCGTGCCATGTTCGATCGATTCTTCTCAGTAAAAGCAGGAAAAGCGCTTGCGCACGTTGAATAGTGAGGTTTGAAGGCTTTTGACAGGAGGACAATTATGTCGAGATCTGCGAGGTCAGCACCCGCAAAGGTGCGCGATCTGGTGACGGTGAAAGGCATCCGTAACGGTTTGCTGTTTGTGTTGGCCGATGATGTGGATATCGCGGATGTGCTCGAAGAGTTAGAACATAAGATTGAAGGACAGATAAAAAGCGATGGAACGCTTACTGCATATGTAGAATGTGGCCAACGAAAAGTAACTGATGATGATGAGCGAATGATTCGTAAGTTATTTGCAACACATGGTAATCTAATCGTAGGCGGTTTTGCCGGTGCTCCGACGGTGTCTAGTCTTCGGCACAAAGATCCTTACGTGTTTAAGGGAACAGTACGGTCTGGCATGCTTATTGAACATGACGGTGATGTCGTGATTATCGGTGATGTGAACCCTGGAGGACAAATTATTGCTGCTGGTGATGTCTATATAATGGGGCATCTTCGTGGTTCGATTCATGCAGGTGCATCAGGCAATCACCAAGCCGTGATTGCTGCGAATTACTTTGAACCATTGCAAGTGCGCATCGCCCATGTGGTCCGTCGCGCACCAGACGTCCGCACGAGGCCGGCGGAAATGGAATTTGCCTATCTCGATGGCGAGCAGATGGCGATTGAGCAAATGGCTTATCTGGCACAGTACAGGGCTAAGATGAGCTAGGTGCACGGATATGAGGAGGAATTGTCATGGGAGAAGCGATTGTTGTAACTTCGGGTAAAGGGGGCGTCGGTAAAACAACATCCTCGGCGAACATCGGTACAGCGTTAGCTCTTCTCGGAAAAAAAGTGTGTATGGTAGATACTGATATTGGTCTTCGCAATTTAGATGTTGTTATGGGACTTGAGAATCGTATTATTTTTGATGTGATTGATGTAGCATCTGGAGCGTGCCGTTTGGAACAGGCATTAATTAAAGATAAGCGATTCGATCAATTGTTTTTACTACCGGCGGCACAAACGAAAGATAAGCTTGCTTTAAGTGAACAATCAATGCAAACGATCGTAGCAAAACTCAAAGAGCAATTTGATTTTGTGATTATCGATTGCCCAGCTGGCATCGAACATGGGTTTCGGGTCGCTGTGACTGGTGCAGACCAAGCGATCGTCGTTACAACTCCTGAACAAGCAGCTGTAAGAGATGCCGATCGTGTCATTGGGTTATTAGAAGCCCAAAAAATTTCGTCGCCTAAGTTAATTATCAATAGAATTCGCCCGCAAATGATGAAAAACGGTGATATGTTAGATATCGACGATATTATTTCAATTTTATCGCTTGATTTATTGGGTATTGTCCCTGATGACGAACATGTGATTCGTGCTGCTAATCAGGGAGAGCCAACCGTGATGCGTCCGGATTCGCCCGCTTCCATGGGCTACCGTAATATTGCAAGGCGTATCTTAGGTGATCCAGTTCCTTTGATGAATTTGAGCGTTGATGAAGGTGGTTTATTCAAAAAAATGCGCAAATGGATTGGCCTTCACTAAGAGCGTCTGGTTTTATAGCTCGACATACAACGCCTCGTCCAAGCATAAAGTTAGATGGAGAAAGCTTGACCATCTATTTATGTGAGGAGGGGCGGCTTTGTATAAAGACGATTCAAAGAGCCGCACGACAACGAAACAAATTCGACCCGAGTACTCCATTTCCCCTGATGATGATTTATACAGTTCCCCGAGATCTTGGGCTGGCCCTGTTCTGCAATCGAAACAACAAGATGACGATGATGAGACGATGATTCATCCTTTGTCGGCACCACGCCGTCCCTATAATGAATTACCTCATCGCACCTATACAAGAAATAATGAACGACCTTATGGACCTTCAGAGTCTTCGCAGTCAGGATCGTCCTTACCTGTTCAGATAATTGGCTCTTTGTGCTTGGTGCTCGCTGTGCTGTTTATCTCACACAGTTCTACACCACTTGCTACGAGCTTAAAAACAGATGTGCAACATATCTTAGCCCCGGATTACACACAGGTTGATTTGCCAGCAAGTTTGGCTAGGGCATTTGGAAGTCTGCCGAGTTCAGGTACAGCTACGGTAGCCACGGCAACAACACCACTCTATATTGTATCGCCGATTAAAGGATCTATCGTACGGACATTCTCTGTCATAAGTCCTGAGGTCGTTTTTCAAGGGCACCCGGGTGCAGCCGTGGTGGCAGCGGCAGAAGGATTGGTCGATAATGTGGGTGAAACGCAGGCCAATGGATACTACGTTACGATTGATCATGGAGGTTTTGGACAGACATTTTATGCGCATCTAGGCAGAATTGCTGTACATGCACACGAGTACGTGGTGGCAGGACAAACGATAGGTTTTTTGCCGGAACACAGTAGCCTTTTAACATTTGGTTACATTCGCGGTGGCTCGTATAAAGATCCAGCGACGTTTCTACAAGCTTCTAAGCCATGAAAATGTTTGGTATAAAGATCCACATACATCCACTATTTCTCGCTGTTATGGCGCTTGCAGTGTATGGAGGATTTGCGGTAGATCTTAGCCTATGGTTTTTGGTCGTTATCTTACATGAAATTGGTCATATTGTGGCTGCAAGACGTTATGGCTATGTTGTCGAGGGTGTTGAATTGTTACCTTTTGGCGGTGTCGCACGAATGGCGGCATCAACTCTTGGTTTTCAGGTGCGTCATGAGACCGTCATTGCTCTATGTGGACCACTTGTCAATTTAATCCTAGCGCTAGTAACAGCCATGTTGCATATCACTGGATTGGTTGGGGATCGGGTAGCTGCTGACTTTTTAATGATCAATGGTATGATTGCTCTATTTAATTTATTGCCTGCTTTACCCTTGGATGGAGGAAGGATCGCTCGCGCTGGATTAGCCATGAGTTTGGGTTACAAGCACGCTACAAGAGTGGTGACGGCTATGTCTTTCTTCTTATCAATGGCATTGATGTTGATTGGTGCATTGGCGCTTGTCCTAGGCTATACGGATGCAGGTCTTTTGGCCCTTGGTGCTTTTCTTCTATTTTCAGCCTATACGCTCAGCCGACAGGCAAAATATGATACATTACGCTTTTTAGATGCCAAGCGGCTTGAAAATAGCCGCATACAGCCTGTTAGGACAGTAGCGGTGTTACCAACAGCGAGCATCGGTGAAATTGCAGGGAGTTTTGCACCGGGTCATTACCATTTAATCTATATTACTGAAAAACAAACTATGCTTGAAGAACAGGCCGTGTTACGTGCGATATTTGATGGTGGCATGTGGCGAGAACCTATTTCTTCATTGCTTTCAACGTGATGCTTGTGGTATTCTATGTATCGTGACGCACCAAAGCGATGTGTCAACCGCATGGGTATAGGTCTTTAAACGAATTTTTTCGTACCTAACCAGCGAGTCCTACCTGTTTGGAGGTGCGCGTATGTACGCGATTGTTGAGAGTGGCGGAAAGCAGTTTAAGGTCACCGAGGGTGGCACGGTTTATGTGGAAAAGGTTGAAGCAGGCGTTGGTGAATCGGTAACGCTTGATAAGGTATTTCTTGTGGAAAAAGACGGTCAAGTTACCGTTGGCAGTCCGTTGGTTTCAGGTGCAAGTGTAACGGCGACGGTTGTTGAACATGGTAAGGATAAGAAGATTATTGTCTTCAAATACAAGTCGAAGAAAAATTATCGTAAAAAACAAGGTCACAGACAGCCATTTACCAAGTTGCATATCGACACGATTAACGGCTGATCGTTATGATTCAAGCGCATGTGGTTTCGCGCAAAATGGAAACCAGTTTTGCTATTCATTCGGTGAATAACCGCCGAATTGAGCGTATTGAAATGTCAGGCCATGCTGAGTCAGGCGAATATGGAAAAGATCTTGTCTGCGCTGCGGCTTCTGCTTTAGTCATTGCTTTTGTGAATAGTGTAGAAGTATTATGTGGAGTCGATCTTGCACCAGAAGTTCGGTCAGGTTACGTGCGTGTGACAGTGCCATCAGATGCGAGTGTACAGCTGTTGGCAGAGAGTCTCGTCGTTGGTCTTGAAGGGATGATGCAAGATCATGCTAAGTACATTGTGGTAAAACACACTTTGCATGAAGATTTGTGAAGGAGGACAAGTTTTATGTTGCGGTTTGATTTACAATTGTTTGCTCACAAAAAAGGGGTTTCATCGACACGTAACGGTCGTGACAGCCATGCTCAACGTCTTGGTGTTAAGCGCAGTGATGGTCAAGTCGTTACAGGTGGTAGTATCTTAGTGCGTCAGCGTGGAACAAAGTTTTATCCTGGTGTGAATGTTGGACGTGGCAGTGATGACACGTTGTTCGCAAAAGTTGATGGGTTAGTCAAGTTTGAACGTTTTGGACATGATCGTAAACGCATTAGTGTATATCCTGTTGAAGTGGCTGTGGCTGTTGCAGGAAATGCATGATTGTGTTTTTGATTTTAACCCAGTTGCTTAGCGACTGGGTTTTTTAGATTGGAAGTGTAGAGATGTTCATTGACGTAGCAAAAGTTGAAATTAAAGCTGGCAATGGTGGCAATGGTATGGTCGCGTATCGACGTGAAAAATACGTGCCGATGGGTGGACCTGCTGGTGGAGATGGGGGGCGCGGCGGGGATGTCGTGTTCATTGTAGACTCTGGATTACGAACTTTGCTTGATTTTCGATATCAGCGTCATTTACGTGCTGAGCACGGTGAAAATGGCAGAATAAAGAATCAGCATGGTGCTAATGCAGATGATTTGTTAGTGAAAGTTCCGCCAGGTACGATAGTACGAGATGCATTGACGCAAGATTTGTTGGCAGATTTGACGGAGGTCGGTCAAACGGCCGTGATCGCTAAGGGTGGTCGGGGTGGTCGGGGTAATGCGCGTTTTGCGACCTCACGCAATACGGCACCTGATATGGCGGAAAAAGGGGAACCTGGGGAAGAAAAAACGGTTACCCTTGAATTGCGCCTGTTAGCTGATGTTGGTTTAGTTGGTTTCCCCAGTGTCGGTAAATCGACTTTGTTGTCTGTCGTAAGTGCGGCTAGGCCAAAAATTGCGGATTATCATTTCACGACATTAACTCCTAATTTGGGTGTCGTTTCTTTAGGTGATGAACGTCAGTTTGTGCTAGCAGATCTTCCTGGCTTGATTGAAGGGGCACATATTGGTTTAGGCCTAGGCCATGAGTTCTTGCGTCATGTAGAGCGAACGCGTGTACTCATTCATGTTGTTGACATGGGGACTCAAGAGGAACGCGATCCAATTGTTGATTTTGAGACAATTAATCGTGAACTCTCAATG
Source organism: Bacillota bacterium (assembly GCA_021820975.1). Lineage (GTDB taxonomy): Bacteria > Bacillota > Bacilli > Alicyclobacillales > SLC66 > JAKACU01. The sequence goes on from JAKADA010000002.1 coordinate 17,005, forward strand.
TACGATCCGAAATTGGCTGTTCGTCCGCAAATTGTGGCTGCAAATAAAATGGACCTGCCTGGAGCAGACGAACGATTGAAACGATTTATGGAAACGTATCCGGATATTTTAGTATTTCCCATATCTGCAGTATCGCACCAAGGGGTCGATCTACTCATGCAAAAGGCGGCAGAACTGTTAGTGCTTGAAGAACAAAAGCCTGAGCTTGAAGAGATTACACAAGATGAAGTGGTTTATCGGTCAAATGAAAATCCAATTCGATTTACGATTCAACGTGACAATGATTTGTTCGTGGTGCAAAGTGTAGAGCTTGACAAGTTGGTGACGATGTCTGATTTCAATCAGTATGATGCCGTTTTACGCTTTCAACGAATCATGCGACGTGCGGGAGTGGATGATGCTTTACGAGCTAACGGTGCCAAAGATGGAGATCAAATTCAAGTTGGTGACATGATCTTTGATTTTGTTGATTAGTTTGGAGGGTGTAACCAGTGTATAAAGGAAATGAGGGAATAACTCGCGACTTTGTGGCAACAGGTATCGTCGTACATGGTGAGAGAGTTGTGTTAGTACTTCATCGTAAGTTAAAACGCTGGTTACCTCCAGGTGGTCATATTGATACTCCCGAATTGCCTGATCAAGCAGCTATTCGGGAAGTCAAAGAAGAAACAGGACTTGACATAGTGTTAGTAGCTGACGTTGAGCCAGCAGGATTTTCCCACGCATTAGCACGACCTGCAGGTATTCAACTTGAGGATATTGAACCAGGACACCAACATATTGACTTGATTTACTTTGCTAAACCCTTAGGTGATACAACACTTACCGTAAGTGACGAATCGATTCAGATCGGGTGGTTTACGCTGACTGAGATGCGTTCAATGGGTGTGACCGATGAGGTGATAGCTTGGAGTCAAAAAGCAATAGTTACGGTGAATGCAGTTTGTCCTTGAGTGCTTTACGCGTCAAGCAATTGGTTGTCTCTTACGCAATTCATTCGAATTTCATTCAGGATATGCGTGCGGCCTTGCCTTATGAAGGCGGTGGTGTGTTGTTAGGAAGGGTACATCATGGAAGTTCCCCTGTTGATACCACTTTTTTTGCACACCGCTTTTTTGTCTTGCCAAATACATTGCAAAGTTCGACACGATTTTTAGCAGATCCGATACAAACAGTGGCAGCAGTTCTTGGCTCAAGTCATGTAGGGGAAACGATCATAGCAACGGTTCATAGCCACCCAAATGCTGATGCTTTTCCCTCAATTCGTGACGTGCAAGAAGCATTTGATTACACGATCGCGCATGTAATCGTAGGCACGGTGACAAGTAAGATCACAACAAATGCTTTTTTTTACAGAAGAAACCCTCTCGGTTATTCCTTTCATGCAATTCCTCTTGTATTCTCCAATCCTATCGGCAAATAACCTTATCGTAAAAAGGATTTAAGCTAGCGATTTTGAACGGATTCTTTATCTCGAATAAAGGAGATGAGATCCGTGAATCAGTCAAGTGGTGAGATTGTCGATGAGATTCTGTCTGTGGCCTGTTTAGTAGGTGCATCGGACATTCACTTCAATCCAGTGAGTGATGAGTTTTCTGTACTATTTCGTCTTCATGGTCGCCTGCTTCAAGCTAGTGAGGCTGAACCATCTTTACCGCAAACTGTTTCAAAAGCTGCTGTTCAGCGCCTGAAAGTTTTAGCCAAACTCAATCTTGGTGAACAAAGAAAGCCACAAGATGGGCAACTGGTTATGAAGTTAGCTGATGGAACTTGTGATTTACGTATCAACGTCATGCCTACTGTTCAAGGTGAAAGACTCGCTGCACGGATAACATCTCGTCATGCCCTATCAGATAGCATAGCTAGTCTTGGCATGACCGAGCAACAGCAAGAACAGGTGCAGACCGTACTACATGAACAGAGTGGACTAATTGTGGTTGCTGGAAAAATCGGATCTGGTAAAAGTACAACGATGCACGCGATGCTACGCCAAAAAAGTAAAGAAGGTGCCTCAGTTCTTTCGATAGAAGACCCGGTAGAAAGGTATGAAGACTCATTTGCACAGATTCAGGTAGATGAGCGACAGGGTTTTACATTTTCAGCCTGTTTACGTTCGGCTTTAAGGCAGGATCCCGATGTTTTGATGGTGGGCGAGATTCGTGATGAAATTACAGCTGCAATTGCTGTGCGCGCTGGTATGATCGGGCATTTGATCATGACATCCTTGCATGCTGATCATCCAGCTCTTGTGATTTCACGCTTGCTTGACTTTGGTATTCGCCCGCATTTTATTGAGACGGCTTTGCGTCTGATTATATGGCAGAGACTACGCCCCATTTATTGTGAATCTTGTGGTGGTAAAGGGTGTTCAAAGTGTCATCAGCTTGGGGTACTTGGGCGACAAGCGGAGTTTCAAGTGATGACAAAGCAAGCTTTGCAAACTTTGTTTTTTGGCATGCAGATGCATGCTGAGTCAGTCCCGACGGGTGGGAGGGATGAAGGATTTGGTCCGATTTACGGTGAAGCCGAAACGACGCGATATGGAGTATTTTCTGAGCGATTTGAGCGACCTTTTACAAGCAGGAATTGATATCGATGCTGCGCTTTGTGCATTGTCGTCGCGAGCGATCAAGCGTGGATCGTTTGCCAATGTGCTAAGGGAGCGAGTACGGCAGGGACAATCACTTGCAAGTGGTTTTTCCGTGTTGTCTTTCCCAGATATCATTGTACGTATATTGCGTCTTGGTGAGTGGACGGGGGATTTGTCCCATGCGTTAACAAAGGCCGCTCATTATCTTGAGATAAAACGCCTTCGACGCGAACGATTAGTACGCGTATTATCCTATCCTATGGTACTTACGATTTTTTGTTTTGCAGTAACACAACTTCTTGCGTCTGTTGTATTGCCTGAGTTTTACCATATGTACGAATCGCTAGGTGTGCCTTTGTCAAAGTCAACAGAGCTTTTGTTTTATCTAGGGCGCGTAATTGCCTGGGGCTTACCGCGTATGCTGATTGCCTTGATCGTACTCTGTATCGTTTTTGTAGTACTTTATCGAAGTAAAAGAGCAAAGATGATTCAACTACCTTTTTCACATGGTCCACTTATGCGTTGGTTCACGTTACTCCAAGCAAAACAAAGTATGGAGGTATTAGCATTTTTACTTCAGGGTGGATTGGATTTGCTCACATCGTTAACGTATATGGCTGAGATGAACTCTGCAGGTTTAGCAAGTGAGTGGAGTCTTGTGGTTCATGACGTTTCGTTGGGAATGTCGTTATCCGAGGTTCTTAAAGATCGCACAGCATTACCACAACTTATTATCGATACCCTGGAGATGGCGGAAAAAACAGGTGATTTACCCGGGAGTGCGCACCGCTTATCTAGTTATTACACGCGCACCGTTGATCAAAAAACAGAACGCTTTTTTCACCTTTTAGAACCTGTGTCGACAGCTATCTTAGGCTTGATTATCGGCTTTGCCACGTTGTTATTTATGTTACCGATGATGAACTTAATTCGGCAACTAAGCTAGTTACTATGTCTGCCTAAAGGTGGTCATTATGCGTATCCGAAAAATTGAACGAAAATCGGAACATGGTTTCACTTTAATTGAAATGGTAGTTGCTCTTTTTATTGTATCGGTCATGATGGCCGTAGCTATACCCAATTTACAGGTAGCAGGAGTCAATGCTGCACGTACGGGTTGTGAAGCTAATCAACGCATGGTTCATGCTGCTCTTACGGAATATTATCTCGATCATCATGGTTACCCATCAGATAGCACAACAGAAGCTATCGTTGCAGATCTGAAACAAAATGGCTACTTAGACAGTACACCTACTTGTGCTTCAGGTGGCACTTATACGATTACGATAGCTCCAGATGGCTTATCCGCCACTGTTTCCTGCAGTTCGCATGGTGAGTTGGGTCAATGATAAAAAAAGATTGTGCAGGATTTACTCTTCTTGAATCGATGATCTCTTTATGGATTGTCAGTATCGTACTTGTCATCGTTCTTCCTGATTTTGTGGCTAGTTTTGACCGAGCGCAACTACGACTGACGACGCAACAAGTTGTCTCTCAATTGTGTTTACAACAGATGAAAGCGATTCAATGGCAAAGGTATGAAGAAGTTCGATTTGAACCGTACGGATTGTATTACCAATTATATGATCCGATACTCGGAATTGGGCCTCGACTTCCATTTACTGGGCGTACGGAATATTTTGAAGGCTATCTCCATTTGCCACTTACGACGATTCGCTACGATGCTCGTGGTTTTGTCAATCAAAGTGGACAAGCTGCGTTTGTGTCACCTGAAGGTGATATTCAAAATATCGTGATTTATCTTCAATATGGCGGATTGCGCCTATTGCCTCACATGATCACAGGTGCACTGCCGTCAGGAACTTGAGGTGATGATCGAAATGAATCTTATGGAGTCTGTCATAGCGGTATGCATCATGGGCATTTTACTAAGCGTATTTTGTGCCGTAGATGCTTTTGCGCTGTCACGGTTGCAGTTTGCTGATGCAAAACAAACAGCACTCATGATAACGCAAGGGGTCATGGAGACGGATGCACGATTATTGGCCATAGGTATCCTGCCAGAGCAAGAAACGAACAAAGAGGAGCAAGGTGTTGTATATTCCATAGTTTCACGTTTTTCTGAGATTGTACCCGGGTTGCGTGATGTTCAAGTTACCGTGACCTACTCGATTCTTGGTCATTCAGAATCTTTTTGGTTACATACCCGTGAAATCACATCATTGTAGTTTTCATAGTAAAGAACAATGTGGTTTTTCCCTTGTAGAAACACTTATTGCCATGGGTATTACCATGATTGTTTTGATGACTTGTCTCTCTTTGTTATTCATGAATGTAAGAACAGATCAACAGGCAATAGCATCCTTAATAACACAGCACGACAATTTTTTATTTCAGGAAGCATTGCGACGAGATCTACACAGTGCGGTAGGGATTAGTACGAATGGTTCGACGTTGTTTATTACGCAAGACAACGGCACCGTGTATGACTACCGTTTTAATCCTTCATCTGGGTTTGTATATAAATCGGTGGATGGCAGCGGAACAGCCATACTAGCGACAAGTGTGACAAAAGTACAGTATACCATCTTGCCGCATATTGGAGTTACAGTTGAGGTGTATTTTAGCCATGAGGGGTTTACATCCAATGATGAATGGTCAGCAGCTTTTTTGGAAGGAAGGCCAAAGTTGTGAGGGAATTGCTTTGCCATCAACAGTCATGATACTGGCCATTGTTTCCGTGTTATCTCTTGCACTAACGACAGTGTCACACACAACTTGGGAGGTAGTTTCGCGACAAGAAGCTAGTGAAGAAGCAAAGGATCTTGCGCGAGCTGGACTTGAAACGGCTTTGTATGACGCACTTCATGGCTATGTACATGATAGCCCTCACGAGGAACTCGCTGGGGGCAGTTTTTCTTACACGATGGTACAAGAAAGTTTATCAAGCGTAAGGCTGTCTGTCTATGCTTATAGTAACGATGATGCCACAGCAACTGTGCAAGCGTTGGCTGATACAAAAACTGGGCAGTTATCGCAAGTTACTGAAAATCCTTGAGTAGGTGCTTCGAGGAAGGTGAATGTGTTAAAGTAGGGTGTGAGCATCAGTCCTCGGGTGAGGTGGCTGTGGCGTGATTGCATTGATTGGTTTTACGGGTACGGGGAAGTCTACGATAGGAAGATTACTGGCTACATCGTATGGATTTATCTGTTTTGATGTTGATGCTCTCGTGGAACAGCAAGTTGGTTGCACGGTACGTGAACTATTTGCAACAAAGGGAGAAGCTACCTTTCGTCAACTTGAGAGCGATGTGATTCACCATGTTATTAATACATGCACAGCAAGGCAAGCCGTTTTGGTGACGGGTGCTGGTGCTGTTCTATCGAAGGATAATAGGGAATACCTTGATCGACATTGTTTTACCGTGCATATCGATACACCTCTTGAACTTGTGATGGCACGCTTAGCGACCGATCAGCAACGACCTTTACTTCAAGGTGCAGACCGCGCGCAAGCAATAGATCGAACCCAAGTGATTGAGAGTTTGTATCAAGCTCGAAAAGATCTGTACACGTTCGCTCATGAGAAAATTTGTGCGACCGAAGCTCGATTGGCCGTGACATCGATTTTGGCTAAGCGAATGCGGAAAGAAGGAAAGAGATAGTGTGTGGAATTGTAGGCCTCTTGGATCGTTCCGGAGGCACAGGAAATACTGATGTGCTACAAGCCATGTCAGCCGCCATCATCCACCGTGGACCGGATGATGAGGGTTATTTTATGGATGGTCCAGTCAGTCTTGGTTTTCGTCGTTTGGCGATTATTGATTTGTCGTTAGGCCATCAACCGCTTGCGAATGAAGAAGAAACAGTTTGGATTGTATTTAATGGAGAAATTTATAATTATCAAGTATTGCGTGACATGTTGCGTGGTTATGGCCATATCTTTAAAACAGACTCAGATACGGAAGTAATCGTTCATTTGTACGAACAATTTGGGGAAGATTGTGTTAAACACCTACGTGGCATGTTTGCTTTTGCTATTTGGGATGCGAAAAAGGAGCAGTTATTTCTTGCCCGCGACCTTTTTGGCATTAAACCACTGTATTATACGGTGGCTGAAAATACTTTTGCGTTTGCATCAGAAATTAAGGGGTTAATGCCAGTTCCAGGGGTAACGCGAGAAATTGATCGCGAATCATTTTGGCATTACCTCACGTTTCAGTATGTGCCAGAACCACGTACGATGTTTGCTGATATTAGTAAATTGCCACCTGCTCATTACATGATTGTTAAGGACAAGCAAATGATACGCAAGCGTTATTATCAACTGCAATTCGATCCTGTGGAGCGTCCGATCGAGTACTATATAAAAGGTACAGCAGAGCGTTTGCGCGAATCCGTTCGGGCGCACATGGTTAGCGATGTACCGAGAGGTGCGTTTTTATCTTCTGGAGTAGATTCTAGTGCTATTGTCGCCCTTTTACGGGAACTTGAGGATGTACAGACATTTACTGTTGGGTTTGAGGGTGCAGGTGGTCAAAGTGAGATTGCGTATGCAAAAGAAACTGCTCGCTTACTAAAAACGCAACATCATGACACCATAATTAGTGCAAAAACGTATTTAGATGCGTTGCCAAACCTTGTTTATCATCAAGATGAACCTGTGGCAGATCCGTCAGCGATAGCATTGCATTTTGTCGCAGAATTAGCCAGTCCTCATGTTACGGTTGTCTTATCTGGCGAGGGTGCAGATGAGATTTTTGGTGGCTATACGATATATCGAGAACCGCTGTCTCTTCATATGTTTGATTTCTTACCGCCTAGTATGCGTAAAGCATTGGGGGATGTCGCCCAAATGTTCCCTGCTGGTATGAAGGGACGAAGTTTTTTAATGCGCGGTTCAAAACCTGTTGAAGAACGTTTTTTTGGTAATGCCTATCTCTATAATGAAAAGGAAAAACGCGCTTTTGTTAGACAGGCCAAATCGTTATCATCACTTGATGTAACGAAACCATTTTACGATCAAGTTGCAAACACAGATGACGTGACAAAAATGCAATACGTTGATTTGCATACTTGGCTGCCTGGCGACATTTTAATGAAGGCAGACAAGATGACGATGAAAAACAGCCTTGAGTTACGTGTGCCTTTTCTAGACAAGGAAGTCTTTGAGTTTGCTGCACAAATTCCCGCTCGTTATCGCTTAATGCAAGGTACGACAAAATATGTACTACGTGAGGCCGTACGCGATATTTTACCTAAAGAAGTAGCTGAACGTAAAAAATTAGGATTTCCTGTACCTACACGCACCTGGCTTCGAAATGAGCACTACACGTTTGTTCATGACTTGATTGCATCGAGTCAACTTGATGATTTATTTGATAAAGACTATGTGCTTACTATGTTGGAAGAACATCGTCAAGGTGTGAGGGATCATGCTCGTAAAATCTGGGCGATCGTTATCTTCTTATTATGGCATCAAATCTATGTGGAACAGTCTCGCGTTTTTGTATCGCAAGAAACACCGTTTATTGCCATGAGAAGGAAAAAGATGTTTGCGGAGACGTTAGTATGACATGGGATAAACTTGGCGATTTGTTGGATAAAAAGCGTGAAGGTCGTAAGACATCAACCATATCGCCTAGTCAATGGCGCAAAACTCTTCCTCAATTAGCCATATTGGATGTGGATGACCACGCTATTCAACAAGCTGAGCCGATACTGTTGGATCAATTGGCGCAAGAACGAATTTGTACCAATTGTTCCGGTTATAAGGCTTGTGGCAAGTTGGGTGATGCCAAGGGAATGTACGATTATCTATCGGAGTACCACGGAAATATCATTGTGAAAACGTCTCATTGCAAACCTTATCTGGACTATCTCGCTGTAAAAAAAGCTGCTCGGTTTCAAGCCTATACACAAAGAAGTCCTTACGATAAACAAATGACGTTTGTCACGTTTCCCGACGTGCAAAAGCATAAGAAACCGCAAATGTATCAAGCTGCAGAGAGTTTGGCCAATACGTATCAAGCTGGTCACGCCCATAAGGGACTCTACATTTTTGGACAAGCGGGTGTAGGTAAAACGCATCTGCTGCATGCTATGATTAATCGTTTGGAGGAGCGAGCTGTTCCATGTATCTTTGTGCAAGCGGAAGCATTATTTGATCGATTGCGTAGCATGATTGGTGATTCTCAGGATATTGAACCGATGCTCGATGCATTCTCGACAGTTCCTGTTCTAGCTATCGATGAGATCGGACAAGAGCGTGCTAACGCTTTTACTCTTGAAAAAATGTTTCGTATCATTAATCATCGTTTTTCTGCGAAATTGCCAACTCTTTTTGCAAGTAACTTTGCGCCACCCGATCTGTATAAAAGTGTATCGCAAGATTTGTTAGGTGTGACTGATCCTCTAAAAAGCCGCATCATAGGTATGAGTCAGGTAGCCTACCTAGAAGGCGATGATTACCGGATAGCGACTATGGAATTTTTGGACGCATAGCACACGTAGTATCTGTAATTCTCATTTACCTGTCACGCGGCTTTTGTGCCAGGTAAATGAGTGCCATTTGGGTGAGCCTTACTTCTACTTTTGGCTCTGTTCGCCATATGATCTCTGCTTTACGAAGTTCGCGTTCGGCTGCATAGCTTGCGATTTGCTCAGCATCAAGATTACTCGTGGCAAGTACGCTATCGTAGTAAACATCAAGCCGTTTGAGTTCGCTGTTGAGACGATTTCTAGCCTCTTTCGCCCAAGAATGATCGCGAGCTTGTACATCGAGTTCAATACATTGATTAACGATGTGAAATAATTGATCCATATTGATGGCAATGGGTAGGACCTGGGCAGCAGTTGGTCTTTCATCGCGTAAATCACGCTGGAAAAGATCATCCATAACATTACCGTATATCTGGAAATCTCGAAGATCAATGGCATACGACTCAAGAAAATCTTGGCGGAGATCGGAGATGAAGGATATCTTTGCTATAAATAAAGCGAAAGGTGATAATATTTGTGCCTGTTCATAGGCTGCTGCAAACATACCTCGCGTTTTGGCACTTTGTAAGATACGTTGCATACGATAACAACCAGGTGTGATCATTTCCGGTTTTGGGTTCTCGGGATCTTTTGGTTGTACATCAGATCCTTCAAACACAAGATGCAATACAGTATTTGGCGGCATTTCATTCATTGCATCGATCCACATCCAATAAAATGGGCGATCTGTAAGTTCTTTATCAACATCTCGAGGTAATTCTACGTTTATGGTGGAGGTAACACTCGGTAATATCGTTGCACCTACATGCTTAAAATAACGATAGCAAAAGTCGTATAAATTGTTGTGCTGTACGGTTTCTGTCATGGTGATGTCCTTTCTATATCTAGGCTACGTACACGACGTGATAGGGCGGAGAGCCGTGCAGAAATTTCATCCTTGCCTTCACTTGTCATAAAAGTTTCCATGAGATCATTTTCAAATGATTTTGGTCCCAATATAACGTCAAGTTCACCAATGACAGATTCAAACATGTGAATTTTATCTTGCAATAACGATACGATGTGTTCTTCGATCGTTCCAAGCGTAGAAAAATTGCGGATATATACCGGACGTGTTTGACCAAGTCGATGAACACGCCCAATTCGTTGTTCAATGCGCATAGGGTTCCATGGCAAGTCAAAATTGATCACTTGATTACAAAATTGCAAATTAATACCCTCGCCACCCGCTTCCGTCGCGATAAGCACCTGCGCCCGATGTTCAAATAAATCTTTCATCCAATCCTTTTTGCCTCGCTTGTATCCACCGCGAAACAACACAGCTTTAATACCTGATTGTTGTAGCATATACAAGAGAAAATCTTGTGTCGCGCGATACTCGGTGAAGATAATAACTTTATCTTGAATTTGTTGTACAAGCTCGATAACACGTTCAACTTTGGAGTAACTTGGTATCGATTCTGCCATATGATAGAGCTCTTGCAAACGCAACTGTTCTTCTATTGTAATGCGCTTATCTTTCATCATTGTCTCAAGAGTACACATGGATGCATAGGAACTACTGCAGATTTCGCGTTGTAGGGTAATTAAAGAGAGTATGCTGCGATGAGATTCTTTACGTTTTTGGTATGCCTCTCTAATAAATTCGGTCACTTCTGTGTACAAGGCTCTTTCTTTTTGTGACAGTTCAATTGTAATCGCTTCCACATTTCTTGTCGTGAATTCAATAGATGATTGCTTCCTCTGATTGCGCACCATAATTTCTTGCACCATGGAGCGCAAAATTTCCGGATTTTTAGGTTGGCGATTTTTTTGCACATGATTTTTTGCAAAAACAGTTTGATTACCTAATTGCCCTGGACGTAGCAAATTAATGAGGTTATAGAGTTCTTTCATATCGTTTTGTACTGGTGTTGCAGTCAATAAGAGAAGATATTTTTTACGCATTTGGTTGATCAATTGCCAATTTCGTGTTTTGCTATTTTTAAGTTTATGTGCCTCGTCTACGATGACCATATCATATTCTTGAGAGAGCACTTCAGTTCGGTGGGGTTCACGTTTTGTTGTATCCATTGAAGCGACTAGGATATCGTACGTCGTCCAAGACCAAGCATTTCTTTGCGCAAAGGCAGGTATTGCGAATTTTTCATTTAACTCGCGTGTCCACTGTAAAACAAGTGAAGCTGGCACCAAGATCAAAGTTTTTTTGACTAGTCCACGAAGTACATATTCTTTTAACACTAAGCCTGCCTCGATGGTTTTGCCAAGTCCAACTTCATCAGCTAGTAAGGCACGTCCGTGTAATTCTTGAATTACCCGTCGTGCAGTATTCACTTGATGCTCATAAGGAACCATGGCAGGTAAAACAGATAAGCAGGTTAATTCATCAAAAGTTTGTGATAGCGATTGCCGTTCGGCTTCGTAGGCTAATTGAAAGAGGCTCCATTTACCCATGGGCATATCACCATGTGTCGCAAGGGTTGTCCGTAAGTCATTGTGCTGTTGATAAGTATACATAGCGTCACTCCCGATGGACCATTGGCTTGTATGTTATCAGTATGTCCGAGATATGATCTGGAAATTACGAGGCAAACCCAGTATACTTACCCTAAGTTCATCAAAGCGAATGAGAATCGCAGGAGAGTGCAACCTGATTAGGTTGCCGCCGAAGGAGCAAACGTGCGAAGCGGTTCGGACGTGAATCTCTCAGGTAAGAGCAACTGCGATTGGACGCAACTCTGGAGAGAGTCATGCATGTGGTGACCACCCACGGGGAAAGCTGAAGAATTCTATGCAACATAATTTTTCAGTTGAACTCTCAGGTAAGCGGACAGAGGAGATACCGATCATCGGTATCTCTTTTTGCTTTTTTAGGGATTCCGTAGAAGGGGGACGATAATGTGACGTTAAATCAGCGAACGCCGCTCTATACGCTGTACCATTTGTATGGTGCCAAAGTAGTGGATTTCGCAGGTTTCGATATGCCTGTGCAATTTTCGGGCATTATGAAGGAACATATTGCAGTACGAACCGCAGTAGGTCTCTTTGATGTGTCTCATATGGGGGAAATTGAGCTAGCAGGCCCTGGTGCCCTATCTGATGTGCAAAAATTGATTACCAATGATGCTTCACGTCTTACCGTTTCACAAGCGATGTATTCGCCGATGTGTAATGAACATGGGGGAACGGTAGATGATATCTTGGTTTATCGACTTGCCATGGATCGATTTTTGCTTGTCGTAAATGCAAGTAATCGTTTCAAAGATTTGGCGTGGATAGAAAGTCATGCAAAAAGTCATGTCATTGATCATTCTGATGATGTGGCATTGCTTGCTTTGCAAGGACCAAAAGCTCTGGATGTAGTAAAAAAGGTAATAGATAAAGATCTATCGTCGCTACCTTATTATGGCTTTGATCAAGACGTACGCGTAAATGGACATCGATGCCTGATTTCGCGGACAGGTTATACAGGTGAAGATGGTTTTGAATTGTATCTTGATGCAAAAGATGCTACGGATATTTTCGTTACTTTACTAGAAGCTGGACAGTCAGAAGGTATAGTTCCTGCAGGACTTGGCGCTCGAGATACTTTGCGACTGGAAGCGCGCCTTCCTCTGTATGGACATGAATTGACCGATGATATATCCCCCTTAGAAGCAGGATTATCATCTTTTGTAAAATTTGATGCAAAGGATTTTATTGGAAAGGAAGCCTTGCTTTTGCAAAAACAGCAAGGACTTTTGCGTAAAGCCGCTGGTATCATTTTAACAGGGCGTTCAATTGCACGTGAACACGCGGAAATTTTTGATGGCGATCAGTCGATAGGATATGTCACGAGTGGAACTTACGGACCCACCTTACAAAAAAGTATTGCACTTGCCCTGGTAAATCCATCGTCAACGAACCTTGGACATACCCTTGAAGTTGATGTACGCGGCAAGAAAATGCAGGCAGAAGTTGTTAAGACACCATTTTATCGCAGGATGTTACCTTAAAAAGAAGTGGAGGACAGATTGTGAATTCATTTGGTTACTTACCTATGACAAATCGGAATCGAGAAGTCATGTTGCAAACGTTGGGACTTACCACAACCGAGCAATTATTTTCCGATATTCCAGAGAATGTTCGTTTACAGCGTCCCTTAAATTTACCAAAGGGACAAAGTGAATGGGAACTTTTCACCACTTTTAAAGAGCTTGCCAATCGCAATAAGAAGTTGGATGATGTCATTTCTTTTTTAGGTGCCGGAGCCTATCAACACTATATCCCAAGCGTTGTAGAGGCGGTTATTTCGCGCTCTGAATTTTACACTGCCTATACACCGTATCAACCGGAGATTAGTCAAGGTATTTTACAAGCTATTTTTGAATATCAGAGCCTCACAGCAACGTTATTTGGCATGCAAGCTGCCAATGCATCCCTCTATGATGTGCAAACAGCCGTTGGTGAAGCTGCCCTTATGGCATGTTCATCGACACGAAAAAATCGTATCGTGATTAGTCAAACCGTTCACCCGGAATCTTTTGCCGTACTGTCAGTTTACGCCAAAGGGCAAAATGCAGATGTAGAACAGATACCAATGAAGAATTTTCAAACGGATCTTAAGCAATTACAACAGGCGTTATCGGACGATGTCGCAGCCTGTATCATTCAGTACCCCAATTTTTTTGGAACGATTGAAGATGTGCACAAAATTGCCGAAATGGCGCATGCTTGCGGAGCCCTTTTGATTGTAAGTTGTAATCCTATCGCGATGGGGTTATTGGAGGCACCGGGAGTCCTTGGTGCAGATATTGTCGTTGCTGATGGGCAAAGCCTTGGTAATTCATTAGCGTTTGGCGGGCCCTATGTGGGTATGATCGCAACCACTAAAGCACTCTTGCGAAAACTCCCAGGGCGTATCGTGGGACAGACGAAAGATAGCGAGGGCAGACGTGGATTTGTATTGACATTGCAAGCAAGGGAACAGCACATTCGACGCGAGAAGGCATCGTCCAACATTTGTTCCAATCAGGCGTTAAACGCACTAGCTGTTTCTGTATACCTGTCTTATTTGGGCAAACAGGGCCTTAAAGAGGTCGCCTCCTTATGTTTGAAAAAAGCACATTATGCTGCAGGCCGATTTGCTCAAGCTGGATTTGCTACGGTTTCAAATAACCCCTTTTTCCATGAATTTGTTCTTGATCTAGGACCACATGCTGATCGTATTCTCGAGACGCTAACACAAGAAGGGGTTTTTCTAGGGTACCCTTTGCAAACGGTTTTTCCTGAATTACAAGGTCACGTTCTCGTAGCTATTACGGAAGTTAACACGAAAGAGCAAATTGACCATGTCGCAGCACGCTTGGAGGCATTACGATGAACAATACAGAAAAAGATTACCCATTAATTATGGAAAGAAGTGTGCCTTCGCGAATCGCTTTTAGTTTGCCTGATTGCGATGTTCCAGATGTTGACGTATCTTCGTTAATTCCACCTCATTTCTTACGAAGTACGCCACCTTCTTTGCCTGAAGTCAGCGAAGTTGATTTGATTAGGCATTATACTGGTTTATCACAAAGAAATCACGGCGTGGATACCGGTTTTTATCCTCTTGGTTCCTGTACGATGAAATACAACCCAAAACGTAACGAAGGTATAGCACGTTTGCCTGGATTATCGAACATCCACCCTTATCAACCAGAGCAAACGGTGCAAGGTGCTCTGCAGATTATGGCAGATTTGCAAACGATGCTTTGTGAAATTACGGGAATGGATGCAGTGAGTTTACAACCTGCTGCTGGCGCAGCGGGAGAATGGACCGGTCTTACTATGATTCGGGCCTACCACGAACGACGTGGTGAGAAACGAACGAAAGTATTAGTACCAGACTCTGCGCATGGTACGAACCCTGCTAGCGCTGCGTTTGCTGGATTTACGGCAATAACAATCCCATCGGATAGTCGTGGTTTTGTGGATGTATTAGCTTTGCGGCAAGCTGTCGGAGAAGATACAGCAGCTTTGATGTTAACAAACCCAAACACACTTGGTCTTTTTGATGAACAAATCTTAGAAATTGCGCAGATTGTTCATGAGGCCGGTGGTTTATTGTACTATGATGGGGCAAACGCGAATGCCATTTTAGGTTATGCGCGTCCTGGCGATATGGGATTCGATGTTGTTCATCTCAATTTGCACAAAACGTTTTCGACACCGCATGGCGGCGGAGGTCCGGGAGCCGGTCCCGTTGGTGTTACTAAAGCGTTAGAACCTTACCTGCCAGTACCTCGCGTGGAGAAGAGTTCTGAAGGGCAATATCGGCTAACGTATAACCATCCGGAGTCAATCGGTAAAGTCAAAGGGTTTTATGGAAATTTCTCGATTCTCGTTCGTGCGTATGCGTATATTCTTACGTTAGGTGCAGAAGGCTTGAAGCAGGTCTCAACAGATGCTGTCTTAAACGCCAATTATTTGATGCGCCGTTTGGCTACACAGTATGATTTGCCATTTGACCGCATTTGCAAACATGAATTCGTGTTATCCGCTAAAAATTTAAAACCATATGGTGTACGCACATTAGACGTCGCCAAACGGATTCTTGATTTTGGTTTTCATCCACCAACAGTGTACTTTCCACTTAACGTAGAGGAAGCACTTATGATCGAGCCAACTGAAACGGAAAGTCTCGAGACGCTCGATGCTTTTGTTGATACATTGCTACAAATTGCAAAAGAGGCGAAAGATCATCCGGAATGGGTTACGCATGCGCCACATCATACCGTCGTGAAGCGGCTTGATGAAGTAACAGCGGCGAGAAATCCAATCGTAATATTTCAAGAATAGGTCATTGATGGTACAATCAGGACAACCTAAAGGGGGAGTCTTATGAGTACGATTGTGGTAATTAATGGACCGAATTTAAATTTGCTAGGTACGCGCGAACCAGACGTCTATGGTAATGTGACGTTAGATGCCATTACAAAGCGTCTTGTACTCGTGGCTACTTCTCTAGGATGCCAGCTGGAATTTTTTCAATCTAACAGTGAAGGTGCTTTAATAGATCGCATTCATGAAGCGATGCAAGGAGCCGATGGTATAATTATCAATCCTGGGGCTTATACGCATTACAGTATCGCACTTCGCGATGCCATCAAGTCTGTCCAATTACCGACAATCGAAGTCCATCTTTCGAACATTCATGCGCGCGAAGCGTTTCGTTCTATTTCCATGATCGCACCTGTCTGCCTTGGTCAAATTTCAGGCGTTGGGGCTATCGGTTATGAATTAGCATTACAAGCCTTGCTGGGTCATTTGGCGATGCTAAAGGAGGTTGAACCAAGTGGAAGAACGTAGAAATAAGATTCGTGCCTTATTTGCCGCACATGATGCTGATGCAATACTCACTTTTTCACCTGAGAATCGCCGTTATGTAACTTCCTTTACTGGTTCTTCAGGGTACGTTATTCTTGCCAAAGAGGAAACGGTTCTCTTGACCGATTCACGGTATATCGAACAAGCCTCGAAGCAGGCTACAGGTGTGAAAGTGGTATTGCACCAAAATAATTGGTTGATGACGCTTAAAGAACAACTGGATCATCTTTCTGTGAAACGACTTTTATTTGAACAAGATACAGTAAGCTATAAATTGTTTCATGATCTTACAGAGGTATTGCCTGATGTTACGTTAGTTCCTTCATCCGGTTTGATAGAGATAATTCGGCAGGTGAAAGATGCCGGAGAACTAGCGATCATGCGTGAGGCGGCGCATATTGCTGATCAAGCGTTTACGCATATTCTCGAGTTTTTGCGCCCAGGGTTAAAAGAGACGGACGTTGCGCTGGAGTTAGAAGTAGCGATGAGAAAACTCGGCGCAACAGGGTCATCATTTGACACGATTGTAGCAAGCGGGGAACGATCTGCTATGCCGCATGGTGTTGCCAGTGATCGCGTCATTCAAACGGGCGAATTTGTTAAAATGGATTACGGTTGTTTTTATGATGGATATGCGTCTGACATTACACGAACCGTGGCGATCGGACAGCCTTCACCACGTCACAAGGAGATTTACGAGTTAGTTCTTGCTGCTCAACTCACTGCTGTGAACGGTATGCGTGCAGGACTCACAGGAGAACAAGCTGACGCTCTTGCGCGTGATGTGATCAAAGCTGGAGGATATGGGGATCATTTTGGTCATTCTTTGGGGCATGGGCTTGGACTTGCTGTTCATGAATCACCAAGGGTTGCACAAAGGTCGTCAGACATGTTAAAAGAGGGAATGGTAGTAACGATCGAACCCGGCATTTATATTCCCGGTTTTGGCGGGGTACGTATCGAAGATGATGTTGTGCTAACTGGTCATACCTGTGAGCGCTTGACGTTATCGAGCAAAGACTTAATAATTTTGTAGGAGGGTGAAGTATTACGTGATTTCAAGCAATGATTTTAAAACAGGTTCGACCATAGAATATGATGGTGCAATTTGGCGTGTTATCGAATTTATGCATGTAAAACCAGGCAAAGGTGCAGCTTTTGTTCGCACAAAGCTAAAAAACATTCGTACAGGTGCCGTCAAAGAAATGACATTTCGCGCAGGTGAAAAAGTAGCACGTGCTCGTATTGAAAATCGGGAAATGCAGTATCTGTTTAATGATGGTGAAAATTATACGTTTATGGATACTGAATCGTATGAGCAATTGATGATTCCTAAGGAACAACTTGAGTATGAATTGAATTTTTTGAAAGAAAATATGAACTGCATCGTGGTGTTATACGATGGTCAAGCTATTGGCGTTGATTTGCCAAACACCGTGGAGTTGACAGTAGCGCAGACCGAACCTGGCATTCGCGGTGATACGGCCACTGGTGGCAGCAAACCTGCCATCATGGAAACTGGCTATTCTGTGCAAGTGCCATTTTTTATCAATATAGGCGATAAACTCATCATCGATACGCGTAGCGGATTGTATGTTTCTCGTGCCTAAATAAGATCGAGAATTGTACGTAGTAGGTCGTCGGCAGATTGCGTATGCCGACGACCATTTTTTAAGCCAATGTGATCGATAACAAATAATCGATGCCTTTTTTCGCAACTTCTATCGAATCTCCCTGCGGATGATCTTGTTCGACAAAAGACCATGTCGTGGAAGCCTCACTAGCATGTTGTATGATACTTGGAATATCTAATTTGCCTTCACCAAGAGAGGTATCTTTGCGCTCATCACCATGAGCAATGTCTTTGAGATGCAGTAGTGGTAAACGACCATTATAACGATCAATATAGGAATCAATCGATAAGCCTGAGTATTCTACCCAGTACATGTCAAGTTCAACTTTCACGAGATTTGGATCTGTGTTTGCAAATAAAACGTCCAGTGCATAGCGTCCTGTACTATCCTGCAGATCAAACTCAAAAGAGTGATTGTGATAGCCGAAAATGAGACCCCGTTTTGCACATTGTTCACCGATTCGGTTCAGTGCATTAGCTAATTGTATGTAATCTGCGATCGATTGCCTGCGCTCTGCCGGCAACCACGGACACACAACATACGATAAGCCGAGCTCCTGCGCATAATCCAATTCTTTTTCCGATTCTTCAAGTAATTGTAGCCCGACGTGCGAGGATATGGGCGTGATCTGATATTCTTCGCATAACTTTTTGAGTTCGCTTGCAGTAAAGCCGCCGTAGCCAGCAAATTCAACGCCATGATAACCCATGCGAGCGACGTGTTGCAAAGTCCCTTTGAAATCCCTTTCAAGATGATCACGTACTGTATACAATTGCAAACCAAAATTCATGCTATCACTCCTTAATGAATAGAGCTTTCCTTCCATGCTATTATACATCGAATTCAATCAATTACGTGCTCGTCGCGAAAAAGAGAATACAAGGACCATTAATAGTAAAAATATAATAAGAAAAACAACGATCCACCGCATAAGCATACTCATGTCAACGCCCATAACTCAACTATCCCCTTTATAATCCCCTGTTCATGATCTTCTCTTCTTTACATCGTATGACAAAACTTCTATTTGGCATGGTACACCTACCCTATTTGATTGGTATAAGCTTGCACCTTGTCCCATATACATGGGATTAACCGCGTCAGGACGAGGTGACTCAGGATGAAGATAGTAGCCATTCATTTTCCAACACAAGTGATGCAACTGTTGCCTGCTTCCGTTGCAACTTGCGTGGCGGACATGCATGTCGCCGACCTTGACCGGATTGAAGAAATACGATTGCGTCTAAACCGTCCCGTGGAGGTTGTAGGATCTGATGTATCCATCCCAGTAGTGGTAACGCAAGATCATTTGCAACACGTTCTTGCAGCGGTGACTGGATCTTCCTTATATGCTGTCGAGTCGGAACTAAGGAGGGGTTATATCACCATTGCAGGAGGCCATCGGGTTGGGATTGCAGGACGTGCTGTTGTTGATGAGCGGGGATTGGTAAAAACCATCCGAGATATCGGGTCAGTCAGCATTCGTATTGCACGATCGGCGATAGGTAGTGCGAACGCGCTTAAGCCTGTAATGGTTGATGAACGCGGGACATTATTATCTACATTGCTTATAGGACCTCCAATGTCCGGAAAAACCACGCTATTGAGAGACGTG
Organism: Bacillota bacterium; assembly: GCA_021820975.1. Classification (GTDB taxonomy): domain Bacteria; phylum Bacillota; class Bacilli; order Alicyclobacillales; family SLC66; genus JAKACU01. The sequence continues at coordinate 36,656 of JAKADA010000002.1, forward strand.
GCGCGCATGCTTGGTGATGGTCGTTTCCATCCGAGAATTCATCGAATGCGTGTTTCGATTGTGGATGAGCGATCAGAAATTGCGGGTTGTTACAAAGGAGTTCCTCAATTTGATGTAGGACTGTCCACTGACGTGCTGGATGCTTGTCCAAAGGTTGAGGGTATGTATATGATGCTTCGTTCCATGGCCCCACAGGTATTGCTCACCGATGAAATCGGCAGTGTATCCGATATCGAAGCGATCGCCGATGTGGCACGAGCCGGCGTTGTATTTATTGGTACCTTACACGCATCATCAATTGAAGATTTGCGTATCAGAGAGACTTTGCATCGTTTTGTTGAGTCGGCAACGATCACTCGTTTTGTTTTTTTAAGCCGGACAAGCGGGCCAGGAACGATAGCTCGTGTATTTGATGGACGATTGCGGGAGTTAAGTGGACCATGGCAATCACGTTGATGCAATGGCTTGGTTCCGCGGCAGTTGTGTATGGCAGTACCTTGTTTGGTCATCGACGTGCAGCGCGTTATCGCGAGCGTCCTCGTGAATTGCGCAGACTTGCCACGCTCTTATACAGTTTACAAACAGAAATTTCGTATGCTCGCATTCCACTTCAAGAAGCATTACAACATGTTACCATGCAGGCCGATAAGCAATCTAGATTAGCCACGTTTTTTGGAGATATAGCTCAGTTGTTGTCGTTGCCAGGAATGACTGGTCAGACAGCATGGAATGAAGCGTTAGCACAGTATGCGTTGTATAGTCCTTTGACAAAAGAAGATTTGGAAATTCTTGCTGCCTTAGGGAGAACGGTGGGCCTTACAGGGATCGATGAACAAATTGGTCATGTGAAGGCATCGATCGAACTGCTCATGGCTCGTGAACTTGAAGCGCTTGAAGAACGCAATCGGTATGAGCGTGTGTTTAAAACGGTAGGCATATTGACTGGAACATTGATTGTTGTCTTGTTGATTTAGTTGAGGGGGACTCCTCTATGAGTCTTGAACTACATGTTCTCTTTCAAATTGCAGCACTTGGTATTGCCACAGCTGTGCTGTCTAGTTTGTTAAAACAGTCGGGACGAGATGAAATTGCGACACTAGTGACGATTACAGCTATGGTGCTCGTGGCTGCTGTAGTGGTTACAAACATAAACCACCTGTTTGTCGAAATTCGCTCAGTCTTTTTTAGCCAATAGGTACAAAGACCATGGATATCTTGCACGTAGTTTTGTTTGCCATCGTAGGTGCACTTTTGCTGATGGCAATTCGTGATATGGCCCCTCAAATCTCTTTTTTGCTGTCACTTCTTATCGCGGTTATCTTATTTGTCTTTGTTTTGCAACAGGTAACAGGGGTTCTCGCTCCGATCGAAAAACTTGCTGCAATGGCAAACGTCAATGTGTTGTTTTTCGCCACCATCGTCAAAATCATCGGTATCGCTTACATTGCTGAATTTGGTGCACAGATTGCTAAAGATGCCGGTGCAGCATCAATTGCTTCAAAAATTGAGCTTGTCGGCAAGCTTTTCATCATCGTGATGTCTGTACCTATCGTTCTTGCTGTGATTGAGGCAGTACAGCATTTGCTTCCGTAGGAGGTAAAGACGGTGAACCCACATTGGTTACCTAGGTGGCGTATCGTACAACTTTTGCTTGCGGCAGTGATTATCTGTACCGTAGCGATTGTTGTTCCTGCGTATGCCGCCTCACCAGCGATTACAACGTCCGGACAACCTCCGCCAACAACAATATCAACGTCCTCGACAGATACGTTGCAATCTGTTCAAAAGGAGTACCAGTCGATCTCTCAAAATGGGATTGAAGAAGCATGGAATAACTTGCAAAGCGAGTACGGTGGTTATCTGCCTACCACTGGTTCTGGCATAGTTAAAGCGTTCCTTCCTGGAGGATCAGGCTTTTCGTTTCAAGGTGTCGCCAATGGATTGCTGAGATTCTTAATCGATGCTTTATGGTCAAATGCTCGTTTGCTTGGTACGTTGCTTATCTTGACCGTGCTTGCTGCGATACTAGAAAATGTGCAAACGGCATTTGAGTCACAAACCGTGAGTAAAGTTGCTTTTTTAGTGGTTCATCTCACTCTTTTGGTCTTGGCGATTTCCTCCTTTCACGATGCTACGCAATTTGCGGGAAGCGCTATTGACAACATGACAGCAGTCATGTTTGGCTCGTTGCCTATCGTGTTAGCGCTGGTAACCGCATCAGGAGGACTGACGTCGGCAGCTGTGTTTCACCCCATGGTGGTTTTTGTCGTTAATGCCATGAGCGTGATCGTACAGAAATGGGTTTTTCCATTAATCTTTTTTGCCGCGGTACTAACTATCGTCAGTGCAATTTCAGGGAAATTCAAAGTGGTCGCTTTAGCGGGATTGATTCGTAACGTGACTTTAACCGTATTAGGTCTTTCGATGACAGCCTTTCTTGGGGTTATGGCTGTTCAAGGTTCGATTGCGAGTGTCACAGATGGGGTAGCGCTAAAGAGTGCCAAGTTTGTCGCAGGAAGTCTCATTCCCGTTGTCGGCAAAGCTTTGTCAGACGCAACACAATCCATTGCAGGTGCTACGTTGTTGGTGAAAAACGCAACGGGTGTGGCTAGCGCTATCTTATTGCTGCTCATTAGTGCATTTCCTGCCATCAAGGTACTTGTGCTTTCGATAGTGTATAACGGGGCTGCAGCACTGATGCAACCGCTTGGTGATTCACCAGTCATTACCACCTTGTCTACGATCGGAAAAACGCTGGCTATCGTTTTTGCTGCGTTAGCCGTCGTCGGTGTGATGTTCTTTTTCTCGATGGTGATTATAATCGCCGCGACTAACGTTACAGCCTTTGTGAGGTAAAAGCGTATGATCAGCGCCTTGTCAGATTGGTTAAAACATTTGGTTGTATTGATCTTATTGGCAGTGTTTCTTGACATGGTGTTACCTAATACCTCTATGCAACGTTATGTTCGCACTGTGCTTGGCTTGGTTGTCATGTTGGCGATGTTAGCACCGCTACGAGCATTGATTAGCACACACCTCAATTTGGGCTTACTTGAAAGTCAAATAAGCGGCCCAATAGTCATGACATCACAAAGTGTGTCACAGGCGCAAGCCTCAGTGCAGACTTTTCGTCATGATCTTGCAAAGACATTAGCCAACGAAGTACAGCAGACTTTTGATGTATCGCTTGTACAAGTCAGTGTGCAAACAATAGTGAAAGCTGACGGCACACCCATTGTAACAGGAGTCTTGGCGACGATGTCGACGGTAGGTGTGACCCATCCAACGCAGGTGGCAAATGCCGTAAAAGCACAGATTGCCGCATTGTTGGGACTGCAACCGGCGAGTGTGACAATAAATTATCCCGGCTTTCAAGCGTAGAAAGGGGGAGTGACATGGGTGAAAGACGCCTTCAAGCATCTTCTTGGAAACAAATGGCTTTTGGTGATTACGATGATTGGTATTTTGTTGCTCATTTTTGGCGCAAGTGGCGGCGTGAATGGATCAAGTCCTGGCGGTGGTAGTGCGACCCCGGTTGTTGCCGTCTCGCCAACACCAATTAGTGCGAATACAACACCGAATTCTGCATCAGCCAAAGATGCAGCGTTGCAAACGGCTATCTCGTATGAGAATTACTACGATCTACAATTAGAGCACATGATCGACCAAATTGCAGGTATCAGTGATGCTTTAGTTATGGTCACTGTGGATTCTACAAGCATCGCACATTATGGACAAAACGTGACGACAACGAAACAGACAACAGTTTCTGGAGGTACAAGTAATCCATCAAATACGACGACGCAGTCCTCTTCATCACAGATCGTTTTATTACCACAATCAAGTGGTAATCAGACTCCCGTCGTCATTGAGCAACAGTTGCCGCATATTACAGGCGTTATGGTAGTGGCTAAAGCTGGCGATCCCATTCGTATGGAATCGGAAATTGTCAATGCTGTGCAAGATGTACTTGGTATTCCTGGCTATGAAATTACGGTATTACCGCGTAAATAAATTACGTATGAGGAGATGTTCATTCATGGTCAAACGGCAAACAGTATGGCTTTCCACAATGATGGTGCTGTCTTTAATGCTCATCGGATACTACACGTTAGGTACGCCACCGGCACAAACGGGTAAGTCTGCAGGAACTACACCATCAAGCACCCCAACTGTGGTAACAGGATCACCGACAACAGGCAGTACAGTCTCCAAAGGTAAATCGAACAACACAACTGCAGCCACGACAGCAAACAGTGCTTCTGCTTCACCTAGCGATTGGTTTGTACAAACAGCTCTTGATCAGCAAAATCACCAGCAACGTCTCATGCAAACGTATGAAAGTACGATGAGTGATCCGCGCGCTAGTAACCAGGTAGTATCAGCTGCTTATCAAGAACTGACCGCATTGCAGACACAGCAAGTAAATGCCACTCGCGTTCATGATGAGTTAGTAGGACAGGGTTATCCTGATTCTCTTGTCATCTTTAATCCTAACAACGATGTTCACATCTATGTTCAAGCATCGCATTTGTCAAAAACGGCAGCTGTAGAAGTGATCAATCTGGTGTCACAAACACTAGGGGTACAATCCAATATGGTGACGGTCACGCCTCATGCCTAAGGATGTATTCGGCGCGAGAGTGAGGTCTCGCGCCGAATATGCTATACTTGTCCTGTAGCATACCATCATTAGGGAGTGGTCGTGTTTGTTAAAGGTCAGCGACATCCGGGATTTCATTCATTTATTGGATGAGAGCACGGTTCATGAGCTTAGAATCGAGACGGATGAGATCAAGCTTACCCTTAAGAAGGCGGATGGATCACCTGTGGTAGCAACTGGCGTTGAAAGCGCCAACACGGCCATGCGCCTAACGGGTACGACAAGTACGCAAAATGCGAACATGGTTGAATCTGTCATGCCGACGAAAGAGAGCAAAGAAGATGATTCTTCCACTTCGGTGATACGCTCTCCTATGGTTGGTACGTTTTACCGGGCATCTTCTCCGAATTCGGAGGCGTTTGTACAAGTCGGCGATCGCATTTCTGAGCATACCGTCGTATGTATCATAGAGGCGATGAAACTTATGAATGAAATTGAAGCCGATGTAAAAGGTGAGATTATCGAAGTGCTAACGGAAAACGGCCATTTGGTTGAGTATGGTCAACCACTGTTTCGTGTCAAGCTGGCATAACGGGGGATGTCATGTTCAACAAAGTCTTGATTGCTAATCGTGGAGAAATTGCAGTGCGCATTATTCGCGCCTGCAAGGAGTTAGGGATTCAAACTGTTGCAATTTATTCGGAAGCTGATAAAGAGGCACTGCATGTTGAATTGGCGGATGAGGCTTATTGTGTTGGTCCAGCACCAGCTAAGCAAAGCTATTTACATATTGCAAATATTATGTCCGTAGCCACATCGGTCGGTGCTGATGCTATTCATCCCGGCTATGGTTTTTTAGCTGAAAATAGTGACTTTGCCGATGTGTGTGCGGCGGTTGGCGTCAAATTTATTGGACCAAGTCCGCAGGCCATTGAAAAGATGGGCGACAAGTCAACGGCAAAAGCCACGATGAAAGCAGCTTCAGTTCCTATTGTACCTGGTACGGAGGGCTTAATACAAAGTGTGGAACAAGCAATTGCGATAGCTAGAGATGTTGGTTTTCCTGTGATCATTAAGGCAACTGCAGGTGGTGGCGGTAAAGGAATTCGCGTCGTACAAAGTGAAGAGGAATTGGTCTCTGCCATCTCCATTGCCGAGTCGGAGGCGGGTTCTGCCTTTGGCAATGCCGGCTTGTACCTTGAAAAGTTTCTTGTCAGTCCACGCCACATCGAGATTCAAATACTTGGAGACTCTTATGGTTCGGTGATCCACTTAGGTGAGCGGGATTGTTCGATTCAACGGCGTTTGCAAAAACTTGTTGAAGAAGCGCCTTCACCTGCTTTAACACCGCAATTGCGGGAAAAAATGGGACAAGCAGCCATTGCGGCCGCTCGTGCTGTTGACTATGAGGGTGCTGGGACTGTTGAATTTTTACTTGATGAAGATGGTTCGTTTTATTTTATGGAGATGAACACACGCGTTCAGGTAGAACATCCCGTAACGGAATGGATTACTGGTGTAGACATCGTCAAAGAACAGATTCGCATCGCATCAGGGTTGCCCTTATCCTTAAAACAAGAACAAGTTGAAGTTCGCGGTCATGCCATAGAGTGTCGCGTTAATGCTGAAGACCCAGAAAAAAACTTTATTCCTTGTCCGGGTCTTATTACAGATTATCTAGCTCCAGGTGGTTTTGGTGTTCGTGTGGATAGTGCGGCGTATCCGGGCTATACAGTTCCGCCTTTTTATGATTCTATGATAGCTAAGGTCATCGTTTGGGCACCTACGCGAATTGAAGCTATCGATCGCATGAAACGTGCGTTATCTGAATTTCAAGTAGGTGGTGTGAGGACGACGATTGGATTTCATCAACGTCTTCTTGAGCACAAGGATTTCGTAAAAGGGGATTTTAATACCCGTTTTCTTGAACAGCATAATGTGTAGACCATGACTGAAAAGGGGGAATAAGGTTTGGCGATAAACAGCGTGGTAAAAGCAGAACTGGAATCTGGTGAAATGGGAACGACGCAGATTGCCAATGATGTTATTGCCGTAATTGCAGGTCTAGCAGCGACAGAAGTGCGCGGTGTTTCCGATATGAGCGGAGGCTTAGCTGGCGGAATTGCTGAACGATTAGGTCGCAAAAACTTAAGCAAAGGCGTTAAAGTCGATGTATCTCCTGATGAACGTCAGTGCACGATTGATCTTTCTATCATTGCAGAGTACGGCTATCGTATTCCTGAGGTAGCTAGTGATATTCAAGAAAGCGTTAAGCGTGCAATTGAAGGTATGACAGGTCTTGAGGTGACGGCTGTCAATGTTAACGTACTTGGTATTGCTTTTAAAGAAGAACATGACGAGGAACCAAAGGAAAGAGTTCGGTAAGGTATCCGCATCATTATGTACAAGACAAAGAGGTTAAGGTGTCTTAACCTCTTTGTCTTGTCGTTTCATGATTGCCTTGTGAAGAGGATGATTGGAAAGGAAGAAAATGATGAGTGTTCTTGACCGAATCCTATTGCGTCTGTTCGCATTCATTGGCGTAGTCTTTGCGATCTGGCTTGGTCTATGGCTTTTCGGCATGCAAGCAGTGATTGATGCGACGCGTACCGTCGTGTTTTTAGGAGGATATTATGATCTCCTATTCATTTTCGTTGTATTTGTTCTGGGTTTGCGTTTTTTGCTGTTTCCTTTAACGCGGCGTTCTATCCATTCGTTTGTCAAAGATACGGAAGCTGGCGAAGTAAGGATTAGTTATGTAACGGTGCGCGAACTTGCATCAAGAGCTGCAAGGCAAGTCCGTGGGGTTGAACGAATTCACACAGCGGTGGATGAGGGTCAAAATGGTCTGGTCGTTGCAATCCGTGTACGTGCTTTGACGGGCGTTGATCTTACGGTCATGTGCAGTGAAATTCAAGAGACGGTATCGCAAGCAGTCATGCAGGCTACATCACTCAAAGTGGCTGCCGTTCATGTACAAGTTGCGGATCTGTCACCAGAGCTTCACAACGATAAACCGGCGAGGTGAAGTGTGTGGATAAGTTTCTCGCATGGTTAGAATTCTTTAAACGGATACCGAAACGTTGGTTGGGGATTATTCTTGGCTTTGTCTGTTGGCTACTTATTTTATGGGTGGGTTTTTTCCCGACGCTCTTGCTCGCTATTCTTATGGCTTTAGGTTATGCTGTGGGTCATTTCATGGATGATCGAGCAGACTGGCAAGAGATAATTTCTCGTATATGGCAATCTGATCATTTTGATCGATAATTGGGCTAGGAGTGGATAGTGTGAGTCGTCATGCGGCGCGCGAGCGAGTCTTGCAGACGCTTTTTCAAATGGATTTAAATCGTCTGAGTCCTACGCAGGCAGCATCGTATACGCATGCTTTGCTGGATGATGAACCAGAAGCTGACTATTTTGATGGTCTGCTACAAGGCGTATTAGACAAAATGTCTTTTATTGATGAACTCATCAGTCAGTATGCACAGGATTGGACAATGGATCGCATGCCAGGTGTCGATCGTAACATCTTACGCATTGGTACGTATGAACTCGTGTTTGAGAAAGACATTCCAGATGCTGTGGTTTTGGATGAAGCGGTAGAGCTAAGCAAACAATACGGGACAGAGCAATCGTCGAAGTTTATCAATGGTGTTTTAGCTGGTGTTCTTCGAGATCTTGAAGATATCAAAAAAAATGTACAAGGAATGCAAGCGACGTGAGTGAAGTTTTTGTCGGTATAGATACCAGCAATTATACGACGTCGGTTTGCGCAATCGACGAGTTCGGTACTGTGCTACATGAGGCAAGGCAAGTATTAACCGTACCATTAGGTAAGCGCGGGTTACAACAATCTCAGGCATTGTATCAACATGTTACAACATTACCTTCGATGCTTGATGACTTACGTAAAACCGTTTCATCTCATTCGATGACGAGAGTAGCTGTTAGCACTCGCCCACGTTCGCGTGAGGGTTCTTATATGCCCGTTTTTCAGGCGGGGATCTTGGTAGCTCATGCGCTAGCGGTTGCAACAGAGCAATTATTGATAGAAACTACGCATCAGGCTGGGCATATCGCAGCTGGTGTTGCAACTGCTGCTATGCCTGACATGAGGGAACAACCATTTGCAGTGATGCATCTGTCAGGAGGCACAACAGATGTACTTATTGCTCATGGAGATAAGCGGGATTTTGGTGTGCAAGAGTGGGTGAGTGGCAAGGATCTTCATGTTGGGCAAATGGTAGATCGCATCGGAGTACAATTGGGGTACTCTTTTCCGGCTGGGAAACAATTGGAGCAATTGGCTCTTCAAGTTGAAGAGGATCGTGAAATCCCTGTCATCCCTTCCTCAGTACAACGCGGTGTTCCTAGTTTCTCTGGACCATTAACGCATGCGGGTAAGCTCATTGAAGCAGGTGTCGAGCCAATGCTAGTTGCTTCAGGTGTTTTTCGGTGTATTGGAAATACGGTTGAGAAAATGATTCGCCATATGTACGATCAAACGGGCATTCACCGAATTTTACTCGTGGGCGGTGTTGCTTCTAGTGTTTTACTAAAAGAACGACTATGCAATCGTTTTGATGGTGCACCGCAACAGTTGTATTTTTGTGACTCACAGTATTCATCCGATAACTCATTTGGCGTAGCTCATATCGCAAAAAATACATGGAATTGGTAACTCATAGTACAAAGTAGCTAGTACGTCAATGACGAGTATAGTATACTGGAGGATATTTTGTTTCATTGATGTAAGTAACGAAACGGAGGAAATGGTATTATGCAAGGACATGTTGATGAAAAAATTTATGACATTACGATTATCGGTGGAGGTCCTGTAGGATTATTTGCTTCCTTTTACGCAGGCATTCGCGATGCTAGTACGAAAATCATCGATAGTTTGCCGCAATTAGGGGGTCAACTTAGGGAGTTATACCCTGAAAAATACATTTATGACGTTGCTGGTTTTCCAAAAGTTCGTGCACTAGATCTGGTTCATCAATTAACTGAACAGGCAGAACAATATCATCCTGCAGTGTGCCTTAATGAAAAAGTGATTTCAGTGCATAAACGTGACTCGGATCACGTCTTTGAATTAGTCACAGATCGCAACGTGACGCACCTTTCGCGATCTATCATTGTGACAGCGGGCATTGGGGCTTTTACACCAAAGTCGTTGCCGGCAGAGAATGTAGAGCGCTTTGAAGGTAATGGCGTTTACTATTATATTGATGATTTGAGTAAGTTTGCTGATACGAAAGCCCTTGTGGTTGGTGGTGGAGACTCTGCCGTTGACTTCGCTTTAATGTTACGGCGCGTTGCGAAAAGCGTGACTTTAATCCATCGTCGTGATCAATTTAGAGCTCACGAAGAAAATGTAAAAGCGCTTTTAGCTTCCAATGTTGATGTGAAAACATTTTATGAGTTAAAAGCGGTACATGGTGATGACCATATAACGGGTGCCACAATTATAGAGAATCGCAGTAAAGAAACAATGGATATCGATGTTGATGTAGTGATCGGAACCCTTGGCTTTTCTGCTTCATTAGGTCCTATTATGGATTGGGGACTGACGATTGAAGATAACGCAATTGTGGTTGACACGCGTATGGGAACGAACATTCCAGGTGTTTTTGCGGCAGGGGACATTGTAACATACCCCGGGAAGATCAAATTGATTGCAACCGGATTTGGCGAAGCTCCTACCGCCGTGAATAATGCAAAACTTTATCTAGATCCTGAATCAAAATTGCATCCGGGCCATAGCAGCAGCAGAAAATCCTAAGGGGAGTTCACGCATGGCGCATCTAATTGATGGTAAAAAATGGGCGAAAGTGAGTCGCGAGGAAACGGCAGAGGCAGTAAAACAGCTTCTGCAAGCTGGTGTTCAACCGGGACTCACAGTGGTTCTTGTCGGTGATAATCCCGCTTCGCAAACCTATGTTCGCGGTAAGGAAAAAGCGGCGACAGAAGTAGGTATGCGGTCAACAGTGTTGCGTTTGCCTAAGGAGATCAGTCAGGCAGAACTGGTTAGTGTCGTTCAAAAACTAAATCAGGATCCTACTGTTCATGGCATTTTAGTTCAATTGCCTCTTCCCGTTCAAATTGATGAAAATGTGATCGTTGCCTCTATTGATCCTTTAAAAGATGTTGATGGTTTTCATGCCGTAAATGTAGGGGCTTTATCCCTTGGCTTACCGGGATTTGTGGCATGTACACCACTTGGCATTATGCGGCTATTGACTTATGAACATATTTCCGTTGAAGGCAAGCATGCTGTTGTTGTTGGACGATCCAATATCGTGGGTAAACCGATGGCACAATTACTTTTGAAGGCCAATGCAACGGTAACAATATGTCATTCAAAAACAACTGATTTGGCATCTTTGACGCGATTGGGTGATATTGTTATTGCTGCGGTAGGTAAAGCCAACTTAATTACGGGTGATATGATAAAGTCGGGGGCCGTCGTCATTGATGTAGGCATGAATCGCTTAGATAATCGCTTAGTAGGCGATGTAGATTACGCATCTGTTGAACCTGTGGCAAGTGCCATTACACCAGTTCCAGGCGGGGTTGGTCCAATGACAATCGCTACTTTGTTATACAACACCGTCCAAGCTGCAACAAAAGCCCTTTGATTGCGAGTGATACCTTTGGCGGTATATTCGGTAATTGAGGTCACGCAAATCATCAAACAAATGATTACGTCTACTGCACCTTTGCAAGATTTGACGATACGCGGGGAAATTTCTAATTTTAGTAAACCTGCAAGTGGACATCTTTATTTCACGTTAAAAGATGAAAAAGCCAGGCTTCGCATTGTGATGTTTGCAGGCAAAGCCCGGTTTTTGCGTTTTCGACCGGCTGACGGCATGAGCGTTGTTGTACATGGTGCCCTTGATGTTTTTGAGCGTTCAGGCGATTACCAATTGTATGCTGATGATCTGCAACCCGATGGACTTGGCGCATTGTATCTCGCTTTTGAACAGGTTAAGGAACGATTATTGGCTGAGGGTTTATTTGATGCGCAAAAGAAAAAGGCGTTACCGGCTTTTCCGAAGGCAGTCGCATTGATTACTTCGGCGACTGGGGCTGCTGTTCGTGATATGATCATCACTTTGCGTCGCAGGTACCCACTTGCTCATGTGTATGTCGTTCCTGTTGCTGTTCAAGGTGATGATGCGTCAAAGCAAATAGCACGGGGCATCCAAGTTGCCGATAAGTTTCAACTTGCTGATGTTATGATCGTTGGACGTGGCGGTGGATCCTTTGAAGAGTTGTTTTCCTTTAACACAGAGATTGTGGCTCGTGCTATTTCTGCGGCCACCATCCCTGTGGTTTCAGCTGTGGGCCATGAAACGGATACGACGATTGCTGATTTTGTAGCGGATATCAGGGCGGCCACACCGACGGCTGCGGCAGAGTTAGTTAGCCCGGATGTAGCTCAGTTATTGCAGCATATCGAACGTCTGCAAATGCGTTTACAAGATGCTATTACGCATCAAATTGCTTCATTGCGTACTCATGTGGATACTTTAGCTCAAACGCGTTTTATGACTGATCCGATGCGGTATGTCAGTGTTCGGCAAGAAAGGATAGATCGTCTAGAAAAGCATATTCAAGAGTTGCTTAAAAATGAAGTTGCCAAGCGTCAAAAGACGCTGACATCGCTTGAGTTGCGTTTTGCACACGTATCTCCTACGCGGCGATTAGATGTAGCGCATGTGCGTCTTGAATCTTTGCAGGATCGTTTGCAATTTGCCCTAAAAGGTACTATGCAAAAACGCACAACTGCACTAGTGACTACAATTGAACGACTTGAATTGTTAAGTCCCTTATCTGTGATGAAGCGGGGATATGCTGTAATCTATGATCAATCTAAACGCGTTTTAAAGAGTGCAGCTACCGTGCAACCTGGTGATATAATTCGCGTTGATATGGCTGATAGCTGGCTGGATTGTCAAGTGTGGGGGGTCTATGACCGTGATTGATGATTTATCTTTTGAGGCGGCTCTTGGCTTGCTAGAGGATGTTGTACGTGCCCTTGAAGCTGGTGATTTAGCACTTGATGATGCGATTGAGCGATTTCAAACGGGCATGCAACTTGTGCGCATGTGTCGAGAGAAATTACATTTTGCTGAACAAAAGGTGGAAATGGTTATGGCCACAGAAAATGGCATAGAAACTCGACCGTTTGAAGTAAAGGAGTAGACGATGGTTGATGTAGCAGCAGTTCTTCAAAATTACACGATTCTTATCGATCAGGAAATGGACCGCTTTTTGCCATCATCAACGACCTATCCGCAACCGCTTATGGAGTCGATGCGTTATAGTGTCTTTGCTGGTGGTAAAAGGTTGCGCCCAGGGCTTATCTTAGTAACGGCAAAAGCATGCGGCCTAAATGAAGATGTGGCATTGACTCCGGCATGCGCATTGGAGTTTATACACACGTACTCGTTAATTCATGATGATTTACCTGCTATGGATAATGACGACTATCGACGTGGTAAATTAACTAATCATAAAGTTTTTGGGGATGCCCAAGCGGTTCTTGCAGGCGATGCTTTGCTTACTCTTGCTTTTGAAGTTTTAACGTTAGGTGAGTTGCCTGATGCAATTAAGGTACGGTTGATTTCGGAATTGGCCTTTGCAAGCGGGGCGTTTGGCATGGTAGGTGGTCAAGCAGCTGACATTATGCAAGAAGGCCGCACAGTCTCTAAACGAGATGTGGAATATATTCATCGTCATAAAACTGGTGCCTTATTGCGAGCATCTGTTCGGATGGGTGCCATTTGTGCGGATGCTTCTAAGGAATTGTTGCAAGCTTTAACCACCTATGCTGAGGCTATTGGTTTGGCATTTCAAATAGCAGATGATATTTTAGATGTAATTGGTGATGCAGAGTCACTCGGTAAAGAAACAGGTGCTGATGCAGCTTTACAAAAAGCAACGTGGCCAGCACTTTTTGGTTTAGAAGCATCGCAAGCAAAAGTAGATCAATTGACCAAGCAGGCTTTAGACAGTTTGCCTAAAGCATCGTCATCCTTTGATCCGTCACAGTTGGCAGAAATAGCAGTCTGGTTGAGTCACAGAGATCATTAAGTTTACCATAGGTTCCCACGTGTAAGAGTACTGCAGTTTGGCGACAATAGTGTCCGGAGGTGTTGTACTATGACAGTGGGGATTAAATTGCAACAAACCATCGCATCAGCAGAATCCGTAGCAGCTAATCTGAAGGCGTTTGCTTTAGATACGCAAGATCAACAGGCAAAGCAAATGTTTACTCAGTTATCACAGTCCGTGGATAACACGGTTTCTACCCTTCAATCACGATTAAATTTCATTCAGCAACAAGAACCGCAATATCGTCAGCAATAATTTCGTTTGATGCTTTGTTGTGACAGCATGGCTTAGGCAAATTGATGCCATAGCTATGCTGTGCTATACTTTTTTAACAGTATGATATAACTAGTATAGACTATATGGCGTTGCGGCTTGTTGTTTGGGAAAGGACGGCGCTGCCATGTTTTTGGACCGGGTGACGCAGCCGGCTGATATCCAGTCGCTCACACTTTCGCAACTGGAAACTTTGTCGGAGGAAATTCGTGCATTCTTAATTGAACATATTACAAAAACAGGCGGCCATTTTGGGCCGAATTTAGGCGTTGTTGAGTTAACCATTGCTTTGCACTATGTATTTCATTCTCCTGTGGATCAAATGGTTTGGGATGTAGGTCATCAAGCCTATGTTCATAAGATACTTACTGGGCGTAAACATCTTTTTCCAACCTTGCGCAAATTCCATGGTATGGCGGGCTTTTTGAAGCGATCAGAAAGTTCCCATGATGTATTTGGTGCAGGGCATGCTAGTACGTCCCTGTCAGCTGCTCTTGGACTTGCCATAGCGAGGGATTTGCAAGGACGGGATAATCACGTTATTGCGGTGATTGGCGATGGTGCTATGACAGGCGGCATGGCTTTTGAAGCGATGAATCACGCAGGTCATTTGCAAAAGCGTCTGTTGGTGATTTTAAACGATAACGAAATGTCAATTGCGCAAAACGTGGGTGCCGTTTCGCAATATTTAAATCGCCTTCGCACGGATCCACATTATGGGAAACTCAAAACAGAAATTGAAAGTCTGCTGCGTAAAATTCCGACGATCGGTGATCGTCTTGTGAATGCTGCGGAAAAAGCAAAAGATAGTGTTAAGTATTTTTTGGTTGAAGGTGCACTTTTTGAAGAATTTGGATTTACGTATTTTGGGCCGATCCCAGGACATGATCTACGCACTTTAGTCTCTTTATTTGAACAAGTAAAAGACCTTAATGGTCCGGTTATTATTCATGTGGTCACGCAAAAAGGAAAAGGCTATCCATCAGCGGAAACAACGCCTGAAAAACTTCACAGTATCGGTGGTCTTGTGACTTCACCAAAGAAGGCAGTGCCTTCGTTTACAGATGTTTTTGCAAGTACCATTATTGAATTGGCAAAGGTGGATCAACGCATTGTTGGCGTGACAGCTGCTATGGGTAGCGGTACGGGTTTGGTGAAATTCGGAGATGTATTTCCGGACCGATATTTCGATGTAGGAATTGCAGAACAGCATGCTACTACAATGTGTGCTGGATTGGCTGTGAATGGCATGCGGCCTGTTTTTGCTGTTTATAGTACTTTTTTACAGCGTGCATTTGATCAGGTCATTCATGATGTTTGTATTCAAAACCTACCTGTAGTTTTTGCGATTGACCGTGCTGGCTTGGTGGGTCCAGACGGCGAAACACATCAAGGTGTGTTTGATATGGCTTATTTGCGGATGATTCCAAACCTTACGATTATGATGCCCAAAGACGAAGGCGAATTACGCCATATGTTGTATACGGCTTTAAGTATGGAAGGACCCGTGGCTGTTCGTTATCCAAGGGAAGATGGTGTAGGCGTTTCTCTTACGGAACCCATGCGTCTTGTGCCGATCGGAAAGTCTCAAGTCATTCGTGAAGGCAAGGATGTGGCTATATTGGCTATAGGGCCTATGGTTGCTGTATCGGAAAATGCGGCATTGATGCTTGCTGATCAAGGAATTTCAGCGAAAGTGATCAATATGCGATTCGTTAAGCCGCTTGATGGTGTTATGTTGGAGCTTTTAGCTACCTTATCGATACCGATCATAACCGTCGAAGAGGCTTCGCTTGCAGGTGGTATGGGAAGTGCCGTGCTGGAGTATTTTGCTGTGCGTGGTATCGCATCTAAAGTATTACCGATTGGTCTTCCTGATCACTTTATAGAGCACGGAAGCAGACCTGAATTATTGCATCATGTGGGTCTGACTGCACCTCATATTGCTCAGATTGCTGCTGATTTATTGGATGACAAAAAAGCTGACCGAGAACATCAGCGAAAGACTGTGAATCGGTAATGGCTGCAAAAGAGCGTGTCGATGTGTTGTTAGTTGCACAAGGCCATGCACAAAGCCGTGAGCAAGCGAAACGTCTTGTGATGGCTGGTCTTGTCTATCATGCAACAGAAATCGTAGATAAGCCTGGAACAAAACTCGCTGTGGATGCCCTTTTGACAGTTAAAGGAGCTTTACACCCATATGCAAGTCGCGGCGGGCTAAAGCTTGCACAGGCTTTACAAGTATTTGCGTTGTCCCTCGAAGGAAAAGTTGTGCTTGACGTTGGCGCCTCAACGGGCGGTTTTACAGATTGCGCCTTGCAACATGGCGCAAAGCTTGTTTACAGCGTTGATGTCGGTTATGGTCAGTTGGCATGGACATTGCGAAATGATGAACGTGTTCGTGTTATGGAACGAGTCAACTTCAGACATGCAGAATGCAGTTGGTTTGACCCTCTTCCGACGGCTGCCGTGATGGATGTCTCGTTTATCTCGATCACGAAACTGTTCGATAAACTTAAAGAAATCGTACAACCAGCATCTTCTATCGTAACACTTGTGAAACCACAATTTGAGGCTGGACCTGGTGCTGTAAGTAAAGGCGGTATTGTTCGTGATAGTGCTGTGCATACAAAGGTCTTGCAAACAATTATAGCAAAGGCATTAGATGCTGGTTTACGTCCCATGGGATTGACTTTTTCTCCTATTCGTGGCGGGGATGGCAATATTGAGTTTTTGTTATGGCTGATGATCGAGCAAAGTGGGCTTGTGCCTTCTTTAGTAACAGAGGCTGACATCGAAAATATTGTCTCGCTTGCGCACGCACAAGCAAAATAAGACAGGATGTTATAAGCGGCAGGCGAATACTTATAGCGAGGAGATGTACGCTATGGCTATCGTTGCCGTTTTAGTTTTTTTATTGGTTGTATTTTTTTATTTGCGGAAAAAATATTTGGGAAGTTCTCTTGCTGAATTTTCCTCATCGTCGCAACGTGATCGTATTTTGCAAGCGGAACGTGTACTTAAGAGCAAAGGATATCGCATCGTGGATGAACGAATTGCTCATGAAATTGTTACCTATTTTGGTTCGCAAAAAAGTTCGACATTTGCTGTTGTTGACTTTATGGTAGAAAAGGATGGTGCACGGTATCCAGTTAAGGTACGCTCCAAGTGGGATCCGGAACGCATCAGTGGCGCCTGGATAAGACGTCATCTTTTACCAATTTGGTCACTGTATGATTCTCAGGTTTTGTACGTAGATCCTGATCGCAAAGTCATTGATGGTGTTGAGTTTTCCATGGATTATCCAGCACGTTATTTTCGTCGACGCTTTAGTATGCGCATTCTATGGCTTATGGGTGGTATCGTGATTGGTTGGCTGTTGTCGCAAAAGTGAAAGGGAAGATGCTTTGAATGAAACGCTCCATTGGAGTTATCGTCAATCGCACGAAACCGAAGGCTGATATCGTTGCTAGTCGATTGGCGCAAACGATGTTGCGACACGAAGCGGATTTATTTATGGATCGTGAGAGTGCAGAAGCTATCGGGCGACCAGAACTCGGAGAAGATCTTGATAATTTTGCAAACCGAGCTGACTTGTTGTTTGTCCTTGGTGGCGATGGTACCTTGCTTGGCGTTGCACGAAAGTTCGCCTGTCGCGATATTCCCATTTTAGCAGTGAATATAGGGCATCTGGGGTTTTTATCGGAAGCAGAACCACAAGATCTCGATATGGCGGTACAACGTGTACTTGCTGGTGATTACCGCCTACAACGCCGCATGATGATACATACATCCGTCTGGCGTGACGGATCCATGGTTCATGACACCATTGGGTTAAATGATGCGGGCATTGGTAAAGGTTCCTTAGCACGCATGATTCATGTTCGTGTACTTGTCGATGATGAAGTTTTTGATGAGTTTGCAGGCGATGGTTTTATCGTATCGACACCGACAGGGTCTACGGCTTATTCGTTGTCATGTGGGGGGCCGATTGTGATGCCCGATATGCAGGTCATGGTGCTGACCCCAGTATGTGCTCATAAGTTAATGGTACGTCCTTGCGTGATTGGTGGTAACCAGATTGTGCGTGTATTCGTGTCTGCAACGCATAATGACATGGGCGTAACGGTTGATGGACAAGTTGGTTTTTCGCTGCGCGACGGTGACGAAGTGCGCATTGAACGGGCGAAGTATGACACGATTCTTGTGCGGTGGCAAGAACGTGGTTTTTTTTACATATTAAGGGATAAGTTGCAAGGGGAGTTGAGTCAATGAAGGGGCAACGCATGTTAAAAATACGGGAGATTATCTCCAAAGAGGTGATAGAAACGCAAGAAGACTTGGTAGAAGCCTTGCGATTAGCTGGTTTTACGGTCACGCAAGCAACCATTTCACGCGATATTAAGGAAATGCATTTAATGAAGACGCCGACTGCAGACGGTCGGTATAAGTATTCGTTACCAACGCAACCAAGTACGATTCTTCCAGAAGTGAAACTTCAACGTCTCTTAAATGATGCATTCGTTGCGGTTGATTACGCGGAAAATCTTGTCGTTATGCGAACAATGCCAGGTAATGCTCACGCGGTTGCCATCCTCTTTGATGGTTTGGACTGGGTTGATGTTTTAGGTACTGTTGCAGGCGATGATACAATTTTGCTGATAAGTCGTTCCAAACAAGAGGCACAAGAGATAGTAGAAAGGATTAAAGGGCTTTTGTAGGGGGCGCATGGATGTTACGGGAACTGCAAATACGCAACCTCGCATTAATCGAATCATTGAACTTGCATCTTGATCATGGGTTTACTTGCCTTACTGGGGAAACAGGAGCTGGAAAATCTATCTTACTGGATGCTGTTGGCCTTTTGCTTGGTGTTCGTGCGAGTGCACAATGGGTACGGACAGGAACAGATAAGGCTATCGTTGAAGGTGCCTTTGACCTGTCGGATGAGGCTATAAGGGATCTGTCTATCCTTTTTGAAAAACAAGGAATTGACATGGTCGATGATCAAATTATTCTTTCACGTGAGCTTTTTAGTACAGGAAAAACGGTGGCACGTCTCAATGGACACTTAGTTACTGTACAACTTTTACGTGATATTGGGCATCATATCCTTCATCAATATGGACAGCATGATAGTACGTTACTACTTAGAAAAGAAGAACATATTAGCTTACTCGATCGCTTTGCTCATGAAGACATAGCATCTTATAAAGATGTCTATAAAACGGCTTACAACGCCTACCGTGCAGCGAAACAAGCGCTACTAGAGGCTGAGCAAGGTGAAAAAGAACGAGCACAGCGGATAGATCAACTGGACTTTCAAATTAAAGAAATCGAACAAGCTCGAGTAAAGTTGGGTGAAGAAGAGAAACTGACGGTGTTACGCAATCGCCTGCACTTTGCAGAGCGTCTACAAAGTGCGTCTGAGGCTGTTTATCAACATGTGTATGAAGGGAGCGGTCGTGACAAGGTATCTATCCTTGCGATTCTTTATGATTTACTTCATGAGGTTGGACAAGCACAGGAATATGACCAGACTTTGTCTGAGTTATATGAATACTTGGAAGTTGCTCGGGTAAACCTGTCGGAAGCAGCCGAATTTGCGCGTAAGTATCGTGAAGATATCGATTTTCAACCGCAACGGTTGCAAAAAGTGGAGGATAGGCTGGCTACCTTAGAACGTCTCTTTCGCAAATATGGGGAAAATGAAGAACGTGTACTTTTATATGAAAAGCAAGCGCAAGAAGAATTGACAAATTTGTTACATCATGATGAATGGATCGAACGCCGTCGGCAAGATGTTGACTCTTCTTATGAGCAGTTGCAAATAGCGGCACAAGAGCTGTCGCAAAAACGGCATAACGCGGCAGTACGATTAAAAGAGGCGCTTCAAAAAGAACTTTTAGATCTCATGATGCCTAATGTCACGTTATGTATAGATATACAGAAGGTTAATTTTCGATCTGATGGTGCTGATGACGTGGAGATATTGCTTAGTGCCAATCCTGGAGAGGTACTAAAGCCATTAGCTAAAATTGCTTCTGGTGGTGAATTGTCGCGTATTATGCTTGCCTTTGCTCAAGTTTTGATTGCCGATTCACCTATTGACACAATGATTTTTGATGAGATTGATACAGGTATTTCTGGAAGAGCAGCACAGGCTGTCGCACAAAAGTTGACGAAAATTGCAAGTCATATGCAAGTGTTGTGTGTAACGCATTTGCCGCAAATGGCTAGTGCAGCACAGCACCATTTATTTATTGAAAAAATAATTCAAGATGATCGTACACGGACGGTTGTTCACACCTTATCTAAACAAGAACGTATCACGGAATTGGCGCGAATGATGAACGGTGAAAACATTACCGAAAAAGCGAAAGCCAATGCCTTAGAGATGCTCAAACAAAATCATGGTGACATTTTTGATTAACAAAGCCCTCCTAGTCGTGGTATCAATTGTCCGACATTCATGAGTGGTTCGCCGGGCACGATAGTACCACCAAAGTTAAGAGCAATGAGGAGGGTGAAACGGTTGGTGAGACGATGGAAATCTATCCTAACATTATGCTTCGTACTTTTATGTGTCGTGCAGCCAAGTACTTCCTTAGCAAAAGATACACCGGTACACACCTCCTGGTTGAACCAAGTGGCGGTATTTCTTCAATCACCATTACAAAACACATTACATTCATCGCATAGGGAAGTCATTCCAGGTGGTCAATCGATTGGTATTAAACTTCACGCTAAAGGTATACTGGTCGTTGGTTATTATCTTGTTCATCAGGGTAAAACAGCGTTTAGCCCTGGCGAACGATCACTCATTCATGTTGGGGATGTTATTTTATCGGTAAACCATAAGGATGTACTAAGCGTGGATGAAGTGGCTAAAATGATTGATGTTGCAGGAAAAAATAATCAATCACTGCAAGTGGTTATTAAAAGAAAACAATCTGTTATTCCTCTCACACTCAAACCTGCCTTTGACGATGAAACTGGGCTGCATCGCATCGGGCTTTATATTCGTGATTCGGCATCGGGTGTCGGTACGCTCACTTTTTTTGAACCGCAAAGGAGTAGCTTTGGTGCTTTAGGCCATGTTATCGCGGATGTCGACACAGGTAATCCGATTGATGGACGCGGGCAGATCGTACACGCATCAGTTACATCAATTGATCGTGGTGAAAGTGGACAACCAGGAGAAAAAAGAGGACTTTTTGTCAACGATCATCAAGTTTTAGGTGAAATTAATAGCAATACCGATTTTGGGGTCTTTGGTAAAATGAACGGAGCACCCGATCATGGTTTTACCAATCGACTCATTCCTGTTGCTCATCCTTCGGAAGTGCACATTGGTCCTGCTCAGATTTTGACCGTAGTTCACGGTCAAAAAGTAGAATCATTCAACGTAAAAATCATACAAATTAATCACCAAGATCACGCTGATGTTAAAGGGTTAGTGATTCAAGTTACCGATCCTTTATTGATTCAAAAGACAGGTGGCATTGTGCAAGGCATGTCAGGTAGTCCCATCTTAGAAGACGGAAAATTGGTTGGAGCAGTCACCCATGTTTTTGTCAGCAATCCATTACAAGGTTATGGGGTCTACGCTGAGTGGATGCTACAGCACGTCGCGAAGTAGAGCAATATATCTTTTGAAATTGACAAAACCCGCTTTAGCGGGTCTTTTTATGTCGTAAAATATCGGAAATCATCGGAAAGTATTTCTTTTTCTTTGAAAGGAACAAAGAACCATATGTCGAATTGAATAGGGGTGCTAGTTGAGGAGGTTTATACGTTTTGGATATGATCAAGGTGCTAATTGCAGATGATAATCGTGAGTTTGCTGAACTGCTCAAGGAGTATATTAGCGATCAAGCTGATATGACTGTAGTGGGTCTTGCCCATAATGGACAAGATGCACTGAACTTGGTGGAGATGGTGCAACCAGATGTCTTAGTGCTTGATATTATCATGCCGGTGTTAGATGGTATCGGGGTTCTCGAAAGAATTCGTCGTGCAGACGTTGCCGTCGTCCCGCGGACGATTATGTTAACAGCTTTTGGACAAGAGGTAGTGACTAAGAAAGCACTCGATCTTGGCGCGTTGTATTATGTACTTAAGCCTTTTGATCTTGATGTGCTGATTGAACGTATTCGTGATGTTATGGGTATGTCAAGTTATATGGAACAACCGAAAGCTGTTGCGGGCGGTGCGACTCTTTCTGCCGGATCTGCCAGTTTTTCATCAAGCACGTATAGTGGTGCCCATATTGTGTCTTTGTCATCAGCTAGACCGCGTAATATCGATCAGCAAATTACGACGATGATCCACGAAATCGGAGTACCAGCACATATCAAAGGATATCAATATCTTCGCGAGGCTATTATTATGGTTTACAATGATGTAGAAATCTTAGGCTCCGTAACAAAGATTCTATATCCGCAAATAGCGGATCATTTTTCAACAACATCATCACGGGTGGAGCGCGCGATTCGTCATGCCATTGAAGTTGCATGGAGTCGCGGTAATAGCGATGCGATTGGACGTGTATTTGGGTACACGGTAAATATGAGTAAAGCAAAACCAACCAATAGTGAGTTTATTGCGATGATAGCAGATAAATTACGTATGGAAGGTAAGTCGGCTCGATCCTAGTCAGACCTTTAACACCCCACAGCCCCAAAACCGTAGTTGGAGTTTGTCGCAGGTTGGACCAATTGCAATTCTAACGCGTTCAATGCAAAGTGCCTCTAATGAGTTCTCCGCTCGTTTTGACACTATTATGCCCAAACCCACTCATCCTGTTCTACTGCACAGGTTTCCTTTTTTATTCGCTTCATCGTTTCTGTGATCATTCGTTGGCGTAAAATCTCAACGATACATTCCGCACACGTGTTATCGCCATAACGTCCACATTGATTACATAATTCATTTAAAGCAACATGTTCCCGTTGCATAATGAAAGCACCATCTCCCTTCAAACAGGATGACTGAGTTAGTTTACATGGACAAGTTGTGAACGTAAATAGCGAAAAATGTCGAAGTTAAAAAGAAAAGGTTTTCAGCAAAAAAAATGTCGAAATTGGTGTATTATGAGAATGAAACGAGCTACAGAAAAGAGGAGAATGGATGATGTGGAATCAAACGGGTGTGACGCAATTACTCGGTATAACGTATCCCATTGTACAGGCTGGAATGGCTGGTGTGAGTTCACCATCAATCGTTGCGGAAGTATCTAATGCAGGGTGCCTTGGAACACTTGGGGCAAGTTATATGAGCCCGCAGGATATTACAAGTGCTATTAAGGATATCCAAGCGCTTACGGATAAGCCGTTTGCTGTAAATTTATTTGTCACGCAGCGAGCGATCGTTTTTTCACCGGAACTACAGAAAATGCAAACAGAACTTGCACCGTTTCGTATAGAACTGGAATTGACAGAGCCTGATGCGATCGATTTTGAATGGTATGATTTAACACAACAAGTTCAGGCCGTGGTCGATGCAGGTGTTAAGATAATAAGTTTTACCTTTGGCATACCTTCTGCTGATATCGTAACTATGCTACATGAGGCTGGCGTTACGATAATTGGGACAGCCACCACTGTAAAGGAAGCTGTGATGATTGAAGATGCAGGATTTCATATTGTGGTTGCGCAAGGTATGGAAGCCGGTGGGCATCGTGCATCATTTGCATCAGAGGATGAATTGGCGGTGCAAGTTGGTTTAATGAGTCTGGTACCGCAGATGGTTGATCAAGTAGGGGTCCCTGTGATTGCTGCTGGTGGGATTATGGATGGACGAAGCATTGTTGCAGCGCTTGCTCTAGGTGCACAAGGCGTGCAACTGGGTTCAGCTTTTTTATTGACCGACGAAAGTAGTGCTGTGGAAGCGTATAAAAAAGCCTTGTTAGACACAAACGATGAAAGTACGATTGTTACCAAATTATTTTCGGGAAAGCCCGCTCGTGTCATTGCTAATCGATTTACCAAAGTATTACATAGCCTTGAAGACAATGTACCGGCTTTTCCTTTACAAAACACTTTGACAAGTGACATTCGAAAGATGGCCGCAGTTGTTGGTGATACAGACTTGATGTCCTTATACGCTGGACAATCATCCTGTTTAGGTCGGGAGTTATCTGCTCGTGAATTGATTGACACACTTGTTTCAGAAGTGGCTACGAATCAATTTCAGTATCACGATGCAAGCGATCAGAATTAGTTAGTTAAGTCAATGCGTACCATGCTTTCGATATAGAACAACAGCATGGTACGCTTAGTTCTAATCGATCGTCACCACGATTTTACCGATATTTTTATTTTCTTCCATGTATTTATGCGCGAATGCGATTTCTTCCATAGAAAATATCCGGTCCACAAGCGGATGTAAGCTTCCGCTCTCAAAAAGTGACCAGGCAAATGTCCAAAACTCTTGTGTGAGTTGAATTTTTTGTTCAAGGGAACGATTGCGTAACGCGGTTCCGATAATTTGTAACCTACGGGCTAAGATAAGGCCAAGGTTGACTTGATCCGCTTTTGCACCACCCATGGTACCAATGATAATTAACTTGCCGTCTACCGCAAGACTCTTCAGATTTTGTTCAAGATATGGGGCTCCCACAAAATCCAAAATAAGGTCTACACCCTGTCCATTAGTGTATTGTTTAACTTGATTTACAAAAGGTTCTTCTTTGTAATTTATGGCCAATTTTGCTCCGAGTTGGAGACAGGAATCTCGTTTTTCCGGTGTTCCTGCCGTTACGATACTACTTGCGCCAAGGGTTTTGACAAGTTGAATGGCAGCCGTACCCACACCGCTTGCACCAGCATGAATCAGTACTACCTGTCCTTGTCGTAGGTTGCCCAACCATACAAGATTCGAATAAGCTGTTAAAAATACTTCAGGAATGGCTGCTGCTTGCTCAAAGGACATATTGGCTGGAATCTTTGCCGCCATTAAGGCGGGGACAACAACCTCTTGTGCATAGCCACCGCCAGGCAATAAAGCACACACGCGATCACCAACGCTGATCGTGTGTACGTCATTGGCAACTTCAGAAACTACGCCAGCCATTTCAAGGCCCATAATGTCAGACTCACCTTGAGGTGGCGGATACGCACCACGACGTTGTAACAAATCAGCGCGATTAATGGCCGTAGCATGCACGCGTACGCGTACAGAACCAGGTGTCAGAAGTGGAGCCGGTCGATCCGCTATATAAAGTGATTCTGGACCCCCCGGTTGATCTATCCAGACTGCTTTCATAAGGCACCTCCATAGGTCATAGCTTGACAAAAGATTTTGTTATGATTGTAACACTTGTCTATAAATCCCTCCAAACAAAGGTCATATTTCGTGTATAATCGACAGATAGTTAACACTATGGGAGGTTAAGGATTTTGGGAAGAGTACGACGGACCCTCTGGATTGGGACTGCAGTGGTTATCGTGTTAATCGGTGGTACGGTTGTTCTTGCACAAACTGGTACACAAAATAATACGACTGTATCCACGACAGTCTCTGCTTTACCCATGACGGCTTCGATGAATACATCGTTGGTGTCAATAACAGCTCCTGCAGGTGAATTAATCGATGCAAGTACAGGGCAAGTGCTGTATGCGAACCACGTGACTGATCGCTATTATCCAGCTTCTTTAGTTAAGATGATGACGAGTCTGCTTTTGCTTGAACAGGTAAAAAAAGGTCAACTAACAATGAATTCTATTATTCCGGTTAGTCAGCAGGCATTTCAAGTTGCGCAAACACCAGGTTTATCGGTAGCCTATATTAACCCTGCCGAACATATCCCGGTATGGAAAATGCTTGAATATATGTATGTAGTTTCTGCTGATGATGCTGCTGTTGCGGTAGGGGACGCACTTGGTGGAACCGAAACGTCATTTGCGCACATGATGAATCAAAAGGCCCATCAACTTGGACTCACGGGAACGCATTATACGAATGCCTCTGGCCTTCAGGATCCTAACCAATACACTAACGTACGCGATATGGGTACGTTGGCTCGCTATCTCATTTCTCATTATCCAATTGTGTTGAAATATGCTTCGATGAAAGGTATGTATATTCACCCCGGACAATACGGTACCACGTATGATCAACTATTAGGTCAATATCCAGGGCTAGATGGTCTTAAAACCGGTTCCACGACTCAAGCAGGCTATAATTTTGTTGGTACAGCCAAACGTGGTCATACAAGTCTTATTAGCGTGGTCTTACATGCAGGATCTTTTCAAAATGTGTTTCAGGACACGGCTAATCTGTTAAACTTTGGGTTCACGCAATTTCATCAGGTGCAGATTCGCCGACAAAACCAGCCTTTATCTCAAAAGGTATGGGTCAAAAATGGATCTGATCAGCAAGTTTCAGTGGCCCCTTATCAGAACATCGATGTTCAAGTGATGCGAGGCAAGTCGGTGACGGTGAAAGAAGTTTTATCAGTACAACAACTTAATGCACCCATTGCAGCTGGTCAGAAGGTTGGAATGGATGATATCGTCGTAAACGGACATACGGTATTGCAGGTTCCCGTCTATGCCGTTAAGGCAGACCCACAGGCCGGTTTTATCGCAAAAATATGGCGCTCCGTCATGAATTCGGCACATCTAGGAGCCAAACATGTCATCACCTATCTCGTGAAAAAACTTGGTAAATTATGACCTGTGAATCGTTTTTTGTAATAGGTATAGGGCGGCTGCAGCTAGAAAAACGACAAATACGATCTTAAAGATCAGAGCAACAACCGCGCTGATTACCATGAATGCAATAATAATCAAAAAAATGATGAATACGATACGAATAGCATCCCAAAACATGTCGAGTAGCCACCTTTGCATATTTGAAGTAAGGTTGTCAGGAATACGTATAGCGTAGCATGGACACGACGAATTGAAAATGTGTTGCATCGTAATTAAACGTTATTTTGCATAGGATAAGTATGACTTTGAAATATGGAGGTGGTTTCTTGCAAGATATTACTGCCAAAGATGTTATTTCAGGTATGAAGACACATTTTGATACGAAAGCGGCAGAAGGTATCCGCGCGGTTGTAGTTTACCAGTTGTCAGGTGATCATGGCGGTGTGTGGACGATACGCGTGAAAGACGGAACGCTCGAAGTGGATGAAGGTATGGCATCAGGTACAGTTGATGCCACAGTTTCTTTGACAACCGATGATTTTGTTAAGGTAGCTTTAGGTGAGATCAATCCGATGAGCGCTTTTATGGGTGGTAAGATTAAGGTAGATGGCAATCCATTTGTTGCACAAAAGATGCAAGCTCTTTTTACAAGGCCATCTATGTAGAAAAAAGGTGCAACGCAACCGCGTTGCACCCTTACTTTTTATGTACTCCCATACTTGATTTCTTGTTAGTTCTTATCTTCATCTACAATAACCAGATCGTTGCGCAAAATAGGATGACCTTCCGGATAATTTTGACTAACGACACCTCCTCCTTCATCCATCATACGATGGATCCCTTCGTCCATATCTTCTTGAATTGGTTGCTGATAGTCTGATTGGCTTGGTTGCAATGAGTCATTGACTTGTACCATTGTGATTAAATCACCCGCCTTATTGTGGTATAATCGTCAGCGAATGCCCATCTAAGGAATTCCTCTTCATCTTAGGATGTGGAGAGTCGCGGAGATTATGTAAGGAAAGAGAGGTTATGTTGATGTCAGCCGTAGTAGATCCATTTAAGGCAAAAAGCCAACTAAACGTTGGTGGAAAATCAGTGCAATATTATCGATTACAGCAATTAGAAGATGCGGGTCTTGCAGCCGTTTCGAAATTGCCTTTTTCTATTAAGATTTTGCTTGAAAACGTATTACGCAAATTGGATGGTTACGTGATCACGCAAGACCATGTTAAACAATTGGCGAATTGGTCGCCAAAACTTGATGACGCAAAAGAAGTTCCATTTATGCCGGCGCGTATTTTATTGCAGGATTTTACAGGTGTTCCAGTGGTCGTTGATTTGGCCGCCCTTCGCCAAGCTATGCATCGCTTAGGCGGCGATCCGAAGAAAATCAATCCGCTTGTTCCTGTTGATCTAGTTATCGATCATTCCGTGCAAGTAGATGAGTTTGGACAAGCCGATTCACTCGAGCAAAATGTTAACTTGGAATTTGCACGCAATGAAGAACGTTATAAATTTTTGCATTGGGCAACGAAAGCGTTTGAAAATTTTCGGGTAGTTCCTCCGTCCACGGGAATTGTACACCAAGTTAATTTGGAATATTTGGCATCCGTGGTGCAAGTTCAAGAAACGGAAGATGGCTTAATGGCCTTCCCAGATTCTTTAGTGGGCACAGACTCCCATACGACCATGGTTAACGGTCTGGGTGTATTTGGTTGGGGCGTTGGCGGTATTGAAGCAGAAGCTGGCATGCTCGGGCAACCTTTATACTTTGTGACACCTGAGGTTGTTGGATTTCGTATAACGGGACGCTTGCCTGAAGGAGCAACAGCAACTGACCTTGCCTTGACGGTAACCAATATGTTGCGTAAAAAAGGCGTTGTTGGCAAGTTTGTTGAATTTTTTGGCGCAGGGCTCAGCAGTATGACGCTTGCGGATCGCGCAACGATTGCCAATATGGCTCCTGAGTATGGTGCAACCATGGGATTTTTCCCTGTGGATGAAGAAACCCTTCGCTACTTGCGTTCAACGGGTCGTGAGGAAAATCATATTGCGGTTGTGGAAGCTTATACAAAAGCCCAAGGCCTATTTCGTACGGATGATACGTCAGATCCCTTGTACTCTGATGTCGTTGAGCTTGACTTGTCTACGGTAGTGCCTAGTCTTGCTGGTCCTAAACGGCCTCAGGATAAAGTGAATTTAGATACGATGAAAGCGAAATTTGAAGAAGTCTTAGCTCTTCCTATCAAACAAGGTGGGTTTGGTCTAACTGAAGAACAAATCGACAAGTCAGTAACCGTAACCCAAGAAAATGGCTTAAGCTCGCAGATGAAAGCGGGTGCGATTGCGATCGCAGCCATTACAAGTTGCACCAACACTTCAAACCCATCTGTTATGTTGGCAGCAGGGTTGCTTGCAAAAAAAGCGGTTGAACGTGGTTTAACACGTTGCCCACATGTAAAAACAACCTTAGGTCCTGGTTCCCGTGTCGTCACAGAGTATTTGGAAAAATCAGGAACAATGCCGTATCTTGAACAACTTGGTTTTCACGTCGTCGGCTATGGTTGCACGGTCTGTATCGGAAACAGTGGACCTTTAATTCCAGAAGTGGAAACCGCAATTCGCGAACAGGAACTCACTGTAGCATCTGTTTTGAGTGGTAATCGAAATTTTGAAGGACGTATACATCCTTTGGTGAAAGCCAATTATCTTGCATCACCACCTCTTGTTGTGGCGTATGCGATTGCTGGAACGGTTGATTTGGATCTGACCACAGAACCTCTAGGTTACGATACCGAGGGACAGCCGGTCTTTTTGCGGGATATTTGGCCGACATCCAAAGAAGTAGACGAGGCGATTGCAAGTTTTGTTACGCCAGAGTTATTCACAGCAAAATATCATCGTGTGCTTGAGTCCAATGATCGTTGGAACGCATTACCAACCCCTGAGGGCGAATTGTACGAATGGGATAAGGAATCCACGTATATTCAAGAACCACCATTTTTTGAAGGAATTGAACATGCTGATTTATCCATTGCACCGATTGAAAAAGCACGTGTTTTAGCTTTATTAGGTGATTCGGTAACGACAGATCATATTTCTCCTGCGGGTGCCATTAGTCCAAAAAGTCCTGCGGGACAATTTCTTATGGAACATGGTGTGCAAGCGAATAATTTCAATTCCTATGGTTCTCGTCGAGGCAACCATGAAGTTATGATGCGTGGAACATTTGCCAACGTACGTATTCGCAATGAAATGGCGCCGGGAACAGAAGGCGGCGTTACCACGTATATTCATTCAGGTGATGTACTACCCATTTATGATGCCGCGATGCGCTATGTTGAAAGTAGTGAACCTACCGTAGTCATTGCTGGCAAGGAATATGGAACGGGAAGTTCAAGAGACTGGGCAGCCAAAGGGACTTATTTGTTGGGTGTCAAAGCTGTTATAGCGGAAAGCTTTGAGCGGATTCATCGAAGTAATCTCGTCGGTATGGGCGTACTTCCTATCCAATTGGACTCGGGTAGTACTTGGCGTTCAGTAGGGATAACTGGTCAAGAAACGTTCACGATTCACGGATTGGATGAGCATATTGCACCGCAAAAACGTGTGTCTGTCGAAGCGACGAAAACGGATGGCACATCGTTTATGTTTGATGCAACTGTTCGTTTGGATAGTAATATTGAGATTGATTATTTCCGACATGGTGGCATTTTGCAAATGGTTCTTCGTAATTTGATGAAATAAGTACAAGTAACTAAGTTAGCCCTCCCGTACGAAGGAGGGCTATTTTAGTTTTAAATTCGGGGTATCTGTGATAACATTAGGCTAATATATGTAGTTTCATCGAGGTGAACGACGACTTGCGTCGAAAAATAACACTGGATCATATAGCCCAACAGGCGGGAGTCTCAAAGTTTACCGTTTCAAAAGCCTTATCCGGGCAATCGGGCATTAGTTTGGATACCAGAGATCGTGTTATGCGTATTGCTACGCAGTTGGGATATTTTTTGCAACAGCAGGCTCCATCGTCTGCTACCGCTCGAAGTAAGCGGGTGGGTACATTAAAATCTGTACTAATTTGCATGCCAAATGTTCGCACTCAAACGCTTGAGTCACATTATTGGGGTAGAATTGTCGATGGTATAACAGACGAATTAGTCGCTCTAGGAATAAGTACAGTGATTTTGACGGAACACGCCAGCGTAAGTGCTGTTCATGCTATCAATATGGAACATATGCTAGGCATTATTGGGGTGGGCTATGTATCAACGAATTTATTAATTAGCCTTAAAAATCATGATGTACCGCTTGTTTTAATCGATCATGAGGATCCTGCCGTATCGTGTGACCTTCTTTATGTGGATAATTTTACAAATTCCGTGCAATTGGTTCAACACTTAATTGGTTTGGGACATCGCTCGATTGCTTTTGTCGGTGATGTTGCTTTTTCACCAAGTTTTGCGGAACGTTATCGTGGGTATTGTACGGCATTGCAAAAAAATGGCATTGATTTGCCTGACGTATCTGATGTATTTCGTGTCAGTGGGGAAGTGAACGATGACACGATAGCTTTTTTTACGATTACACTAGATCAATTACAAAAAAATGGAACTCTTCCGACCGCATTTATGTGTGCGAATGATGAGCTTGCAATAGCCATGATGAATGCGCTACAAACCAAGGGATTACGTGTGGCACAAGATGTATCTGTAGTGGGATTTGACGATATCGATGAAGCTGCCGATGCCATACCAAGTTTGACGACGGTACATGTACCGAAAAAGACGCTGGGTAAACGAGCAGTACATGCGCTTCTTGCGCGGGTCAAGGAACCATCTTTACCGTATGAAAGAATTTTACTTAGTGGGAATCTTGTTTTTCGTCATTCATCGGATACGTTGCACTCTTAACACTTTGTCATAAGGAAAATTCGCATGGAAAATGCAAAACGCTTTTGATTCAACATATTGGGTTGAAATCCTATCAAATCGGTGAGGTGTAGCATCAATATGTTTTCATTAGGTATTGATTTAGGTGGTACGAAAATCCGTGCTGGGCTCATGCAATCCGATGGCAGTATATCGAATGTTTCGGAATGTAAGACTTTACCGCATCGTGGACCCGATGCGGTTATTGATGATATGGTAAAACTTATGCAACAGATTATGAATGGTATTGATAGAAGGGATATTCGTGGAATTGGTATAGGTTCACCAGGACCCTTGAATGTATCCACGGGGATCGTAGAGTCGCCGCCTAATCTACCTGGGTTTGAAAAAGTGCAGTTGCGATCGCGTATCGAGTCTGTTATGCAATTTCCTACGTATCTTGACAATGATGCAAGCGTGGCAGCCTTGGCAGAATATCGATATGGGTGTGGTCACGGATCAAACAGTATGCTTTATATGACAATTAGTACAGGAATTGGTGGAGGAGTTATCGAACACGGAGAAATTATACGTGGACGTCGAGGTATGTCGGCTGAATTCGGTCACGTATCGATTGATGCGAAAAACGGGAAACTTTGTACTTGTGGTAATCATGGCTGTTTAGAGGCTTTGGCATCAGGCCCTGCCATTGCAGAAACTGCCTCGCGTGTGTTTTCTCGTTCGATGACGACTCAAGAGGTTGGGCAACTCGCTTTTGATGGCGATCCTTTGGCACAGAGGATTTTAGATGATGCGTTTGATGCGTTAGGTGCAGGATTGGTCAATCTTGTTCATGCCTTTGATCCCGAACGCATTGTGTTAGGTGGTGGGGTGACACAAATAGGTCCTGTGATGCTTGATCGAGTATCAAGTTATGTTGTGAACCATGTTATGCCACCCTATCGTGATGTATCCTTTCATTTTGCTCACTTGCGTCAAGATGTTGGCGTGATTGGCGCAGCGTGTTTAGTTCCGTAGGCAACAATAAGGCCCTTGCGAAGTTCTACTCGCAAGGGCCTTATTGTGACTGTCACTTACTTCAAGGACGTCCGCAAACTGTGATCGACAATCGATTGAATGGTTATTGGTGCTACAGAACCGGCATAGTATGACACAGTTACATGATCCCCGGCTTGCACAAAGGGTACCACGTTAGGATCGACAGATAACGATGCTCGATAGGCAACGCCTTTTACTAAAAATAGCCAATATTCCTTAACAGCCGCATTGTTGGCACCACTCGATTGAAGCAAGCTACCTACGCGTGAAACAATACCTGTTGTGGTGGCTAGACCTGTTACAGGACCACCACTTGGCCCTATATTCGCACCTGCCAAGTAAGCTTGCCATCCTGCGACAGCATCACTCATCGTTCCTGCGATAACAGGTTGGGCGACATTTTTCGGATCAGTAATCGCAACTTGTTGCACGATGCCAGATTGGTTGACGACAGGTGCGATATAGGCGAGCGTACCTGCAACATTGTATAACAATGCACGACCGGACTGTAACGAGGTATTGAGGGTCGCGCCGTCGATACGTTGCGAGATGGATAAGTCATTTTGTAAACCGGTAAATGGTGTGAAAGTCACTTGATTGGTTTCTGCATCAACCAGAATGACGCCTGATAAGGAGTTGTCACCTGGGTTCGGAGAAGTCATTGGAATTTCCCAACCAAGACCACCGTTACCTAAAAGAACGTTGTACGGAGTAGTATGTACGGGCCGTGTTGCTAGTTGATGTGTTAATGATGATGCAATAAAGCCAGCACGGTCCCAACCATAACGTTGTGCTTCGTTTTGTGCAAAATTAGGTCCGACTATTTGGCTAACCCAAGAAGGTTGTTGCCCTAAGGGGTAATAGCTAACTTTTCCTGTTGTTGGATCGGTAATGGCAGAACCGACAATGACACGAGTGACCAACCCTGCTAAGCCGGGTGCTGGCTCATATAACGATGTTACCCAAAATCCGTTACCTGAGGGATCAATCTCCCAATCGGACGTTCCGATAATTTTTGTAGGAAAATTTTGATATAAAACACGCGTAAGATTGTACGAAAAACCTGCTTTTGGTGTGATCATGTACGATTTAGTTAAAACAAGAACTGGTTTGGCAGAAGGATTGTTTGCAGATGTCCACACATAACCAGGGGAAATATGTTTTGTAAGCCAGATTAATCCGTTGTTATAGTCTAGAGGTGCTGTCCATACTAGTTGACCATGATAACGAACTAATGATAAACCACTTTGTGATACATGGTATTGCGGTCCTAAAGACCCGATTGCATTGGATAAAACGAGACTTGCACTATCGCGCTCCACGATGGGCACATCATTGACTGCTATGGGCGGTAAAGTGGATGTGGTTTTTGCATGAACTAAGTCGACTTGTGGGCCATAGGTGAGTGCGGCCGAAAGGTTGACTGCAGTACCTGAAATCATGAATGAGACTATAAAAGCTGCTGCGGTGCCGATGACTAACACAGAAAGCGGTCCTAATTTTTGTAACGCTTTTCGCATACTTTCAATGGAACCAGCGATCCCACCGGCTTGACTGATAGGTCTAGGGCCTTTTGGTTGCCGTGTGCCTTGATAGATGGACCAGACGATAAGTCCGATCGTAATTAAACCGCCAAAGCTAAATACGGTGATAATCACAAGGATAAGGATAGCGATGGCAATATACATAGTTGTTTTATTTCGTGTCAAAAGTGGAAAGGAGCGTTCTAACAAATAGCGGACACCACGAACGGTTGCCGCTAGCAAGACGATAAAAAGAAGAAACGGTATAGTAATTGCTGGGAAATAGCCAGTGAAGTATTCGATGATGGATAAGACGACGACAGCAATGCCCATCATCCCATAACCGCGAAGGGGAAGGTGCCTTGGACCCCATCCAATTACAACCGCAATCATCAGCAATAATGGTGCCAAAAGATAGACATACACGAGGAATCACTCCACACTGCAGGATAAGACAATATTTTACCATTTCTTCGCTTTAAAAGCGATGTGTCTGTGTAATCATAGACCGCGTACAAGAAGTCAGGTAAAATACGAGAAACACATGTTTCGATAATGGAGTTGGGCACATGGAATCTTTGATCTCTTTTCAACATGTTAGTATAGTACGCCAAGGTCGTTTTTTATTGGATGATGTAACATGGGAAACAAAACGTTCGGAACATTGGGCTATTTTAGGGGCCAATGGTGCTGGAAAAACGACGCTTTTACAAACTATTCTTGGGTACTTGTGGCCAAGCAAGGGCCAAATTCATGTGCTAACTCATCAGCTGGGAAAGTACGATGTACGGGAGCTACGAAAATCGATCGGGTTTGTTAGTACCAATATGGATTCGCGACTCGAAGCAGATCAGTCTGCTTTAGCCATTACAGTAAGCGGTCGCTATGCTGCCTATGGACTCTACGAAGATATTCGTAAAGAAGATCGTGAGGAAGCTATGCACTTTCTTTCTATGATGGAGGCTGGTCAATTGGCCACAGAGCCGTATCAGCTATTATCGCAGGGAGAAAAACAAAAGGTATTGATTGCCCGTTCCTTG
The DNA here is from genome assembly GCA_021820975.1 of Bacillota bacterium. Lineage (GTDB taxonomy): Bacteria > Bacillota > Bacilli > Alicyclobacillales > SLC66 > JAKACU01. The sequence continues at coordinate 71,813 of JAKADA010000002.1, forward strand.
ATGGCTCATCCATCGATTCTTATTTTAGATGAGCCCTGTAATGGACTTGATTTCCCATCGCGTGAACGACTAATTCAAACGATCCAAAATCTTTGTTCTACAATTGATGCACCACAGGTGTTGTATGTAACGCATTACCCCGATGAAATCATGCCTGCCATATCGCATACACTACTACTTCGCGACGGGTCAATTGTTGGTACCGGTCTGAAGGAAGAAGTTTTAACGGAAGAACTTTTATCCATGACATTTGCTATCGCTGTACAGGTAAGTTTTCAAAACAATTACCCTGTAGTTCGTCTTAAGCATTGAGAAAAGAGGAATGTTTTTGTGGATATCCAGATAATCACTGGTCGTGCGGGAAGCGGTAAATCTCATCAGATCATTGAGATGATCAGCAAAGAGGCTGCAGCTAACCCGTTTGGTCCACCACTTCTTCTTCTTGTACCTGATCAAGCAGCATTTACGATGGAAACCTGGTTGACGACAGCTTCCTTAGGAGGCGCACATGTCAGGGCACAAGTATTGAGTTTTCGGCGTTTGGCCCATCAAGCTCGAATGGATCTTGATAAGGCATCAGCGCGTCCAATGCATGCTGCAGGTAAATATGCACTTTTTGCTCAGGCGTATGCTGATGTCTCTGATCAACTCACTGTGTTATTACGACCTGACGCATCGGCGCATTATATGGAACGGTTATTACATTGGCTTGAAGAATGCCAACTGTATGCTCACACGCCAATCGATTTGGCCAACAGTGCTAAACTTGATGCAATTGACCCTTTTTTAGCTGCTAAATTAGCTGATATGAGCCTCCTTTACGATTCCTATCAAAAGAGATTGCGCGATACTTTTGTCGATTCCTATGATTTATTACCTTTTCTTGTTCGTCATGCCCATGTCTGGCCTTTCCTTCGTGATGCGCAGATTTTTGTGGACGGTTTTGTGGGATTCACCGCACAAGAGCTGCAAGTTATTCAGTCCTTTTTGACTGCGCCGATTGCATCGATGACGTTGACGATTGGTGCGCCTTTGGTCATCTTGAGTCAAATGCAACAACCTCTATCGTTACAGACACCTTTTGCGCAAGCACAAGATACCTTTCGCAGGGTCATTGATATCCTAGAAAAAGCGACAGCAACTGAGCCTTTCATCAAAGAGTTGGCAGGACCGAGTCCTCGTTTTTCCTTGGGGCCCCGTCTAGCCCATCTCGAACAAAACGTATTCACCATGCCGGGACAATTTTTCCGATCGGATACAACTGACAAAGTTGATGACTTACGCTTAGCAAAAGCTACAACAAAGCAAGCTGAGGTCGATGGCATCATCGCAGATATGCTTTCCCTAAAACGCGAACATACATTGCGTTTTTCTGATTTCGTTTGCATCGTGCCAAGCCTCTCTCTTTATGCATCTCAAATGATGGAATCCTTTGCACAGGCTGGAGTTCCTTTTTACATGGATGAAAGACGGACGTTACGAAATCATCCATTAGCTGTTTTTTTATTATCCGCATTGCGTGCGTCTGCAACGGGTTTGAAAAGTGAAGATGTGTTTCTTTTTTTAAAGACAGACGTTTTTCCTTTACCACGTTTTGTCGTAGATCGTCTGGAAAATTACGCTTTAGCTCATGGCTTGTCAGGAGAAGATTGGTTACATCCGATTCAAGTCAGGCAACCAAAGGACAAGCCTCTCGAAGAGGCTAGAAAAATAGTCGCCGATATTCTTTTTGGCTTTGTGGAAAAATTGGGTCCCTCATGTACCATGAAGTCCTTAGCGAGTGCATTATGGGAATTACTCATGGTGGTAGATGCGCCGAATACTATGGCACGTTTTATGGAGCAAGCAAAAGCTGACGGCGACCTTGTTGTGCTTGAGATGCATGAGAAGGCATATGATGCGGTTGTACAAGCTTTGGACGATTTCGTTGCGGCATTTGGCGATGAGTCTATCACACTTGTGCAGGCTCAAGAACTTATTTTGCGTGTATTTGATGGGGTTACGGTAGGTTTGATCCCAGCACAAGTTGATCAAGTTATGATTACAGAAGTCAATCGTGTTCGTGCGTTTGAAGCACAGGCAGTTTTCGTTTTAGGAGCCGCCCAAGGTCTTTTCCCTCAAAAGGCATTGGAAGATGAGGTGCTATCTGACGCACAACGTGAATGGCTACTTGAAGCAGGCGTTGAACTGTCGCCGTCTACGTCACGAAAACAGCTGTTTGAGCGCTACCGTGTATACCTTGCTTTGACAAGAGCTACGCGGTTTTTGACGATTTCCTACCCAGTGGCAGATGAGGGAAGTTCTTTATTGCCATCGGTTGTTTTATCAGAGATACGGCGGTTATTTGCTATTGAAGATGTTCCATGGCGCTATTATCGTGATGCGCTGGTCTTACAAGATGATGAGGATTATCGATTGTGTGTGACGCCGCAAAAAACGGCTCGTTTTTTGGCCGGTGCCTTGCGCGATTTTCAAAAGGGTCAGACGTTAACCCCTTTGTGGTATGCCGCCTATGATATATTTGCTAACCGTTTATTGCCACAGGAATTCGCCAAAACGTTTCTCGTGGGTCTTGCTCATCGTGTGTATAGTGAAACATTGCCGCCTGTTCTTGCACAACAGGTTTTTGGTACGAATCTTGTGGCTAGCGTTTCTCGTTTAGAATTATTTGCGCGCTGTTCTTTTGCTCATTTCGCTACCTATGGACTTCGCCTTAAAGAACGAGAGCACTTTACGATTGACCAAACAACACGAGGCAGTTTGATGCATGCCATTTTGCACGATTTTGTCTCGCAACTGAAAGAAGATAATTTGCCTTGGGGATCTTTAACCGATGCTATGGTGGAGCACCGACTCTTTCGGTTATATAACAAACATGTAGAACAATTTCGTGATCAGATGCTGACTCGTTCGGCTCGTGCACGTCAGGAAGCCAAGCAGGTGTATGCCATTTTGCTACGTGCGCTATGGGTACTTACAGAGCATGCGCGGCGAAGTGCATTTGTTCCGTATCAAACGGAGTTGTCTTTTGGTGATCGTGAGAGAGATTTAGCACCCATGATGACATTGTCTTTGCCAAAAGGAACGTTGCGTTTAAAAGGTCGCATTGATCGCGTCGATATCGCGCAGGACACAGATAAAGTTTGGTACCGCGTAATTGACTATAAGAGTAGTGAACACAAAGTATCCTTATTGCGTATGTACCATGGTCTTATGTTGCAACTTCCTTTGTATGCAAAAGTTCTCGAACCGCTTTTGCAAGCTTCATTGAAAGAAGATGTGGATTTTGCAGGAATGTTTTATTTCCCGCTCATGGATCCAATTGCCACCGTCAATGGCCCGACTCAAGAACCGAAAACGACGGATGAATTTCGAAAGGGACTCCGGATGCGAGGATTGTTACGCAGAGAGCCCCGCATAGTACCTTTACTAGATGCTTCTCAAGGGAAAAAAGAGGCTCGTACAGACTTGTTTCCTAAAATGCTCAAACAAGATGGCGATTTTTCTAGTTATGTGCTCGCCGTGACGGACAACCAATGGCAAGGTTTAACAAAACGTGTGCAAGACTCTATTTTGAAATTTGCTATAGAGATGATGGACGGTGAAACGTCCATTAATCCCTATTGGCTTACGGTGCAAGACCATGCATGTGCATTTTGTGAATTTCATGCTGTATGCCATTTTGAACCAACGCATGGGATGGGATCCTATCGAAATTTGCCGGTATTAAAAGAGGATGCGATTGCGTCTTTGCTTGATTCAGTCACAAAAGGGGGTAATCACGTTGAGGACATGGTCTGACGCACAAATACGAGCCATCGAAGAACGCAATAAGGCGATTTTAGTGTCAGCTGGCGCAGGATCTGGTAAGACGAGTGTCCTTGTCGAACGTGTCATTACTCGTGTGCTGGGTGCAGATCAAGTCGATGTTGACCGCATATTGATTGTGACCTTTACGGAGGCTGCCGCTAGTGAGATGAGGGAGCGCATCGCCCAAGCATTTCGCGAAATGATTGATCAAAACAGCTATAATGAACGCCTCAGTCGGCAGTTGTACTTATTAGAACGTGCGACGATCTCTACGCTTCATAGCTTTTGTATGAAAGCAATTCGTTTGGCAGGGTTGCAACTTAGCATAGAGCCAGGATTTCGCGTTATGGAGAGTCAGGAGCAAATGCTGCTTATGCAGGCCACACTCGATTATGTGCTAGAGCAGAATTTTGCAGCGGGTAATGAGGCGTTTGAGCAATTTGCTTTGCGTTATGGGGGAACACGTGGTGAACAAGCCATCCGTGATATGGTCCTTGAGCTATTTCATTTCGCACAGAGTCAACCGCTTCCTGAATTGTGGCTGGATGAGGCTTTACAGCATTTTGTCGATGCATCGCAACAAGCTCTTTCGGATTCGCTACTGGGACAGGCGTTTTTTGAAGCCTTAGCTGACCGAATCGAGCAGAGTGCTTCCTTCATGCAAGAAGCTGTTGCTAAAGCTGAACATATAGCGGGTCCTGTACGCTGGATTCCTACCTTATTAAAAGAGCGAGATGCTTTAGTCGCTGCTTTTGAAGCGGCAAAAGCTCGTGATTATCAGGCTATTTGCCAAGCTATGTCCTTTGAATTTGGTCGCATGCCAGCGGATAAAGAATGTGATATCGTTCGCAAGGAACAGATAACGGAACTTCGCGATCGCGTGAAACGTGATATGAAAGTGTTGAAAAGTGGTCTTTTAGAACGCTCCTCACAAACGCTATGCGATGAGTTGAAGCAAGTACTTCCCTGGGTTACATCGCTTATTACTCTAGTTAAGGATTTTTCTCGTGCATTTTTGGATGAGAAACAGCGACGTGCTGTAGTCGATTTTGCAGATCTAGAACATCTTGCTTACCAGGCCCTTTGCGGGGAGTTTGGTGTTCGATCGAGCTTGGCTAACCAATTGTCTGAACAATTTATTGAAGTGATGGTTGATGAATACCAGGACACAAGTCCTGTCCAGGATGCCATTTTGTCACTTTTGTGTAAAGAAGATAATTCCAATCTATTTCAGGTTGGTGATATAAAGCAAAGCATTTATCGGTTTCGAATGGCTGAACCCCAACTGTTCTTAAATAAATACACACAATATCAAATTGGTGATAAGGCAGTTACGATTTCTTTGCAACAAAACTATCGAAGTCGTGAATCGATCATTCATGCTGTTAACGATGTTTTTCATCATTTGTTTATTCCTGTTCTTGGAGGTCTTGTCTACGATGAACAGGCTTTTATGTTGCCAGGAGCACAGTATCCTGATGCACCGAATTCAATGAATACATTTAAGGGTCCTGTTGAAATGGTTGTACTAAGTCAACATGATTTGGTTAATGAGGATCAAGCGCAAGACATAGAGCGAGATGAAGATCTACTAGATGCCGTAGCTGAACGTGTGCCATTGACCATCATGGAACGCGAGGCACGTTTTATTGGAGAACGTATCTTGCAAATGAAAGAGGCGCATCAAAACGTTTTTGATGCGCGAAATGGAGTTTATCGTGAGATGCGTTACGATGATGTTGTTGTGCTACTTCGTTCTGCACTTCATCGAACAGAGGTTATCGTTCGGGTTTTGCGACAGATGGGGATTCCTTGCCAAGGCGCAAATCACGAAGGTTTTTTTACTGGTCTTGAGGTACGACTTGCCATATCATTATGTCAGATTATTGATAATCCGATGCAAGACATTGCTTTGGCTGCTATTTTGCGATCGCCGATTGGTGACTTTACAAGTACTGATTTGGCAAACATTCGCGTGAATTCGCAGGGAACATTTTACGATGCGTTGCTTGGCTATGGGAGTAGTGCACAAATAAATCATGTACTTGCACAAAAAGTGCTTATCTTTTTGGCGAAACTTGAGCATTGGCGGACAGTTGCACGGACACAGCATGTTGGTGATGCGGTTTCTTTTGTGATTAAGGATAGCGGTTTAGATGGCTTTTCGTTGTCACTACCTTCAGGGGCACAACGTTCAGCTCATTTAGATGCTTTTCTATCGTTAGCTAAAGCGTATGATGGTATTGAGCAAGATGCTTTTGCTGGCTTTGTACGTTATCTCGAAGAACATGAGATACAACAAACAGCCTTGGCTATAAAAGATGATGGTGTAACTGGCCTTGCTGTACGGGTCATGACTATTCATAAAAGTAAAGGCCTTGAATTTCCTATCGTATTTCTTGCTAATTTAGGTAGTAAATTTCAGTTACCCACTACGAAATCTTTATTTTCTTTACATCGGACGCTTGGATTAGGGCCACAATTTGTGGATTATGAGCGACGTCAGCGGTATGATACGATCACTTCTTTTGGTATACGTCAAAGTGAGAGACGCGAGATGTTGGCTGAAGAGGCTCGGATTTTGTACGTAGGTATGACGCGTGCAAGGGAATGTCTCATCATGGTGGGATCTGTTGCTGATGCACATAAAGCGATAGCGCATCATCAGGAAGTCATCCATGGTAAGGAATCTGTTGCTTCACTCTCGAACGCTGTTATTTTACGAGCAACATCTTTTCTTGATTGGCTACTACCGATAGTGACGCGCTCGTGTAACGTTAACGATTTATACCATCTAGTCACGCAAGAAGATAGGGAGCCCGCTTTGGATTCTTCTGTATCCTTGTCACAACAGGTTGCCGATGATGATGTATCATGGCAAGAGATATCACAATTACTCCCTAACGCGTTGCCGCCTCTTTTGCCAGAACAAGAAACAATGCGTCAAGTGTGGCGAGATACCCTGCTTAAGTATGTCTATGATGGTGACGCCAACTGGTTTGCTATTCCGGCTAAAATGAGTGTAACGGAATGGAAGAAACGTACATCAACTTGGCAAACGCAAGATGATTCCTTCTCTTCCTCACCGCTTGTTACAGAGTCAAGAACACCATTACGAAGACCGAAATTTGTACAACAGGCACAAGGCCTGTCAGCGACAGAGAAAGGTACTGCCATGCATAAGGTGCTTCAACTTCTTAGTCTGGATGCCCACTTAGTTAAGGAAAATTATGTTATACAAAAACTTGAGCAATTGGTTTTGGATGACAGAATAACAATGGATGAATGTAAGGCTGTATCGGTCCAATCCATTGCGTCTTTCTTTCAGACGCCTCTTGGTCAGCTTTTGTTAAAAGATCCATCTGAGGTGCGACGAGAGGTTTCATTTACAATGGCGCTTGCACCGGATGGTGTTCGTGATCATCTGATCACAAAAAGAAGCAAGGATCGCAATGCTGCCGTAATTGTTCAAGGAACGGTAGATTGTTTGATCTTTGGTGAACATGGAATTCTTTTACTTGATTACAAAACAGATCGCGTGCATCGTAGTAGTCGTGAAGCGGCGCAGCAATATGTATCGCAAATGGCTATGTATAAAATAGCATTAGAACGTTCATTTTTACGGCCAGTGTCCGAAGTGTGGCTGTATTTTACAGAAACATCCGAAGCAGTACAGCTTACAGATGAAGAATTGGCTATTTTATAAGAAAAAGGTGATAGTGGAGAGATGGTAAAAAGAGAGAAAATGCCGATTAATACGCGGATGAAAGAAAAAATTCTCGTGCTTGATGGGGCAATGGGAACGATGATTCAACAATGCAATCTGACGGCCAATGATTTTGGCGGTGATCAATATGATGGTTGCAACGAATTTCTCTGTATAACAAAACCAGATGTGATAGCAGAGATTCACCGCGCCTATTTGCGTGCAGGCTCTGATTTGATTGAAACCAATACATTTGGTGCTACGAGTATCGTTCTTGCCGAATATGATCTGGCAGATCGTACGCGTGAAATCAACTTGGCGGCTGCAGCTCTTGCATGTCATGAAGCTGATATTTTAAGTACTGAAGATTTCCCGCGTTATGTTGCGGGAGCCATGGGGCCAACCACAAAGACACTATCGGTAACAGGTGGTGTGACATTTTCCGCCTTGGTGGAAAGCTATTATGAACAAGCACTAGCGCTTATAGAGGGCGGTGTGGATGTCTTGTTGCTCGAAACAGCACAAGATACACTCAACGTCAAAGCGGGAAGTATTGGCATTCAAAAAGCATTTGCAACATTACAACGATCTGTTCCGATTATGATTTCAGGGACAATCGAACCCATGGGAACGACGTTAGCCGGGCAAAACATTGAGGCATTTTATCTCTCCGTAGAGCACCTTCATCCATTATCTGTGGGACTAAATTGTGCCACAGGTCCTGAATTTATGCGAGATCATTTGCGTACGCTGTCATCGCTCAGTAGTAGCGGTGTGAGTTGTTACCCTAATGCGGGATTACCAGATGAAGATGGTCACTACCATGAGTCACCCGCAAGCCTCGCTACGAAAATGGTTGAATTTGCTAAACAAGGCTGGATTAATGTGGCAGGTGGTTGTTGCGGTACGACGCCTGATCATATTGCTGCTTTAGCAGAAGTTATGAAAGATATCAAGCCTCGGCAACCTGCACAGCGTCATTTGCCTGCTGTGGCGGGAATTGATCCTGTCTATGTTGAGCCTGATAATCGCCCACTGCTTGTAGGAGAACGTACGAATGTCATCGGATCACGTAAGTTTCGCCGTTTGATCGCTGATGGTTTGTATGAAGAGGCATCCGAAGTAGCCAGAACGCAAGTGAAAAACGGTGCTGCGGTCATCGATGTCTGTTTGGCTGATCCCGATCGTGATGAACTCGAAGATATGCAACGTTTTCTCGAATTCACAGCTAAAAAAGTGAAAGCCCCACTCATGATTGACTCAACAGATGCACGGGTGATTGATGTAGCTTTGCAATTCAGTCAGGGTAAGGCAATTATCAACTCGGTGAATTTAGAGGATGGACGCAAACGTTTTGATGAGGTTGTGCCCTTGGTGCATCGTTATGGAGCAGCGCTTGTTGTTGGCACGATTGATGAAGTTGGTATGGCAGTTACTAAAGAACGAAAACTCGAAGTGGCTAAGCGCTCTTTTGCGATCTTGACACAGGAGTACAACATTGATCCACAAGATATTATTTTTGATCCGTTAGTATTTCCAGTCGGGACAGGTGATGAGAATTACCTCGGTTCTGCACTTGAAACGATCGAAGGTATACGTTTATTAAAGGAAGCATTGCCTATGTGTCAGACGATTCTTGGCCTAAGTAATGTTTCATTTGGTTTGCCTCCTGCAGGTCGCGAGGTTTTAAATGCCGTATTTTTGTATTATTGCACGAAAGCCGGACTTGATTTCGCTATTGTTAATTCGGAAAAATTAGAACGGTATGCGTCAATTTCTCAGGAAGAACGTGAACTTGCAGAAGCTTTGCTGTTTCGTACAAATGATGAAACGGTCGCACAATTCACTGCATTTTATCGTGGAAAAAAGACCGTTGAACGTATTGCGGCTGAAGAACTTCCGCTAGCGGCAAGGTTGTCTCGCTATGTTGTAGAAGGTTCAAAAGATGGCTTGCTTGCTGACCTTAATGAAGCTTTGCAGACTCAGGCACCTCTTTCTATAATTAATGGCCCTCTTATGGAGGGAATGGATCAAGTTGGTAAATTATTTAATGCCAACGAGTTAATTGTTGCAGAAGTCCTGCAAAGTGCGGAAGTCATGAAAGCTGCCGTAGCTCATCTCGAACCCTTTATGGAGAAAAATGAAAGTGCCATAAAAGGGAAAATTATGCTCGCAACGGTTAAGGGCGATGTGCATGATATCGGAAAAAATCTTGTTGAAATCATTTTAGCAAATAATGGCTATCAAGTGATTAATCTCGGCATTAAGGTAGCACCAGATCAATTAATTGTCGCTTATGAACAAGAAAAACCTGATTTTATTGGATTGTCTGGGTTACTTGTCAAATCTGCACAGCAAATGGTTATCACAGCGCAAGACTTGAAACAAGCGGGTATTCACGTGCCTCTTTTTGTCGGTGGTGCAGCGTTGACAAAGAAATTTACCGATACGAGAATTTCGCCGGAGTATGGTGGACTTGTGCTCTATGCAAAAGATGCTATGAGCGGTCTTGATATGGCTAATCAGGTGAGTGACCCGTCACAAAGGGAAAAACTCATTTCAGAGTTGCGAAGTTCGCTGCAGACGAATGTGATGCCGTCTATAAATACACGCGATGCTTCCACGGCGAAAAAATCGTTGATCACACGATCAGCAATCGATACGCAAGCTCCGATCTATCCGCCACTTGACATGGAACGTCATGTCCTTCGCGATTATCCGCTCAGTTTTTTACGGCCTTATATAAATTGGCAGATGCTTTTAGGCAAACACCTTGGTTTGCAGGGGAATGTGGAAAAACTCTTAGCACAAGGTGATGAAAAGTCTATCCATTTGAAAGCGGACATTGATGCACTACTTGATGATGCGGCAAAAACAAAGTTGTTGACAGCTAATGCAGTGTACCGGTTTTTTCCGGCCCAATCGGATGGCAATCAAGTGATGATTTATGATCCAATGGATCAGCGCACAGTAGTAGAAAGATTTGATTTCCCAAGACAACGTAGTGATAGTCATTTGTGTCTTGCCGACTTTTTACGCTCGGTCGATAGTGGTGTGATGGATTATGTTGCGTTCTTTGTTGTGACCACGGGATCTGGTGTACGAGAACAAGCGGAACGTTTAAAAGCGCAGGGAGATTATTTTAAATCTTACGCTTTACAGGCTGTGGCGTTAGAACTTGCCGAATCGTTTGCTGAACGGTTACATCATATTTTGCGTGATTCGTGGGGATTTCCAGATCCAGCTGAGATGACGATGAGAGAACGATTTATCGCACGTTATCAGGGCATTCGTGTATCGTTTGGGTATCCTGCTTGTCCTCGTATCGAGGATCAGGAACAACTCTTTCGTTTGATGAAGCCTGAAGATATAGGCGTACATCTAACGGAAGGATCCATGATGGAACCTGAAGCATCCGTGTCAGCCATGGTTTTTTCCCACCCTGAGGCGCGGTATTTCAATGTAGAATAACGGATAGAAAGGGACGATGATGACGATGCGAATTGGAATTTATGGAGCTGGTGCGGTTGGCGGTTACTATGGCGGTATGTTGGCTCGAAGTGGAGAAGATGTGACTTTTATCGTACGCGAAAAACGTGCAAAACAGCTTCTTGAACGTGGCCTTGTCGTTCATAGTGTAACTGGCAGTTTTACCGTGCAACCTACGCTTGTCACGGATGTTCGAAACACGAACAAACTCGATGTGGTAATTGTCGCTATTAAAAATTATCATTTGTCTGATGCCATGGATGATCTTGCTGTGTTACGCGATGCTGGAACTGTGATCATTCCCTTGTTAAATGGGGTTCGGCATATGGATCATCTACTCGCTCAATTTGGAGAAAAAAATACGCTCGGTGGCTCTTGTTATATCGAAACAACTTTATCTAAGGATGGAGATGTTGTACAAACAGGTGGTTCTTGTGAGATCGTCTATGGTCCTGTTAACGAATTGAAGTTGGATGACAGGGTAAAAAACCTAATGCAAGAACTTCAAGGCGTTTTGACGAAATCTGGCATTAAAGCTATGTATCGCCAGCAAATTCTCGTGCAAATGTGGAAGAAGTATGTGTTTTTATGTGCCCTCAGTGGTGTAACGGCAGCTTGCCGATTACCTATTGGTTCCGTTTTGCAGGAGCCTAAGGGTATGCTTCTTTATTCTGATATGATTCGTGAATTACTTTCTGTTGCGCATGCAAAAGGGGTCGCATTGCCTGAAGATTTGCATGATCAAATGATGGAAAGTACGGCTAAGTTGGATCCCGCCTTGACATCATCGATGCATCGCGATTTGGAAAAAGGGTCGCCACTTGAACTGGATAGTTTGCAAGGTGCACTGCTTGACATGGCTATGGAACTTGATATTCGTGTGCCTGTACATGAAGTTATTTATGCCGTGTTGGTAGCGCATAGGTTTGGAAGTCGGTAAGAATAAGAATAGAGAAAGCAACTGGTTGGTGACGCGAAGCATCAACCAGTTGCTTGTTTACACAATATATAATGACCATTATAGGTCTTATCGATCAACGAATTTCTGCGTGCATGAAATTGTAAAATTGTTTTGGGGTCATTTCGTACTGATCCTTAAATGCACGGAAAAAATGAGAGTAAGTATTGAATCCACATTGTGCGGATACATCGCTAATTGGCATGTTCTCTAAAATGAGTTGCTTGGATAATACCAGTCGTTTTTGCATGATGTATTGATGAATTGTTGTTCCTGTCTGTCGCTTAAATTCGCGCATTAAGTAAAACTTACTCATGTAGAAATGGGTTGCTATCCCATCTAACGTAAGTTCTTGAGATAGATTTTCTGAAATGAAAGCGGTAATGGGTTCTAAAAAATCATTCACTAAAATAGCATCGTTGAGATCTTCATTTTTTCCAAGAAGGGCATAACGATTCAGCAATATCATGAGTCGTTGCACATACGAATGGCTTAAAAGTTTACTGCCAAACGCTTCTTCTTTACTTGTGATTAGGAGTTGGAGCAGTTCGGATTTTATGAGCTGAAAATGATCCGGACTAAGCCGTAAGAGATTGGTATGCGTCAATAATGTGGTATTGAAACATTGTTCTAAATCTGTCGTAGTGTCTCCTAAAGTTTTTAAAAATTGCCGATCAATCCATAGAACCATGCGTTCGTATGCTTGTGTATCCGCAGAAATAACGGCTTGGTGCAATTCGTTAGGTGCAATAAAAAGAATGTCATGTGGCTTAAGTACGTAGGATTTTCCCTCTACAAAATAGGTTACTCTTCCTGAAAGAAATAAATACACCTCATAAAAATCATGATGATGCAATTGAACATCATGCAATTTCCGATCCAAATAATGAAAAACTTCATACTCTGTTCGAATCATATGCTGCCTAGATTGAAAGTCTTGCGTAGAAATCTTCATGATAATCACCTCAAAAAATGAAAATCACAACTGGATACACTCACTTTACAACTTTATGTGCAATTTTTGCAAGTATTTAAGCACAAATTTGCATTTTAATCGCGTAAATAGTAAGTATACTAAGAGTCATAGCAAGTTGAGGAGGTGGACACTCTCTGTGGTGAAAGCGTTTAGTGGTCCAGAATATTTATTGAAAACGAACAGGGCTAAGGAATTATACGAAAAATTTGCTTCTACGTTGCCTATTTATGATTATCATGGCCATTTAAATGCACGGGAAATTGCAGAGAATAAATCATTTACTGATCTAGGCGAATTGTGGATGGCTGGTGATCATTATAAATGGAGGTTGATGCGTGCAGCCGGTCTTCCTGAAGAACTCATTACGGGACAGATAACCACCTACAAGGAGAAATTTATGGCTTTTGCACAAGTACTTCCTTATTTCGTTGGGAATCCCGTTTATCACTGGGCTCACTTGGAATTGCGACAGTACTTTGCTATTGATAAACCACTTAGTGCAAAAACGGCCGATGAAATTTATGATGAAACGCTACAACAAATTCAAAAAGGTGGATTTCGAGCGCGAGATTTGATGGCAAAGTCTAATGTGGAAACTATCGCAACGACGAACGATCCGATTGATGATTTGTATTTTCATCGGCAACTACACCATGCAACTGACCTACAGATATATGTTGTTCCTACTTTTCGACCGGATGCTGTCTTGGTAATTGCGTCTGATAGCTTTTCAACTTATCTTCAACAACTGGCAGAAGTATCGGGTTCAAACATGCAAACATTGGATGATTTGCTTGATACGTTACGTCAACGAATGGACTATTTTGCAACGATGGGATGTTGTAGTGCTGATCATTCGGTGAGTACGTTTCCTACGGTCAAGGGCACATATGCGCAAGCAAAACACATTTTTGCCAAAAGATTAACTGGTCAGTCATTGCAATTGGAAGATATTGAAAGATATCAATATTATTTGTTGTTTTTCTTGGCTTCTGAGTACGCAACACGGGGTTGGGTAATGCAACTGCATCTTTCAGCACTTCGCAACGCGAATTCTCGGCTCTTTGATCAACTTGGTGCTGATTGCGGTGTGGATTCTATTGGTGAAGCGGTCTCTATACGAGCTTTACAACAATTTTTTGATGATTTAGAGATTATAGATGCTGTACCGAAAGTTATTCTTTACACGATGAACCCAACGGCGTATTACATGATGGCAACTATGGCGGGCAATTTTCAGCGAGGAAGCAAAGGGAAGATCCAAGTAGGACCTGCTTGGTGGATGTTAGACCATAGAGATGGCATTGTAGAACAATTACGATTGATCAGCAATACAGGAGCATTGGGGTTATTTATCGGTATGACGACGGATTCTCGAAGTTTTCTATCGTTTTCCCGTCATGACTATTTTCGCCGGATTGTTTGTTCACTGATTGGCCAATGGATCGAGGATGGAGAAGTACCGGATGACAATGAGACATTAGGTCCCTTACTGGAAGGTGTTTTTATTCAAAACGCGAGAAATTATTTTACAAATTAAGGTGGCTTATGACGACGATGCAGATGACCTTTCGGTGGTATGGAGAAACGGATCCCGTGACGCTATCGCATATTAAACAGATTCCAGGTATGCAAGGTGTCGTGTCGGCCATATACGATGTACCGGTAGGCGAAGTGTGGCCACGAGAAAAAATTACTGAGCTTAAGCAAAAGATCAATGAAGCTGGTTTGACTTTTGAAGTTGTAGAGAGTGTTCCTGTACATGAGAATATCAAACTGGGTGGGAGCGACGCACCGCGTTTGATTGAGAACTATTGCGAAAATGTGCGTCGTTTAGGTGAAGCGGGTGTAAAAGTCATTTGCTATAACTTTATGCCTGTTTTTGATTGGCTTCGTACGCAACTTTCCTACGAATTACCCGATGGTTCTTTTGCTCTTTCCTATTTTAATGAAGATTTACTACAACGTAATCCTTTACAAAGTGAATTAAGCCTTCCCGGGTGGGATGAAAGTTACACCAAAGATCAACTCCGTGATCTACTTTCGCAATATGCGGATGTGAATGAGGAAAAGTTGTGGAGCAATTTACAGGATTTTTTACATGAAGTTATCCCTGTGGCAAAAAGTGCTGGGGTTAAGATGGCTATTCATCCGGATGATCCGCCGTGGAGTGTATTTGGCTTACCAAGAATCATCACTAATGCAGAAAATATTGATCGATTTTTGCGCATGGTTGATGATCCGGCCAATGGTTTAACATTTTGCACAGGATCTTTAGGTGCCAGTGCTCAAAATGATCTTCCAGCGATGATTCGGCGTTTTGGCGGCGAGGGACGAATTCATTTTGCTCATTTACGAAACATTTTGCGCATCGGTGAGAAACAATTTATCGAAAGCTCTCATCGTACGACGGACGGATCGCTAGACATGTATGAAATTGTAAAAAGTTTAGTGGATTGTGGATTTGATGGGTATATTCGCCCGGATCACGGTCGTATGATCTGGGGGGAACAAGGCAGGTTTGGTTATGGACTCTACGATAGAGCACTTGGTGCCACGTATCTCAATGGCCTTTGGGAAGCTATTCAAAAAGAAAGAGGGAAAACGGTATGACACTACCATTTGGTGTGGAATTACAAGGTAAAGTTGCTGTATTAACAGGAGCAGGTGGGGTTATTGGCTCACATTTTGCTCATGTGTTAAGTCAAAGTGGTGCCACGGTCGTGGTGACCGATTTGAAAGAAGAGGCTGCTAAAGCTGTGGCTGATAAGGTGGTGGAACAAGGTGGAAAAGCCTTGGCACTTGCCGTCAATGTATTGGATAAAGATAGTCTTACCATAGCATTAGATAAAGTCTTATCGAGCTACGGAGCATGCGATATCTTGATCAATGGCGCAGGCGGGAATCACCCTCGAGCAACAACAACGAAGGAAACTTTCGCTGTAGGTGATGAAAAACAAAACGATCTATTGACCTTTTTTGATCTTGATCCAAGTGGTATCAAATTTGTGTTTGACCTGAATTTCCTTGGCACATTGTTGCCGGTGCAAGTTTTTGCTCCTGTAATGGTACAAAGAGAAGGCGCGACAATCATCAATATATCATCGATGAACGCTTTTCGACCACTTACGAAAATTCCAGCTTATAGCGCCGCCAAAGCAGCAGTGTCCAACTTTACGCAATGGCTTGCTGTCCACTTTGCCCCGGTTGGTATTCGTGTGAATGCCATAGCCCCTGGATTTTTTGTTACGAACCAAAACCAGGCCTTGCTTTTTGATGAAAACGGCAATCCAACAGATCGATCAAGCAAAATTTTGTCGCATACACCGATGCATCGATTTGGTGAGTTGGATGATCTCACGGGGACGTTACTGTGGCTTGTCTCTTCAAAGGCATCCGGATTTGTTAATGGCATTGTTGTGCCAGTAGATGGCGGATTTTCTGCCTATTCGGGAGTATAAGAGAATGCAAAAGGAATTTATAATCCAACGCATCAAAGAAACTGGACTGGTTGCCGTCGTACGTGCATCTGATCCTGAGCAAGCCATCAGGATTACCGAAGCCTGTCTAGAGGGTGGTCTTATTGCCATTGAACTGACGTTTACCGTTCCGTTTGCTCATCAAGTTATTGAATCGTTAGCTAGGCGATACAATCCCGACCAAATTGCTCTTGGTGCAGGTACGGTGCTCGATGCGCAGACGGCACGAATCGCAATCTTGTCTGGTGCTACGTACATTGTCAGTCCCAGCTTTAGCTTAGATACGATGAAATTGTGCAACCGCTATCGAGTACCGATGATGCCTGGTATTGTGACACCAGCCCAAGCTATCGAAGCTATGGAAGCTGGAGCGGATATCTTAAAGGCGTTTCCTGGTGAATTGTTTGGCCCAAAACTTATCCGTGCTTTGCGAGGTCCAATACCCCAAGCTCAGATTATGCCGACGGGTGGTGTTGATATCAGTAATGTCAAACAGTGGATTGAAGCAGGTGCTGTAGCTGTGGGAGCAGGTAGTGCGCTAACGAAAGGTACGCATGAACAAATCGTCTCAGCGACACGTGCATTTCTATTAGCGATTGCAACGGCTAGAAGCGCAAACTGATGTTGTTGGAAGAGGGAACGATAGGATGTCAATGATGAGAGATGTACGGCAAGAAAATTACGCGTTTGATTGCGTATCGCTTGGTGAAGTTATGCTTCGATTTGACCCGGGTGACGCGCGAATTCGAACGGCACGTGAGTTTCGTGTTTACGAGGGAGGTGGTGAGTACAACGTCACACGGGGGCTTCGGAAATGTTTTCAGCAACGTACCGCCGTTGTAACTTCACTTGTGGACAATGAGGTAGGCCATCTCATCGAAGATCTCATGATGCAAGGTGGTGTGGATACTTCGTTCATCGTGTGGGTACCGGACGAAGGTTTTGAAAAACATGTTCGAAACGGTCTGAATTTCGTCGAACGGGGTTTTGGCATTCGCCGAGGTACAAGTGTTTCGGATCGGGGCAATTCAGCAGCAAGTCAACTGAAACCTGGCGACATTGACTGGGACTCTATATTTGGGAAATTGAAAACGAGATGGTTTCATACTTCAGGGATTTTCACTTCACTATCTGAGACTACAGGGGCGTTGGTACTGGAGGCCGTACAAGCAGCTAAGCGTCATGATGTTATTGTTTCATTTGATGTGAATTATCGACCATCTCTATGGAATCGTGTTGGAGATCGACAGCATTTCCTTAAGCTACAAGAGCAGATTGTTAGCTATGTGGATGTTTTTATTGGCTTGGGACTTGCTATTGAAAAAGATCAAAAAGTTTTTCAAAGTCTGGATGAAGACGTATACAGAAAACGTATGTCAGATGTTGTTGAACAATATCCCAATGTAAAAGTTGTTTCTACAACAGTTCGAAAAGTGCTTACGTCCAATCAGCATGAATGGTCGGCTATGGGCTTGGTCAATGGACAATTCTATGAATCAATGAAATTTACCAAGTTACCTATTTTCGATCGCGTTGGTGGTGGAGATGGTTTTGCTTCCGGACTCATCTATGGACTTCAAACGTCAGATGATTTTCATGTCGCATTAAATTATGGCGTTATTCATGGAGCTCTTACGATGAGCACGCCAGGTGATAATTCGATGGTTAGTTTTAGGGACGTGTTAGCCATTTTGCAGGGCGAAGCGGCAACTATAATTCGATGACGTTTAGTTCAATTTGACAAGGTGGAGCGTGTTATGTGATGAGCAACCAAGATTTAGCGAAAGACATACTCAAATTCGTTGGCGGAAATGAAAACGTAACCAGTGTCGTGAGTTGTGTCACACAATTGCGATTTCAGTTGCGAGATCATCAACAAGCAGATAAGGCCGAACTTGAAAAACTACCTGGTGTATTGATGGCATATGATGCAGGAGAAAAATTCCGTATCGTATTGGGTATAGAAAAGGTAGCTGATGTTTACCAGGAAATTGTGAAGAGTACGAAATTGAAGAAAAAACAAACTCAGGTTCAACGAGTTTTTGATTTCATTTCTCGTAGCTTGTCACCTGTGATCACAGTATTCGCTGGTGCTGGCATGATCAAAGCACTCTTGGCAATCCTGACTATGCTTCATTGGTTATCTCCACAAAGCGGAACGTATTTCATTCTTGCTGCAGCTGGGAATTCTGTATTTTATTTTTTACCGATTATGTTAGGCATAACTTGCTCAATGGCGCTAGGGGCTAATCCTTATATCGGTGGGGCTATAGGGGCAGCGCTTTTAGAACCGAATTTTACAGGGTTAATGCAACATGGTTCAGCAACATCGTTTTTAGGTATTCCTGTTTTATTAATGAGTTATTCTTCAACGATTTTTCCCATCTTTATAGCCATTCCAATTTACGCTGTATTTGAGAAATTTCTACGAAAAATAATTTTTAAGGATATACAACTGTTTATGGTTTCTATGTTGTCCCTAATCATTATTGTACCCTTGACGGCAATGGTATTTGGACCATTTGGTATTTATGTAGGCCATCTTATCAGTGTCGTGGTGCTCTTCCTATTTAGTAAGAGTGGTTTTCTAGCAGGAGCGGTTTTAGGTGCAAGCTGGACTTTCCTAACAATTGTCGGACTTCATTGGGCTCTGATACCTATTGTTATCAATGATCTTGCGCATGGAGGTGATCCATTAATCGCGGCTGCCGCAGCGGGAGTGTTTGCACAAATGGGGATGGCACTCGGTGTTTTCTTGAAAACAAAAGATAAAAATTTGAAATCCATTGCAGGCGCAGGGTTACTTCCAGCTATCTTTTCTGGTGAAACAAGTCCAATTTTATACGGGGTTTTCCTTCGCTTTCGACGTACGTTTCTTTATGTGGCCATCGCCGGGGCCGTTGGTGGAGCGATTTCTGGTGGCGCTGGCGTAAAATCGCATGCTATGGTATTTCCGAGTTTTTTGTCTATGCCAGTCTTTGCACCTTTAGGGCTATATATTATTGGTATGCTAGTTGCTTTTGTCGGTGCGGCGGTTCTTACGATGCTGTTTGGATATGAAAACAAGAATGAGACTTTGTAATTCATAAAAAGAGGAGGAATTTTTAGTGTTATTTCCAATAATGACTTCTACTCGCGAATTGATTTCACTCAATGGAATTTGGAACTTTCAACTCGATCACGGTACGGGATTTGTCGATAGTTGGCATGAATCAGGATTGACGAATGCTATAGCTATGCCAGTACCTTCTTCGTATAACGATATTTATGAGACCAGTACAATACGTGATCATGTAGGATGGGTGTGGTATGAAAGAGATGTAGTGATTTGTAAAGAGTTTTTAGCGAAGAGAATGGTCATTCGCTTTGGTTCGGTAACACACGAGGCTAAGATCTATGTTAATGGTGTGCTCGTGAAAGAACACCGAGGTGGATTTACACCCATAGAAGTGGAACTCAACGGTCATGTTCATGAAGGGAAAAATCGTCTGACCGTAGCCGTCAACAATATTTTGGATTATAGTACGCTTCCTGTTGGTACGTATAAAGAGGAAGAAATCGATGGCTTAGGGAAAGTCAAAACGAATGCGCCAATGTTCGACTTTTTTAATTATGCAGGCATTCAACGTCCAGTGTATTTGTGGATCATGTCAAACACGTACGTGAAAGACATCACCATCATTCCATCAATCGATGGTGTAAATGGAAGAGTTTCTTATACGGTGACATCTGTCGGCGATGCTGACATCAAGATTTCAGTCATGGATGCTCAAGGTGTTCAGGTGGCAAAGGGCGAATCTGCGACAGGTGAAGTGATTTTGGCTGGTGTGCATTTGTGGCAGCCGTTACAGTCGTATCTGTATAACTTTGTTGTTGAACTTTATCAAGATGGGCAAATGATTGATCAGTACGAGGAACCATTTGGTGTACGTACTGTCGAAGTTTCAAATGGACAATTTTTGATAAATGGTAAACCGTTTTATTTCAAGGGATTTGGAAAGCACGAAGATTCCCCACTACACGGACGTGGTTTCGATGACGTCGTTAATGTGAAGGATTTTAGTCTTATGAAATGGATTGGGGCTAATTCATTTCGGACATCACACTACCCGTACTCTGAGGAGATCATGCGTTTAGCTGATCGCGAAGGTATGGTCGTCATTGACGAGGTACCCGCTGTTGGCTTACATCTTAATTTTGGAAGCATGGTGTTTGGTGATGGACAAAAGCACAATACTTGGGAGGAATTGCGCACTAAAGAGGCACATCAACAAGTGATTCAAGAGTTACTGGAAAGAGATAAAAATCATGCTTGTGTTGTCATGTGGTCTATCGCAAATGAACCTGCTTCTGAAGAAGAAGGTGCCTATGAATATTTTAAACCACTGGTTGAATTGGCGAAAAATCTCGATGCAC
The DNA here is from genome assembly GCA_021820975.1 of Bacillota bacterium. Taxonomy (GTDB): domain Bacteria; phylum Bacillota; class Bacilli; order Alicyclobacillales; family SLC66; genus JAKACU01. Next base: position 92,647 of record JAKADA010000002.1, read on the forward strand.
AACATCGCCCTGTGACCATTGTAACGCATATGTTTGCCACGGCCGAGCGTTGTAAAGTAGCGGATCTTATTGATGTGCTAGCGCTTAATTTGTATTACGGATGGTATGAGTACGGTGGCAAACTTGAAATTGCAAAGGCACGTTTACGTGAAGCTTTAACTGCATGGACCAAGCGTATGCCTAATAAGCCTATGATGTTTACAGAGTTTGGTGCTGATACAATAGCTGGATTTCACGATGCGACAGAAGTGATGTTCACTGAAGAATATCAAGTAGCATACTTTAAAGCGAATCATGCCGTGATGGATGAATTTAAGACTCTTGTTGGCGAACAGGTATGGAATTTTGCCGATTTTCAAACGAGTCAAGGTGTAATGCGAGTACAAGGAAACAAAAAAGGCATCTTTACAAGAGACCGAAAACCGAAGCTCGCGGCACATTATTTACAAAAACGGTGGCATGAAATTCCTGATTTTGATTTTAAGTAATCGTAACCCCTAGATAACTTCAAAAGTTGTCTAGGGGATTTTATTGTAACTAATTGACTAAGGAAGGTGATCGTATGGAAAGAGAGTTAGCTTTGGAGATTGGTCGTGTTACGGAGGTAGCGGCAATCGCGAGTGCAGAATGGATGGGCCTTGGAAAAAAGATGGAGGCCGATCAGGCAGCAACGACAGCCATGCGCCATATGTTTGATACGATGGCACTAGATGGTACTGTAGTGATTGGTGAAGGTGAAATGGATGAGGCACCCATGCTCTATATAGGGGAAAAATTAGGTGATGGAAATGGTCCACATTTGGATATCGCAGTGGATCCCCTAGAAGGTACAAATATTCTGGTCAATGGTAGTTTTAATGCCCTTTCTGTGTTGGCTGTGGCACCTGCTGGAACGTTATTGCATGCTCCTGATATCTACATGCAAAAATTAGCTGTAGGATCGCGGGCACGAGGTAAAGTTGATATTGATCAACCTATTAAAGAGAACGTTCTTGCTGTAGCCAAAGCACTGGGCAAGAACACGATAGATGTTGTTGTGGCAGTTCTTGATCGAGAGCGTCATGCTAATCTTATTCAAGAAATTCGGTCAACGGGTGCACGGATAAAACTATTATCTGATGGAGATGTGGCTGCGGCGATTAATACTGGGTTTGATGATACGGGCGTCGATATGATGGTTGGGATAGGTGGAGCTCCGGAGGGGGTTTTATCTGCAGCGGCACTCAAGTGTGTTAAAGGTGATTTTCAAGCTCGGTTGCTTCCAGAAAATGAGGAGCAAATGAAACGTTGTCTGCAAATGGGCATAACGGATCCGTCGAAAGTTTTATATATGGAGGATCTTGTAGCAGGAGACGATGTTATTTTTTCTGCTACGGGTGTTACGGATGGAGAATTATTACGTGGAGTGCGTTTTTTAAGTGAGAATAAAGTGACGACACATTCGATAATTATGCGAGGGAAAACCGGAACAATACGCTTTATTACGGCAAGGCATGATCGATCAAAAAAACGCCCTTGAGGCATCATCTGTGGGGTGGTGGACTCGATATGGGCAGTGTAAGCAAAATTAAGGCTGTACATTACGTTGCTGATGCTCTAGCGCAAGTTGCGCCGAGAGCCGTAGAACTCGGCGTGTCTGTGTTGTTGGAGTGGAAATATGTGATATCATAAAGGAAAAAGCGGATGCTGTTGCTATCCATTACAAAAGCACGGCGTATTATGATTACCATGATCTGATTCAAAACTCCGATCTAGAAGCAATCATCTTTGGTCGAAAAATGATTTCAGCTTTTGACGTAGCGAGGAGCAAGAATCCCTAGAAAGCTTTGCTCATGTGGAGAATTGGAAAACTTCGATTCCTGTTAAAACGGATGAACATGTTGGGGTCAATCGATGAAGTGTATGCACTTTCTGGTACCTATATCGACAAGATGGAAGCTGAAAATACAGCGGTTGTGACGGTTAAGTTTCAAGGGGGCGCCCTTGCGACAATTGTAGTAGTGCAAAATCTAGCAAATTCAAATACGAAAAATAACGTTGAAATGCCTGTGAGTCCACTTTGGACAGAATCAACTTGCACATAGATTGCAGATTCAAGACATGATAAAGGCAGTACAAAAGGGTGAACAGCCATTTGTTCGTGGAGAGGATGGCCGCAGAGTAATTGAAACCATTTTAGCCATTTATGAGACGAGTAAAATAGGCAAACCTATACGGTTACATCAAAGAAGTATCCTCTAGTTATGGGGTGAAAAAAGATGGCACGCATTGTGATTACGGGCAGCACGCGCGGTTTGGGGTATGCCCTTGCTCATGAATTTTTACGGGTGGGCGATGTTGTCACCATTTCAGGTAGCCACGAAAAACGTTTAGCAGATGCCGTTGAACGACTATCGTCATTTGGTAATCGTAGACAAGGATGCCTTTGTGATGTGCGAAATCCTGATGATATTCGTCGTTTATGGGATACAGCATCTGAGCAATTTGGTGGGGTTGATCTATGGATTAACAATGCAGGGATTAATCAACCCTACGAAAACCTTTGGCAAATTACACACAACACAATACATACTATTCTATCTGTCAATCTAGAGGCTGCTATACAAGGGTCTTTAGTTGCCATGAACAAAATGCTTCAACAAGGGTACGGTGCTATTTATAATGTTGAAGGATTTGGAAGCAATGGTATGCAACGTAAGGGATTAAACCTTTATGGCACGACGAAGAGGGCTCTTACCTATTTCACTGATGCGTTGGCTAAAGAAGCGACTGACACTTCGATTCGAGTAGGGATACTTAGCCCAGGTATGATGGTTACTGATTTTTTGCGTGGTTCAGATGGTACGCTTATGGGCGATAAAGATACAGAAAAAATCTTTAACATTCTTGGCGATAAGCCAGAAACAGTGGCACGCTTTCTCGTAGAGCGATTAAAGGATAATCCTCCTAATGGAACGCATATCACATGGCTTACCAAGAAAAAAGCTGTTTTTCGTTTTATGAAGTCTCGCTTTGTGAAACGAAACTTGTTTGACTAAAAAATGAAAATTGCACAACGGTATCGAATGCTAGAACTTGAATGTTCATGAGCAATTGCTCTTGACCTGATGGAGAAAATCATGGTACTTTGAATACACGAAAAAATTTATTAATTTGTGATATAGAAACGCTATGAATGGGAATATTAGGGAATAGCACTTATCAGAGAGCTGCGGTATGGTGCAACGCAGTAAGTTGAATTCCTGAAACTCACCCTGGAGCGGCTAGGCGGAACTTAAGTATGCTTAGACGATCGACCCTCGTTATTGGGTCACGCAGGTTGTTCTGCGGCAGAGGTGGGTCCGGGTTTACGGGTCAACAAGAGTGGTAACGCGTTCGGCGCAGGTCGATCGTCCCTTGAGGGATGATTGGCCTGTTTTTTTTACGAGACTAACCGGTGGGGGAATGAAGCAATGATGAATCATCATGAACGCGTACAAGGCGGTATGAAAAATCACGTAAAGTACACAAGAGGATATTTTATGCCCCAAAAAACAAACATGAAGTGGACGCAAAAGGAATACATCACAGAAGCACCGATATGGTGTAGTGTTGATTTGCGAGATGGCAATCAAGCTTTGATCGTACCTATGAATCTACAAGAGAAATTAGATTATTTTCAATTGCTATTGAAACTTGGCTTTAAAGAAATTGAAGTTGGCTTTCCAGCAGCGTCTGATACGGAATTTGTCTTCTTACGTACGTTAATTGAACAGAATTTAATTCCGGATGATGTCACCATTCAAGTGCTGACGCAATCAAGAGAACATATTATTCGAAAAACTTTTGAATCCTTGAAAGGTGTCAATAAGGCAATTGTACACTTGTATAACTCCACGTCTTTGGCACAACGTGAACAAGTGTTTAGAAAGTCCAAAGAGGAAATTAGAGATATTGCTGTGAATGGAGCAAAACTCGTCAAGGAGTGCGCGAAAGATACTGAAGGCCACTTTTTGTTTCAATATTCTCCGGAGAGCTTTACGGGAACAGAAGTCGAATTTGCACTTGACGTATGCAATCAGGTACTCGACATTTGGCAACCAACTGCGGACAGTAAGGTAATTATCAACCTTCCTGCTACGGTATCTTTATCTTTGCCACACATTTACGCGAGTCAAATTGAGTATATGAGTGATCACTTGCATTTTAGAGATCATGTCATCCTTTCCGTACATCCTCATAATGATCGTGGAACCGGTATTGCAGACGCTGAATTGGGGATGTTGGCTGGTGGACAGAGAATTGAAGGTACGTTATTTGGAAATGGTGAACGAACGGGTAACGTTGACGTCATCACGCTTGCCTTGAATTTATTTTCGCATGGGGTTGATCCGAAACTAAACTTTGAGAATATCCCGGAGGTCATGGCGGAATATGAACGATTGACAAAAATGACCGTCTCTAAACGTCATCCCTACGCTGGGGAACTTGTCTTTACGGCATTTTCCGGCTCTCACCAGGATGCAATTGCTAAAGGGATGAAATGGCGGGAGGAAAAGGATCCGGCACATTGGTCTGTGCCCTATCTGGTCATTGATCCGAAACATATTGGCCGCGAATATGAAGGTGATATCATCCGGATAAATAGCCAATCTGGAAAAGGCGGTATCGGCTATATTCTGCAGCAAAATTACGGGCTTGACTTGCCACCTAGCATGCGTGAAAGTCTTGGTTATGTGGTGAAAGGTGTGTCAGATCGACTGAACAAAGAACTGTTGCCACAAGAAGTGTATGATATTTTTACGAGGGAATATGTAAATCTTGATACGCCGATTACCTTTGTTAAATATCACTTTATACAGCATGACGACTTTCAAACGGTTGTCAGCGTGCGAATCAATGGCCAACTGCAGGAATTTACTGGTACAGGGAACGGAAGACTTGATGCCATTAGTCATGCTTTACGTACACATTTAAATCTTGACTATTCGAATCTTGTCTATAAAGAGCATGCTTTAGAGGTTGGCTCGGAGTCACAAGCTGTCTCCTACATTGGCATCACAGGAGCAGATGGAACGCTGTTTTGGGGCTGTGGTATTGATGTGGATATCATGACCGCTTCTGTCAAGGCATTGTTTAGTGCCGTTAACAAAATGAGCAAGACGGCACAGTAACAAAATGAAGATATATCACGGAGCCATGCTAACGATAGTTGGCATGGCTCCGTGCCTTATTCACCTACCAATCCTTCAAGTTGTAATAAGTCTTTTTTGATATCAATTCCACCGCGATAACCCGTGAGTGTACCGTTTTTTCCAATGACACGATGGCAGGGAATGACGATGGGTAGCGGATTTTCTCCGTTGGCAGCGCCTACTGCTCGAACTGCTGTGGGGCGTCCAATACGTTTGGCAATCGCGGAGTAACTCTGTGTTTGTCCAAATGGGATTTCCCATAGTGCTTCCCACACTTGGCGTTGAAATGGCGTTCCTTTAAGATCAAGTGAAAAGTTGAATTTTTTGCGCTTACCGCCAAAGTATTCAATAATTTGTTGGCTGTAGGGTGTCAATTTTATATCATCTTGCAGTAAAATCGCGTCTGGTACATATTTTTTTGCAAAGCTTTTTACGGTATCGAATGTCTCTGACGGCAATGTTACAAGACAAAGTCCTTCATCAGTTGCTGCCAAATATAAACACCATGTGTTGTTTGGTACTTCAATTTTTGTCCAATAAATGTACTTTACGAGTTGAGTCAATGTTTTTTTCTCCTTATCGTCAAAATCATAAATACCTTATTTATGTAGTATAACAGCTAGAACATTGTTTATTATTTTGCTATAATTAGTGCAAACGTTTTCATTAACGTTGATTCTATATAAAGTGAGGTATAACTATGAATCATTCTTCTTCGCCTCTTGCACGAAAAAAGCGGGTCATACAATCGACTTTGGCTGTTATGATTGCTTTATCAGCAGGAGTTCTTTCTCTATTACCGCAAAGTATAGTGTTACAAACTGCACAGGCTGCGCAAACTAAGCATTTTATATCCTTGTATCAAGAACTGTACCACAATTCGTATTTGTCTTTGTATCGAACGCCTTTTGGAGCTGATCCCACAGGTCAACCTATTACACTTAGATTGCTAGGACCAGCCAAGATGACGTCTGCAGAAATTCAATTGCAAAATAGTAATAATAACGGCAATCAACAAGCTGTAATTATGATGCATAGAAGTTCATCACTACTCTTAAAAAAAGCGGTAGGATCTGCGGCGATAAATAAATACTCATTGTTTGAAGGCACTATCCCAGCCCAAGATGTTGCACAGCCAGGCATTTTATCATACAGTTTTATAGCTAAAGCAGGAAAAGAGGTAGCTTACTATGGCGATAATGGTAATGGTTTTGGCGGTGTAGGTGCCGGAGCTACAACATCTGATGCGATTTTACCTTATAACATCACGGTGTACGCCAATACATTTACAACGCCGAGTTGGCTTGTACACGGTTTAATCTATGAAATCTTTCCTGATCGTTTTTATAATGGTAACAAAGCCAACGATGAGAATCCCAAGATGCAAAAGGCTATCGGCACTTTACCAGATGGAAGTGAAGGGCTAGTACCCATTCAATTTCATCAAGATTGGTATAGTCAGCCTTATGATCCTAACATATCGGCCAATCCTTCAGACGCTAATTATAAGCAGGAGTTAGCAGCACGTGGTAATGGTACATGGAGTACAGATTTTTACGGCGGGGATTTGCGTGGCATTATCGATAAATTACCGTACTTGCATAGTTTGCATGTCACAACGCTGTATCTGACCCCTGTATTTCAAGCGGAATCCAATCACAAGTATGATACCGGCAATTTCTATAAGATCGACCCCGGGTTTGGAACCTTACAAACGTTTAAGGAATTACTTGCTGCTACTAAAGCGTTGAATATGCATGTCATTCTCGATGGCGTTTTTGAAGATACTGGAAGCGATAGTGTGTACTTTAATCGCTTTGGCAATTATCCTAATGTGGGTGCTTGGCAACAGTATTTGTCGAATAACAAAAAAACTTCGCCATATTACAATTGGTATCAATGGAACAAAGGCTTTAATCCGCCTTATATAGGATGGAGCGGTGTGGATACTTTGCCACAAACCAACACGTCAAACCCATCTTGGCAGCAATTTGTTTATGGTAAATCAGATCCGAAAAAACCTACGGATCCAGCCACTAATTCCGTCGCTCGCTATTGGATTAACTTGGGGACTTCAGGATGGCGGTTAGATTCGGCTAACAACAGTAATTATAGTGTGGCTTGGTGGACTGCATTTCGCAAAGCTGTTAAAGCAACGAATCCTAACGCAGCTATTATTGGGGAGGATTGGAATGATCCAACAAATGATAATGGCGTGGATTGGATGACGGGGACAACATGGGATTCGACGATGAACTACCCTTTTCGAAATGATGTGATTTCCTTTTTTCGAGGATCGTACAATGATGGCAATGTGCAAAACTATGCGATCAATGCGCAAACGTTTGGCTCGCAACTCATGCAGATGCTCGAAGAATATCCTAAACCAGCGATGTACGCTGAAATGAATTTGCTAGGTTCACACGATACGGAGCGTATCCTGACTATTCTTGAAGGGGCACCAGATGCCTCATCGACTACGGCGAATCAGCAAGCATTTTTTAGACCAACAGTATCACAACAAGCTAAAGGCATTAAAAAATTAGAACTTGTCAGTGATTTCCAGTATGGGTTTGTGGGTGTACCCATGATTTACTACGGAGATGAGGCAGGAATGATTGGATACAAGGATCCGCTTGATCGTGGTACGTATCCCTGGGGACACGTGAATCAATCATTGATCAACTACTTCATCAAACTGGGTCAGATTAGAGCAAGTCACCCTGTTCTTCAATCCGGGGGCTTTCAACCACTGTATGCCAAAGGACAAACGTATATTTTTGCTCGTATGAATCGCCATGGACAGGATGCACTAGGGGCAAAAGCTGCTAACGCAACAGCTGTGGTAGCCGTCAATAATGGACAGGCGAAAACGGTAAATGTTGCCGTATCGTCCCTTCTTAAAGACGGCACAAAGCTCATTGATGCATTGAATAATAAAACCTACGTCGTTTTGCATGGGGTCCTAAGGTTGAACTTAGGTAATGAACAAGGAGCTATGTTGTTCACGTCGTGACTGGTTTCTCACGTTTAGGCAATGGCCCAAGATATTGATAAAAATGGCATTCAATACGACCGTTGTAAAGTTTGCGATTTTTATCAGCCTGCTTGCCAAACAACCGTTCAAAAGCAGGATGGGCTGTAATGATGAAGAATGACCATGTGGGCAGCCTTCGGGCTGCCTGACCCATTTCTTTATACAGTTGACGCACAGTTAACTCATCACTGAGGCGTTCACCATAGGGTGGATTGGTGACGATACAGCCATAATCTAATTTTGTAAAAAAGGTGGCAATGGGTTCTACAGAAAAGGTGATGCTATCAAAAACACCAGCCTTTGTTGCATGTTGACGTGCCATGGCAACGGCGGATGAATCAATATCGGATGCAAGAATCGGTTGTGTGCCTTGAGGTAAAAGCGCATCTCTAGCTTCTTCTCTAGCAAGCTGAAAACTATCCTTAGGAAGGAAAGCGAAGTTTTCGGCGCTAAAACCGCGGTTTATACCAGGTGCTACATGGCGTGCGATCATAGCAGCTTCGATGGCAATCGTTCCACTGCCGCATAAAGGATCAGCAAACGGTCGGTGTGCTTGCCAACGGCTTAAAAGGACAAGCGCTGCAGCGAGTGTCTCTTTAATCGGTGCAGGCCCCATTTCTGTACGGTAACCTCGTTTATGTAAGCCTGGACCACTTGTATCTAGAGTCAAGGTTACGACATCATTCAATATGGATACTTCTATCGCATATAAGTCTCCAGACTCTTCAAGCCATTCTTGTGCATAGCGTTCTTGCATACTGGTTACAATGGCTTTTTTAACGATAGATTGGCAAGCTGGAACACTGGATAATTGTGATTTGACGGAACGACCTTCCACAGGAAATCGCGCATTTTGCGGTAATAGATCAGTCCATGGTAACGTTTTTGTTTGTTCAAATAATTCTTCAAAAGTATGTGCAACAAATTCCCCAACAATAATGAGGACACGATCTGCACAGCGTAGCCACAGATTACTTCTTGCAATGCCTAATCCGTCTGTTTGATAGATCACTTTTCCGTTAAGAACACGACATTCATATCCAAGTTGCTTAACTTCTCGTGCCACAACTGCTTCAAGGCCAAGCGGTGCGGTGGCCATGACTGTATAGGTCATCAATCGTCCAATCCTCTCTCTAAGTCACTCTGGCTTATTGTACCACAGTGTTACATACACTCAGGCAAACAGATGTGGGAACACGATCATCAGTCCGTACGTGCTTCCCATCAAGGTAATTGCGATAATAATCATCCATCCTGTGATGTTAGCAAGAGTTCGATTCGCAAGTGTTCCCATAATCTCTTTATCATTGACAAGTAAGATTAAAAAGAGAAGTGCCGGTGGCATAAGTAAGGTTGCGATAACATTAACCGTAATCGTAATGGCTTGAAGAGGTGCACCAGGTAGTAGAACCACAACGGCGGCAATGATGGCGCCGATGTACAGAGATGCATAGAACCATGGGGCGTCACGAAATGTTCGATTTAAACTGCTAGGCACTCGGGTTACTTCGCCAAATGCATAAGCTGAACTTGTGGAAATCATAATGGTGGCTACAAGTCCTGCCTCTGTCAAGCCAAGTGCAAATAGCGCTGCACCCGTGTGACCGAGATAGGGAATGAGGACACTCGCAAATTGCGATTGTGTGACAGTGCTTAAGTTCACGTGATGGATAAACAGCGGTGCGGTAGCCACCACCGTTGCGATAGCGGCGATGGCTGCGATGAGGGCACCAAGAGCCGTATCCACTCTGCCGTGTGCTATATCATTTTTCGTAATGCCTTTATCGACCGCGGCACTTTGTTGAAAAAAGAGCATCCAAGGTGTTACTGTGGCTCCCACATCAGCCATCAGTTGTACAAGCAAAGGTAAGTGAAATCCCCCAGGTAAGGGGCTAAATGTGTATAGTGAATGGCCAATGGCAGCTACATTTGGATGAGCCAACAGGGCAGCTGGGATAAAAATGAGATTAAAGAGGGCAAGTGATAAAGCAATACGTTCCCAGGTAAAATAGCGTCTTGACGATGTGGCTAGCACAATGACTAACACGGAGAGTAAAACGCTCACAAAAGGCGAAATACCAAAAAAACCGAGACCGGCACGGATGCCTATAAATTCAGTAATTAAGGTTAAAATATTGCCAATAACTAGATCAACCATCGAAAAGAAACCCCAGAATCGTCCGAATCGGTCAAAAATAAGTTCCGCATGGCCACGGTGTGTTGCCGCAGCAAGGCGAACCGTCATTTCCTGAACGACGTAGGCCATCAAAAATGTTAACACAATAAAAGGAAGGAAAAATCCAATCCCATAGGAGGCACCAGTTTGCGCATAGGATAACATGCTAGGTGCATCATTTTCTCCAAGCATCACGAGAATGCCAGGTCCGACGAGAAGCCACAGTAATCGCCAACGATGCCCTTCTTTTCGAGCCTTAACTACACGAAGACGGTCCTTTGCGCGTGCTTTGTCTTCCTGTGTCCATTCATCCTCTCGCATTCGTCTACCCCCTAGACAAGCGATTGTCATACAATGTTCGGTGTTTCCAAAATGCAACTTTTTTAACCTAGTACAATAAAATTGCCCATGGGAAAAATATAAGTTTATTGTATGATTAAATGACTGTAATGTGAAGTGCTATCATAGAAGGTGTATAACGGACTAAGGGGGAGTGGCGAATGGAAGAAAATTATATAGGCCAATGGTCAGTTCCAGTCAATAATGTCATTGAATGGGGTGCCGTGCGCAAATTTGCAATGGCCATCGGTGATCACAATCCTAACTACTTTGATGAACAAACAGCACAGCACAATCATTACGGGCGTTTGATCGCTCCGCCTACGTTTGCCGTGTCATTAGATTATGGGGTGCTTCCAGGTGGAGGTTTTGATTTTACTGGGATGATTCATAGTGAGCAAACGTTTTCTTCTTTGAGGCCATTATTTGTTGGAGAAACGCTTACATGTTCCGCTCGATTGGCGGATTGCACAACACGGAAGACGGGCTCTATGCAGATGACTTTTTATGTTTTTGAACAACAGGCTGTAGCTAGTGATGGTACCGTTGTCTGCACAGCTCGCATGACGGTGCTTCGACGAGAGGTGGTGGCACAATGAGTAAACAGCTATGGCAACGGGGAGATAAACTCAAAACGGTTATAAAAGGTCCTGTGACGCAAGTGGACCTTGTCCGCTACGCAGGTGCTTCTGGTGACTTTAATCCGATTCACTTTGATGATGTTGCCGCTAAACAGGCTGGACTTGATGGTGTGATTGCACATGGTATGTTAACAATGGCGTATGTTGGCCAATTGATTAATGAATTTGCTTCGGACAATGCTTTACTCAAAGAATTTAGTGTTCGCTTTAGGGCAATGGTCAAACCTGGCGATACAATTATCTGTTCTGGCGAAGTTATCCGTGTGGAGCCGCTAGATTCGGAGGATATACAAGTGACCGTGTCGGTACTCGCTGAGACAGACACATCGCAAACAGCCATAAAAGGTACGGCGATTCTCCTTTTTTATGCAAAGTGATATGTCGTGCTATACTACCGATAGGATAAGGTGGTGATGGATCAAATGTCTAAAACGGCTTGGCTGGTTGTGGATATGACAGAAGACTTTGTCGCAACGAATGGCGCTTTGACGTGCGGTCAAAGTGGCCAAGCCATTGTTGATCCTCTTGTGAAAAGCCTCACGAAGGCGCGTGTTCAAGGCGATCTTATTATTTTTGCATGCGATGCGCATGAACCACAAGATGCTGAGTTTCGCTTGTGGCCGCCGCATTGTATTAAGGGAACTTCTGGCGCGATGTTATACGGTGCTGTCAAGAATTTTTATGACACGTATCGCAGTGATTCAGTTTTCTATTTAGAGAAAACGCGTTACGATGCTTTTTACGAGACAAATCTTGATGATCTTTTGCGTTCGCACGCGATAAAAAATGTACATATTGCAGGCGTATGCACATCGATTTGTTGCTATGCAACGGCAAGTGGAGCGTATTATCGAGGTTATGGAGTTTATCTGGAGCCAACTTTAATGGCAGATCTTACCGATAAAGATCATAACTATGCCATTCAACATATGCGAGATGTGCTTAAAGCACAATGAAAGGATGATTCATGCATGATTCGTATACTACATAAAGCCCAGGAATTTGTAACCGATCGTGAACTGCAATTGCAACAACCGTTTATTGATGCGGCACATCGGTTAGTCCATGAAAAATCAGGTGCAGGCAACGACTTTTTAGGCTGGGTAAACTTGCCGACTGACTATGATAAAGAAGAATTTGCACGCATCAAGGAAGTCGGAAAACGCATTGCTGCAAATTCTGATCTGCTTGTCGTCATTGGCATTGGTGGTTCGTATCTTGGTGCCCGAGCAGCTCTTCATTTTTTGCAACATTCTTTTTCAGAGTTGTTACCAAAAGATCAAAAACCCGTACAGGTTGTGTTTGTTGGTAATCAAATGAGCTCTACCTATATGCAAGAATTGCTTTCGATTCTTGATCAACACGAAGTGTCTGTCAATGTTATTTCCAAGTCAGGAACAACGACTGAACCTGCTTTGGCTTTTCGGTTTTTACAAGATTATCTTGTTAAACGTTATGGACAACAAGAAGCGAGTCAACGTATTTATGCGACGACAGATAAAGCCAAAGGTGCGCTTCGTTCTTTGGCCAACGAATTTCATTATGAGACATTCGTTATTCCAGACGATGTGGGGGGACGCTTTTCTGTACTAACTCCCGTCGGACTTTTGCCGTTAGCTGCTGCGGGTGTCGACCTGGATACTTTAATGGCAGGCGCAAGACAAGCACAAAATGAACTTGTAACACCTGACGTGTTAAAAAACCCTGCTTATACGTATGCTGCATTACGAACCATTTTACGGGAAAAGGGTAAATCGATTGAAATGTTGATCAGTTATGAACCTGGTTTGCATTATGTCAGTGAATGGTGGAAACAACTGTTTGGCGAAAGTGAAGGGAAAGATCACAAGGGACTATTTCCTGCTTCAGCCGATTTTTCCACTGATTTGCATTCGTTAGGTCAATTTGTGCAAGATGGCTCACGTGTGATGTTTGAAACTGTGCTTAAAGTCAAAACACCACGCCAGAGTCTACGCATTGAATCGCTAGCAGGAGATCCGGATGGATTGAATTATTTGTCAGGACGTCTTATGCAAGAAGTGAATGATACGGCACTTGAAGCAACAATGCTTGCTCATACAGAAGGTGGCGTACCGAATGTGATTCTTGAATTGGAAGATATGAGTGAGAAGACGTTAGGTTATTTGTTTTACTTCTTTGAAAAAGCAGTGGCCATTAGTGGATATTTGTTAGGCGTCAATCCTTTTGATCAGCCCGGAGTCGAAGCATATAAGGCTAACATGTTCGCCTTATTAGGAAAGCCAGGCTACGAAGAACAGAGAGCTATGCTTAAAAATAGGAATTCTTCGTCATTGGCCTAGGAGGAACTACGATGCGCGTTGTCGATTGTGTCACCGATTTGGTTGGGAGGACCCCTTTGTTTCGCCCACAGCGCATTATCGATGACGGGTCTGCTGATCTTTTGCTCAAACTCGAGCGATTTAACCCCGGAGGAAGTGTAAAAGATCGTCCTGCTTTAAACATGATCCTACGCGCACAAGAACGGGGAGACCTACGCAGAGGTATGACCATTATTGAACCAACTAGCGGCAATACAGGCATTGGAATTGCTATGGTGTCTGCTGCGATGGGATACCGTGCGATATTGGTGATGCCTGATACAATGACGCGTGAACGTATTGCCATCTTACAAGCTTATGGTGCTAAAGTGGTCTTGACACCTGGTAGTTTGCGGATGCAAGGGGCAGTCGATAAAGCAAAGGAATTGCAAGCGATGATGGGTGATGACGCCGTAATTTTAGGTCAGTTTGAAAATAGCGATAACCCAGATGCACATCGTACGACAACGGCTCTTGAGATCTTGGAACAAGTAGATGGCCAACTCGATGCTTTTGTCTGTTCCGCCGGTACGGGCGGAACAGTCACTGGCGTCGGTGAGACACTCCATCAATACCTTAGCCAAATTCGTATTGTGGTTGTTGAACCTATGGGATCGCCGGTTTTATCTGGTGGCAAGCCAGGTCCCCATAAGCTTGTCGGTACAAGTCCTGGATTTATTCCACCCATTTTAAATACATCGATTTACGATCAAATTATTCAGGTATCTGATGATGAGGCGATCATGATGACTCGCCAACTAGCTCAACGAGAGGCATTACTCGTGGGTGTTTCGTCCGGTGCTGTTGTCTTTGCTGCGCGACAGATTGCGCAGGAGCTAGGGACGGGTAAACGTGTTGTGGCTCTGTGTCCTGATACAGGCGAACGTTACTTGAGTATGGACTTGTTTTAATCATAAATGGATTAGGAGGGAAACGTGATGCAAGCTCGCGTATTATGGCAAGATAAGCGACGGTTTGTAGCTAAAGGTGATTCAGGTCATGAGGTGACAATTGACGCTAAGCTTGAAGCTGGCGGGGAAAATCAAGGACCTCGTCCAATGGAACTTTTGCTGATGGGACTTGGTGGATGTACGGGCATTGATATTTTAATGATTCTCGATAAAATGCGTATTTCTTATACGCGAGTGGATGTGCTCCTAGACGCTGTGCGCGCTCCCGAACCTCCAGAACGCTTCACGGAAATCACATTAACTTACGAAATTGATGCATCGGATGCACCTGCGGATAAAGTTATGCGAGCAGTTACTTTATCGCAGGAAAAATATTGTTCTGCGGCGCACTCATTGAATGCGAAATTATCAGCTGTGTTAGTGTTAAACGGGCAACGCATGTAATTGCCCAGGTAATGAGAAATGTCGACCACTTTTTCCAAGGCACGTCATTAGGTGTCTGAATATGTCGATGGAAAGTATCCGTTGCCTGTGACAGCAAAGAAGATTGCCACAGGCAACGAACGGGTACTTAGGAGATGATGCTAGCGATTTTGATAGTAATCATTTTATGAAAGCGCTTGCTAAGGCGGGAGGGGTAGGGAGTATTTTGTTAAAAGAGTACCGGATTGAACGTGTTCTAAATAATAATGTCTTAATCGTTCATGATGAAGGTGAAATAGAAAAGATCTTGGTTGGTAGAGGTATCGGCTTTGCGGTTAAACCTGGCAATTATATTGACAGTAAGGATATGCGAATTGAGAAACGATTTACCCTTGTATTAGACGAGAACAGAAATCATTTTCAGCACATATTCATTCTGCTACGCATGCTAAAGGATTGTCTGAGACCGTACGAATTACTGATGCCATTACAATGGCTGTTAAGGCGATCGAGAGAGCCATGGGAACCGAACTTCCTAAACACCAATTAAATTACGCTCGAATGGTGGCTCATTTGCGGTATGCTATCCAGCGTGTTTCAAATGGTCAACCAATTGATAACCCTTTGACAGATACAATTATAGAAAAACTCCCTCAAAGTTATGAAGTTGCTATGCGAGCTTCTCAAGAGATAAGTATGAGGATAAAAAAGTCTGTTCCCGTGGAGGAAATTTCTTTTCTAGCCATGCACATTGAGCGACTTAAGATTGCTATGCAACGAACTGAGGAATGAGTTTTCAATTTTCAACTTAAATCTATTGCCTTTTACAGATAACTAGTTTACTCTAATTCATGTAAGCGTGTAACTGCTGATTCGAGGCAGGCATGAGCCGAAAGGTTTATGCCTGCCTTTTTGGTCGTTTTAAGTTAACCGCTTACAAATTTGAGTGTCTAAAGGAGGATTTTTATGCAAGCCAAGAATCGGAACCTAATGCAAATTATGCTCCTGTTGGTTGGGGTGTTTTTGGTTGGAGCCATTCTGTATTGCCGTCGGCATTGCAAAGGAAAACCAAGGTGCATCTGCATTGGCCGCATTTTTGAGTTATGAAGTGATTATTCAAGGTGCAACCGCAATTTCATCAAAAATTGATACTGGTGATAAAAGTCCCTTCTTGCTCGTTGCAGGCCTTTTGCTTCGATTGGGGCAACCAGACACATTAAATATTCCTTTCATGGCGGCTGCAGGTGGTGCTGAATTTAATTTTCTTCCGATTCTTTCATTTGGCTCACAGGCAATCAACCCAGCAAACAATCTTGGCTATTTAGGAGCTATTGTTGGGGGGTTATTAACGGGGTGGTTGTTTAACTCTTTTAGTAAGATAAGGATGAAATCGTTTGATTTCATGGGCGGTGCTAGAGGCATAGCTGTACTCTTAATTCTCTTGTTGTCTGTTATTCTCTCTCTGCTTTTCGGTGTCATTTGGCCGTTTGTTCAAGACGGATTTAATTCCTTGGGTATCTGGCTAGGAGCGACTGGTGCCATCGGAGCAGGACTTTATGGCGTCTTTAACCGTTTATTGATTCCATTTGGTTTGTTTACGGAAATTATCATGGTGTAACAGGTGACTTAAATCGATTCTTTGCAGGTGATCCCACTGCTGGCGGATATATAGCAGGATTTTTCCCGATCATGATGTTTGGTCTCCCTGGAGCTGCACTAGCTATGATTCTTGCCGCAAAACCAGAAAGGCGCAAGGCGGTTGCTGGAGTTTTGGGGAGTGCTGCCTTTACGGCGTTTCTGACTGGTGTCACGGAACCCCTAGAGTTTGCTTTTATGTTTGTTGCACCCGTTCTATTTGTTGTTCATGCACTATTAACTGGTATTTCCATATGTAAAGGTGATAAGGAAGTAGATATGAAAAGTATCCTAGGTATTCTTTCATTATCAGTGGATTTTGGCGATCTGGTTATGATAAAAGCGATTGGTGCAGATGAAGAGCAAGCAATGACAAACTTGATACGATTTTTTAATGAATTATCCTGAAGATAGTGGCTCTATCTGATCATATTGGCAAGTTGGCCTCAAGGAAGGGAAGTTCTATCATGCTCGGTAATCCATTTAAAAAAATGTTTTATCAAAAATCGTTCGAAGAACACTCGTTAACATTGTTAACTCCACTTAGTGGAAAAATAATTCCAATTACGCAGGTCGATGACCCCGTCTTTGCACAGTGCATGGTTGGTGACGGAGTAGCTATATTGCCGAATTCCGATAAAGTCGTATCCCCTGTGTCCGGTACGGTGACGACACTTTTTCCAACCCTCCATGCAGTCGGCATCACAACGGCTGATGAATTAGAAATTCTTATTCATGTTGGACTTGATACTGTGGAACTTAAGGGTCGGGGATTTACACAATTGGTATGTCAGGGGCAAGTGGTTACTGCGGGGACACCTTTGATCAAGTTAGAATTGGATATTTTGAAAAAAACAGCAAGATCACTTCAAACTCCCGTTATTATCACGAATAGGCAAAAAGTTAAAAAGTTAGAAAAGACGAGGGCTGAGGAAATTCGTTACGGAGATTGGATTATGAAGGTTACCCTTGAAGAACAGTGAGGAGTTGAGATGGTGAGTAGCGACAGTTCATCGTTATTGTTGTATAATGCGCGGATTCTGACGTCAAAACAGGTAATTGATGGAGGGTGGTTGCGTATTGAACAGCAAACTATTATGGAATTGGGTTATGGTGATCCACCACAAGATCTGCTACACAGTGTGTCAATGATGTCGATCAATGTAGAGGGACATTGGCTTGCACCGGGATTCATTGATATGCATGTGCATGGTGCTGATGGTGCTGATGTGATGGATGGGACTGTGGAGGCACTTGTAACCATTGGTCAATTTCATGCACGTCACGGTACGACAGCATGGCTTCCAACTACACTGACAGCGCCCTTGACAGCTTTACAGAAAAGTGTATCAGCAGTTGCAACAATGTATCAAGAACAATATCGCTTGTCAGGCGTTCAGGGCGCTGCATCTGTGTTGGGCATACATTTAGAGGGGCCATTCGTTTCATCAGATAAAGCGGGAGCTCAAAATCCGCGCTATATCAGTGCGCCCAATCTGATAACTTTGGAGCAATTAGTTAATACGGCACCGAGCATAATCAAAAAAATTACATTAGCACCAGAATTGCCGGGGATTTTGCCTTTGATTTCATGGTTGACCCAACGTAACGTGATTGTATCACTGGGTCACTCAGATGCTACTTTTCAAGAAACAATGAAGGGTATTGAAGCGGGGGCAACCCATGCTACTCATCTGTTTAACGCGATGCGTGGATTACATCACCGCGATGGTGGCGTTGTCGGTGCTTGTCTGTATGCGGATGCTATCGTCTGTGAGCTGATTGCTGATGGATATCATGTGAGCCCTGAAGTCATGAGTTTGGCATTGCGTTTAAAAGGTCCAGATCATATTGCTCTAATTACAGATGCCATTTCGGCTACAGGGAAACCGGAGGGAAAGTATCAGTTGGGGGGCCTTGATATTACGGTGATGGGAGACCGATCCGTTTTGGCAGATGGGCACACTCTAGCAGGTAGTACGCTTACCATGGATCAGGCGGTACGAACGATGGTTCAACGTGTGGGAGTTTCCTTGCAGGATGCTGTCGTTATGGCGAGTACGACACCAGCAAGGGAACTGGGATTGGCAGATCGCAAAGGTAGGTTGGCGATTGGTTTTGATGCCGACTTAGTTGTACTCAACGAATCACTTCAAGTCGCGAAAACTTTTGTGCTTGGGAGGGAGGCATTTTGTCGGTGACGTTGAGTCATAAACTAAATGTGAGATGGATCGTTAAGGAAGACGACAATACATTGAGCGAACTTGCTGCACAGGTACTGATCGATGTACTTATGAATACGGCGCGTCCTGTCATTGGATTTGCAACGGGGGGGACTCCACGTAAATTATACCAACATCTCGTGAGAAAATCACAGGCAGATCAGCAATTACAACGACATTGGCAGGATATGATCGGATTTAATGAGCCATCTGATAGATTGGAAATTGAGACTCATGTGACGCACTTAAGTGAAGGGACAAGGCAGGCGAATGCGCTGTATTTTCAGGACGGTACTGTTCCCTTACAGGCTATAACGATGGGGATGGGAAGCATTTTACACGCTAAAAAAATCATTTTGCTCGCGTTTGGAAGTGTGAAACGTCAAGCACTATTACGGGCATTTTCGGGAACGATCGACACGAGGTGTCCCGCATCTTTTTTACAGTTGCATAACAACATCATAATTTTTACCGATCAAATCTTGTGACGTACGAAGTAAGTTTTATTCACGACATTTTTACGATTTATGAGTTGCGTGAGACAACTACGCAATCACATTTTAGAATTTGTCCAGAACGTGGTGGTATGGTAATTTCTTATGCTCCATATGGAAAGGAAATTCTATACTTCGACGAAGTCACATTTCGTGATGTATTAGTTAACGTGCGCGGTGGTATTCCGGTTCTTTGGCCTATTTGCGGTAAAATGCCAGATGGGTATTCTGACCTTATTGATAGGGAATTTGTGATGCAAAATCACGGGCTCGTTCGTCAACTACCCTGGGAAGTTGTCGACATAGATACAGTAAATAGGGCTGCTATTACGTTAAAAGTATCCAGCAATAAAACGACCTTGCTCTTCTTTCCATTTGCGTTTGAGCTACTATTTACGTATGAATTGAAACAAGGTAGACTGAGCATTTTGCAAACGTACACTAACCTATCAGACGATCCTATGCCCATGTATGCAGGTCTTCATCCGTACTTTTTAGCTGCTGAGAAAAAGTTATTGTTACAGATGGATACATGTCAATATCTTGACTTGCAAGACGGTTTGCATAAGAATTTTTGTGGTGCTTTGGATATGAGTGAACGGTGAGTGAAAAACAGTTCGTATGCGTCGAACCATGGATGGCTGTACCAAATTCTCTACAAGTACAACAGGATATTCATAGGATCCCTGCGCGGCAATCCTTATCTATTTTTGTGACCTTTTTTGCAAAACATGCTAAGGAGTAGAGGTAGGCTAGCCTGCTTGTATAGTCAGGCTAGCTATCGTGTCGAAAACTTAAAATGCCCGTTGATATTGTTCGATAGGCTGCGGTTTATCGCCGAGTTGTTGAGCGGCATGCAGTGCATAATATGGGTCGCGAAGCAATGCGCGTCCTATATTGATCAAGTCTGCATAGCCATTACCAAGTGCTGATTCAGCCAATGCTGGATCTTCCATTTTACCCACTGCGAGTACTGGTACATTGGTGGCTGATTTAATGCCATAAGCCAGTGGCAATTGATACCCGGGATGAACACCAGGTTGACCGCTTGAACCGATCGGACCTTCACCACCTGAACTAACATCAAATGCATCAACTCCAGCTTTGGCATACGTCGCACAGAGTTGTTGGCTATAAGCCAAATTATATCCGCCATCCACATATTCAGCGGCGCTAATACGGAAAATCAGAGGCATGGTACTAGGTATTACGCTTTTGACAGCCTGAATGACTTCCACGCCAAAACGGCTCTTATCTTGACCATACTCATCTTTTCGTACGTTAGTATAAGGCGATTGAAATTGGTGGATCAAATAACCGTGTGCGCCGTGCAACTCTATCGTGTCCATGCCAGCTTGTACTGCACGTTGTGCAGCTGTCGCATAACGTTCAACCATACGTTTAATGTCGTCTATCGTCATTTCACGTGGTACTTTGTAACCTTCACCTTCAAAACGAATGGCTGATGGAGCTACTGGAACGGCAGCATCCTGTGCTTTTCTCCCTGCATGACCCAGTTGCACACCGACTTTGGCTCCATAGGTATGAATGGCGTCAACGATGCGAGAGAATGCAGGTACGTGATCATCAGACCATAAGCCGAGATCATAATCCGTGATTCGGCCATCAGGCTCAACATCGGTCATTTCAAAAACGATCAACCCAACGCCACCAACAGCACGACTTGTATAATGGGTAAAATGGTAATCTGTTGGCACGCCATCTTTTTTAGGCACCGAATATTGGCACATAGGCGACATGACGATACGATTTTTTAAGGACAAATTTTTAAGAGCATACGGTGATAGTAATAAACTCATGATACACACCCCTTTGTTAATTCCTTCTCTAGCATATCACAACCCTCGAAAATTATAGATGCACCTGTAGGAGGTGCACAAGTAACGGTGCTATAAGCATGGTGAAACCAGCTGCAAGGATCATGGAGATACTCGCAAAAGTCCCTTCGATATTGCCAAATTCAAAAGCTCGTGATGTACCCGCTGCATGCGCAGAGGTTCCCAATAAGGTACCTTTCGCTAAAGAACTGGTAATGCGCAAATGGCGAATTACGATCGGACCAACTAAGAGACCGACTAAGGCGGTTAAAATCACAAATACTGCAGTTAAAACAGGCGTTCCCCCGATCATGTTTGATACATCCATAGCAAATGGTGTTGTGATAGATCGTGGTGCAAGACTATCCGTCAAAGAGGTATTGAGACGAAAAAGATGCGCCAGTAAAACCGTAGAACTGATTGCGACCATGGATCCGCCGATAACACTAACGAGGATCTCAACACTATGACGTTTCAATAACTGAAAATGCTTATAGAGTGGTATCGCAAAAGCGACCGTGGCAGGTTGTAATAAATAGGTAAGGTAACGACCACCTGACATATACGACGTGTAGGAAACGTGAAACAAAAGGACAAATAAAATGGTCATCAACAATGTCGTGAAAATAGGGGAGAGTATGGCTATCTGAAATCGTCGATAAATCATGCGCGCAATGAGAAAGAAAAGAACGGTGGCACAGATACTAATCCACAGCATGCGTAGTTTTCTCCTTTGCCAAAGTATGATGTAACCGATCAGCAACCCATCCTGTTGCACCCATAACCAAAAGTGTGCTGACCGCGATCACGAGTAGCAAACGCCAACCTTCTACACTCATTAAGGCACCGTATTGCACAATGCCAGCTGCCGATGGAACGAAAAAAAGAAGCATCTCAGATAATAACAGGCTTGCACCAAATTCAAACCATTCTACGCGCACCCATTTTTTATACAACAAAAAAAGAAGTAAAAACAAACCGATAACACTGCCAGGGATAGGAAGATGAAAAAACACGGCAATGAGATTGCCAATTTCAGATAGTATCATGAGAAAAAATACTTGTGCGATAAGTAGCGCTATTCGACGAACCACGGTTACGCCTCCTGAAAAATGTCTTTTTAAGTATACATCCGTAATTTCCATAGGTAAAATGCATATATACAATGTTTATCATTCATAAAATGCATGAAAGGGGAAATGTTACGTGGATATACGTCATTTACTCTATTTTCGCGAAGTAGCCCTTACAAGGTCTTTTACGAAAGCTGCACACACTTTATCGATTACGCAACCTACGATGAGTAAAATGATCAAAGATCTTGAAAATGAACTGGATGTTGATTTATTTACACGTATAGGTAAGCGTGTTGCAATGACTGATGCGGGAAGCCTTATCTTGCCTCAGGTGCAAAGAATTATCGATGCGTTTAATGAGCTTACTGTGCAACTTGATGATTTTCGTCATGTGCGAACCGGAAGGCTAAAAATTGGTCTGCCACCAATGATTGGTGCTAACTTTTTTCCAAAAGTCCTTGCAGAATTTCATGACCATTTTCCTTTAATCGATATTGAATTGATGGAAGCGGGGGGAAAGGCTGTTGAACAAGGGGTGGCGGATGGTTCGTTGCAACTAGGCGTCGTTGCTTTGCCAGTTTCTCGCAATGACTTTCTCGTCTCTTCGTTCTTTCGTGAAAATTTACGCGTGCTTGTTGCAAAAAATCATCCACTGCACAAACATCATCGTCTATCTTTGTCTGCTCTACAAAAGGAACGATTCATTTTGTTTCACGAGGATTTCGCCTTGCATGATATGATTTTGGCGCATTGTGAAGAAGTGGGCTTTGTACCGAATATCTTGTGTAAGAGTTCACAGTGGGATTTTATCGTTCGTTTGGTTGCGCAAGGGCTTGGCGTGGCGCTACTTCCAGAAACTATTTGCCAAGAGGCTCAGGATGAATCTGTTGCAAGCATAGCGTTGAACGACCCTGTTATCCCTTGGCATTTGGGTTTTGTTTGGCGAAAAAATGCTTCCTTATCGTTTGCTGCTAAAGCATTTCTTGACTTAGCGCAAGCCCACTTTTCTTAGCAGCAGGTATGCCTCATGCTGTTTCGTCTGCGTTCATCGGCATCAGGAAAATCGTCGGGATCATCCTCATCAGAATCGATCATTGTGCGACCGGGGGCATGCTTGCCATGTTGTGCTGTTTTTTTGGCGTCTGGTGATCCTGGAACGCCTGTCACACCTTCAAATGTACCAAATGCGATAGGTTCACCATCTTTCACGACCTGTTTTCCTTTGGCAAAGACGTGGATAATATCATAGGTGTCGTTTGTTAAAAATAAATCGGCATCAAGTCCTTGTCGTATCCGGCCTTTATGGCCCAACTTTAAGATGCGTGCGACATGTTTTGTGATGATGCCAATCGCCTTTTCGATGGGAATTTCTTCTTGTATAATCATATCACGTGTCTCTTGCCATAAAGTGGCGATCGATCCAATACCCATAGCTACAAGTTTGCCTTGATCATCAAAGATAGGTGAGCTTCCATTACTATCAGAGCTCATGGTAATAAGGCCTGGTTTAACGCCTTTGTCTAACAGTATACGAACTGCTTTGGACGGTTTTACGGAGATATGATCATGCTTATCTGGTCGGATGCCTGAGGTTACGTCAACGTAACCTCCTTCTTTACCATACTGTACCGCTTCTTTTAATAAGTCCGGATTGCGATTAAGATGCGTCGGAACAAATACCGAACGGGGTAGCTCTGTTTGTTTTAAGACGTTAAAAATGATCTGTAATTTGGTATCATCGTCACCAACATGAATATGTACGACGCCAGCTTTTCCTGCTAAAAGTCCGCCAACGCGTGCCTCACTGGCTAATTCAGCAAGTTGTTTTTCACTGGGGTGACTCGACCGAGAATCAGATATTGCAATTTCGCCAACACCAATCACTTTCTCGATCATCACAAGATCTCCTCGTGGTGTTCCTGTGATGGTTCTTGTTGGCACCTGATACGCCCCTGAATAAATGTATGTCGACACGCCTTCAAATTCAAGGGCATTCGCTTTTGCTAACAACTCTTGTGTTGATCTTGTCACGCAGTCAGTCCCTAAAACGCCAACGAGTGTTGTTACTCCTGCTGACGTGATATGACTTAGGGATATTTCCGGTGTGCGGTAGTGAAACCCACCTTCGCCACCACCACCTGCCATGTGAACATGTTGGTCAATCAACCCCGGAAAGAGTAGAAGGTCTGTTGCATCCACTTCTTCCATATCCGGTAGGACACCATGAAACTCAATATGATCTTCAATTGCTAGAATCTGACGACCTCCTACTAAAATATCTTTTTTCCCCAAATATTCAGGCGAATAGATCGTTGCACCACGTATAATGGTGAGTAATGACATGTAAGGATCCTCCCTAAAGAGTTATTCATCGCCTTATTTTTGCGCATCCTAAAAAAGCTATGCACGGAGGTGTTATACACGAAAGACGACAGTAAGGTAAAGAGCGAAACCATTGTACATTATGACAAAATGGTTGGTTTCACAACGAGAGAAGACCTAGTGGCTACGGAGTATGCGTTAACGATTTATGTCAATCAACAGGAATTAGCAACAGTGGTTTGTACACCAGAATATATAGAAGACCTTGTCGTTGGATTTCTTGCATCCGAAGGGATCATTCGTTCGATGGATCAGATTAGTGCCATGGATGTAAAAACATATCGAGGGGCTGTTTACGTAAAGACCGTATCAAAACACAATTTTAATCAATCCTTTTTTAATAAGCGATACATTGGCTCTTGTTGCGGTAAAAGCAGGCAATCTTTTTATTTTTACAACGATGCGCAAACAGCGAACCCGGTCATCGATGATGTATTGGTGACGCCACAAGATGTTCTAACACTGATGACGAACTTAGATAAGGAGGCGGATCTGTTTAAAGAAACGGGAGGGGTGCATATCGCACGCCTTAGTGATGTATCAGGCCATGGAATCTCACGCAGCGACATTGGACGTCATAACGCGCTTGATAAATTATACGGATACCTGCTTCGTACGAACTTGACTTCTGCAGGTAAGGTCGTTGTTTTTAGCGGTCGTTTATCATCGGAAGTTTTGCTGAAAGTCGCCAAACTAGGCGTCGGAATCGTCATGGCAAAGTCTGCGCCTACAGCACTAGCTCTAGCCATTGCTGATGAATTGAACATTACGGCAATTGGATTTGTGCGCAATGACTCGTTTAATGTCTATACACACGCATCACGCCTTCTGGGTGCGATAGATCAATTGAAGGAGGAGAGTAACCAACGTGCAGATAACTATCGATGGTAAACAAGTCGATCTCTTGGACAATGAGACACTTCTAGACAAGATCTTAGCACAAGATAACGAATTTCCTCATATTTGTTATCACCCTGCTTTAGGACCTATAGAAACATGCGATACCTGTATTGCTGAGGTCAACGGTAAACTCGTGCGAACCTGCAATACGCTTGTAAAACCAGGGGATATTGTTCAAACAATGACAAAGGCGGCGCTTGCGGCTCGTAAGGAAGGCTTAGACCGAATCTTGCACAATCATGAATTGTACTGCACGGTGTGTGATAACAACAACGGCAATTGTGTTGTACATAACACAGCCTTGCATATGCGAATCGAGCACCAAAAGTATGCCTTCGAACTAAAGCCTTACGAACAGGATCACAGCCATCCTTTTTATCGATATGATCCTTCGCAATGCATTTTATGTGGTCGCTGTGTGGAAGCGTGTCAAAATTTGCAGGTGAGCGAAGTGCTTTCGATTGATTGGTCAAGAGAACGACCACGTGTGATTTGGGATAATGATGTTTCAATCAATGAATCTTCTTGTGTTTCGTGCGGTCATTGTGTCACGGTTTGCCCATGTAATGCCTTGATGGAAAATTCCATGCTTGGTGAGGCTGGGTTTTTAACCGGTATGGAACCGAAACTCTGGGAGTCTATGGTTGATTTGGTTAAGGATATTGAACCCGGTTATGGTCCTATTTTTACTGTCTCAGAAATGGAGGCAGCAATGCGAAACTATCGTATCCAAAGAACTAAGACCGTTTGCACGTATTGTGGTGTTGGATGCAGTTTTGATGTTTGGACGAAAGGACGTCATATTCTAAAAGTTGAACCGCAAATGGAAGCACCTGTTAATCAAATATCGACTTGTGTTAAAGGTAAATTTGGCTGGGATTTTGTTACGAGTGAAGAACGACTGACGCAACCTTTGTTGCGACAAGGTGATGCTTTTGTGCCAGTGTCATGGGAAAAAGCTTTGGCCTATACAGCGCAACGTCTTTTGGAGATCAGCAATGAACATGGTCCGGATGCGATCGGTTTTATTTCTTCTTCCAAATGCACAAATGAAGAAAATTATTTAATGCAAAAGTTGGCTCGCTCCGTTGTCGGAACGAATAATATTGATAATTGCTCGCGTTACTGTCAAACACCTGCTACAGAAGGATTACGAAGGACATTTGGCTATGGTGGAGATACAGGATCCATTGAAGACCTTGAACAGGCTGACCTCGTTATCATTGTAGGGGCTAATCCAGCGGAATCTCATCCGGTTTTATCGACGCGTATTCGCCGAGCAAAGAAGAAACATGGTCAAAAACTAATCGTGGCTGATTTGCGAAAAAATGATCTGGCAAAACGAGCTGATCTTTATTTGCATCCTGAGCCAGGGACAGATCTTGTGTGGCTGTCTGCAGTTACGAAGTACATGATCGATCAAGGATGGCATGATGAGGGATTTCTTCAAAAGCGTGTGAAAGGGCTTGCATCGTATCGTGAATGGCTAGAGCCGTATACGCTGGATTATGCAAAAGAAAAAACAGGCATTAGTGAGGAACAATTGATAGCGACTGCACGCATGATGCATGATGCATCACGAGTATGCATTTGTTGGGCAATGGGGGTAACGCAACACGTCGGTGGTAGTGAAACAAGTACGGCAATTTGTGACTTACTGCTTATCACAGGACAAGTAGGAAGGCCAGGAACCGGTGCTTATCCTTTACGCGGTCACAACAATGTTCAAGGTGCAGGGGATATGGGTTGCGCACCTGGGTATTTGCCTGGTTATCAACTTGTAGAGGATGAGGTGGTGAGACAGCGTTTTGAACAAGCTTGGCAAGTTACTTTGTCAAGTAAACCGGGCCTTGACAATCATCAAATGGTGCAAGGCATTCATGATGGGTCCGTTAAGGCGATGTATCTTTTCGGTGAAGAGATGGCTTTGGTCGACTCAAATTCCAATCTCGTCCAAAGTGCGTTTGAAAAACTCGATTTTTTTATCGTACAAGATGTGTTCTTTACAAAGACAGCACAGTACGCCGATGTAATTTTTCCAGCATCACCAAGCCTTGAAAAAGAGGGTACCTTTACCAATACCGAACGACGCATCCAGCGTCTCTATGAAGTATTTGAACCTTTAAAAAACAGCAGACCGGATTGGAAAATTATCCAAGATGTCGCCAATGCGATGGGTGCTAATTGGTATTATGAACACCCACAAGACATTATGCATGAAGTAGCACAACTGACTGACTTGTTAGCAGGCGTTACGTATGACAGACTGCAGGGATACCAAAGTTTGCAATGGCCCGTGTTAGCTGATGGTACAAGCACACCGCGTCTCTATGAGACAACATTTCCTTTTGATGATGGGCTTGCTCGTCTTCATCTCCCTACTTGGCATGAACCGGTAGTTTTTGGTGATGAGTATGATTTGCACTTAAATAATGGACGAATGTTAGAGCATTTTCATGAAGGTAATCTCACGTACCGTGTTCATGGTATTGCCAAAAAAGTACCAACCACGTACGTGGAAATATCGCCGCAATTAGCTGCAGAACGAGGCATAGAAACGGGGGCAATCGTTAGATTGTCTTCACCGTATGGGCAAGTAGAGGTACCTGTTGTGGTTACGGAACGTGTCATTGCACACGAATTATATCTTTCCATGAACAATCGTACGGATCAGCAAGCGGTCAACTATGTCACAAGCAGCTATCATGATGCTGTTACCCATACGCCCGCTTACAAAGAGACGTCCGTTTACATGGATGTACTTCAAAGTAAGGGTGAATCACCGATGGTAAGAGGAAACTTTCGCCTCGGTCATCCGAACCCGCAACGAGGAGTTCTTGTGGAAGAAAAATGGGCACGAGCTGATTTTGATCCGATCATTGATGTGAGCGAGGAGGGAATGTAATGGCAAAAGCCAGTACACAGATATATGATGTGTCTCCTTCACATGCGGAATTTACGCATGCTGAACTTGAGCAGATTACCGACTGGATTGCGTTGCATAAAGACAGTGTTACTGCGCTTTTAACATTATTCGATAATATGCACGAGGCAGGCCTGTTAGATATTGTCAATGCTCTCATAGTTCGAGGACAGGACTTGCTGAAAATTCTCGCTGATCAGGCTGAGAAGCCTGAATACGCAGGAGGCATCAAAAATGTCATTGCTCTCGTACAAGGATTTGGTATGCTTGATGCCAAGGTTCTTGCACAATTAATGCGCAACTTGGTGTTTATAACACGTAATCTAGATTTGACGAATGGCCCCAAAGTAGCCGGTGTTTGGAGCACGTTGCAGGCCGTACGAGATCCAGATGTTGCCGCGGGATTTTCAGTGGCACTTGCTATTATTCGCGGGCTTGGACAAGGAATACGCGCGGAGCAAGAAGAGGGAAAGTCGGTTTAAAGCTGCTACTGTTCAGAAATTTTTAAAAGCAAGTATCCTTCGTTGCATGCACGAAGGATACTTGCTTTTTTTGTGCCTAAATCAGACATTTCCATGCGATAAAAGTGACGGTTCTGTAACTAGTGCCGTACGCTGTATAGAGGTTGCTGTTGCACTAGAACGTCTGACTTGTGAGGGAGAGCTATGATAAAACAAGCGCAGAAGGTCCTAGATGCTTTGCGAATGGAAAGTGGCCTTTATCTAGCAAGCTCGTCGGATGAATATCATTTTGTCTGGATTCGTGATAACTGTTATGCTGCTATGGCGACGTTGTGGGAACCAAGTAATCGTTATGAACAAACGTACCATGCGTTATTTGATATTTTTCGTCGGTATGCGTGGAAATTAGAATACCATGTGACACATCGCCCGAATGAGGCTTTTGAATATGTCCATCCTCGTTATACCGTTGACGGATGGGAGGTTCAGGAACCTTGGGGCAACGCGCAAAATGATGCTATTGGCATTTTTTTATACGGGGTTGGTGAAGGTTTGCGGCAAAAAAGAGCCATGTTTCGTGATGCTGTAGATCGCCAAATCGTTCAAATGTTAGTGAAATATTTGCGTAACCTTGAGTACTGGCATGATGCGGATAACGGTATGTGGGAAGAAAATTGTGAAGTTCACATGAGTAGTGTCGGAGCTTGCGCGGCTGGACTTTTGGCAATATCATCCTTTATCCAGGTTGATTGGGATAGCGTCGTTCGTGGTTTGACGACGGTTCTCTCCCACTACCCGCGAGAGAGCGCTTCTAAAGATTGTGACTTGGCTGAGTTGAGCTTAGTCTACCCCTATCAATTACTTCCGGTAGATTTGGCACGTCGTTTACTTGTTAATGTTGAGCAAAACTTACTGCGCAGTCACGGTACGATTCGTTATCAGGGTGACAAATATTATACTAAACAGGAATGGGAAGCAGAGTGGTCGATGGGACTTCCCTGGTTAGGCTTGGCCTATCTTACAATAGGAGATATAAATAAAGCTTGTGAATACCTTGACTGGACAGAGCGCGTGATGATTTCACCTGGTGTGTTGCCAGAACTTTTCGTGGGCGAACTTCATACACCAAATGGCAATACTCCTTTAGCGTGGTCACAAGCGTTGTATCTAATTTTGGCAAGATCATTTGCTGACAGTGCAATCCTAGAAGGAATGGTTTGCACTGCCAGCACAATTTATACCAAGTGGCGAACGTCAAATGTGTCAGCGACGAGTCTCCATAGTTGCGGAAAAGGCTGACCTAATACCCAAAAGCTGATTCCTCGCAAGTCCATCTCATAGACAAGGTGAAATTTTGCCAAAATGGATTTAGGGTCTTCATACCAAACTTCATGTTCTTGGGATCCTACGTAATAGTGAAACATGGGGCTTGCTGAAAATGGATTAAAACGCACGGTGGCCCCTTTTTCAATAGCGACATTTTGTGCTTTATTCGGGGAAATGCCGGTAGCCAAATTATTTTTCGTATCTGGTATTTGCCAATTGTAGCCATACGTTGCAAATCCCATCAGAATTTTATCGGGACTAATAACCGATGTCGCATACTCAAGCACTGCGCGTACCTGATCGATGGGTGCAATCGCCATGGGCGGTCCGCCAACCCAACCCCACTCATAGGTCATTAACATAAGAAAATCTACGATAGATCCTAATGTCCGATAGTCAAATGCTCCCATCCATGCTGCGTAGGGTTCATCCGCAGTTTTTGGACCCATAGCAATCGAAACGCTGAATCCTTTTGGATGCATACGCGCATGGAGTTCACGAATAAACTCATTGTACAAGGGACGATCCGTTGGTTGCATATGTTCAAAGTCAACATTGACACCTTGAAAACCTTTTGCGATCATTTGTTCTTCCATTGAAGTAAACACTTTATTGCGCAAGGTAGAGCTTGATAAAATAGCATGCGCCAAATCGGTGTTGAAATTATTGCCGTCAAAATTGGTGACGCACATGAGAAGAGCTTCATGTTCGTTTTTGGCCGCATCCCGTGCTTCTTGATCGGACATTGGAACAATGTCACCGGATTCAGTCACGTGGTAGCTGAAAATCGTGATAAAAGTCAGAGGGGTGGCATCGCGAAGAATCGTTGGGTCTTCTGATGTACCTGATGGAATAAGGTAACCATTTGCATCAATTTCTTTTTTTACCGAAATGGGTTGTGGTACGAATAAAATTTGGCCAATTTCCAGTTTCGCGTCACTGGCAAGACCGTTAGCGCCGTAAATCGCGTACACAGGTACACCGTATTGTCTAGCAATGGTCGTCAGAGTTTCCCGAGGACCGACAGTGTGATGAATGAGCGTGCTTGGCTTGCCGGGAATAAGTAGATTGATACCTTCTGTCAACGTGTTACTTACGGTCTGATTGAGTGTCATTAATTCTTGTTGCGTTGTACCGACAACATTCGCCACTGATGCTAAAGTATCACCTTTTTTTGCCGAATAAATGTACAAGTCAATCCACCCCCACGTACTATGCTCTACATATGCCTACGCGTGAGTGGTTGTTCGTATGCAAAAAACCGTCATGAGGATATTCCCCATGGCGGTTTTATAAGTTTATAGTGCCAAATGATTATGAAATAGAAGGGTTAGGATTGTAATCCCATGCAGCATCTGTGCGTTGAATCGTTTTGCCCACATGCACATAGCCATTGATAATTTGATATTCGTACAGATCAAGTGGTCTTGGAGCAGGCGACGTCGGCGTATTAACACCGTAGATGTTATACATGCTATTATGACATGGGCAATGGAACCAATCTTTGCCACCATTGTAGGAAGGTTGTGCCGAAACTTTATGTGCTGCATCAGAATAGGAGCCATTGACGTGGCAACCAAGGTGCGTGCACACATGGGACATGATCATCAGCTTATTGTCTTTTATGATCACATAAACATCATTAGGCGTGTCATGTGAATTCCATGCATCATCTACGTGTTCCGTAAAGGATACGTGTGTGGGCAAGTTAGTGTTAAAATCTGAAACACGCCAAGTTGTCGCTGATAGACCGCCCGTCCCACCTTCACGCCGTAGAGGATCAACAGCAAACGTGACGAGTGGGGCAAAAATTGTCGTTGCCATAAAAGCACCCGTGCCGGCTAGTACATACGTTAAAAACTGTCGCCGAGTTAGTTCTTTGCGCGATTTTACAGGCGGCGTATTCTCCGTGTCAAGAGTAGCTGATTTACGATCCATGAAAAAGTCCCTCCAAGGGTGTGCATAGCATGCATATAGTGAATTTATGCTACAAGTCTAAGCGATTCTTGGTCTTTTGTGGGTGA
Organism: Bacillota bacterium; assembly: GCA_021820975.1. Lineage (GTDB taxonomy): Bacteria > Bacillota > Bacilli > Alicyclobacillales > SLC66 > JAKACU01. The sequence goes on from JAKADA010000002.1 coordinate 124,968, forward strand.
ACATCCTGTGGCAAAAGCATTACAATTATACAGACAAACCTATTAGGAATGGCGATAGACTAGACCACCACTAGCTTGATCGACAGGTCTAACGATAATATCATCCAAATTGACATGGTTCTTTCTAGTCACAGCAAAAAGGATGATGTCGGCAATATCATTCGCCGTTAAGGGTGTTGTACCAGCATAGACCGAGTCTGCACGATCTTTATCACCAGAAAACCGCACCATGCTAAATTCAGTCTCAACCATTCCCGGATCGACGGATGTGACGCGGATGGCATGACCCAATAATTCTTGGCGCAAGGCAGTTGTAATGGCTTGTACACCAAACTTTGTGGCGCAATAGACAGAACTGCCGGCATAAGCTTCGTGCCCTGCCGTGGAGCCAAGATTAACGATGTGACCATAATTTTGTTCGATCATGGAGGGAAGTACGAGCCTTGTCATTCGCATCAGACCCATGATGTTTGTGTCAACCATATCCTGCCATTCTTCCTCGTTTTGTTGGTCAGCAACTTTTGTTAGTCCTCGTGCAAGTCCGGCATTGTTAATAAGAACATCAATGTGTTGGAAATGATCGAGTGCATTTTGTACAAATTCTGTTGCATTGTCTTTATTTCGCACATCTAGGGTAGCGGCTAGAACGTCACTTCCAAAAGTTTGCGCCTTTTTGGCAACATCTTCTAATGCTTCTTTACGTCGGGCTCCTAAAATGACATTAAAGCCATTTTCCGCAAGTAATAAGGCGGTGGCTCGTCCAATTCCAGAACTGGCACCCGTTATAAGGGCTGTGCGTTTTTGCTTTGTTATTGTCAATGATGTCATCCCCTGAGTGAAAGCTTTATCTTTAAAATGTACAGTAGCCATGATACCATTTTTATAAAATCATGGGGAGAGCAGGTGAATCGTTGTTAAAGGATCAAATTCATTGGATAAAAGAAGACGGAACGCTTGATCCCTTTTTAGCTCAAGGAACGTTAATTGAGTGGCTTGGCATCGAGTTTATCGAAGCAACAAAGGAAAAATTAGTGGCAAAAATGCCCGTTGACCATCGCACACAACAGCCAGCCGGGTTATTGCATGGTGGTGCTTCGGTAGCATTAGCAGAAACTGTGGCAAGTATTGGTTCTTGGTTGTATGTTGATCCAACGACACAAACAGCTGTAGGTCTCGAGATTAATGCGAATCACATACGTTCTGTAAAAGAAGGATTCGTCACAGCTACGGCGACACCTATACACGTGGGAAGAACGATACATGTTTGGGATGTGCGAATGGTTGATGATCAAAATCGACTGGTTTGTGTTTCTCGATGTACGGTAGCTGTACGGCAACAGTAGACAATCAAATAGAAATCCTTTAGTATGGTAGTGTACTAAAGGATTTTGCTAGGGGGTTATTTTGATGCAAGTCAATCGTTATGTATGGAGTCAGATTGCACCGGATGTCAAACAAACGATTCTCCAACGGGCAAGTGTCGATATCAGTCAACAAATGACCGTGGCTTCAGAAATCTGTGAACAGGTACGCTTACGAGGCGATGATGCCTTGCTTGAATATACAGAACGTTTTGACGGCGTGCGTTTAACTAAAGATACGATCGCTGTTACGCAAGAGGAGTTTGCACAGGGTATTTTTCAGGTAGATCAAGATTTGGCTGATGTACTAACCTATGCAATGACAAACATCAAAAAGTTTCATGAAGCTCAAAAACCGGAGCCCATGTGGATGATGGAAGTAGATAAAGGGATTTTGGCAGGAGAAAAAGTTACGCCGATTCCGGATGTTGCCTTGTACGTACCTCGAGGTAAAGGAAGTTTTCCATCTGTTCTCTTGATGCTAGGAATACCCGCCGTTGTAGCTGGTGTTCCGCGTATTGTGGTGCTTACACCACCGAATGAACAAGGTTTAGTAGATCCTGCTATTTTGTATGTAGCAAATTTGCTAGGAATTCGTGAAGTATACAAGGTTGGGGGAGCACAGGCTGTAGCAGCTGTGGCTTATGGGACGCAAACTGTGCCAAAATGTGTGAAAGTAATCGGACCAGGTAACCCCTACGTCACTGCGGCCAAGAGATTGATGATGGGAATTATTGATCCTGGTGTTATGGCGGGGCCTAGTGAAGCGATTATTTTAGCGGATGAAGGTGCTGATGAACACAAGGTAGCGTTGGATTTACTTATTGAAGCAGAACATGGACCTGATAGCGCAGCACTTTTGGTCACACACAGTCAGTCGCTTAGTGACCGTGTTCTCGGTGAACTGGAAGACATTATTAAAAGTATACAAAATCCGATACGTCAAAACTTTGTGCAAACTGTTCTTACGCGCTATGGTGGAATCATCCTTACAGATAGCCTTGAAGAATCGATCGCTTTTGTAAACGACTACGCACCTGAACATATGGAAGTCATGGTGCGCGATCCGTTTGCCGTTTTACCGAGCATTATGAATGCGGGAGAAATTTTACTTGGCGAGAATACGCCGATAACGTTATGTAATTTTTTGATGGGCCCTAACGCTATTTTACCGACAGGTCGTAGTGCCAAAACGGTATCTGCCGTATCTCTTGAGGATTTTTTGAAGAGATCATCGATCGGTTATGTTTCGAAGGAAGGCTTTGAACGCGTACGAAACTATGCGGCGATGTTTGCGCAAGTAGAGGGATTTGAAACTCACGCAAAAGCAGTTAAGGAGCGATAAAGATGGCATCTGGGACAATTAAAGTGACAAGAACTACTAGTGAATCACGCATTGTTGTATGGTTGGATCGTGAGGCTCGGGATGTGGACAACAAACGAAAACTCAGTACCCCCTTACCATTTTTCAATCATATGCTAGAACATGTAGCGTGGCGCGGTGAGATGAATCTAGGCATCGATGTAACGCTTGATCATTTTGATCTTGTTCATGTTATTACGGAGGACGTTGGTATTGCGTTGGGTAAGGCAGTTAAAGCCTATCTTGATCACAATCAAAGTGCTGGCCTTGTCGGTTATGGATCAGCGTATGGAACGATCGATGAGGCTTTGTCTCGCGCCGTTATTTCTTTTGAAAGTCGAGCCTATTTAGATTTTGATAAAGGTACTGTGCAATTGCCAGAACAAATGGAAGGTATGCATAGCGAAGATTTGGTTGCCTTTTTAGAAGGCTTTGTCCAAGGCGCTCAATGTACTTTACATATGGACCTTTTGAAAGGACGTCAAGGCCACGGACATCATATTTGGGAATCGATCTTCCGAGCGCTTGGCATGGCGCTCCACGAAGCTCTGACTGAGAGAGCTTGGCGTAAGAATATGACGGCTGGCGTTGCTGGTGCCATTGATTACGTGATTGAGGTGGAGTGATCGACGTGCAGATGCTTGTCTTGTTTGATCTTGACGGTGTAATTTTTTGCGAAGATGGTTATTTACTGTGTGCGGCACTTGCGACATCGAAATTTATGTTTGATCATCGATTGACTGATAGGTTGTATGATGAAGAACTTATCTATCCTGATCGGATTTCTTGCATGCAGGATGCGAGAAAAATTTGCGATGTCTTCTTACCGAATGACGTTTTACAAGTCTTGCGGGAAAAATCGATTAATAACAATTGGGATAAAGCATTTGCATGCACATTAGGTCTACTTACTTTATCTACGCTCCATGAGGTGCGTAACGGCTTGACAGCGCACTTGGCTTCATGGTTGAAAGATCAAGTGGGATCTGGCCAAGCATTTCTACAAACCCTTCGTGATTATGCCAAACGATGCAATGTGTCTGCTAAAGATATCTATGAAACGGTGAAAAATGATTTTCAACTCTATTATCTTGGTGATCAAGGTGCAGTGACTGATTTTTTGCGCCGGGGGATCGTGGATCAAGAAACAACATTGTTACCTGTTGAGACGATTGACCATATACTACAATCTCTTACTTCCCATGGAATAGAATTAGGCATTGGTACAGGACGCCCTCGCGCGGAAGCACTTCGACCCTTAGAGCGTCTTGGCTTACTACCTTATTTTTCAATGGATCGTATTATGACGCACGATGACGTTCGTCAAGAAGAAGATCGACGAGGGCTACCGATAGGTGCTCTTGCGAAGCCCCATCCTTACGTCTATCAACGTGCAGCAATCACATTTGCTCGGGAAAAGACCATTGTTGTGGGGGATTCCACTGCCGATGCGCTTGCAGCGAACGACGCAGGGTTTCGATTTTATGGTATCGGCTCCGTGGCTTCATTTGGCGATTCTGCTTCCCTTGCTACGTCGATCAACAGTGACGTTGAGGCATTTGCATATACTCTTTTATGTAGCGTGTCTGATTTGCAATGATATAATTGGAATCAGAAGCGTCAGCATCAAGGGGTGGTAGGATGGATGCGTCAATGAATTATGTTTTAACCATTACTCAACAAGCAAAAGAACTTGGCGTAAGTGTGTTTGATGAAGGCGGTAGACTTGTTTCTTATGTGTCGCGTGAATTTGACGAGCCTCATCCGGACGAGCTTTTAAGTGCCGTTATTACATTAATTGATGGCGCATTGCGACATGCTGGCATTACATCAGATGATTTGACGGCTATTGGTATGGCAGCATCTTGCTTTACGATTGTGGGCTGGGATGGCATCTCTGGACAACCGTTAGGAAGTTTTCAAACGCCGACATTATGGTCTTCATTTTCAGCGGAGCAAAAGGCTACTTACGTAATTGAGGAAGTAAAGCGTCTTGCTTCTAGTATGGATATGTCACTTGTTAACGTTCGTTTGGGTGGTCTACATACATGGTTTTTATGGAATCTATCCCAGGGACGATCCTATAAAATTGATGATGCTCATGACCTTATGGCCATTGACTCAGATGATGACATGGAAACAGAAATGAGTTGGCACTCCTTATGCGGGCTATCATCTACTATGTTTCCGACTTCTGTTGCGGAACCCGGAGAATTGGCTCATGTGAGCAGTGTCTACCTTAATGGATCCCGAACGATAATTTCTGCACTAACGTCGATTCCAGTGGCTGGACTAATTGGCTCAGGTATTACAGCATCGGGAAAGGCTTTTATTAATTATGGTCAAGATGGTTTCGTTGTCATGCGTATTCCTCAAAAACCCTTATCGGTCCATAGTGAGTTAAGTATCCGAAAAGCGCGCCTAGGTATGTTTTATGAAGATGAATGGATTGCCTTAGCACGATTTTCATTTGCACAAACGTTGCTTGTATGGATGAAAACCATTCAACCTACTTTTGCAGAAGTTGCCCAAACTCCGCTTGGTCTCATGAGTGATCCATCGATTATTGTTACACCTTTTTTGGATCACGGTGTAGAAAAAGCTGCGATTATCGGAATTGATGCGGATACATCTTTTAATGCAATCCATACGGCTGCTTTGCGGTCTATGGCGTATGCGGCATCGGAAGCGCTAGAGACCATGCAACATAATTTTACGAAATCTCTAGATATGTTGTGTGTGGAACGTTCTGGCTTTGCTGTTCCTGCTTTATTTTGGTTTCAGGCGGGCATCAGTACTACGGTTGTCGTCGAGCGAGAACGTGATGCTTACGCGCGTGGTACGGCCATTTTAACTGGAATCGGTGCTAAGTTATGGACGCTATCGCAAGGTATCAAACGGTTTGAAGAGCACGTGACAAGTCATAGGTACGACAGCCCTGAAGGCGGATCTAGGATGAAACTGCAACGCAAACGTTGGCAAAAAACATATCTTGACTTTTTACATTTGTAATTATCAAATTTGTTTTTTAAATAAAATTCCTTATAATTGTTTCTGCTGGATAGTTCATAGTAGGGAGGGTATACCATGCCAAAAGGCGCCACAGAAACTCGCACACTGAAAGTGGGCGATGCTGCACCCGATTTTACGTTGCAAGCGCACGGTGGACGTACGGTCACCCTGTCCGAATTTCGAGGAAAGAAAAACGTATTTATTGCGTTTTATCCTCTTGATTGGACACCGGTTTGAAGTGCGCAAATGCCTTCGTACGAGGATGATCTTTCTCGCTTCGAAGAGCTTAATACCCAAGTTTTGGGTATGAGTGTTGATAGTACAGCCAGCCATGACGCGTGGCAACAGTCTTTAGGTGGTATTTCGTATCCACTTTGCGCTGATTTTTACCCCCATGGCGCGGTTGCTGAAAAATACGGTGTCTTACGGTCAGAAGGTTATAACGATCGGGCACTCGTGGTGATTGACAAAGAAGGGATTGTCCGATTTATCGACGTACATCCCATTGATAAGCAGCCTGATAATGAAGAAATTTTTGATGTTTTGCGGCAATTGCGAGATTGAAAAAAGGAGGACTGGCGGCCGAGTGCCAGTCCTCCTTTTTACGCGAAAACAGCATGTACAGCCATCACAAGCGATGACCATGTCGATGGTTCTTCAAGACCTAGATACCACGCAGCGGCCCCACCTAAATGATTTTGTGCTACTAATTGTAAGGTGAGTAGCAAGGAACGATTATCTTCCAACCAAATTTCATGTGTAGTTCCATTTTCTTTAAAGCGTACAAAGTGTACACCTAATTGTCTGTTCCAATTTGCGGCAAGATTATGTGCTTTTAGTAATTGATTCGTCTGTACCAACGAGAGCGCATTACTGGAAAGTACAGTACCATGTTGATTAACTGTCCAATCCTGTGTATAAAACGGAATCCCCAAAATTAATTTTTGTGCTGGAACACCTGTTTTTAGCATATCGGCAACAGCTTGCTTGACCCACGGTAAAGAAGCTGTAGGACCTGCGATGGCATCGCCACCCCAATGCTCGTCATAGCCCATGAGAATGATATTATCTGCTGCACTCGCAAGTGCTTTATGGTTATAAGGTCCGTCGTTTTGTGCAAATACGATATCTGGTGGTAAGTCTACGGATACGGTTCGATGTATGGCATGTAACGCTTGCGAAAGAACTTCAATAAAACGACTGAAATTCCAGCGATCTTGAGAACTGATACCTTCAAAGTCTACGTTGATTCCATCTAAATTATCTTGTTTTACGATGGTGACAAGTCTAGCGATTAACCTGTCTTGTGTATCTTTGTAGCGTAAAAACGAATGCGTCAAGTTCGCGTTAAATCCATTGTCCACGACAGCCCAGACATGTACATTGTGTTGATGTGCATAAGTTACGACCGCTTTTTCGATGTTGTTAGCTAGTGCCCCATTTGGACCATCGACATGCAACCATTTTGGTGCAAGAACGTTAAGTCCCTGCGATGCTTGAATGACAGCCTCAAGGTTTTTTGTACCGGTATCCAATGTCCAACCAATGGCAAGGCGTTTTGGTGATGCGACTCGCATTTTAGGCGTAACGATAGTTGTAAAAGATGGAGTGGCGATTGGTTTGTGTGTAGTCGTATGGATATTTGCCTCAGCAAGAGATAACTGGCTAAACGCAAATGCCATGTTGTTGATTGGCGGCTTTGTTGGCGGCTCTAAAGGATTTGTTGATAACATAGTTAAACTCGTTAACCATGCGTTTTTTGTTAATATGGCCAAACTGGTCGTTGAGCCATTGCCATAGCTCGTCCATGCTAACCAAACAAAAAGGCTTACGATACCTAAAAAACTGGTTGCAAGGATTGATGCCGTACGCGTAGCAAAAGATCTTCTTCTCATGAGAACCACCTTACGTAGAGATTCTAGTCGTGTTTCTAGTAGTCTATGAGTTCAACGACAATTCATGAATGATTGACAACAGACTTTTACATGGGAAAGGCGTATTGCCATGGAAGAATCGCCCATACTAGAAACAGGGGGTGTAGATATGATTCTCTTTGTGAGTGGATTGGTGATCTTTTTTGTAGGTTTATGGCAACATGCATTGGGTATGGTAGTAATAGGAGCAGGTGTATGGTGTATGGCTAGTATAGACATGATAGGCGATGCTGTCTTAAGATCGTGGTTTTCTCGTCTAGTGTATTTGTTTAAATTCTTTTACACGCGCTATACGCTATGGCGAGATGCGTCTGCTATCGAACAAGCAAAATCCTTTTGTGAAGCCTATAGTCGCGCGTATAAAGAGTATACTTTTGCTCCGTTTCGTCTTGTGCAAGACCATCATTTGCTCTTTGCAACACGTTTTGCGGACAGGTTTATATCGTTTAACAAAGAGTCCATACCTCAATCGATTGTGGATTTAGGGCAGGTGCTTTTCGAACAAGGGATTGAATTTCATGATTTGCGCAATTTGTGGCTTCTTGTGAATCAAGAAATCGTTAAAAATGAGCGCTCTCGCCTGTTTCAAAATGTATTTTGTGCGGAATCTGGAAAGATGGATAGCGACCTTGGTCAAATTTTTGTACGGTTTGCTAAACAAAATACACCTTTTTCGAGACTCGTTTTTTTTGAAATGATACTAGAAGATTACACAGTTTCTTTTATAGCACAATATTTTCGTTTGGCTAATCATCGATTTTCTTGGTTTATACCTTCATGGAAGATACTCGATAACGCCATTCGTGTTGCCAGTATGGATCATCTGGCTTGTGTTCGGCAAACGGAATTGAAGCGAACTCTAAACATGTTGCGGCAAGATATTGCTTTAGAAGTAGTTGATCTTCATGAAAGGGAAGAAGGATTAGTAAATAATTACATACCGATTTTGAACGAAAAGTGAAAAAAAACGTGTCCTAAGGACTAGAACTCAGTCTTTGGACGTAGTAAAATGCTTTCATTAGGTAGATCTCATTCTTATTATTCAAGGGGTGTATCGCGTGAACGACAGGCATCAGTCTGGCCACGAGCAGGTCAACCTGCGCGAAGCCGAAAACTTATTGCGCAAAGCTGCGTTTGCAGCAGATCCTTTTATTGCCTTGTCGGAATCTTATCGACGTGTTGCACGTGAAGAACGGCTAACCCCATTTCTCATGGAGGATGAGGAAGGGAAATAAGTCATGCAGGCGATTTCGCCTGTCACAAAAATGTAACCGTTTCCATTAATTTTCGTCACTCTTTTGGCTCGAAAGGAAATCCTTCTTTCGGCCCTCCCCAGACAATTTCCCCATCTACATAGTATTCTTTTTTCCATATTGGCACAATTTGTTTTAGACGTTGTATCGCATAATCTCCTGCAGCAAATGCATCTTTTCGATGAGCTGTCGACACACCAATAACAACGCTGATCTCGGAAATCGCCAAGTCACCGATGCGATGCCATATCGCCATTTTTACAATTGGCCATTTGGCTTTACACTCTGCGATGACTCGCTGCAGTTGCGTACGTGCCATCGTGTCATAGGCTTCATAGTGTAAGTAAGCTGTTTGTCGCTCTAATGTAAATTCACGAACGGTACCGACAAATACCACGACCGCACCTGCACGCGCATCCATGACGTGATCGTACATTGCTTGTGGTGATAAAGGCTCTACGACGATATCAACATCTTTTGCTTCCGGTTCGTTTGAATCATCAGTACTGCCTCCACTGACAGGCGGAATAACAGCAAGCACATCGCCTTGTTGTACGATGTCATCACGTTGGCAATATTCGTCATGAAGCGCAAAAAGACAGCTAGATAAAAGCGGATCTAACTGTGTGAATGTATTTAGCAAAGCTTGTTCTACCTCTGAAACAGTCACACGTTGATTAGGTAAATCAAGCTCGATGCGGTTTTGTCCTGCCAATTCTGCTACAGATGCAAACAAGTGTACAATGATGATCATCGCCATTTCCTCACTTTCTTATAGTGACTTTAGTATAACGTGAGTTACACTTCATTGCGATGATATGGATCACAAGCCAATTGTGTACATGGTATACTGTATGCGCGTACGAAAGGGGGACATGTTGTGAATCTACAAGATGACCATGTATCGCATTTAACGCACTTAGATGCAACGGGGCGCGCACATATGGTTGATGTGAGTGCCAAACCATCGACAGTGCGTATAGCAAAAGCACGCGCAGTGATGTCGATGTTAAAAACGACGCTTGCGACGCTGCGTTCTGGCAAAGTCGCTAAAGGCGATGTACTGGCTGTTGCACAGGTGGCGGCTATTATGGGTGCGAAGAAGACGCAAGATGTCATCCCAATGTGTCATCCGATCATACTTAGTGGCGTTGACGTTGATTTTTCGTTTCCTGATGAATCTACGTTGGTGCTCGACGTCACGGTGCGCACTACTGGTCCAACCGGCGTAGAAATGGAGGCGTTGACCGCAGCTTCCATCGGGGCACTAACTGTCTATGATATGTGTAAAGCCATTGATCGAGCCATGACAATTACCTTTATTGGACTACTTGAAAAAGACGGTGGAAAGAGTGGACATTTTATGCGTTATGAATAGTTTTTTAGGGGATACGATATGCCAGAGGTTATGAAGCAAGCGGCTATTGTTATTGTAAGCGATAGTGCCTATGATGGGGAACGTGAAGATGCTGCTGGTCCGCGCTTGGCCCTCTTTTTGCAAGAGCTTGGTTTTGTCGTCATCGCACAGACCATCGTTCCCGATGAACGAGATCTGATTGCGTCAACGTTATTTGATCTTGTAGCCTATGGAGCACCGCTTGTCGTTACGACTGGAGGCACGGGACTTTCTCCTCGGGATATTACGCCGGAAGCGACTTTAACTGTGATAGAACGTGAAGTTCCTGGACTTGCAGAGGAGATGCGTCGCCAAGGATTACAACAAACCCGTTTTTCGCTTTTATCGCGTGGTGTTGCAGGTGTTCGGGATAAAACGCTGATTGTGAATCTTCCTGGTAATCCTGATGGTGCTGTGGATTCGTTAGCAGCAATAGCAGATGTTTTGCCACACGCATTGACCATCTTGCAAAGTCAAAAGTTCCATCATGATGATTTGAATGATAAGGAGTAACTAGTGCTGTTTCATCCAATCAGGGCGCTTGACTTGCCCCCGTTTTTTTGCTCGATAATAGATAAAGCCTCCTAAAAATGCTGTGCCAAATCCTGCAAGTAAAATGCCGAGGACAAATCTCCAAAGCTGTGAGGGCACACCAGCCATAACGTTAAAGAGGCCAATTCGAAGAAGGTTGATGCCTTCACCAGCCAAGAGAAAAACAGCGATCAATATCGCCCAAGATATGAATGCGCGCATTAGGTACCTCCTTACTTTCTGTGTTTCTACTATAAGCCCGAAAGCGATAGGACTCAAGCGATAGACAAAAAGCATAAGATGGCTGTCACTGTATAGATGTGCATGTTATTCTGTGAAAAAGAGGTGTGGTACGTGTCTGAAACATATGATGTGGTCGTTTTAGGCGGTGGTACTGGCGGATATGTAGCTGCCATTCGTGGAGCGCAACTTGGCCTCAAAGTTGCCATTATTGAAGCAGATAAACTCGGTGGGACCTGCCTTCATCAGGGATGTATTCCCTCGAAGGCACTTCTGCGTTCTGCCGAGGTCCTTGTAAGTGCGCGCAACAGTGAGTTTGGTGTTGTAGCGAGTGATGTTCAATTTGATTTGCAAAAAGCCATGGCAAGAAAACAACAAGTGGTTGCTCAGTTGCACAAAGGCGTACAATTTTTGATGAAAAAGCATGAAATTACCGTTATTCATGGGTTTGGTCGAATCATGGGGCCATCTATTTTTTCTCCTAGTTCTGGTGCTGTACGTATTGAACATTTCGATGGTGAATCGGAGATTATTTCTCCGCGACATACGGTGATCGCCACAGGATCACGCCCGCGTGAGTTGCCTGATTTGCCTTTTGATAAGTCATGGGTAATTTCTTCCCAAGAGGCTTTAGAATTAAACGAATTGCCGTCCTCTCTCTTGATCGTTGGTGCAGGGGCTATCGGAACAGAATGGGCTTCCATGATGGCGGATTTTGGCGTACAAGTCACATTGATTGAATCATTGCCGCGCATTTTGGCGCAAGAGGATGAAGAAGTTTCGTTGGAGTTAACGCGGTCATTAAAAAAACGTCACGTTCGAGTTCTTACCGATACGATCGTAGATCCATCATCGGTCCAGGAGAAAGATGGTCGACGATACATTGACATGGTGACGAATGGTCAGCGTCAAACACTTCAAGTTGACCTTATCTTAGTGGCCATTGGACGTACGGCTAATACAGATAATATTGGGTTGGAAGCGACAGGCGTTGTTGTGCAAAATGGCGCGATTGTCGTTAATGAAATGATGCAGACTGCGGAAAAATCCATTTATGCAATTGGTGATGTGATTGGTGGGTTGCAATTAGCCCATGTTGCCTCACACGAGGGTATCGTAGCTATGGAAGCTATCGCAGGTCTCGCACCGGATCCGATTAATTATTTGGCTGTTGCACGCTGTACGTACAGTAGACCAGAGGTCGCTAGCGTTGGGATCACCGAAAGTGAAGCACAAAAGCAGGGAAGAAAAGTAAAGACGTCGAAGTTTTTCTTTCGAGCTAATGGCAAGGCTCTCGTGTATGGTGAGCCTGAAGGATTCGTAAAAATTGTTGCTGATGAAGTAACAGATGATTTACTTGGTGTACATATGGTAGGTCCGCATGTCACAGACTTGATTTCTGAAGCGGCATTGGCTACATTTCTTGACGCTACTCCGTGGGAATTAGGGCAAATGATTCATCCCCATCCCACGCTTTCAGAGGCTTTGGGAGAAGCGGCACTCATGGCAGATGAACGGGGGATTCACGGATGAAAGGAGATACAAAACTGTTGAGTCGACATCAAGAGCTTGGATTAACGGATGATCAAGTTTTACGCATGTATGAATTGATGTTGTCAGCTCGTATGGTGGATGAACGTATGTGGCTACTCAATCGTTCTGGAAAAATTCCATTTGTGGTTTCTTGCCAGGGGCAGGAAGGTCCGCAAGTAGCGGCAGCGTTTGCCATGGATCCATCGGTCGATTATGCCGCACCGTACTATCGTGACTTAGGTGTTGTACTTGCATTTGGACAAACGCCTCGGGACGTATTTCTGCATATGTTCGCAAGAGCGGAAGATCCCAACAGCGGTGGACGGCAAATGCCAGGCCATTATGGTTCAAAAAAGCATCACATTTTAAGTGGATCAAGCCCAGTTTCTACGCAAATACCGCATGCTGTAGGTATGGCGCTAGCTGCAAAGATGCGTGGAGAATCTTTTGTGACGTATGTGTCATTTGGTGAAGGATCCAGTAACCAAGGTGACTTTCATGAAGGCTGCAATTTTGCTGGCGTGCATAAATTGCCGGTTATCTTCTTTTGTGAAAATAATCGCTATGCCATTTCCGTTCCTTTACAAAAGCAAGTAGCATGTGAACATGTGGCCGATCGCGCGATCGGCTATGGGTTTCCTGGCGTAGTCGTTGATGGCAACGATGTGCTTGAAGTTTATCGTGTCATGAAAGATGCTATTTTACGCGCTCGAAACGGGCAAGGACCCACATTGATTGAGGCTATGACCTATCGCTTGACGCCTCACTCGAGTGATGATGATGATCGTGTGTATCGAACAAAAGAAGAAGTGGATGAGGCTAAACGCAACGATGCTATTGCAGTTTTTCGTACCTACCTTCAAAATGCAGGTATTCTCACGGAGCAACGAGAAACATCCATCAAAAATAAATTAGTAGAGCAAATCAATGAAGCGACAGAGTATGCCCAAAATGCGATCGATCCGTCGCCTGAAAGCACACTTTTGCATGTGTACGCTAATTGAGGGGGAACGGTTGTGACGGTCAAGTTATATATTGATGCGATTCGTGACGCGATGGTTCAAGAGATGCGTTCGGATCCATCGGTGTTTGTGTTAGGGGAAGATATCGGCTTACGTGGCGGAGTTTTTCGCGTAACGCAAGGCATGATCGAAGAGTTTGGTGAACAACGTGTCATGGATACACCACTTGCTGAATCGGGTATTGTCGGTGTAGCTATTGGCGCTGCGGCGATGGGGTTAAAGCCTATCGCAGAGATCCAATTCGTAGACTTCATCTTACCTGCTGTCAATCAGATTATTAGTGAAGCGGCGAAAATGCGCTATCGATCAAACGATGATTGGACATGTCCCATGGTGATTCGTGCACCATTTGGTGGAGGTGTTCATGGCGCTTTATATCATTCGCAAAGTTTAGAAGCTATGTTTTATCATATTCCCGGTTTAAAAGTCGTCATTCCTTCAACGGCGGCAGATGCTAAGGGACTGTTGACCGCGGCGATTCGCGATCCTGATCCAGTCTTGTTTTTTGAACACAAAGGGATGTACCGTTCGATTCGTGATGACGTTCCTGACGGAGAGCATGTTGTTCCGATCGGACAAGCAGCTGTAAGGCGGGTTGGTACGGACATTACGGTGATCACTTATGGTTTGATGGTTCATTATGCAATGCAAGCGGCTGACGAACTTGAAAAAGAAGGAATTTCAACACATATTTTGGATTTGCGTTCGATTTTGCCACTTGACAAACAAGCAATTGTTGATTCTGCTAAAAAGACGGGAAAGGTTCTCGTGGTGCATGAGGACAACAAAACGGGTGGCGTTGGTGGTGAGATCTCCGCGATCATTGCTGAAGAGGCTTTGTTTGATCTTGATGCGCCAATTGTAAGGCTCGGGGGGCCGGATGTTCCAGCGATGGCGTTTAATGCGTCGATGGAACGGTTTTATATGCTAAACCCAGCGAAAATCGCTGATTCCATGCGTGCGTTGGCAGCGTTTTAAGCGGGATTTAGGATTTAAGGAGAATGTGATTATGGTTGACGTACTAATGCCCAAGCTAGGAGAAAGTGTAACGGAGGGTACTCTTGGACAATGGCTCAAAAAAGTGGGCGATCCTGTCCAAAAATATGACCCACTTGTTGAGGTTGTAACCGATAAAGTGACGGCTGAGATTCCTTCGGATATGGATGGTGTATTGGCTGAAATTTTAGTTGAAGAAAATCAAACCGTTGCTGTCGGCACCGTCATTGCACGTATCACACCTGCGCAAAAATCATTAGAGTCGGTTGCGCCTGTGTCTGCTTCACCGACCATAGTGGAACATCAGCAAACGGTGAAAAAACCACAACAGAATATAAAGCCACAACAAAATGTAAAGCGATTTTCACCTGCTGTACGTCAATTGGCTGCTACGCACCACGTCGATCCTCATTCTGTGCAAGGTACCGGTCTTGGCGGACGAGTGACCAGAAAAGATATTTTGCTCGCTGTATCAGATATACAAGCTGAGCAAAAGACAAATGAACAATTGGTGGCTATTACGCCTATACGTCGTACGATTGCAACACGAATGACCGACAGTGCGCGGGACATTCCACATGCTTGGATGATGGTAGAAGTTGATGTGACGAATATGGTGAGGTTGCGAGAAAAGCATAAACGCTCATTTAAAGAAAGAGAAGGTATTGATCTAACCTTCTTTCCGTTTTTTATGAAAGCAGCGGTAGAAGCATTAAAAGCGTTTCCTATGGTTAATTCGAGTTGGACAGAAGATCATATTATTGTTCATAAAGATGTCAATCTCTCAGTTGCTGTAGCGACGGAAGATGCTTTAGTTGTGCCTGTTATACATCATGCGGACCGTTTAAGTATATTTGGTTTGACTGCTGCCGTAGCAGACATAGCTACGCGGGCTAGGCAAAATAAATTGACGCTAGCGGATGTACAGGGTGGCACATGTACACTGAATAACACAGGTGCATTTGGCTCGATTCAATCTATTCCTATCATTAATGCACCACAAGCGGCTATTGTATCAGTGGAATCAATTGTAAAAAGACCTGTGGTTGTGAACAGTGATGCTATAGCTATTCGATCCATGGTAAATTTGTGTATCAGTATTGATCACCGCGTGTTGGATGGATTGGTTACAGGCCGGTTTATGAAGTACATCAAAGATAAACTCGAAGCGATGGACGATAGTACGAGTTTGTATTGAAAAACCCATATCTTCGAGATAGGTAAGGTGGGTATATCGTGATGGAAGAGATGAATACCGTTTCCGACAATTCCACAAAAGGTATTTTGCGACGACCTGAGTGGTTAAAGGTACAGTTGCAAGCAGGGGAAGGGTTTCGTGAAATAAAAAAGGTCATGCGACAAGAAGGGTTACATACCGTATGCGAGGAAGCCCGATGCCCTAATCTGTATGAGTGCTGGGCGCATAAAACGGCAACTTTTATGATCTTAGGAAGTGTTTGTACGCGGGCATGCCGATTCTGCGCTGTTACATCAGGTAGGCCAACAGAACTTGATCTGGCAGAGCCAGTAAGGGTGGCTCAGGCCGTCTTGCAAATGGGACTACGTCATGTCGTAGTTACCTCAGTAGCTCGAGATGATCTCGAAGATGGCGGTGCATTCATTTTTGCACAAACCATTGCAGCTATTCGCAAGATCGATGCTACCTGCAAAGTAGAAGTACTCATTCCGGATTTTATGGGGAGTGAAGCATCGTTGCAGATCGTTATGAACGCACAGCCTGATATTCTAAACCACAACATCGAAACGGTGCGCAGACTTTCTGATCAAGTTCGGTCGAAAGCGAAATATGATCGCTCCTTGCAATTGTTACAAAGAGCCCGTGAGATGAGTGAAACAACACCAACGAAGTCGAGTATCATGGTAGGTGTTGGTGAAACTTATGATGAAATTTTAGCAACGATGGATGATTTGCGTAGCCGCGATGTGACGATTCTTACCATTGGTCAATATCTGCAACCGACTCGTAAACACTTACGTGTCGAACGCTATTATACGCCGCAAGAGTTTCGCGAATTGCGCAAGGAAGGCTTAGCGCGCGGTTTCCGTCACGTTGAGAGTGGGCCACTTGTAAGGAGTTCTTATCATGCTCATGAACAAGCGCAACAGGCTACGCAATTTGTTGAGAAACAGGTATAAATTTATAAAAATAGAGCCGTATGGATCAGAATTATCTGACTCATACGGCTGACGGCTTTTATTACGACACCTGCACAGATCATCCTCGTGGAACTATCTGTAGTCTTCTTCATCGCCTGCCACAAGCTCAGAATTATTCTTGATGTAGGAAAGTAATTCATCGACTTGTGCATACGCTACGGCCACGTATGTATCGGCGGCACCATAATAAATGGCGATTCGTCCTGTTTCTGCGTCGTAGAGAGTTGCACATGGAAATGCAACGTTAGGAACAAATCCAGTCGTTTCATAAGGTTTTTCTGGCGTAAGTAGATACTCTCTTGTACGGTATAACACCTTGGATGGTTGATTAATGTCTAAGATGGCAGCACCCATACTGTAAACTAGCCCATTGCACGTTGTGGTTACTCCATGATAAAAGAGAAGCCAGCCATCTGTGGTTTCAATAGGTACTGCGCCAGCACCAATCTTTGTACTTTGCCACCACCCGGAACCGCCGCTTTTCATAACGCGACGATGTTTGCCCCAATACACAAGATCTGGGCTTTCACTAAGGAATACATCGCCAAACGGGGTATGTCCGCTGTCGCTTGGCCGGCTCAGCATGACGTAATTACCGTGTATCTTTCTCGGAAATAAAACGCCATTGCGATTGAATGGAATGAAAGGATTCTCAAGTCGAATAAATTCTTTAAAGTCTTTTGTTTTACCAAACCCTAAAGAAGCACCGCCAAAGTCAGAACACCACACGATATAGTACGTACCATCGAATAAAACAACTCGTGGATCATAAGCATAATAAGGTTGATAGGGATTACCCTGCTCATCTTTCCACTGAATTTCCTCATCTAGGATGTTCCATGTCAGACCATCTTGACTACTACCCACATGCAGACGCGCTTTACCATCCTTATGATCCGCCCGAAAAACGCCTATGAAACCATCGTCAAAAGGAACGACAGCGCTATTAAATACACGGGCGGTCCGTTTCGTTGGATTCCAATCAATAATAGGATTATTATTGTGACGCCAAATTACGCCATCATAACCAGCAGGCTTATCTTGCCATGGCATGACTTTTAATGGTTTGCCGATAATCCCCATACGTTTATCCCTCCATATGATGCAATCAACTGTATCATACAGCCTTACCGAGCAAATTTCGTGTTGTCTGCTTGTCATTTCTTGTTACATAATATCCAGTTTATCAAATGTCTACTCAAAAAAGCTCTATTCACTATTTTATGGAAATTGATATTGTGGTATTTTTGAATAGCTACTCAAAAGCTGTATCGGCTACAATACTTAGAGAGGACTTCATGGCTCATGCGCTTACGACCTATTTTTCTTGGCATAGTAGCATCTTTGTTCTTTGCTGTTACGTTTGTTCTCAACGCACGGATGAGTCTTGTTGGTCAAAGTTTTCTCTGGAGCGCATCGTTACGCTATTTATTCATGGTCCCATTTATGTTACCCATTATTATCGCGCGAAAATCGTTGCGAAAATTACTTCGTGAAATAAAGCTTGCTCCTGTTTCTTGGGTTGTATGGAGTACGGTCGGTTTTGGTCTGTTTTATGTTCCTTTGTGTTTTAGTGCGAATTATGCACCTGCGTGGGTGGTTGCAGCAGCGTGGCAGTTCACGATTATTGCGGGTTCTCTTCTCACTCCGTTATTTGGTCAAGCAAGTAAAATGCCCATTCGGGGATTGCTTGTATCGATGGTTATCTTTTTGGGTATTGTTTTTGTTGAGGCAAGCCACGCAATAGTGTCTTCGTGGCATAATGTTGTCATCGGAGGTTTGGCTGTTGTCGTCGCTGCTTTTGCCTATCCTTTGGGTAATCGAAAAATGATTGTCTTGTGCCAAGGGAGGCTTAGTGCCATCGAACGAGTGTTTGGGATGACCCTCGTAAGTCTCCCCCTTTGGATTTTCATTGCCATTATTGCTGTTTTTACCGTGGGGCTACCTCCTGTAACCCAAGTAACACAGACGGCAATTGTGGCCCTATCGTCAGGCGTCATTGCTACGGTGCTGTTTTTTGCAGCAACAGATCTTACGAAAGGTGATACGCATGACTTGGCAGCCGTAGAGGCGACGCAATCCGGCGAAGTCGTTTTTACGATGCTCCTGAGTTTCCTTTTTGTTTCGCAAGTAAAACCACCTATTTTAGCCTTATTTGGTGTGTTGATGATCGTCCTTGGAATGATTTTTCATAGTTTAGGGGTTGGTCGCCCGGCCAGTAGATAGGGTAGGCAATGCGTAAGATAGAATGCCTGATAACTCCGTGTTTCTTAGAAGGGAAGTATGGCATGGCAATTATGGATGATTTTACTAGATTGGATTTGCGTGTAGGGACGATCATAGCCGCGGAGGCATTTCGTGAAGCACGCATACCGGCCATCAAACTGCAAATCGATTTTGGCCCCCTCGGAATCAAACGATCAAGTGCGCAGATCACAGAGCGTTACGATCCAGAACAATTGATCAGCCGTCAGGTTGTGGCTATTGTCAACCTTCCATCTCGACGTATCGCTGGATTTGATTCTGAAGTGTTGGTTCTTGGAGCGGTACCGCAAAAAGGCGATGTAGTGTTATTGTCGCTCGATGATCGCGTTGCTGACGGAACGCCCATTGGATGAGTATACTTGTCATAGAAGGACGCTTCTTATTCGAAGATTACGAAATATAGTGCGGATGGTTCGTAAGTTTGCTGAAGGAGGTGGAGATCTTACCTTTCGTCTTAAAAGAGATTCTTCATTAAAAGATGAAACAGGAGAGATCGGGCTGTGGCTCAACAACCTTATTGACAGTTTGCAAGGATTGATTAGCCAAATTAAAGAGGCTGCTCAACGTGTTTTGGACAATAACTTTGCTTTGCAATCTCATAATGCTGCTCTCCTTGAGAAGTTTTCTGATGTTACTAATCAAGTACAATCTATGCTAACAGGCATGAACCAGCAGTCCGATAGTGTCCGTGCTGCTACAAAACGTGTTGCCATCATACATGAAGCGATCGTGAATGAGGTACAGCATGCTGATCAATTGACGAGAGAATTTGAACAATATTCCGACAAGACGGAAGCTATCGTTGGAACAATCAATGAAATTACTGCGCAGATTCATCTTCTAGCCTTAAATGCAGCTATTGAAGCAGCTCGTGCGGGAGATGCTGGTCGTGGATTTGCCGTCGTGGCCAATGAAATTCACTCGTTGGCTGATAAAACATCAAAACAAACCAAAGAAATACAGGTGACGTTAGAGGAAATTAAACTTAGTTCTTTTCATGTACAAGGGGCAATTGCGGCAAGTAAATCGGAAGTATTAAAAGGCGAGCAGTTTGCTCAGGGGGCACAGCAGGTCTTGGCAGGGATGGTTGAGGCATCTGCTACTCAATCAGGAGTCACAGAAGAAATGATGAATATTATTACAAAGTTGGATGATATTGGACGAGAAAATGTTCGGCTAGCTCAAAATGTCAGTCAATCATCGAATCAGATGGTAAGCTCTTTGCATGATACGCATCATCATGCTAAGCAAAGTTTAATGATTATTACTGCATTGAATACGTTAGTCGAAAAATTTAAGGTCTCCTAAAAAGTAATGGCTTACGATAATCAATGTACCGTGCTCTTTGCTTTGCTGGGTGGACAGCCAAGCAAAGAGCACAACCTATTTTCAGCGTGAGATGTCGAAGCGATCATTTAAAGAATTTTGGATCTAATTTTGATTGATTTAAAAGTTCTTCAAAAGTTAATTCTTCATCTTTCGGTGCAAAAAGAGTAGCAAAATCTTCATCTTGATCCTGCACTTCGTTTTTTCGAACTTTATTCGTAGTCTGTTTTTTGGATGGTGTTGGCTTTTCAGCTATGCGCTGTTTAGGAACTGCGTCTTCCTTTACTTTAAGGAGTGCTGACAGAGCATCAGGTGACAACCGTTGGCCCAAAGTGACAGGATCATTCTCTTTTCCCAAGGTTGGCTTTTTGGTGGTATTTTTCATGATTGATTCGGAATTCATCTCGGATTTATCATCCCAAGATTTGCGGCGGTGATTTTTTTTAGGTCCATTATGTTTAACATCTTCACGTTCTTGTTCGATAAATCCTGTTTTTTGTAATTCGTCGAGCAACAACTCTGGCTGTGCTGTAACAATGAAAATTTCTTGGACTGCAGTCGTGGTTTTGGCCAATAATTTGAGTCCATTGTCCGTATAGTACTGAAAGGTTAATGTATCTTTATAACTTTTTGAAGGGGCAATAGTCCCCGTTAAAATGGATTCTACGATCTCTAGGTTTGCGATTTGCCGTAGAACTTTTGCAAAATCCCCGATGATCGTATGCATAATTTTTAATTTGCCGTCTCGATGTCTCATATCAGGCATGTGAATACAACCTCCGCTCATAGTTTATCCGTTTATTATAACCTGTTAGCTTCAGCTTTTGTCCATGTTCGATATGCTATACTCATGCTAGATTTTGTGGAATACAATAAGAATACGTGTTATTTACGATTGGACTAAAGGAGATTCACATATGCATTTTACAATGGGTATCGACCAGGAACGATTGGTCGCGGATTTCATGACGCTTGTATCCATCGGTAGCCCTTCTCGAGATGAAGCACATGTCGCTGCCTATATTCGCGGTGTTGTGGAGGAACTTGGCTTTACTGTTGAAGAAGATGGTGCAGCGGATGATGTTCAGGGCAATTCGGGAAATCTCATTGTACGTGTCCCAGGAACAAACGAAAGACAATCGACTATTTTATTGATGGCTCATATGGATACGGTATCACCTGGTTATGGTATTCAACCCATTCGGCTTAATGATCGTATTACAAGTGATGGAAAAACTATTCTTGGGGCTGACGATAAGGCAGCTATAGCAGGACTTCTGCATATGTTGCGTATTTTGCGGATGACAAAAGAGCCGCACCCAGCGCTTGAAATCGTATTTACGGTTAGTGAAGAAGCTGGACTTTTAGGAGCTAAGGCGTTACAACGTGAATCTTTAGCAAGTTCGTATGGCTTTGTTTTTGACTCTGCAGGGCCTCTTGGTTTTATTGTGACAGAAGGACCGGCACAAGCCAAATTGCAGGCGATTGTGAACGGAAGAGCTGCGCATGCAGGAATTGCCCCAGAAAAGGGAATTAACGCCATTACGATTGCTGCTAATGCGATTTCACGAATGCATTTGGGGCGAGTCGATGAGTATACAACAGCTAATGTTGGGCGCATTGCTGGCGGATTTGCCACAAATATTGTTTGTGATCGTGTAGAAATTAATGCAGAAGTACGCAGTTTGCATGATGAAGGATTGCAACGAGAACGTTTAGCGATGTCGGCTTCGCTTGAGCAAGCTGCACAGGATATAGGAGGTACTGTTGATCTGCATTGGATCGATAGTTATCCAGCTTTCACATTGCCTGCAGATTCTTTTTTGCGTTCTGTCGTGGTAAATGCCATGGAACACATTGACATTTCACCGATTTTTGGGGCGACAGGTGGTGGAAGTGATGCTAATATCATCGCTGGAAAAGGTATTCCTGTGGCCAATCTCGCCTTGGGGTATCAACAAAATCATACTCTGGAAGAATGGATCTCGTTGCATGATTTGATGAAAGGTGCTGAATTGATGCTCGAGATTGTTCGTGAATGTCAAAAGCTTGAATGTGCCTATCCCACGCCAGGTGCTTTGGGACAATTCGCCTAAGGTTTTATCGCATAGACTGTTTTCTTTTGTGAGACGATATGCCTCGGTGGTGATGACATAATGAATTCGGTTAAACAAAAGACACGAGGCATAACAGTTGGACATAGGGATGTACATCAAAAAGACCATCATAAAACGGTTGATGGTCTTTCTTTGGGCGGCTTGGTTCTCATTGGAATCGGTGGCATTATCGGAGCTGGATATTTTTTAGGTATCGGATTAGCCGTAGTTCAAGCAGGTCCTGGTATCTTGCTTGGCCTTGTTCTGGGTGCGCTGATCATGTCACAGGTACTCGGCGCAGTGACAAGTATGTCGGTCAATCATCCTGTCAAAGGATCATTTCGTACTTATGCGGAGGAAATGTTCGGCCCATTTATTGGGTATTTTCAAGGTTGGCTATATTGGCTTGCGAGTGTTTTAACGATTGGTAGCGAAGCTATAGCTATGGCTGTCTTTGCACGTTTATGGATTCCTCAACTGCCCATGTGGGGTTTAGCTTTGCTATTTACCGGTTTGATTTTTGTTTTAAATATGTTTGGGGTAGCTGCTTTTAGTAAACTTGAGGGTATCTTGTCTGCGCTTAAAATCGTAGCTTTAGTTATGTTCTGCTTAGTTATCTTACTTGTGGGCATGCAGCTAATTACAGGGGCACATGTGCACCCTGACTATTTGTACTCACATGGTGGGTTTTTACCGCATGGGCTTCAAGGTGTATTACAATCTATGTTAATTGTAATTTTTGCTTTTTCTGGAATTGGTGTGATGGCTACGGCAACCTCAGAACTACGCAAACCGAAAGATGCCAGTCTTGGAGCGACTTTGGTTATTATCGGTCTTTTTGCAGTTTATTTTCTTTCGTTATTAGCTTTACTGACCGTCGTTCCATGGTGGAAGATCAGCGTCACTTCAAGTCCGTTTGTGCTCGCATTTACCATGGTCCATTTACCTTTGTTAGCCAGTTTATTTAATGCTGTAATTTTAGTTGCGGCTTTTACGGTTATGGCAGGTGCTCTTTTTTCAGCAGTACTTATCATGCAAAACATGGCCCATGTTGGAGAAGCACCACATTTTTTGCGTCGAAAAGAGCATGCGAAAATATCCTTTAGTGCACTACTTCTTAGCACTTTAGGTGCTGGTGTAGCGATTATGGTTTCTTATGTTTTGCCATCGCAAGTGTACAGTTATTTGGTCAGTGCCACTTCATACATTACCTTTTTTAATTGGGTAGTCATTTTGTTGTCATGGCTTGCTTACAAACGACGTCATAAGGCAGAGCATCTTTATCAGGTGATCTGGGTAAGAGCTGGGAATGTTCCGATCTATGCGACAGTCCTAGCGATTGCTGCCTTGACCATCACGTCCTTTGGGAGTTCTGATCAAAGAATGGGTGGTGCAGCGGCTCTTTTGGTGGCTTTGATCATTGCTTTGCCATACCCTTTGCTCGCACATAAAAGAAAGTTAAATGCTAACCATTTAAAGGACATCGCGAAAAACGATTGACACGATAGATGGTGACGGTGATACATGCTTTTGCAACAACCTGTGTACAGATTCTTGAGGGTGTAAGTTAGCGAGTATTGCCAAATGGTGTAGAACTTCCTTGGCTGGTCCAGACAGGGCCAGCTTGTCTTTATGATAAAATGTTTTCATATGGTGCACATCCTTTCCTATATTTTTTATGCAGAGGTGTGGTTAATGATGAGTGATTTGATGCCAGAAGTTGCCTTGCAAAAACAAATCATTTTCGAAGGGAAAATGATTTCGCTACGATTAGATCGTGTTCGACTACAAAATGGACAAGAAACCACAAGGGAAATTGTTCAACATCCAGGGGCGGTTGCCATTCTTGCTACGACAGACCATGATAAGGTAGTTTTAGTACGTCAATATCGATATGCTATCGGTGAATTTACGTTAGAGTTGCCAGCTGGGAAATTAGAAGCAGGTGAAGATCCGCAAAAGGCAGCCTTACGAGAGCTCGCTGAAGAGACAGGGTATCAGGCTCATGAGGTTCATCATGTGATGACATTTTATTCAACGCCAGGATTCTCCGATGAAAAGTTGCATTTGTATGAGGCATATCAATTAGTGGATGGCGCACAACATACGGACGATGATGAATTTGTGGATTGTCTTGTCGCATCGAAGCAAGAGGTTTCTTCTTGGATTTCGCAGGGGAAGATCGTGGATGCTAAAACACTGGTTGGGTTGTACCGCTGGTTGACCGAGTGATGCCAACCTATTACGTAGACGGTCATGTTCATATTGGTCGATCAAGTTCAGGACAATCGGTAAAAATTTCAGCTGCCAATAATTTGACGGTTGAAGGGATCCTGCAAGAGGCCATGGTCAGAAAGGGTCTTGACATTATCGGTATTATCGATGCTGTATCTCCACCTGTACAAAAGGATATTCGTGACTTGTTGGCAAAAGGTGACCTTGAGGCTCTTCATGGAGGCGGACTTCGCTATAAAGGGAAAGTGACGTTTTTTTTAGGTGCTGAGGTAGAAGTTGCTGGCCCGCACGGTGGTGCGGCCCATTTTGGTGTTTTTGTTCCGTCTGTAAGTGCTCTGCAAGAGTTGTCCTTGTGGTTAGCATGCCGTCAGACAAACTCTGCGCTATCTTCACAACGACTCACGACAGGCACAGCAGAGGAATTAGCTACGTTATGTCAAGAACTCGCTGGAATTTTCATTATCAATCACGCTTTTACGCCACATAAAGGGTTGTACGGAAATTGTGTCAATAAAATGAATGATATGGTAAGCAAGGACTTGGTGACAGCAGTTGAACTTGGATTGTCGGCAGACACAGAGATGGCAGACCGTATTAGTGAATTAGCAGACTTCACTTTTGTTACGAATAGTGATGCGCACTCTTTACCCAAATTAGCACGCGAGTATCATGTGGTTTCGCTTACAGAGCCAACATTCGATGCGTATAAGTATGCTTTGTTAAGGCGTCAAGACCAGCAAATTGTGATGAATGTAGGTCTGATGCCTGCCTTAGGCAAGTATCATCGCACCGCATGCAGGAAATGCGGAAATCGTTTGGAGAAACCCTTATTACCTTGCCCTACTTGTGGGTCCATGGCGCGAGTAAAGGGTGTTTGGGAAAGGCTGCTTGAAGTGGCTGATTTGCAAGAACAAAAATCGCCACAACATCGCCCACCCTACATCCACCAAGTCCCTCTTGAATTTATTCCCGGACTAGGACAAAAGAAACGCGAACAACTATTTCGCGCATTTGGTACAGAAATGAACATTTTGCATCATACCACGCTAAGCGATCTTCAATCCGTTGTTGGTCATTCCTTGGCGCAGATGATCGAAGAAGCGAGAACAGGGCAACTCATGGTGACGCCAGGTGCAGGTGGACGTTATGGGAAAATTACAGACGTCCAGCTAAACGCGCAAATATAGGCTTTCTTACAGATTTGCGTGGGTACTGCTGCAATTCGGATAAAATAGCGTTTTGTACACGAATAATGGATTGCATGCTTGTCTCAAGGTAACCTTTTAGTTCTTCGACTTGTTGCTCAGTTAAGGCTTTAATTTGACTTTGTAGGTCATTTTGTTGAACACTTTGATCCGTTTGTGATTGACCCAGTTCTTCTTCTTTGTAAAACGTGCTAAACACTTTATTAATGGTAGGCAAGGTAAGTCCTTGTTCACGTAATTCGTTTACTTTTTCCAGTTTACTGACATCAAGGATTGTATATGTGCGAGCACCTGTTTTACCACGTTGAACCATAATAAAATCACCCAATTCCTTTTCCCAATTGCGAACGGTATTTTGTGATACACCTAGTTTTTCGGCAACTTCAGAGATACTGTAGGATTCTTCATTACTATCGAACACGGTTTGAACCTCCTGTATTAGGTTATGCAGGGGATGTTCTGTATTTTGCCTGTCGAATCCTTTGTTGAATCATGGGATCTTTTGTCGATCAATGATTTTATGCTGCTGTCCTCGAAAGTGATCTTTTTACATAGGATGTGCTAAGGGGTTGAGAACGTTGAGCACATCTTTTAAAACAGGTCGATTTCAATCACCGGAGGGTACATTGTACGCTGGATCAGTGTATACTACCCTTATTTTTTATAGTTTGCTTTTCGCATGCGGCATGTTAGTTGGAGTCATTGGGTATTTTGCGTTGCCTGCTTGGATGCGATATGACGTTGCAACGAATATTGTTGTCTTGATTCATGCTTTGCACAGCAATGCTGTGGTACATAGCATAGGAAAAGCTGCTTTTTGGGATGCTTTCTACGGGATGTTATTTATCCTTTTGTTTTGGGTATTAGGCCATATACCTATAGCGACGCCGTTGATTGTTTTCTTTCTCTTTTTACGTGCTTTATCGTTAGGATTAGCCATAACAGGAATGATCTATGCATTTGGTTTGCAAGGCGCAGGCTTTGATTTGCTAGGAGTCTTACCGTGGAATATACTGTCTGGTGGTGCAGTTGTTTTATCGGCATCAGTAGCAACACAATTCACGCGCCAACAACTGTTTTCTCGTGCACCTGCCATGCGCCGTTATCTTGCTTATTGTGCATTGCATAGTATGAGCATTAGTATCCTATTTCTTTCGGGTTGGTTGCAGGTACAAGTCATGGAACGAGCTCTGTCCGTTTTTTCTTTGTCATGATCAAAGGAGGCCATTGTGGTTACGCGTCGGTTTACCGTCATCAATGAATCTTTTGTCTGCGAAGTATGCCTTACAAACGTGCAACCATTACATACAGGGTGCCGTAACCATTGCCCGCAATGTCTTCACAGTGTTCATTTGGATCACTTTCCAGGTGATCGTGCGGCAAATTGCGATGGTATTATGGACCCTATTGCCATTAAAACGCATAGTAAAAAAGGATACATGGTTGTACATCGGTGCAGAGTTTGTGGTTATGAGACGGTCAACAAGCTCGCTTTAGACGATCCTGTTCAACCAGATTCTATGGAAACCGTTTTAGACATCATGAAAAATAACGCATGGAAAGGATAGGAGGTTATTTATGATCATTGGTATACCAAAGGAAATTAAAGATAACGAAAATCGTGTGGCAGTAACACCCGCAGGGGTTCGTGCCTTCCTTGCTGCAGGACATCAGGTACTTGTTGAAGAAGGATGCGGTATCGGTAGTGGTTTTTCCGATGATGAGTACCATCAGGCTGGGGCTAGCTTAACGGGACAAGCTGGTGCCGTATGGAGCAAGGCTGATATGGTGATGAAGGTCAAGGAACCTTTGCGAAGTGAATATCCTTATTTTCGTGAAAACCTCATTTTGTTTACTTATTTGCATCTTGCTCCAGAGCCTGAACTAACCGCCGAACTCATGAAAAAGCATGTTATTGCAATTGCTTATGAGACGATACAATTACCAGATCGTTCTTTGCCTTTGTTAACACCTATGAGTGAAGTAGCTGGTCGTATGGCCGTGCAAATTGGTGAACAGTTTCTTGAAAAGCAAAACCATGGTAAGGGAATCTTGCTAGGTGGGGTACCTGGTGTATTGCCAGGACGCGTTGTTATTGTGGGCGGCGGTATTGTTGGCACAAATGCAGCGAAAATGGCTATTGGTACAGGCGCTGATGTTACAATTCTTGATGTAAATCCTGATCGTTTACGGCAACTGGATGATCTTTTTCAGGGCCGGGTGAAAACGCTTATGTCAAATGTTTATCACCTCGAACAAGCTGTACAACAGGCGGATTTACTAATCGGCGCAGTACTTATCCCAGGTTCACGAGCTCCTAAGATTGTGACTAGGCACATGGTTGAAAAGATGGCGAAAGGTTCTGTCATTGTTGATGTGGCCATCGATCAAGGGGGTTCTATTGAGACGATTGATCGCGTCACTACACACAGTAATCCGACGTACGAACAGTACGGTGTTATACACTATGCAGTAGCTAATATGCCAGGTGCTGTACCAAGAACCTCGACGTTAGCTTTGACCAACACAACGATGGCGTATGCACTACAATTGGCCAATAAAGGTTATCGTTTGGCCATTCAAGAGAATGCCGCTTTAGCAAAAGGTGTGAATATTTTAGCTGGTAAAATTACGTACAAGGCTGTTGCGCGAGGTTTAGCACTCGATTACACACCTTTAGAAGATGCCGTTTTATTGTCATAAGGTTTGGGTGTCGCACATATAGTCGTCCTAACCGAAAGGTGGACGACTATATGCAAAGATATGTTTTTCCTGTCTTGGTGTTTGTTTTTGTTGCGTATGCTTTAGTGCTTGTGGATCATCAACTAACACATTGGTTACTTCAAGATGAAGCTGTTGCAACGCCACCCCTACGCGAATGGATTTTGTGGTTTATAGCAGGTCCCTAACTATAGCAACAGCGTAAAGGGGATAGCCTATTGGATGACTTGCTTGATGCTTTTCTCCATTACGAAGCTGTAGAACGAGGGTTAGCCGAAAATACGATAGCATCGTACCGTCACGATTTACTTTTGTATCTAAGTTTTATCGATGAATTAGATATTTCATCTCTACAACAAACAAATCGAATGCATATCCAGGCGTTTTTAGTCGAATTGCATCATCAAGGTAAGGCAAGTGCTACATTGTCACGATGCGTGGCGAGTATCCGTGCTTTCTATAACTTTTTATTGCAAGAACGCATCGTTGACCATGATCCAGCAATTTATGTGCATTCACCTAAGATAGCACGCAAATTACCTCATGTTTTAACGATGGATGAGGTGAGTTCATTACTTGTTATGCCAGATCCTTCAACAGAAATGGGATTACGAGATAAAGCGATGTTTGAAGTATTGTATGCGACAGGAATTCGCGTATCTGAACTTATTTCTCTTAACGTGTCAGATGTGAATTTATCTGCCTCATTTTTACGCTGTCTTGGCAAAGGTTCAAAGGAAAGAATTATTCCCTTAGGACGTTTTGCGCGCCAAGCTGTCGTGGCGTATACGCAAGCAGCGCGCTATTCCTTACTACAAGATAAGGAAGACAAAGCGCTGTTTGTTAATCATTTAGGTAAGAGGTTAACACGTCAAGGTTTCTGGAAGATTATAAAAAAATATGCCAAGATGGCAGGCATTAAGCAAGATATCACGCCGCATACCTTGCGGCACTCTTTTGCCACACATTTATTAGAAAACGGTGCTGATTTACGAGCCGTACAGGAAATGCTAGGACATGCTGATATTTCGACAACACAGATCTATACTCATGTAACTACTACGCGATTAAAAGACGTCTACGATAAAAGTCATCCTCGTGCCTGAGAAAACCTGCCAACCTATACATACCTCCACAAGGTGAGGGCAAACTACCCATCATGGTGTTTCGGCACTGATCATGATGAGGGGGAGAGCCCTTGGCAAAGCTCACAAAACGTATCCATTTTTTGGTAGCTACCATAGTCTCACTAGGAATGATCTTCTCAGGCATAGGTAGCCCGGCCATCGCAGCGCAAGAAACGACGATGAACTTAGCTCCGAATGCCAAATCAGCGGTTTTACTAGATGCAACAACAGGCACTGTTTTGTATGCGAAAAACGAACATGCAAAACTGCCAATTGCCAGTGTTACCAAGGTGGCAACGATGCTGCTTATCATGGAAGCGATCGACCGTGGTCAGGTTAAGTTGACAGATCCAATACGAGCTTCAGAACATGCAGCGAGCATGGGTGGTTCACAAATCTTTTTGCAACCAGGTGAACAAATGACGTTGCGAGATATGCTTAAGGGCATAGCTTTAGCTTCTGCAAATGATGCAGCTGTAGCTGTGGCAGAGCATATAAGCGGCTCAGAGCAAGCATTTGTCGATATGATGAATGCGAAAACGAAAAGCATGCATTTGCAAGATACGCATTTTGTTAACACCAATGGATTACCAGTCAAAGATCACTTTTCTTCCGCTTATGATGTTGCACAGTTGTCTAGGGAACTGTTAAAGCATATCTCCATCACCTCATTCACAGGTACTTACAGTGATTACTTGCGCAAAAGTTCAACGCATCCATTCTGGCTCGTCAACACCAATAAGTTGGTGCGATTTTATTCTGGAATGGATGGTTTAAAAACGGGTTTTACGGCTGATGCAAAATATTGTCTTGCAGCATCAGCAAAACGCAACCATTTTCGTGTTATTGCCGTTGTACTAGGCGAACCAAGCTCTAAAGTTAGAAATGCCGAAGTGACTTCTATGATGAATTTTGCCTTTAGTCATTATGATGTTCGTGAAATTTACCATGAGGGGCAAACTATTGCGATGGTACCCGTATCACGTGGAGAATTTCAGGCGGTGGGGGTTGCACCGAAACGCTCTGTTGGTGTGTTGATCAACAAAATAGATCATAAGGAGAGTGGCTCTTTAGTCACTGAACTAACGCCTGTGGCTGCACCAATCAAGAAAGGGCAGGTAATTGGCCATATTCGCCTCATACATCAAGCACAAGTGATTGACTCGATTCCTGTCGTTTCAACAATTGATGTAGCCAGAGTATCGTTATTTGAGATGATTGGCCGAACGATGAAACGTATGTTTTTGCTAGGTGCTACACGCTGAGGTACGAGGCAGTCAATTGTTGATGGGAATTTGCCATGAGCGTATATTTGCGCTCATGGCATTCGTAGGACAATTCTTCTTGTTGCTCCAAGTCATAAAGTTGTTCTAGTTGACTAAGAACTTGTTCTGCTGTAACAAATAGTTTGTATGATAAAAATGTCGTTAAACACTCCTGTAAAACAGTAATGGCTTGCCTTCGTTGATCAAGCTCGATCAAGAGTAAGGCACGAATACGTTGTGCCTCTGCATACTGAATCGTTCCGCTTACTATCCACTCCATGCTTTGTAAAATGATCTGCATTGATTTTTCATGATTTCCTACAAGTAACTCACTATGCGCCTGTTCGATCCATGCACTAACCAAAGACACAGTATCGCCTTCTTTTCTATACTCAGCGATTACCTGAGTCAAAAGGTTTAACGCAATTTGCCATTTTTTAGCAATTCGCAACACGATGGCCTGATTGAACATAGCATCAATCATTTCACGATGCATCCCAAGACTTCGATAGATACTCACTGTGTCTTGAGCAAACGAAATAGCCTCTATATGATTACCTGTCTCACCATGTAAGACACTGAGCGTATGGCATATTTGCGCCAAATCGTCCATCATACCTTCCTGTTGATAATAGCAGTACACTTCTTGTGCATAATGTAAGGATTGTGTCAGGTTTCTAAGATAGTAGGAGAGAATGCTAATTTGTTTTTTGGCGTAAATCACAAGAAGAGGATCTACCATGTAGACTGCGGCTAAAAAACGCAGTGATTTTTTAAAGCAGTATAAGGCAAGCGATTTACGGTCTTGTTTTCGTGCAAGGTCGCCACGACGTTGTAAGACTTTAGCAAGAAGTAAATGGTTGTGCTGAAATAACGCTTTGTGTTCAAGGTTTTCATACAACTCTTTTGCCTGGTTGATATCACCTGTCAATTCAACAGCATAGGCAATATCTAATTCAATCTCTTGCGAGGAGAGATAGGTAATGGTCATCGTCAAGAGTTCCTTTAATAAGGGTATTGCACTTTTTCCATCACCGTGCAAAAGAAAATCACGTGCATCAGTAATCATTTGTATCTGACTTGTTCGAGACTCCACTTCATTGACGAGTTCTGAAGGTGAGACGCCTAATTGCTGCGCAATTAAACTAATTACGCGCACAGATGGGGTAATACGATCCGATTCAATCTGACTGATCATACCTGCAGTAATTTCACCGCGTGTTAAGGCACCTTGTGTTAGCCCACGTTCAATGCGCAAAAATTTGATTCGTTGACCTAATGTTTTTGGCGTTGTATCTAGCATTACTGGCTCTCCCTTGAGAATACTGAGTACTTTATTCGTACCACAACTATACCATAGCTGAGATGAAATTGGATGTCATATTTTGTCGGATTTCCATGGAAACCCACTAGTTTTGTCGTTAGGCAGGAAGAATTCCTTTTGAACACGAATGTGAGACATAGAAAAGAGGTGGCATCTATTGTTTCAAATTACATTGCATAAGAAAAATGCTGGATCAATACTCGTCGCTGTGTTACAAGGAGAATTAGATCATCATGAAGCTACTCACGTACGAGAGGCTATTGATAAGGAACTTGATTTGATGCATGTACCACTTTTGCTGTTTGATTTAAAAGATTTGAGTTTTATGGATAGTTCTGGGCTTGGAGTTATTTTAGGACGATATAAGAAAGTTCAAGCAAAAAGAGGCAAAATGGCTATTGCTAACGTTCCTCCGTCCGTGTCACGATTGTTTGAAATGTCTGGATTACATAAAATTATGCGACTGTACAGTTCACAAAATGAAGCATTACGATCCATGAAGGAGGTTACTCAGTGAATAAACCGTCTAATGAAATGTCCATAACGTTTAGTGCACTATCAGAAAACGAATCTTTTGCACGCGTAGCCGTTGCAGCGTTTGTCACGCAAATGAATCCGACTTTAGAGGAGATCACAGAAATTAAAACCGTCATCTCAGAGGCAGTCACGAATGCAATCATTCATGGCTATCCCGATAGTGATGGTTATG
Organism: Bacillota bacterium; assembly: GCA_021820975.1. GTDB lineage: Bacteria > Bacillota > Bacilli > Alicyclobacillales > SLC66 > JAKACU01. The sequence goes on from JAKADA010000002.1 coordinate 158,060, forward strand.
TTTTTTTGCATTGTAAAATAATTGGCGATAAAATGGAAGTTATTGTAGAAGACCACGGTGTTGGTATTGAAGACCTTGATCTTGTACGTCAACCTTTGTATACTTCGCGTCCGGATCTTGACCGTTCAGGTATGGGATTTACTATTATGGAATCCTTTGTTGAGCAATTTGAAGTGACCTCTAAGATAGGCGAAGGGACGCGGGTTCGACTGATTAAACAAATCCGGACTCCGCATAATGCGGCCGTGCATGAGGTGTAGATCATGGCGTATCGAGCTCGAGAATATCCCAAATTATCTGATGAACGTGTCCGGGAACTCATCAAAAATAGCCAAGCAGGTGATGAAGCTAGTCGCGATGAACTCGTTGTCTGCAATCAGCGTCTTGTGTGGGCCGTAGTGCAGCGCTTTCTCGGTCGAGGGTATGAACCTGATGACCTTTTTCAAATCGGGTGCATAGGATTGATGAAAGCCATTGATAAATTTGATTTATCGTATGATGTCAAGTTCTCAACGTATGCTGTACCGATGATAATCGGAGAAATACAACGGTTTTTGCGTGACGATAGTACAGTGAAAGTAAGTCGTTCTATCAAAGAACTGGCTCGTCATATTCGCAAAAAACGTGATGAATTGGCCAAAGAACTTGGTAGGCAACCGCAAATTAATGAAGTAGCCGAGTCTTTAGGTATTGAGCCTGCCGAAGTGGTGCTTGCGCAAGAGGCTATGCGTGTGCCAGCGTCTATTCATGAAACTGTTTTTGAAAATGACGGTGATCCAATTTATCTAATGGATCAAATTGCTGATGCAGAACAAGATAAGTGGTTTGATAAACTTGCTTTACATGATGCCTTGTCACGATTACCTGAGCGGGAACGCTTAATTGTCTACTTGCGATTCTTTAAAGATCAAACCCAATCGGAAGTAGCTGAAGTCCTCAATATCTCACAAGTTCAGGTTTCACGGTTAGAAAAAAGGATTTTACAAACAATTCGTGAAAATCTATATTAAGTAAATTAGGCAGTAATGGGTCACCCTATGCTACGTGATAGTAAACGCGTAGCAGGGGGTGTTTTTTGTTGAGTGCCAAATTAGGTGTTGATCAACGTCATTACAAAGCCTATGCCAAATCTGTACAACCACCAAAACCATGGGCTAAAAATGGTCTACGCGCCTTTCTTGTAGGTGGAGCGATTTGTTTGATTGGACAAGGATTACAAGATCTTTTTGTCCATATTTTTCACTTTTCAGAAAAAGCAGCCGGTAATCCTACAGTGGCCGTTTTGATTATTTTTTCCGTTCTTTTAACAGGATTTGGTGTTTATGATGTCTTTGCCCAGTGGGCGGGAGCAGGAAGTGCTGTGCCTGTTACGGGATTTGCAAACGCCGTTGCATCGGCTGCACTTGAACACAAAAGTGAAGGGTATATAGTCGGCGTGGGTACCAATATGTTTAAGGTGGCAGGGCCGGTTATTGTTTTTGGTGTCGTCTCAGCGTTTGTCGTAGGGTTAATTCGCTATCTGTTTCATGTGATCTAAGAAAATGAGGTGAGCAGATCATGCTTTGTGGTCAACAGACTTGGCAATTTCCAACACGTCCTCGCGTTTTAGGGACAGGGACTATTGTCGGCGAGAAGGAAGGTCAGGGGCCCTTAGGAGATCGTTTTGATCTTGTCGTAACAGACCCCTATGTGGGTCAAGACTCGTTTGAAAAAGCAGAAAGAAAATTAATGGAAAAGGCCCAGGAAACAGCCGTTCAAAAAGCGGGTTTGACAATTGAATCTATTTCAATGGTGATCTCGGGAGACCTTCTAGCTCAGAATATTAGTTCACATTTTGCTGCAAGGACGCAAGGTAGACCATTGTTTAACGTGTTTAGCGCATGTGCGACAAGCATGCAAGCTGTCGCGATGGGAGCACAACTCGTTGATACGGGCTACGCTTCAAACGTACTTGCAGCAGTCAGCAGTCACAATAGTTCCGCTGAGCGAGCGTTTCGTTATCCAACAGAGTATGGGGCACAAAAGCCACCAACAGCTCATTGTACCGTAACAGGTGCTGGAGCTTTGGTTGTTGGTAAGGGAAATACAGGCCCCATCATTACGCATGCGACACTCGGTAAGGTGATCGATCTTGGCATTGATAATCCGTGGGAAATGGGGGCGGCTATGGCACCTGCTGCTGCGGATACCTTGGCACGACATTTCCTAGATACAGGACGTAAACCGGAAGATTATGATTTGATCGCGACAGGTGATTTGGCTCGTGTTGGTCATCCTATTGCACGCCACTTACTGTTAGAGCTTGGTTACGATTTAGGGGAACGATTTACAGATTGTGGAATCCTGATGTATGACAAAACGCAGTCTGAGGTATTTAGTGGAGGTAGTGGGCCGGCTTGCGCTGCGTGTGTGACATTTGGACATCTTTTGTTAGGGCTTACGGAAAAGTGCTATCGTCGAATTTTAGTGGTGGCCACAGGCGCTTTGCTCTCACCTATTTCTAGTCAACAAAAAGACACCATTCCTTGTATTGCGCATGCCGTTGCATTTGAGCGCGATGGTGAGTGAAAGGAAGACTTCCATGCATGTATTTACGATGTATATCATGGCCTTTTTAGTCGGCGGCTTGATTTGTTTTGTTGGACAATTGTTAATGGATCTCACAAAGTTAACACCAGCGCATGTTATGACGATACTTGTCGTAGCTGGTGCTGTTTTAGATGGATTAGGTTTGTATGATCCGCTGATTAAAATAGCAGGTGCAGGAGCTACGGTGCCGATCACATCCTTTGGCAACTCACTTGTTCACGGTGCTCTTATTGAAAGCCAGCGAGATGGACTCATTGGCATTATCACAGGTATCTTTGAGGTGACAAGTGCAGGGATTTCAGCTGCGATCATCTTTGGGTTTTTAGCTTCTCTTGTATTTCGTGCACGGGGGTAGTAGCGTTGTCAGAAGAATCAAGGAATGGTATGATCCATAGCATTCAGGGAAAAGCGAGGGCGACGCGATGTTTTTGCACGGTACAAGTAAAATAGATGCTTCAGGAGAGTTAGTAATCGGCGGGTGCTCAACCGTTTCACTCGTTGAACAATTTGGTACACCGCTTATTGTCTATGATGAAGAACTTATTGTAGAACGTATTCACGCGTATCATAAAGCATTTGAGAAGGCGCAAATGACCTACCATCTTGCCTATGCATCCAAGGCGTTTTCTTCCTTGGCGATGTGTCAACTAGCCATGGAACAAGGCCTGTGGCTTGATGTAGTTTCTGCAGGAGAACTACATACGGCGTTAAAAGCATCTTTTGATCCCAAACATGTGTACATGCATGGTAACAATAAGACACCCGACGAATTACGATATGCAGTGCAAGCGGGTATCGCCTTTTTCGTCGTCGATAATTTTCATGAATTAGAACTCTTGTCGACGATTTTAGAAGAAGAAGAAACCCATGCCGATATACTTTTACGGGTTTCACCTGGAGTCGATGCGCATACGCATGAATATATTACGACAGGCCAACAAGATTCGAAATTTGGATTTGATCTTGCAAGCGGGCAAGTAAATCAAGCCGTGGCGCGCGTTCTTGAGTTACACCGACTTCGTCTGATCGGATTGCATTCACATATTGGATCGCAAATCTTTGAAGCGACTGGATTTGCAGTGGCAGCAAGTCGCATGGCTGATTTGTGGCAGCATCTGCAACGGGAATATTCAATCGATCTGCACGTACTTAATTTAGGCGGTGGAATTGGTATTCGTTATACGAGCGAAGATATGATGCCACCAATTGAAAATACCGTTTATGGTGTATTGAAAGAAACGGAGAAGGCTTTTCTTGAGCGAGGTATGACAGTGCCGTTACTTATGATGGAACCAGGGCGCAGTTTGGTAGGCGAGGCCGGCACAACGCTGTACCGAGTTGGCAGTCGCAAAGATATCCCTGGGGTAAGGTCCTACTTATCTATCGACGGCGGTATGACAGATAATCCCCGTTTGGCTTTATACGGTGCTCGCTATGAAGCTTGTATTGCTAATAAAATGCTTGAACCTGCGACAGATTTAGTGTCGGTTGCTGGCAAAGCGTGTGAAAGCGGAGATATGTTGATATGGGATGTTCACCTTGCTAAGTCTCAACCGGGTGATATTTTAGCTGTATCTTGCACTGGCGCTTATAATTACTCTATGGCTAGCAACTATAACAGAATGGCCAGGCCTGCCGTTGTTTTCGTCAAAAACGGGCAATCAAGTCTCGTTATTCAAAGAGAAACGTTGGATGACTTGGTGAGATTAGATGTCGTAGGCAGTAACCGACACGTTGTACATTCCTTCTCATAAGGTGGTAATAGCGTACAAGAGGAGGAATGTTGGATGTTGACTGTCCTTGCCTGGATTCCTCGCCTAGTTCGATTCTTTGGCGTATTTCAGGGTGTTGTAGGTGCATTTGGCAGCTTTTGGCCTGTGGTTTCTTCCTTGTTTCAACGTAGAAAGATTGGGAAGGCAGTTGCTTGATGATCGTTGTGAAGGCGCCGGGAGGTTCGGCGCCTTTTGTATTAAGATAAGTGGGAAATCGAAAGAGGCATAATTTACGATTTACTTTACAATAGACATGTAGTATCTGTATACTTAAGATAAATTTATATAGATCCTTCAGGGCAGGGTGAGGCGTAGCCGATTCCCGACCGGTGGTAACGCAGTGTGCGAAGTCCACGAGCCATAGCTGGCATGAACTGGTGTAATTCCAGTACCGACGGTACAGTCCGGATGAAAGAAGGAGACAGCGAATGGGAACCTAGGGACGGCTTTGTCCTCTGGTACTTTTTTATCGCATGTTAAACGCCCTGATGATATCTGAGGCGTTTTTGTGTTGTGTATAGGTATAGGGCCGAAAGGATGAATTGTCTTGCCAAGTACTGATGAAACCTTTATGCGTCTGGCGTTATCTTTGGCGCTTATGGGTGAGGGGCAGACGAGTCCCAATCCGATCGTGGGTGCAGTGCTTGTAAAGGATCACCGAATTATTGGTTTTGGTGCTCATTTACAGGCAGGTAAACCGCATGCTGAAGTGCATGCTTTACGCATGGCAGGTGAAGAGGCGCAAGGTAGTACCTTATATGTTACTTTAGAACCATGTGCCCATTATGGCAAAACACCACCGTGTGCAGATGCTGTTATTCAATCTGGCGTAAAGCGTGTTGTGGTTGCTGTGGAAGATCCATTCTCAGAAGTATCCGGACGGGGAATCGCTCGTATGCGAGCAGCTGGTTTGCAAGTAGATGTAGGTTGTCTGGCGCAAGAAGCCGAACAGCAAAATGCGTCATTTTTGTATTACGCTCGGACAGGTCTTCCTTTTGTTACGCTTAAATTAGCGGCGACCTTAGATGGTATGATCGCAACTGACTCGGGAGACTCAAAGTACGTGACTGGTAATGAAGCACGTACATGGGTTCACCAATTGCGCGATCAAGTGGATGCTATTGTTGTGGGTGTCAAGACGGTCATCACAGATAATCCACAATTGACCGTCCGCTTACCTGAAGGTGGAAAAAACCCTGTGCGGGTTATCCTTGATACGCATCTTTCCATGCCATCTGATTCCAATGTGCTTTCTCCTGAAGCGACAACTATGGTGTTTTGCGGTTTTGAAGCATCCGAGCTTGCAGAGCAAAATCTTGTGCATCGAGGAGCCCAAGTTATTCGTATACAAACAGTCGATGGTATGGTGAATATTGTTGCTGTCATGAAACATCTGGCGACTTTAGGATACTTACATGTGCTTGTTGAAGGCGGGGCATCTGTAGCAGGTTCCTTTCTTTCGCAGCAGCTTGTCAACGAGGTTTGGATGTTTCATGCACCAAAGCTACTTGGTGAGGGCAGATCTGCCATTCTTTTTCCTGTTGTTGCAAAAAAAATGCAGGACGCCATTTTACTAAAAGACGTAACGCACAAGGAAATTGGCGGCGACTGGCTTACAATCGGAAAACCTTTTTATCCTGTTGAATTATTGTGAGGCGGTTGATGTGTTTACAGGTCTTGTTGAAGAAGTTGGAAAGGTGACTGGTGTTCGAAAAACTGGTCATGCTTTACAACTTCAAGTAGCAGCACAGAAGATTTTAGAGGATATTGCTATCGGCGATAGTGTGGCGGTTAATGGGGTTTGTCTCACTGTGACGCACCTCTCTTCATCAGGCTGTTTGGTGGATGTTGTACCTGAAACAGTTCGAAGGTCGACGTTTTCTCAGGTGGTCTCAGGTCAAGAGGTCAACTTGGAGCGTGCTATGAAAGCGACTGATCGCTTTGGCGGACATATGGTGGCAGGGCATGTAGATGAAGTGGGTATAATTGTTCGTATAGCGCAGGAGGATACGGCTAGAATCTTGACCATCAAAGCCAGCGAACAATCATTGCGCTATATTATAGAAAAAGGATCCATTGCCATTGACGGTATCAGTTTGACGGTCATGGATGTGGTAAATGATATGTTCCGTGTCTCGATTATTCCTCATACTGCGATGATGACAACATTACACCATGCAACAGTAGGAACTATCGTGAACCTTGAGGTTGATATGGTTGCAAAGTATGTTGAACGGTTGTTAAAGGAACGTGTTATTGGGTCTTCTTCTTTGACATTCGACCGATTACGTGAACTAGGCTATTGAAAAAGGAGTCTTTATGATGTTTTCATCTATCGATGAAGCTGTTCGTGCATTGCAACAGGGACAGGTAATTATTGTGGTCGATGACGAAGACCGTGAAAACGAAGGTGATTTTCTGGCGCTTGGGGAATATGCAACGCCTGATACCATCAATTTCATGATCACGCATGGCAGAGGCTTGTTATGTGTACCTATCACGCAACAACAGGCACAGCGTCTATCTTTGCCTCCTATGGTTGAACACAATACAGACAACCATGGTACGGCTTTTACGGTGTCGATCGATCATGTCGAAACAGCTACGGGCATTTCCGCCGTAGAACGCTCAAAAACGATTGCAGCATTGCTCGATCCTGATTGTCAAGCTGCAGATTTTCGACGTCCAGGACATATCTTTCCCTTGATTGCAAAGCAAGGTGGCGTGTTACGAAGAAGCGGTCATACAGAAGCCGCGATCGATCTTGCAAGGATTGCTAAAAGTTCTCCAGTTGGTGTTATATGCGAGGTTTTAAACCAAGATGGCACTATGGCAAGAGTTCCTGATTTGCAAAATATCGCTCAAGAATTTCATCTTCCTATGATTACGATTGCTGATTTGATTGCTTATCGATCCCATTCTGAACGCTTTGTGACACGTGCTGCACAAGCCAACCTACCAACTGAATACGGTGATTTTCAGATGATCGTATATACGAATGATCTTGATGATAAAGAACATGTGGCACTTGTCTGCGGGAATCTTGATGAAGACTCTCCTGTCCTTGTTCGTGTGCATTCAGAGTGTCTTACAGGCGATGTTTTTGGATCTTATCGCTGTGACTGTGGTCCGCAACTTCATGCGGCGATGCGACAAATTGCGCAAAGTGGTCAAGGTGTGTTGCTGTATATGCGCCAAGAAGGTCGTGGAATTGGCCTCATTAATAAGATTAAAGCCTATTCGTTGCAAGAAGAAGGACTTGATACAGTGGAAGCTAACGTATCACTTGGCTTTGCGCCTGATCTTCGCGATTATGGCATTGGGGCACAGATCTTACGGGATCTAGGCGTGAAAAAAATGCGACTTTTAACAAATAATCCGCGAAAAGTCAGTGGTTTAGCAGGACATGGTCTGGAAATCGTAGAACGAGTACCTATAGAAGTGGAACCTACTTCGTATAACGAGCACTACCTAAAAACGAAACAAACAAAAATGGGACATTTATTACATTTATAAGGAGATCATCAAACATGGCAAACGTATTTTCAGCAAACTTAATTGGCACCGGACTAAAGATAGGGGTTGTTGTCGCACGATTTAATGAATTTATTTCGATGCACTTGCTTGAAGGTACCAAAGATGCTCTACAACGGCACGGTGTGTCAGTGGATGATATCGATGTGGCTTTTGTACCAGGTGCTTTTGAAATTCCGATGATTGCACAAAAGATGGCCAAATCCTCTCGCTATGATGCGATTATTACGCTTGGTGCTGTGATTCGTGGTTCAACACCGCATTTTGATTATGTGGCATCTGAAGTATCTAAGGGCGTTGCAACGATTAGTTTACAAACAGGTATTCCTGTGATTTTTGGGGTACTTACAACCGATACGATTGAGCAAGCGGTCGAACGAGCAGGCACCAAAGCAGGCAATAAGGGTTGGGATGCTGCCGTCTCTGCTATTGAGATGGCCAATTTGAGCCGCGCGCTTGGTTGATTGAAAATCGTGGCCACTAAGGAAATTTTCCGGGCAGAATCACCTTATCAGTCAATTTACGTAGGTGAACAAAGGAACGTCCGTTTTTTGCGCTTTGGAGGAGAAACTGCAGGTTGGCAAGGTGCTCTTGTCGTTAATCATCCAGAGCGCCTTTATTTCCCGTATCAACAAGCATTTTCCTTGTATTCAGCATGGTTACCTGAGGTGCGATCCTTTTTATCGATTGGTGTCGGTACTGGAACATCAATCAATCATGTTCAACGTATTCATCAAGACGTAAAGATTACAGGTATCGAATGGGATCCGGTCGTGATTGACACAGCACGTCGCTATTTTGGCGTTTCGCGAGATGATGTCCGATTGATTGAAGCCGATGCTCGTCTTGTTTTACCCAATATGCGAGAGACGTTCGATATGATTTTTCTTGATGCGTACTTTCGCGAACGGACACCAAAAACTTTTTTTTCGCCTGTGTATCAACAAGTTTTGGCAGATCATTTGTGTTCTGGCGGGTTGCTTGTCATTAACGTCATTGCGCGAACGATAGGACTCGCTGCTGAGCCCTATCGAAAGCTATGTGCACAACTTAATGCCTTAGTCGGACCTGTATTTACCCTTGATCTCGCTCCTGTTCCCTTTACACCGCACAACGTGGTATTGTTTTGTTTGAAACGACCGGTACAGGTTCCGGAACTTCGTGCTATTCGCAAAAGAGCAGGGGATACGATCCGAACAAATGCTTCTTTTTATGCACCATGGGCGCGGATCCTGCCTATTTTAATCTCGCGAGGCTAGAGAAGGGATGTCGATTTGTGGGAGTTTTTAATGCGATTTTTGGTCAGGATCTGATTTTTCGCATTCTGGCTATTGTCATTGGGTTGACACTTCATGAATTTGGCCATGCAGCGGTTGCCGTCTTACTTGGCGACAATACACCGCGTGAACAAGGACGTTTAACGTTGAATCCCTTAGCTCATCTGGACGTCTTAGGATTGTTAATGATTTTATTTTCGTTTTTTGGGTGGGCACGTCCTGTTCAATTTAATCCAAGACGCTTACGTACGGGACCACGTCTAGGAATTGTTTTAGTTGCTTTAGCAGGGCCTATGATGAACGTGATTGTAGCTATTGTTAGTTTATTATTGCTTCGTTCTGTTATCTATACGATGCCGAGCAATTCCTTTATTTTGCTTTTGCTCACGGCATTGGCTAGTGTCAACATTGCGCTCGCTGTATTTAATCTTGTACCTGTACCTCCGCTTGATGGATGGAATGTGGTTAGCAATTTATTTCCTCTTCGTGGTAAAGCATGGGTGCAATCCTATGAGCGAGTGGGCCCGTTTTTAATGTTGCTTATTATTTTGACACCGATTGGTGGGACAGCAATAACGTACGTTATTCAGAATGTGGCAAGCTTATTTGGCGCAATATGAGTGATACTTTTCCTCTCGTATATGAGGTCACGCTTGATGCGTTTTCTGGTCCACTAGATTTGCTGCTGCATTTGATTGAGCAAGAAGAATTAGATATTCATGAAATAGCTATTGCCAAAGTGACCGATCAGTACCTTAAGCTTTTGCAAGATTCTTTGGGTCAACACCTTGATGTGGCAAGTGAATTCATTGTTATGGCAGCCACTTTACTAGCCATTAAGGCTCGATCCCTTTTGCCTCGATCGATGGATTCTTTCGATGAACCTCTTGAAGATGTCTATAATGAGGATGATATGGTTGTATCGGCCACAGAGTTAAAGGAGCGTTTATTAGAATACCGGTTTATCAAACAGGTTTCAGCCATTTTGCAACAACATGAAGGAGAGTACAGCGATTTGGTAGGTCGCCTACCGATTCCCTTGACACCGTATCGCGAATTGGTGCAAGCGCGAGATCACTTGGCTGGTATTGATCTTTCACGCATGTTTCAAGCATTAGCTACTGCGCTACAACGAGCGGCAGTCGAATACAAAGTAGATGTCGTTCGTGATCGAGAAACGATTCCGCAACGTATGCGAAAAATTGAAGGGCAATTGCGACAAGCGCCTAGAACTTTAGCTTCTCTTTTAAAAAGTCCATCACGTCGGGAGATTGTCACTGTATTTTTGGCTATATTGGAACTGATTAAATTGAATCGAGTTATCTGTAAACAAGAAGAAAGGTTTGGGGACATATGGATCGAACTTCTGAACAAGTGACGGTGCAAACAACGATGGCCGGACCTTTTCATGAACATCTTTTTCCCTACTTGGAAGGCCTTCTTTTTGCCGCAGGTACTGAGGGTTTAACGGACCGACAAATTGCCCGTGTTTTTGATGTATCACTAGAAGATGTGGAGCCGATCTGCTTGCATTTGTTAGCTGAGCAAAAGGCGCAGGGACGTATGTTTGAAGTGCGTCGCGTCGCTGATGCTTGGCAATTGATTACGTTGTCTGAGTTGTCTCCGTATTTACGGTCTTTGGCACTCGCTCCACCGCCGTCAGCGCTTTCGCAAGCAGCACTTGAGACACTTGCTATTATTGCTTATAAACAACCTATTACACGCCTTGATATTGAAAGCATCCGCGGTGTCAAAAGTGAACGAGCGATTGGTACCTTGGTATCACGTGGCCTAATTTGCGAAGCAGGACGTGCCCAAGGACCAGGGCGCCCATTTTTGTATCAAACCACGCACGATGTTTTAGACCATTTCGGACTTGCCTCGATGGATGAATTGCGACGTCTTTTTGAACAGTTCCTTAACCAGGAATAGAAAGAACTCCCATGGGAATTCTATAGGCAGACCGTCTTCAGGGGGACGAACGGGATGTCTATTTTTGTAACGTGGATGGGAGTTATTGTGCTTGTTGTAGCTGTTCTCTTTATTCTAAGTATCGCACCTTTGAACATTGTTTTATCCTTGTCGTACCAATCGGATCATCAGGTAACCAATGTGGAAATTCGGTATTTGTATATTATTCGTTTCAAAAAATCGATTATGGAGAAAAGGGAACAAGCTGTAGTAGCTACTTCCTCACAATCCCAAAATTCCTCTTTCACAGCACATCCTGCATCGGCGATCGAGTCTTTTTTCCATCGTATAAACGAATATATGGATGAGATCGAAAGGTTGCGCACACCATTGCATCGTTTTATCAATGTATTTTCTGTTCGCAACGTAACGTGGACGACGAACATTGGGGTTGAAGATGCGGCCATGACAGCATGGCTATGTGGTGTATTCTGGATGATACAGTCGATGATAACAGGGATTCTTACGCGTTTTGTTCGTGTCGTTGAGATACCTGAATTGATGGTAACACCGCAATTTTCGCAACAAACATTTACTACTCATCTTTCTTGTATAGTCACTGGACCTGTCGGTAAGACTATCGTTGCAAGTTTGAAACTCTTTTTGCGTTATAAAAAGGGGGGTGCCTATGCAAGAACATCCAATTCAGTCGCTAATGCAAACAGCCATGGAAAACCTGAAGGAAATGGTTGATGTAAATACCATCGTTGGGGATCCCGTTCAAACACCAGATGGAAATGTTATTCTTCCGATCAGCCGTGTTGGTTTTGGTTTCGCAGCTGGTGGTTCACAGTACAAAGTACACGCAAAGTCAACTGCTCCCGGTGCTGCACAAAGACCTGTAAACGATGATATGCCATTTGGTGGCGGTGCTGGAGGTGGCGTGTCCATTCAACCTACTGGGTTTTTAGTGGTTGGACAAGGTAGCGTTAAATTGGTCTCAGCAGAACCAGGGAATCAATTATACGACAAATTGATCGATCTTGCACCGCAAGTTATCGATCGTATCGAGGCGATGACCAATCGTTCCAAACACATAGATAAAGACGTTCACCCTATCGTTTGACCAATGGTTACCTTGATAAGCGCTCTTTAGCGCTTCTTTTTTCGATCAAGATGCGGGATAGGTAAGGAGTGCGTCTACGTGGACAGGTCGCTGCATAGAGTAAATCAGACGACGTTTAAAAAAACACGATACTTCATGTTGTTGTGTGCGGTCCTATCAATATCAAGTGTGGCTGTCGTGTCACCCATGTCTGCCATAGCAGCACGTCATATCCCCAAATTGTCTGTGCAAAAACAGGTACTTCATGTGCCTTCTATATCAGCAGAAGCTGCCTGTCTTGTTGATGTCGATACGGGGCGTGTGTTATATGAATTTCATGGTGACCGCAAAATGCGGATAGCAAGTCTTACGAAAATCATCACTGGTTGGGTTGCTGTGCGTTCCGGAAAATTGCAGCAAATAGTTACTGTCTCACATAATGCCTCGCGACAAGAAGGATCATCGATTTATTTGGTACAAGGGGAACGGCAAACACTGCTCGCTTTAACCTATGGCATGATGATGCGTAGCGGTAATGATGCCGCCACAGCGATCGCTGAATTCTTAGGTGGTTCGGTATCCAAATTCGCTCAAGTGATGAATCATGATGTACAAAGTCTTGGACTCGTCCATAGCCACTTTGTTAATCCGCATGGGTTGGATGATCCTATGCATTACTCTACGGCGCACGATATGGCTATTGTCACAGCAACGGCGCTTAAAAACCCAATGTTTCATCAAATTGTGCAGACTAAGTATTATAGCATTCCGTGGGCTAGCCAACCATGGGATCGTAAGATGAAAAATAAAAATAAGATGTTGTGGATGATGAAAAACGCTGATGGGGTAAAGACGGGGTATACCAAAAAAGCGGGGCGTTGTTTGGCATCTTCTGCAACATGGCATGGGCATCAAGTGGCACTTGTTGTATTACGGGATCCATCAGACTGGATAGATTCAGCCAATTTACTGACATATGGCTTGACCGCATACGATCGTTCCAACTTAGTCACTACGATCAAAGTAGCGGTCTCAGCCCCCGTACGATTTGGTGAAATGCGTACAGTGCCATTAAAAGTTCAGGGGCAAGTGATTTATCCACTATTATCATCCGAGAAGGCTTTGGTTCAAGTTGTTCCTTTTGCTATAAAAAAATTGTCAGCTCCGATACAAGTAGGCCAAACTGCTGGCAAGGTCAAGTTTATGTTAGCAGGCCAAATTCTTGGACAAGCGGATCTTGTAACGTCATCGTCGGTGAAAGGAAAAGGTTGGTTGGGTAGGTTACGGGAAATGTTTTTTTCTTAGCAACATGATCTCGGGGGAGGAGATTCATGTGATGAATTGGATATGGTTCATCTTATTTATATCCGGGGTTGTGGTCGCAGCTGTTACGGGTCGTATCGAAGCGGTTACGCAAGGCGTTCTTGACGGGGCAAAAGATGGTGTTGTTGTATCTTTTGGTCTGATTAGCATTATGACGTTTTGGCTAGGCATGATGAAGATCGCTGAAGATGCTGGACTCGTTCGCGCCTTAGCGCGATTTGTGCGTCCGTTAGCGCATTGGTTGTATCCTTCTGTGCCTATTGAACATGAAGCGATGGGCTCCTTGATAGCGAATATGAGTGCTAATATTCTTGGCCTTGGTAACGCAGCAACACCACTTGGTTTAAAAGCAATGCGCGATTTACAAACGCTTAATGCAGATAGAACGCATGCCTCCGATGCGATGTGTACATTACTTGCCATGAATACGGCAAGCCTAACGGTTATACCTGCTACCATTATTGGCTTACGCATGCAATATCACGCTAAGGCACCGGCTGATATTGTCGTAAGCTCTATTGCGGCGACTTTTATCGCTACTTTAGCGGCTGTGATTCTTGATCGATTCTTTCGTCGGCGAGATAACAAAAACCACATGTCTGCTTATAAGTCATGATGGACATTGTCAATACAGTATCTAACTGGGTGTTACCACTGACTCTTGCTGCTATTTTAGTGATGGGTGTCACGCGCAAAGTGCCAATTTATGAGTCATTCATTTCCGGAGCGAAAGATGGATTTTCAACGTCGATTAGCCTTATTCCCCAACTTGTTGCCATGCTCGTAGCTGTGACTGTCTTTCGATCATCTGGTGCCTTGAATTTACTAATTGGTGTATTACGTCCTTTGTTGTTGCACCTTCATTTTGCACCTGAGCTTTTGCCCTTGGCCTTGTTGCGTCCCATTTCTGGCTCAGGATCGCTTGCCCTTGTGACAGATTTATTTAAACAGTTTGGACCTGATTCGTTTATTGGTCGAGCAGCATCGGTGATGCAAGGGAGTACAGATACTACGTTGTATGTTTTAACGGTATATTTTGGAAGTGTTGGTATTAAACAGGCAAGATATGCAGTTAAAGTAGGCTTGCTATCCGACTTAGTTAGCGTCATTGCGTCGGTTGTAGTTGTGCATTGGCTCTTTCACGGTTAAAATAACACGCATGGATAAAAGTAGAGAAAAGCAAGGAATACGTCTGCAAAAATACCTCGCACAAGCCGGTGTCTCATCGCGGCGCAAGGCGGAAGAATCGATTCAGGCCGGGCGCGTTAAAATTAATGGACGTGTGGTGACTGAATTAGGGGTTCGAGTAACGAGCGAAGATAAGGTGGAATTTGATGGCCAAAAGGTCCATCAAACGGAACACCTTGTCTATATTTTGTTGTACAAGCCAGCAGGTGTTATGACAACAACGGATGATCCACAAGGACGACGCACGGTTATGGATCTTATAGAAAAACGAAGTGCACGTGTCTATCCTGTTGGTCGTCTTGATTATGACACAAGCGGTCTGTTACTTTTAACAAATGATGGTCAATTAGCCAATTGGCTGATGCATCCTCGTTCGGGAGTTACGAAATACTATGAAGCTGTTGTGCAAGGACGCGTCTCACAAGAAGACATCCTACTCTTGTCGCAAGGCGTTGAACTTGATGGCATCAAGACGGCTCCCGCTATCGTTAAACTTCTAGGCACAGATGGCACGACTTCTCGTGTGCTTTTAATTTTGCACGAAGGACGCAACAGACAAGTAAGGCGTATGCTTGAGCTCATAGGGCACTCATGTCTCGACTTAACAAGGACAAAGTATGGTCCGTTAACACTTCGTGGTTTGCGGCCAGGTCAGTGGCGTTTTCTTTATGAGGATGAAGTATCGGCCTTGCAAGAACGTCATGAGCTACCCATACGGATAAAACGTGTTCGGTCTCATCGTCGTCGATGACTATATATGACAATATCATGGATTTTTTGTTCAACGTAATGTACTCTATACAATGTAGTTATTATGTTTTTCATCCGGGTGTACGTATACGTGCAAAACATAAAGAACTACTGTTGTTGGTTTAGGAGGGGGCACCATGGAAGGCAATATGGAACGTATCCTTATCGTGGATGACGAGGAACGCATTCGTAAACTGGTTCGCATGTATCTTGAAAGAAACTCTTTTGTGGTTGATGAAGCAGAAGAGGGAACGGAAGCGTTATCCAAAGCGTTGCAAAATGATTATGCGCTAATCATATTAGATCTTATGCTGCCGGGCATGGATGGACGAGACGTATGTATGGAAATTCGCCAGTATAAAGAAACACCGATTATCATGTTGACGGCTGCAGGTGACGAAAGTAATCGTGTACATGGATTTGAATTAGGTGCAGATGATTATGTGGTTAAGCCCTTTAGTCCACGTGAACTCATTATGCGTGTCAAAGCGTTGCTTCGTCGGACAGGCACTGTACCGGTAGACAATCAGCAAACCGTATTGGGGCATGTTTTGTCTTTCCCAGGTCTATCGATTAATGTCGATGCTAGGCGAGTGGTTGTTGAAGAGCAAGAAGTGACTTTAACGCCAAAAGAGTTTGATTTGTTACTGTACTTGGCGCAACGGCCTGAAAAAGTCTTTAGTCGGGAAGAATTATTGCGTGATGTGTGGAACTATCAGTTTTTTGGTGATCAACGTACGGTAGATACACACGTAAAGCGGTTGCGTGAAAAACTTGGCCGAGTCTCAGAACGCGTTCCACAACATATCCATACCGTATGGGGTGTAGGATATAAATTTGAGGTGGCGGAGTGATCCGTCGCAGCATCGTTTTAAAGCTGTGGTTAACTATTGTTGCGATGGTGCTCGTGGTACTGGCGATTGTTGCCCTGTATCTCGAGCAGTTTTTTGCCACATACGTAAATAAAATACAACGTCGCGAATTAACAAACCAAGTACTTCTTGTCAATGAATTGCTTAACAAAGAGCCCTTGGATGATGTGATGTTGCAAATAGGTACAAGAGTGAGTTCACCCCTTCATAATCATTACTATTTGGTTAAGCCTCCTGCAAGAGACGCAACTGTCAATCGATGGTTAAATAGTCTATCACCGAAAGAACGTTCTTCACTACAAGCTGGTGCTCCTTATATAGGGCAAGGCGCACCTTCCTTTTTACGTCGTCCCGATCCATCGACCAACTTATACGCTGTCATTGCACAGATGGATCCCAATAGTGGTGTTGATGAAGCATTACTTGTTATTACCGAATCAGGTCAGTTCGTGGGGACACCTGCAAATTCAATTTCAGGTTTAATCATTTTTGCTGTCATCTTGGGAACGTTACTTACTACGGGTTTAGCTTTTGTCGTATCGAAAAATCTAGCCAATCCGGTACTTGAAATGAATAGTGTCGCAGAAGAGATGGCCAAGGGTCGATTTGATCTGCGCGTACGCGTTGTAACGCAGGATGAAGTCGGCCGTTTGGGCAATACACTCAATCATGTTGCCGCTGATTTGGAACAATCGGTGCGTGCCTTAACTCTCGAGAAAGAAGAAGTGGCGGGTCTTTTGGAGGCGATGACAGATGCAGTTGTAGCGGCTGATTTGCATGGTACGGCCACTTTACTTAATCCGGCAGCGCGGGCTTGGTTAGCAAATTATCCAAGCGAAGGTGTGCTTGATGTCGGTCAATTACCCGATGATTTGCGTCAATTACATCATGATACGTTACAAAGACGGCAATGGATGCAACGAGAGCTAGAAGTTGGGGATCGCGCTATGATTGCCACGGTGACACCTTTATACGAACCTGATGACTCTGGACAATTACGAGGCACGCTTGCGGTTGTTCGCGATGTCACGCAAGAGAGACGACTGGAGCGCTTGCGCAAAGATTTTGTGGCCAATGTCTCACATGAATTACGAACGCCATTATCGATGTTGCAAGGATATACGGAAGCGCTGCTTGATGACTTCGGTACGGATCCTGCAGAACGAACTGAGTTAACGAATATCATCTATGAAGAGACATTGCGCATGCGACGTTTGGTAAATGAATTATTGGATTTGGCGCAACTTGAGTCAGGACACTTTTCTATGCACTTTGCGATTCTTGATGCAGAGCTTGTCATCGAAAAAGTGGCTCGGAAATTTCAGGGATTGTTTCATGAGCGCGGATTGTATCTGCATGTGGATGCGCAGGTGCCGCATGCTTTGATTTTTGGAGATCAAGATAGGTTGGAGCAGGTCCTAACCAATTTGGTCGACAACGCTTTTCGTCACACGACACAAGGTGGCGTGACACTGTCATTACGTGAAGAATCCGCAACGGTTCTTATGGCCGTTTCGGATACGGGACATGGTATTGGTAAGGACGATTTGCCTTATGTTTTTGAACGGTTTTATAAAGTGGATAAAGCACGGACAAGGGCTAAAGGTGGCACTGGACTCGGCTTGTCGATTGCTAACAATCTCATTCATGCGCACCAAGGGAAAATTGATGTATATAGCGATGTAGATGTTGGGACGACATTTACCATTTACTTGCCGAAAATAGATGCATGATGACGGTGAGACAGTTTGGGGGTGTAATTATGGCCTGGGTATACAGTGGCAAGCTGTATAACAGCGAGTTTCAGGCAGGGTGCCTAGCTACGCGAATCCGGGAAGAAGGATTTACTCCCACAAAGCAGTTTCCACGCTATGTGTATGTATTTCGCACCAAAAAGGGACGCTATGGAGTAAAATGTCTATGGTGAGGGATGGTGATTCGATGGGATCCATCAATGACAAAGATCTTGCGGATTTTCTGACTTCATGCAAAACTATAGCCGTCGTCGGTTTATCGGCAGATCCACACAAGGCGAGCTATGTTGTGGCATCGTATTTGCAATCGCAAGGGTATGAAATTGTACCTGTGAACCCCAATGCGCGTATAGTACTCGGTAGAAAATGTGTTGAGCGTTTGCGTGATGTTGTTGAGACTATTGATATTGTAGACGTTTTTCGACCTGCCGATGAAGCGCCGCAAATTATCGAAGATGCGATTGCGATCGGAGCCAAAGCGGTGTGGCTTCAGTCGGGAATAACGAATGAACAAGCTGAACAGCAAGGTAAAAACGCAGGGTTACTGGTGATATCGAACCGTTGTCTTATGAAAGAACATCAACGTTTGTTAGCAAGAGCTCAGCTATAAAGATTCCAAGGTACGGCGCAGGGGCTTTTGCTCCTGCGTTTTTTGCGTTTTTCGATGTCAAATTTGACAATTTCGTGTACTATAGATGGTGGGATTGAGATAGAGGAGGGAACTATTCTGTTAACAGATTATCATACACATACGGAGCGAGGCCCTTATACCGTTACTTGGCTTAAGGAGTTTCTTCATGTAGCTAAAGAGCGCGGTATCGAAGAATACGGTGTATCCGAGCATGCCTATCGCTTTAAACAAACGGCACATCTCCTTGACAATCCGTGGGTAAGAGAACGCAGGACTGAAGATCTCGATGAGTACTTTAGAATGGTGCAAGATGCAAGACAACAGGGTATTTCCATAAAATTTGGTGTTGAACTGGATTATGTACCAGGCATTGATGAAGAGTTGCGTGCTTTCATCGCGAGTTATCCTTTTGATTATGTAATCGGCTCTGTGCATTGGCTTGGAAGCTTCGGTTTTGACCTTGCTGAAATGAAAGCACAATGGGATCATCGTGATTTGAAACAAACTTACGATGAATATTTTTCGATTCTTTCGCAAATGGTACAAAGTGAGTTGTTTGATTTTGTCGGACATGCGGATGTAATTAAAGTATTTGGTCATGAGCCTGACGATCCTAAATTTTTAGACGATTGGTATCAGCGACTTGCAACCTTGTTTGCAAAGCATCACCAAGTGGTTGAAGTATCTACAGCAGGGCTGCGTAAGCCTGTTGGTAAGATGTATCCAGCTATGGGTTTTCTTCAAGCTTGCCATGCACGGGAAGTACCTATTGTTATCAATTCTGATGCGCATCGACCAGAAGATGTTGGCGCAAATTATGACCAAGCTGTGGCTTATGTTCGCGAAGCAGGCTATACAACATTGACTACTTTTGAGGCACATCGAAGAATTATGTATCCAATCGGGTAAAGAAACGAGTCTTTTCGAAACATCTTTTCGTATTTGCTAAGGAATTGTTCCCTTAGGGGACAGTTCCTTAGTTTATGTACGCCCGGCACGGGCGATCTCTATAGGGTGAAAGTCCCGAACGGGGGTTGGCGACACACCTACCGTTAGCCAAGAGCAAGGGTGTCCATCGCGAGGTGGAATCTG